>NZ_WTLB01000013.1 GCF_011378855.1 Pseudoalteromonas sp. Z1A8 | reverse complement strand
TAAAAAGCAATCAATTGAAAATAGTAGAATACGTTCCTAGAAAGAGTAATTCTACAGCCTCAACGCCTCACTAAGAGGCAAATGATAGTTGGTTAAAATAAGCGACGAAGGAGCAAAAACCAACTGTTATTTGTCCTGCTTGAGTGACTTGTTAGCTTTGATGTTTAATACAGACATTAATTCCTTTCTTTTCTGTTTACAGTAATCTGTTCCTTCTTGTATCGCTGAACTTTTATAGCTGTCCCCATTAAATAATTTAATAGAGACAAAACAACCGCTACCGCTTCTGTTAGATGAGCCAAAGGACATTGATTTTATTTCTGTGATTAAAATCGACTTGTCTTTATGAGGAGAAATATAACTTAAATTTAATTTATCTCCCATTCTTTCTAATTTGTAATATCTATCTGCTGCTGAATATGCAAAAAAGTAAAAAGTAATAAACGAAGCGAATGTATATAACATACTGCGTTTTAAAGAATAATCTTTATGTAAAAGTAGAGCTATAAAAAGAATTATGGCTGCTGTAGAAATATAAAAAACGTGAAAGTTATAAATTGATAATGGTATATCTTGTGAAATTGAAATTAAAGTCATTAAGATTCACCGTTGAAAAGCTAACGCTTTGCTAAGCGGCAATAAAATAGTTGGCTAGAATTAGCGAGGAACGAGCAAAAGCCAACTGTTTTTTGTCCGTTTAAGCAACTTGTTAGAAATTTATTTTCTCAAGTCTAGCAATTTCCCATCCCGAGAATTCAATACCATCATCAACTAACAAACTGTTGGGCTCGAATTCCATTGGGTTAACTCCTGACATGATAAGTTTTTGTATTTTATCTTTTTGTTCGCTCGTTAACGTATCCCACCATAAAGGTGAAGTAAAAGTATTTTCTGCTAACCCGAAAAAGAACCTAATGAGTGCACTAAAAATCTTACTTTCATTTATAGCTAATAGTGAATTAATGAAACCTAATACCTTTTGTGATTCTTTTGCCCAACTGAAAACTACATATCCTTTGCCGTCACTAGAGAATGAATTGAAAATCAGTTGCTGAGCATCAACACTTAGGTCTCCCAAATCCTGAATCCTATTGCCAGAAAAATCGCTTATTGGTGCAACAATTGATGAAACAGCAACAGGCATAGGTTCTGACGATTCCATAATTAGATGAGTTAAATTACCCACTGTTTTACCAAGGAGTTGCTCATCAAGTTGTTGCTTTAGCTCTGAAAGCTCCTTGATAGCAGCATTAATACCCAACTGTTGAACAGCTGCAAACTTCTGGAGGAACATTTGCTCAAATGGTTGCCTACCTTTATCGCCACCTTTAATAAACTCAGATGTATTAAGCATGCCCTCTTTAGCATAAAGCTCTTTTGCAACTGAGCGGTACATCAAAGCTAAACATTGTTCTTCATCTCCAATAAACTCCCTGTCTTCAATACAAGCAAAAAGCGTCTTATCATGGGTAGAGCAAAACCCTTTGAATGTTGAAGCTTGATTAATTCCAATTTTCTCTGGAATTAATTTACCTTTATTTTTCATTATATTTGGTAAATTTATTTTTAAGCCTAATACATGGTTACTTTCATCTGCAATCTCTTTCAAGCTACCACTTTTCGATATGGTATGAGCGTTTATAATTTTTATACTACATTCATGTTTTAAATCAGATGAAACGTAGCATAACTTTCTTGATGAGTTTTTCTTTGTATGCCCAATTGCTTCGCCCTTACTAATAGGCTCTTCATTTTCACGGCCATAATGACAATGCTTAAACTTCTTATCAGAATTACACCAACACTTTTCATTTCGTCCTATTTTCATGTTTTCCTACTTACTTCCTATCTGCTGGCAAAATATGCGATGGTTGAACTAAATTTCTAACGTTTTGCTAAGGGGCAAATTACGGTTGGCTATAATGTGCGAGGCACGAGTGCTAGCCGACTGTTATTTGTCCGTTTGAGCAACTTGTTAGGCATTTTTTCATGGTGCTATTAGCGTTAACAAGTCAATCTCTGACAGTTTGCCAAGTTTACTAATATCACTTTTATTAGCGTTTTGTGACCAAAAATCACCGTAGTCCCGTCCGAAAAAGTGAGGACCTACATAAAAATTACCAACATACTCATTATCGCTATAAAAATTAAAGTATATCTGACCTACTGGTGGACCATACCAAGGAACAGTCCAGTTATCAGTATATTGATTAACAAAACCGATTATCTGTGCTATTTGTTCAGGATCTTTTATCAGGCGGATTTCTTTTTTAGGGAATGTCTGCTCTACTTTTATTAATGTAGGAATAGCTTGTTTTGGCAAGGTGTTTCCAGACGAACAAGATGTCAAAAACAAAATATTGATTAGCAGAATGATCCATTTCATAGATATGCCTAACAGCTTTATCAGAGGACACTTTCCTCTTTTTATGAGCAATGTATGTCCTCTTAATTATTTTTAATATTAATAACAAATACTGTAACACATTGCCAGCTTTAAACTTTAAGTCAGGCTGTTCTTTTATTAAAATGCAGAAAAGAGGAAAATGTCCTCATTTCTTGACTTAGGAGGAAAAACGTCAATACTGTATATAAATACAGTTAATTGAGATTTAAAATGAAAACTAAATCCCCTTTTCTTAATAGTATTATCAACTATATGTATAGCCATCACTATGCTAAAAAATCTATCGAAACTTATGTATTTTGGATTACTGCCTATATCCATTTTCATAATAAGCGGCACCCTACCAGTATGGGCAATAATGAAGTAGAAATATTTTTAAATCACTTAACAGTCACTAAAAAAGTGGCAGCGAGAACACAAGCAAGCGCTTTAAATGCGCTTGCTTTTTTATATAAACATATTATTAAGAATGAGCTCTCATTAGATTTAAATTTCGTTAAAAGTAACCGCTAACAGAAACTTCCTGTCGTACTTACACAAACTGAGGTATCGCTATTTTTTAGAAATATAAATAAACGACATTATTTGATAGCAAGCCTGCTATATGGAAGTGGTTTACGGCTGATGGAAGCAGTAAAAATAAGAGTTCAAGATATTGACTTCGACTATAAAAACATACGCATTTGGAACGGTAAGGGTAATAAAAATCGTATTGTGACACTTGCTGAAGAATTAATACCAATGCTAAGAAATCAAATAATTCAAGTTGATGAATATTTACAGTTAGATTTAAAAAATGATGCGTACGCCGGTGTATGGATGCCTCATCGACTTAGTAAAAAATACCCAAGCGCTAATAAGTCTTTACAATGGCAGTTTTTGTTCCCATCACATAAATTAAGTACGGACCCTGAAACAGGAGAAATAAGACGTCACCACTTAGATCATTCAGGGGTAAGAAAGGCAGTTAAACTGTCTTCAATAAAAGCTGAAATTAACAAACACGTTACGCCACATACTTTGCGTCACTCTTTCGCTACGCATTTGCTGCAAAGCGGCGCTGATATACGCACAGTACAAACACAACTAGGCCATAGTGATGTGCGTACTACACAAATATATACCCATGTACTACAACAAGGTGCTAATGGTGTTATTAGTCCTTTTTCAAGATTATAAATAGCTCAGTAACAAAACAAAAATTGGGTTATATAGTTTATCTATATGAGAAGTTTTTAACGCAGTTAATGAGTTATTTAGAACGCTAAAATGTTTAACGTTTTAATTCAGCGGGTATCCTACCCATGTACTACAACAAGGTGCCAACGGGGTTATTAGCCCTTTTTCAAGATTATAAACGTCCCTTTTTAATCCTCTAGGCATACATACTCGTTTACGAATCAATACAGCTATCAATTTCGACTTTAAAAAAACACAAAAAAGCCCCGCTTGTTTTTACACAAGCGGGGCTCCACACTAATTTTTTACTCAAAAATAAAAGCGCCGATACTGCGGGCGCTTTGCATCATTGAATTTTATTACTTTAACTTACTGATTAACTACGCTTTTAAGCGGATTAATCGGCTGTGCGTTATCGTCTAGTAGGTTCATATCAAAATCGAACTCATCTACACGAATCGCTTTTTCACGTTTAATATTGTAATCAATTAACTGAACGTGTTCAGCTTGCGTGATTACGTTTGCCGCTAGTGCGTTATCAAGCGTAATGCTAAAACGCATACCTGGTTTAATTACTTTAGCACGTAATGCTTTTTTAACTTTAGCCAGCTCGCCAAGTGATGCCATTTTAGCTTTGTAAGCTTGCTCATTAATATGATGACCATCGCCTACTACTGGTTTAACTAAATGCGTAATTTGCGCTTTAAATGCGGTATCTAGCTGAGCTTGCTTAGCTAGTTCGCGGATTAGATCATCGCTAATTTTTGGCATTTTAGTTGAGTAGTTCATTGTAATAAAACGAATAAACTTACGTGTACCACTTGCAGGGAAGTTATCTAAAAACTTATGCAATGCTTCTTCAGCACTTTGTAGTGCAAAACGAGTCGCGTAATGGAAATAAGGTGCTGCTTGCTCACGGTCACTACTTGATACTTTTTGCTCGTAGTATTTAATTGATGCCATAGCTGCATATAAGAAGCTCATTACATCGCCTAAACGTGCCGATAGCATTTCTGCTTGTTTTAACTTACCGCCAAGTACAAGTAACGAAAAGTCTGCGTACACTGCAAGTTTTGCAGATAATTTATGTACTGCTTTTTCGTAGTCGCGTACTTCTGGTAATTCAGAATTAGCACTTGCTGTAAATGGTAAAACACCTAAGCGGAAAGCACGTAAGCTGTTTGCTGTGCTGTAGCCAATTGTTTTACGTAAAATACCGTTAAATTCTTTATCTGCGCCTTTGTCTTCGCTGTGAATTGACTCAACCATAGATTGTAAATATGGGTGACAACGCATAACACCTTGACCAAAGATCATTAGGTTACGTGTAAGAATATTCGCGCCTTCTACCGTAATGGCAATCGGCTGAGCAACATAACCACTTGCTAATGTATTTTGTGGACCGTTTTGAATCGCTTTACCCGCTTGAATATCCATTGCTGAATCAAGCACGTCGCGACCAAGCTCTGTCATGTGGTATTTAGCGATTGCAGTTACTACTGATGGTTTTAAGCCCATGCCTAAACCTTCAGTTGTAAGTACGCGCATTGCTTCTTGTAGGTATGTTTTACCTGCAATGTCGGCTAGTTTTTCTTGAATACCTTCAAACTGGCCAATGGCTAAACCAAACTGTTCACGCACTGCTGCGTATTCAGATGCTGATTTAAATGCAACTTGTGCTGTACTAACACCTAGCGCAGGTAATGAAATACCACGGCCAGCACCTAAACAGCTAACCAGCATTTGCCAACCACGGCCGATGTTTTTCTGTCCACCAATAACAAAATCCATTGGTACGAATACTTTGTTACCACGTGTAGTACCGTTGTAAAAACGAATACCCATTGGGTCGTGGCGATTACCAAGCTCTACACCTGGGTGCTCTTTAGGAATAAGTGCACAGGTAATACCTAAGCTTTCTTTACCACCTAATAAACCATCAGGGTCCATTACTTTAAAAGCTAAACCAAGTACGGTAGCAATAGGTGCAAGCGTTATGTAGCGCTTGTCCCATGTGATTTCAAGGCCAAGTACTTCTTCGCCTTTATACATGCCTTTAGTAACTGTACCAATGTCTGGAATGCCACCAGCATCAGAACCTGCTTCTGGGCTTGTTAATGCAAAACATGGAATGTCTGTACCATTTGCTAGGCGTGGTAAGTAATGTGCTTGTTGCTCTTGCGTACCAAAGTGAAGTAATAACTCACCTGGGCCTAACGAGTTAGGAACCATTACGGTTACCGCTACCGCTGAGCTTTTAGTCGCAATTGTGCCAACAATGGTAGAGTTTGCATAAGGGCTAAACTCTAAACCACCAAACGACTTAGGAATGATAAGCGAGAAAAAACGCTCTTTTTTCAAAAATTCTAAGATGTCATTTGGTAAATGAATGCCGTTTTGAATCACTGAATCGTCAATCATGCCCAGTAACTCTTTTACTGGACCGTCTAAGAATGCTTGCTCGTCTGCGCTTAATATAGCAGCAGGTACGTCGCGAAGTGCACTGAAATCAGGCTTACCTTGGTAGATAGAACCTTCAAGCCATACATCACCCGCGTCTAGCGCTTCTTGTTCTGTGATAGAAATACTTGGTAATACTTTTTTTAGTTTTGTACGTAAACTCATGATTGAACTCATCCGACCAGCTAAATAATGCCTACATTACGTCATAAAAAATCGTTTAGATCAATTGCTCTATTCAATTAATTAACAGTTTTTTCAATTTATTTTCTTTACCTGAACGTAAACTGTTGAAACACAAAGGCTTACAGTTGTACGCTGAAAAAAAGTATTTTGACTAAAATGATGAATAAAACCGCAAAATCTCTAGCGCTGTATCTATTTTTTGATAGGCATAAAAAAACGCAGCAAAAATAGGCTGCGTTTTTATTTAATTTATAGAGGCTACATAAGTAATTAATTTAGCTAAAACTAGCTAAAATCACCTAAGCTTAAATCAAATTGTATAAGCGCTTCACTTGGCAACTTTAACAACTTGCTTGCCGGTAAAGCCACCCGCAAGTTGTTTATTAAGCGCTTGTGATACTGACTCAGCACTAAAATCTACGGGCGTTATTTCTGGGTGTTTAATGTCGCCACTAACAGCCCCTTCTAGTAACAAATTACCCATAAAACTCAAACGCTGCTGCGAACATAAACTATTAGCAAGCCATGCACCGCCAATAGACACAACGCTAATATTTGGCGCTCGGTGATACATTAAGTCTTGATCAAAACAAGGTAGCGGATTCAAGCAGGCAATACGTCCGCAAAAACGCATTAACTCAATATTACGCTGAGTACACTCACCACCAATCGTATCTATAACCGCATCAAAGCCTTGCGGGCCAAGTTCTCTGCGGATTTTTTCGCATAGCTTTTTATCGCTATAATCAAAAACCACATCGGCGCCTAGCTGCTTAACCAACTTATGGTTACGCTTTGATGCCGTGGTAAATACATCTGCACCGCGCTGTTTTGCATATTGAATAGCAAACTGCCCTACCGCTCCAGCTCCGCCTTCAATAAAAATAGTATCGCCTTCACTAATGCCTATTTTATCTAAGCTAATAAGTGCTGCCATACCGGCGCATGGAAGTGTTGCTGCAATGGCTGGGTTTAAGTTATTTGGTACAACCGACACTGCATAGTTAGGTACTTTGGTGTATTCGCTCAAAGCGCCTTGCTCACCAATGTTGGCATGCCACATAACGCGCTCGCCAACATTTGGAAACACACCTTTTTTAGCTTTAACCACAACACCTACGACATCTAAGCCTAAAATGTGTGGATACTGCCACTTACAAAAGCCTGTTTTAGCAAATTGACCATCAACTGGATTTAAACCAACGTACTCTACTTTTACAAGCAGGTCGTTATCTGCACAGGTTGGAACAGGCACCTCAGCATCGGCTAAGTTAATTGCTTCATTTGGTTCTGGCAGTACAATAGCGCGCATAGTTTGCGGGATAATGTATTCATGTAAATTTTCAGTATTTGGCATCAATATAACTCTACTTATTAGTGTCGTTTAACGCATAGCTCCATTGCCCATTAAATGACTGGTACGCATTTACTTTGGAAAGCAATGAAGAAATTGTTGATTCAACAGCATTTTCTTGTGCTATTAAAACATCCTGACGCGCATCTAACAACTCAAGGTAAGGAATTTGACCTTCTTCATACATTGCTTCGGCTTGTAAAAATGCTTTATTAGCAAAGTCATAACGTTCATCGGCAAAGCGCTTTTGCTGTGCTTGATTGACCAACAATTGCAGTGAAAGTTCACTTTCACTTAGTGCAGTTAATACTACTTGTTGATAATCGCTGTATGCGGCTTCACTTAAAAACTGTTGCGCGTCACGCTGCGCTAAAAGCGCAGGATAACTTAAAATAGACCACTGTAACTGCGGCGCTACTTGCCATTGTTGCTGTGTATCACTAAAGCCATTGCTACCTAGGCTAAGTACGCCTGCAAAGCCACTTAAGCTTATATCTGGCAATAGCGCTTTACTTGCCGAGACACTTAAACTGTTTGCTTGGCTAAAGTCATAAAGTGCGCGGCTAATGTCAGGTCTTAATGCAATTGCTTTATTAGGTTCACTTAGTGAAACACTAAACTCTCGCTCTAAAATAACCTGCTCATTTGTTAATTCAATATTTTGCGCTAAACGACCGGTTAAAACGGCTAAAGTCGATAAGTCGCTAAATTTAGCATATTCAATAGCCGGAATTAATGCTTGCTGCTGTCTTAATTGCGCCATCGTTCTGTTTAAATCAAGTTCGTTTGCAACACCTTCATCAACACGAGCTTGAAGTACGTCAATGCTTTGCTCAAGTGCTTCTATTTGAAGCGTAACAATGTGCTGCTTTTCAACATTACCTTGATAGCTTACAAAGCCTTTAACAACTGACGATACCACTTCAATTTGCAATAAACGTACTTGTTCGGCTTGGCTCATGGCCGATG
Organism: Pseudoalteromonas sp. Z1A8; assembly: GCF_011378855.1. Lineage (GTDB taxonomy): Bacteria > Pseudomonadota > Gammaproteobacteria > Enterobacterales > Alteromonadaceae > Pseudoalteromonas. The sequence goes on along the minus strand of NZ_WTLB01000013.1, from coordinate 84,115 downwards.
CACTAGCGGCATCAACCAAGGCTGTAATTCGGCCAAATAAGTCAAGCTGCCAATCAAGCGCTAAATTAGCACTCGATTGACGGCTGTTTGTATCACCTAAGCCACTGCGCTGTGCGCCAATTTCAATACCACCTTGCGGTAAGTATCGCGCTTTTTGCTCGCCTAAGCGTGCTAATGCACTCTTAAGCGTTAACTGGCTTGTTTGCAAGTCGTGGTTATTAGCCAAAGCATTGGCAACTAACTGGTCTAACTGACGTGAATCAAGCCCTTTCCACCAATTAGTTTCGTCTGCCCCTGTAAGTTTGCCCGCGATATTTGCGCTCGTCACAAAATCACTAACAACATTCTGCTCGCTAGCAGTATCGATCTTACTCGCACATCCTGATAAAAACGCAGCCACTAAAACCGCACTGGCAGTTAGACTTGTTTTAAGTCTTTTTTGCATCAATTTAGTCATGGGTATTCTCCTGCGCCTTCTCTTTTTTGTTAGTAACTAACATATAAAATACTGGCGTAAACAATAGGCCAAACACGGTTACACCTATCATGCCTGAGAACACAGCATTACCCATAGCGTGACGCATTTCGGCGCCCGCACCTGTAGCAAGCACTAACGGTACAACACCTGCTGTAAACGCAATTGAGGTCATTAATATTGGGCGCAAACGCATACGACAGGCCTCAAGTATTGCCTCTAAGTGCGATAAGCCAGTGTCGTGTCTATCTTTTGCAAACTCAACCATCAATATTGCATTTTTAGAAGCCAACGCGACCAGTACTATTAACGCTATTTGGGTGAATATGTTGTTGTCAGAGCCAACAAACCACACACCTAACAAGGCTGAGAAAATAGTCATTGGTACAATTAATATAATTGCCAGTGGTAAACGTAAGCTCTCGTACTGCGCTGCAAGTACCATAAATACAAGTAATACAACTAACGGGAATACATAAACCATGGTGTTACCGGCAAGTACTTGTTGGTACGTTACTTCAGTCCACTCATATTCAATACCTGTTGGTAGTGTGTCTGCGAGTACTTTTTCAATAGCAACTTGTGCTTGATCAGAGCTGTAACCTGGTGCTGGGCTACCATTTAGTTCTGCACTTGGGTAACCGTTGTAATGCATAACACGGTCAGGACCAATTGTTGGTGTAACTGTTAATACAGAGCCTAGTGGCACCATATTACCTGAGCGGTTACGTACTTTTAAATTAAGTATTTGATCAGGGTCTAAACGGTAGTCAGCATCAGCCTGTGCATTTACTTGGTACGTACGACCAAACATATTAAAGTCATTTACGTACACAGAGCCTAAGTAAATTTGCAGTGCATCAAATACTTCATCAAGTGGAATGCCTTGAATTAGCGCTTGCTCACGGTCAATATCAATATCCATTTGTGGAACTTGGATACGGAAGCTTGAGTACAAGCCCATTAATGCTGGATCTTGTTGCGCCTTACCGATAACAGCTTGCAGACTATTAAATAAGGCTTCAAACCCTTTATTAGCTCTGTCTTCTATTTGCAGTTTAAAACCGCCGGTAGTGCCTAAACCTTGAATTGGCGGCGGTGGAAATACCGCTACAAATGCTTCATCAATGGCAGCAAAGCGTTTATTCAACTCGGCAGCTATCGCCATCGCTGATTGGCTTGGATCGGTACGTTTGTCAAAGCTTTCAAGTGGTGTAAATACAATGCCGCTGTTAGGGCTATTAGTAAAACCGTTCACTGATAAGCCAGGAAAAGCAACGGTATGTGCAACGCCTGGTACTTCTAATGCAATTTGCTGCATTTGAGAAAGCACATCTTCAGTACGGTCAAGGCTTGATGCATCAGGTAACTGCGCAATCGCCACTAAATACTGTTTATCTTGCTGTGGAATAAAGCCACCCGGTACAGCATCAAATAACTTAATTGTGCCACCAACAAGTGCAATGTAAGCCACCATAACAACAACGGTCATACGAATTAGTTTTTGTACCAGTTTTTCGTAACCTTTAGCACCACGATTAAATACGCGGTTAAATGGTTGGAACAACCAACGACCAAACAGTTTATTAAGTAAACGCGTGAACGCATCTGGTTTTGCATCATGCGGTTTTAATAACAATGCAGCAAGCGCAGGCGATAACGTTAATGAGTTAAACGCTGAGATAATAGTCGAAATTGTAATTGTAAGTGCAAATTGCTTATAAAATTGACCTGATAAACCGGTAATAAACGCAGTAGGAATAAATACAGCACTTAGTACTAGCGCAATTGCAATAATAGGGCCTGTTACTTCGCTCATTGCAACGCGGGTTGCTTCAAGTGGCGATAAGCCTTTTTCGATATTACGTTCTACGTTTTCAACAACTACAATCGCATCATCTACAACAATACCTATAGCCAGTACTAAGCCAAACAACGATAAGGTATTAATCGACACACCCAACCACTGCATTACTGCAAACGTACCAATAAGTGAAATAGGCACGGCTATTAGCGGGATGATTGATGCACGCCACGTTTGTAAAAATACAATAACAACAATAACTACCAGTACAATGGCTTCAAGTAAAGTGGCAATTACCGCTTCAATTGAGCCGCGAACAAATACCGTTGGGTCGTACACAATGTCGTATTCAACACCGGTAGGAAAGTCTTTAGATAAGCGCGCCATTGTTTCGCGTACTTGATCTGATAGCTCAATAGCGTTAGAACCAGGGCGTTGAAATATTGGCATTGCAAGTGCTGGTTGGTTATCAAGCTCAGCACGAAGCGCGTATGTATCTTGACCTAAATCAACACGGGCTATATCAGATAAACGCGTTAACTGACCTTCATCGCCCACTTTAATAATAACTTGTTCAAATTCTTCAATACTGTTTAAACGACCTTTAACGTTTAACAATATTTGAAACTGACTGTCGTTTGAAATTGGTTGCGCGCCTAAGCTACCTGCAGCAACTTGCTGGTTTTGCGAGCGAAGTGCTGTTACTACATCTGTTGCTGTTAATTCGCGTGCAGCCAGTGCATCTGGGTTTAGCCATACTCGCATTGAGTATTTGCCGGCACCAAACATGCGAATATCACCTACGCCCGGTAAACGCGCAATTTCATCTTTAATGTTTAAATCGGCATAGTTAGATAAGTACGCTGTGTCGTGCGTTTTTTCAGGTGAATATAAATGTACTACCATGGTTAAATCTGGTGATGACTTTTCAGCCACTACGCCTAAGCGTTGTACTTCTTCTGGTAAACGCGGAAGCGCACTGTTTACACGGTTTTGTACTTGTACTTGAGCACGGTCTAAATCGGTACCTAATGCAAATGTCACCGTTAGTGTCATGCGGCCATCACTGGTACCTTGCGAGAACATATATAACATGTTTTCAGTACCGTTAATTTCTTGCTCCAGCGGTGTGGCAACTGTTTGCGCAATAACGGTCGGGTTAGCACCTGGGTAATTAGCGGTAACAACCACTGTTGGAGGAACTACTTCTGGGTATTCACTTACTGGTAATTGGAATAGTGATATACCACCAGCAATTAAAATAACCAATGACAGCATGGCCGCAAATATTGGACGCTGTATAAAGAAATGCGAAAATTTCATCAATAAACCTTATTGCTTAGCCACAAATTGTGTGTTGTCATTTGACAATGTAAATGCCACACCACTTGTATCAATTGTTACTGTTTGCGGAGAGATTGGCATACCAGGGCCTACGCGAGCTGGACCATTTACAGCAATAACATCACCTTCATTAAGGCCCGATGTAACCGCACGTAATGCACCGTAACGCTCACCAGTAGTGATTAGTTTGTATTCAAGTACGTTGTTTTCACCAACCGTTAATACGAAGCGATTTTTTAAGTCGGTACCAATTGCACGTTCTGGGATAATAATCGCGTCGCTAATAGAATTTGCAGCCAGCTTTATACGTGCAAACGAGCCTGCGCGTAATTGGTTGCTGTCTTCATTAAATACTGCACGTACACGTAATGTACCTGTTGATGAATTAATTTGGTTATCAATAAAGTTAATGTAACCTTTGTATGCAAAATCGCTTTGACCCACTTTTTGCATTACAACAGTTTGCTGACTCGCAGCAGTAACATCATTAAAAGAGTGATTCCATGTGCGTTCATCAACATCAAAATAAGCGTACATTGCTTGGTTTGAAACAATTGACGTTAATACGCTTTGGCCCGCAAGTATGTTATTACCTTTGGTAATATTTGCGCGAGAAATAATGCCATCAATTGGTGATACAACTGACGTAAACTCTAAATCAAGCTCTGCTGATGTAAGCTGTGCTTGAAGTGCAGAAAGCTGTGCTTCGCGTTGGCGTAGTGTTGAAGTACGCGCTTGTGCTTGCTCAGTAGAAATTGCTTTACGGTCTAATAATCGTACCGCACGTTTGTCTTCACTTTTAGCTTGCTCTAGAGCGGCTTCAGCGCTGTTGATTTGCGCTTTTAAACTAGCAACCACAGCAGCAAATGGACGAGAATCTAATTGAAATAAAACATCGCCTTCTTTAACCACGTCGCCTTCTTTAAATTCAATGCTATCGATTATTCCCGACACACGCGGCATTAAAGCAACTTCTTGTGGAGACTCTAAACGAGTTGTATATGTGTGCCAGCTTTGTACTGGCTTAACAAGCACCTGTGCTACATCAATTGGTTGAAGTTGCTGTGCAGGTGCTGATTGAGCCGTGCTCTCATCAGCACAACCTGCTAGTGTTAAAGATGCCGCAGTAAGTGCTGCAGCAATTAGATGTTTGTTCATGAAGACGCTCCATTGTTGATTAGCCTCGCATAATACGGATTTAACCCGTGTGTAAAAACCATAGATTTTTAAATTCATTAATGCCAAAATGGCATCAATAGATTAGTTAAGGTGTAATAATGGATACAACAAGTCGACTTTTAATGTTACTTGAAGTGGTTGAGCAAGGCTCTTTTGCAAAAGCTGCAGAATTACGCAACATAGATCGCTCTGTTATATCTAAGCAAATTAGCCGTTTAGAGGATGAGCTAGGCATTAGGTTACTTAACCGCACAACGCGTTCGTTTTCGCTCACAGCGGCGGGCGCCGAAATGATCAAAAAAGCCGCTGAGCTTAGAGAGTTGCTCGGCGAAACAGTACGCATGGCTGAAAACTACCATTTAGAGCCACGCGGGGTGTTAAAAATCACGTCATCAACATTGATTGGCAGGCGTTATTTGCAACCTGTACTTAATGATTTCCAAAAACGCTTTCCGCAAGTAGAAGTTGAACTGCGCTTAGACGATAGATTGGTTGATATCGTCTCTGAAGGGTTTGATTTAGCATTTCGTGTTGGTGAGCCAAAAGATTCATCCCTTATTGCACGTAAAATAGCGCGTAATCGCTTACTCATTGTTGCAGCACCAGAGTACATAGACACTTATGGTATGCCCAAAACAATGGAAGATTTAGCACAATTGCCAGCAGCAAGCTACGCCAGTAACTCTATTCGGATAGATGCAATAGATTACTACAACAGTAAAGGTGAGCCCTGCGAGCAAAAAATAAAAAGTGTGTTTAGAGCAAACGATGCAGAGTCATTACTGATGAAAACACTATCGGGCACCACTTACTTTGTCGCCCCTGCATTTATTATTGGTGATGAAATATCACAGGGTAAACTAGTGCCTTTATTAACTGATGTGAAACTCATGGAGTTTAGTGCGATGTATGCCGTGTATCCGCATCGAGATTTACCGGTAAGAACTCGGTTATTTTTTGATGCTGTACGCGAACATATAGGAAAAGATAAACCAATTTGGGAAAACGGGATCCCTAACTTCGAGCAAATGTACTAGGTAATGTATTAGGTAAGGTAACTTAAGCAACTACCGCCTCACAGTCGTGCTCTTTTTTAAGCTTACAATACACTTTATTACGACCAAATTGTTTTGCTTTGTATAACTGTTTATCCGCTTGGTTTACAAAGCTTTCCAATGAATTAGTACTTTTAAATTTTGCGATTCCAATACTCGTTGTAATATTGATAGCAAGGCCATCAATATCAAAAGTTGTATTTTCAAAACGTGCTCTTATTTGTTCAGCGGCGTCTAGTGCAGCCTCTTCATTTGCAAAAGAGCTAAATAAAGCAAACTCTTCACCGCCAACTCTAAATACGTACCCTCTGCCAAGTGCAACCCTTAGTAAAGTGGCCACTTCGACAAGTACTTGGTCACCCACGCCATGTCCGTGCTCGTCATTTACTTGTTTAAAAAAGTCTAAATCGAGTAAAAATAAATATAACTGTGACTTATCTTGTAGTTCTACTTCAAAGTAGTGGCTCATTGAAAGGCGATTACCTGTACCCGTTAATGGATCAAGTAACGCTAAATTTTTAAGTCGCTTTGAAAAATTCGAACGACTCCCTTCAAAAACATGAGATATCGCCCAAATACTAAAATAAGCACAAATTAAATTTAGGGATAAGTTAAAGGTTTCAAAGGGTGAAAGAGTAGATTTACTCCCTAAAATAAACACTTGGATAGCTAATAAAGTTGCAGAGAAAATTACACCATATTGTTTACCTAACAACAGGTAGTACAAAATAGGTAATGCAAACGACCATACAAATACACCGTTACGAGGAGATGCTAAAGCGGTAGCTAAAATAACAATAAACGTTACAAGTGCACACATCACAACGGATTGCCAAAACTGTAGTGGACAACGTGTAAGTGAAATATAAGTAAATATACAATAAATGGAAAAACAGATTTCGATATAGCCAAGCAGTGGAAAGTTATTTACGGTTAAATTAAGCCCCGCAAATCCAGCTGATAAAAAACCAAAACAAAGACACATCCCTCTAAGGACGTCTTTTCTTAATGATTTAGTGCTATTAAGAGCTGCGATATCCATTCTAATCACTTAACAAAAAATAAAAATTAAGTTTAACGGGAAAATATAATTTAACAAGCCTTGTCGATATAAAACCATGTAGATAAACCCTGTTATTACCTTTTTTTAGGATAATGTTATGCATTTTAGGGGCATGTTTGGCATTTTAGCTTCATCAAGCAACCTTAATAACTAGCCACCTAGCATAGATAAATTAGTCGTAATACCTGTATTACCTTGATGTAAAAGATGAGTTGGTTTTTTAGTTTTAATATAACGCGATAGCAATGCCATTAACTCACTATTAGAATTATCATTCATATATTCTCTTAGTGATATCCCCTCTTCAGAGAATAAACATAAATGCAGATTCCCTTTGGCTGTTACTCTTAACCTATTACAGGTACTACAAAAGTCATTGCTGTAAGGCATGATCAAACCAATTCTGCCTTGGTAATCAGGATGTGCAAACTCTTGAGCAGGACCTGCTGATGCACTACGCGCAACTTGCTGCCACCCCGTTTGTAATAACTGAGCTTTTAACACCTGACCAGAAACATGGTTAGCATCAAAAAAGGCTTTGTTATCGTTTGTTTGCATCAACTCAATAAAGCGAATAGTAACGGGGCGATGTTTAACCCAATTTAAAAACGTATCAAACTCTTGCGCGTTATATTGCTTCATAAGCACACTGTTTATTTTTACCGAATCAATCCCTGTTTCAATCGCGGTATCAATACCTTTCATTACTGAGGTAAATTTATCGTGCCCAGTAATAGTGTTAAACATGCGTGGGTCTAAGGTATCAATGCTTACATTAATTGCATTTAAGCCGGCATCTACCCAGTTATGAATGTTTTTATGGAGAGAAAAGCCATTGGTGGTCATTGCAATTTTTTTAATACCTGCAATATCTTTTGCGGCGCGAATAACATCTATAAAATCTTTACGTAAGGTGGGCTCTCCGCCAGTGATCCTTACTTTTTCAATACCATGGTGAGCAAATGCTTTAAGCGTATTACTAATTTCATTCACACTTAAAAAACCACGGTCACTCCCGCCTTGATAACCGTCGGGTAAACAATAAACACACTTAAAATTGCATACGTCAGTAATAGACAAACGCAAGTAACTAAACTCTCGCCCTGTTGGGTCGATTAGCATAAACAAACCTTAACTAATATCAATAAGCCATCACTACCTAAACTGCTTTAGTTATTGATATAAAATAATAATTACAAAAATACGTGTAATAGCTAAAGGAACCTTCTAAAACAGGCCCCTTTAACTATTTTAATTATGCTTTACGCATCCAAGCCTTTTTTAACTGCGCTTGGCTTCATTGGTAGGTCACGTAAACGCACACCTACGGCATTAAATACGGCATTACCTATGGCTGGCGCAACACCTATAACCCCAGGCTCACCTAAACCAACCGGAAACTCATCACTTTGTAAAAATTCAATGTCTATATCTGGTACATCTTGCATTCTTAGCGGTAAATAAGTATTAAAGTTAGTAGCCGATACTTGCCCATCTTTATACGTATTTGACTCGTGTAAAGCAAGGCTGCTGCCCCATAATAATGAGCCTTCAATTTGTGCCAATGCCCCATCAGGATGAATAATTAAGCCTGCATCTACAACAACATAAAGCTTTTTAAGCGTTATTTTACCACTATCACGGTTAACATGAACATGTGCTGCGGTTGCAAGCCAAGCTGGCATTGTGCGCTCTTGCCCCGAACTCACTGAAAAACCAATGCCTTCATCTTTCGCTAATTTAACAGAAGCGACTTTATCAGACACTGTTTTAAGTACATTACGTAAACGTAGCGCTCCACCAACACTCTCAGGTGCTTTACCTGCTTGCTTGCCTTTACCATCTAACATTTCGATTCTAAATTGAACCGGATCTTTGCCTTGCTTATGGGCAATTTCGTCAATAAACGACTCAAGGCTCCATGCAATCCAACCTGGTCCTACTGAGCGTAACCAGCCTGGAGTAAAGGTGCTTTGTGCAACTTCGTTATTAATAGCACGTGCTCGATGACTACTCATGCTATACCAATGATCGGCGCCCGATGCTGAAAACGCATCAAATTTACCTTTACCATCAACACCTGGAGCTAAAAACCCGGGTGCCATTGCTTTGGTAGGCCAACCTGCCGCAAATGCATGTTCCATTCCTGTGAAAGTGCCGTTTTTATCAAACGATGCTGTCATTTTTGCTGCAGATGCAGAGCGAGACTGATCAAATAAACTATCGTCCGCGCGTGTAAATACTAGCTTTACTGGTTTACCCACTGCTTTTGCAGTTAGGGCTGCCGGTACAGTCCAATCACCAAATAGTCGGCGACCAAAGCCACCGCCTAAATAATAAGGGCGAATAATTACTTTCTCTTGAGCTACTTCAAGTGCTTTTGCAATAGCGGGTAACGTAAGAGATTGCCATTGGTTCCCCGTATGAATAATCCAATTACCGTCTTTAAATTCGGCTAACGCATTGAGTGGCTCTAGCTGATAATGACTCGCTGTTGCTGTGGTATACATTGATTCTAACGATTCATTGGCATCGGCTTGGGTTTTCTTTATATCGCCTTCATCAACAAACAAAGTACCCGAGTCGCGTTGCTCGCATAATCGCTTACCTTCGTTTTGAATATCAGCTTCAGATATATTTGCCGACTCACCCTTTTTATAACTCACCTTTAAAACATCTACTGCTTTAATGGCACTTGGGTAGTTGTCCGCAAGTACAACAACCCAGCCTTGCACTGTGTTACTAGGGTCATTTAAAACTTCATAACCTTTGTAGCCTTTAATCGCTTTTGCTGCACTATCGTCAACATTTGTCACCGTACTGCCATAACGGGTTGGCGGTATTACTGGGCGCGCGTACAGCATGCCTTCAACTTCAACATCTATACCATATACCGCAGTACCATTAGTTTTAGCCGGTATATCGAGCGCTTTAAAGTCTTGTTTAAGACCCGTTAAGTGACGTTTATTAGCTGATTTTAGTGGCAGGTTTGCAACTTCATCACTGGTAAATGTGCGATTAAACTCGCCTTTTTTAACAATGTCAGCATAACTAACCGATTTATCACCCGATACAATATAACCTTTTTCAGCGTGGCATTTATCCACAGCTATACCTAGCATTTTCGCGCCAGCGTCTATTAACGCAATTCTGCCCGCAGCACCCGCTTGCGACAGAGGCTTAAAGCTTTGGAACACTGACCACGAACCACCGGTAACCATGTAGCCCCATTTTTCGTGAGTATCTACGTAGGTAATTGATACTTTATCCCAATCACATTCAAGTTCATCAGCTACAATGCGCGCAAGAGCAGTACCGATATGTTGACCCATTTCAGCTTTAGCAATACTTACTTCTACGGCGCCATCGCTGCTCATAGTCCACCAAATGGTCGGTGAAAAAGCCTGTTGTTCAATTGATTCTTTTGCACTGAGCGAACCCGAAAACAACGCAGGGGCGAACGCCATAACTAAGCCCGCACTTGCAGTACCAATCATAAACGAGCGACGGTTTAAATTAACGGTTTCGCTATTTTTTTGAAATAATTTTTTCATTATCGGCTCCAGTTAAGCGTCTTGTGCATTTGGATCAAATATATTTACTACACTTTGTGACTCATCTGCAGCGCGTTGAATAGCAGTTTTAATACGCTTGTAAGCCATACAGCGGCAATAGTTGCCATTCATGTGGCTGACTATTTCTTCATCTGACGGGCTAGGGTTTGCAGCAAGTAATGTAGCAGCTTGCATTATTTGCCCCGATTGACAGTAACCGCACTGTGGTACTTGCTCTTCAATCCACGCTTTTTGAAGTGGGTGTTCGTTATTAAGTCCTTCAATTGTGGTAATGCTTTTACCCGCAATAGCGCCAATTGGTAGCACACATGAGCGAGTTGCTTGCCCATCTAAATGCACCGTACACGCACCACACATTGCAATACCGCAACCAAACTTCGTACCTTTTAATCCAATTTCATCACGAATAACCCATAACAATGGTGTATCTTCACTTGCGTGTGATTCAACCACCTTGCCATTAATTGTAAACGTCACCATAGCTTGCCCCTTGATTAAGCTTTATAACCTCAGTATTAGTTAATACGTTGGCTTTAACCGTTAAAATTGTTGTAACTACTCACTCTAAAAACATCATTTACCGTGTAATACCCATTGTATTCACAGCTAAATACTTTAAACATAATCATAGTTACAACTGATATAATTCAATTACTTTTTGTGTACTTTTAATTCATGCTTCGCTATAAAATTACTCAGCTGCTGTTGTGTATCTATATCTACACTCGCACTACTTAAATTAATTGTATTGACAACTTCACTGCTAGAACGCAGTAATTGCTGTGCACCCTTATCTGAAGTTAAGCTTGTAAGCTTTGATAAATCAACCGCTGGGAATATAGCGGGTACACCTAAACGCTCACCGTAGTTTGCACACCAGCGTGTGGGTTCACGTGTAAAACCTGTAACTAATGCAGCTAGATCCTGCGTTTTAAGCTCAACCTGATCGGCAAGCATAAATAAAATTCCATTATAAGCAGGGTGTTTAGATAGCGCTTGCGAAGCGACAGCAATTGAAACACCTAAGCCGTCATCCCATCGTTTGTTTTCAATAATATGTATATTTGAATGCCCGCTGAGTGCTTGTACAACCTCTGCGTGCCACTTTCCTGTAACTACATATACGGGTGAATCATCAAGCGCTTGAAGTACTTCAACCGCTCGCTCAATCATTGTTTGCCCTAAGCCCACATCGGCTATTAGTTTACAACCATCAAAACGAGATGATTGACCTGCTGCCAGCACTACTTTTGCAATTAGCACAGCTCTTGACCCCAATTACTTAACGACTGTGCATTTTTATTACTAAGCACCGCATGTATTTCACTAATGAGCGAAAGCGCTATGCTCTCTGGCGAATCCCCACCTAAATTTAGCCCTACAGGACCAAACACAGGGGCCTTAATTTGTTCACGTTTTGTACTTGCATGCTCTAGTACCTGTTCGCGTCTGTGCTTAGGCCCAAGTAACCCTATATATTTAAAAGCAACATCAGCAAATTGACTGAGCGTAATTGCATCTAGTTCAACACTGTGAGCCATTAAAATAGCAGCATCTACTTTATTTATTATGCAATATTCTTTTAACTCACTCGGCGTGATGCGCAAAATAGCATCTGCATTTTTAAAATATTGCCTTTTTGCATTTGCAGGGCGTGTGTCCCATACAGTTACACTCCAACCAAGTTGCTTTGCTAGGGCATAAACAGGCACGGCATCAGCGCCTCCACCCACTATTAGTAAATGAGGCGGCGGATAAATAGTGGTTTGCAGGCACGTAGCACCTTGTAACTCTAGCAACTGCGCTTTACGGTTCATCGATAAACCATGTGGCTCATCATTTTGCGTAAATACGCCACTACCCGCTGGCAAAATGGGGCTTACTTGTTGAATGTATCGCCCTGGTTTATTTTCATTAAGTGCTTTAGAGACATGCTCTAACTGTAAATAGTCATTAGCCTTGTGAATCGGCTGCAGTGAAATGTGTACTATTCCCCCACAACCAATGCCGAGTTGAAATGTTAAATCGTCTTCGTCGGTTGCGTCATAACTAATGGTTTTACTGGTTAAAGTACTCATTACTTGTTTAGCGTGGCGCTGTATGTCAGCTTCTAAACAGCCACCCGAAAGCATCCCTAAGCGCTCGCCTAGGCTAGAAATAAGCATCATAGCGCCTAGTTTTCTGTAACTAGAGCCTTCTATTTTATACAAAGTAGCTAAAACCCACTCTTGATTATCTCTTTCGGGATACCACGAGTTTAAGATACTTTTCAAATCTGTAACCATATACTGCCCTTTAAAAGCATTTTTTGCGTTTAAAAAATTAGCCTGAGAAGCTATTTTAAAACTTCTGAATTCAAGACTTAGTGATTCATGCACAATTTAGTTGTCTATTATATCGTTTAAAGTCTCAATTAACTCATCAAATTGATCATTTACACTTTGGCGTTGCTTTACGCTCAACGTCATATTTAATTCGTACAATAAATTAATGTATAAATTGAGGTTTTCTTCATTTATTTTGAGTAGCTCTTGGCTCATATAAATCTCACGCTCTTTTATCACCGTACTCAATTGATCAATAAATTGGCTTTGCGTTAAGCTTTTATTTTCAAATACTTGTTTAGCAAAATCTAACCGGTTTTGCTTGTACTCTAACCAAAGCGTATTTGAATCTTGATGTAGCTCATTGGCCATGGTTATTAATGCTTTTTGCCCTTTACTGAGCTTACCCGCCCACTCTTCGTAGTATTCAAATTGTGACTCTAAACGCTCGGCTTTACGCTCATGCGCAGTTTGATCGTTAAACTCTTCTCGCTCTTCATCAATTTGTGATTGAATATTATTTAAAAGTTCATCTCGTTGCTCACCAGATAATGTTGCACCTAGTTCTGCAAGAGGAAGATGTGCGTACTCAAGTAAGTTTTGCCAATGCTTTTTTGCAAAAACGACTTGTTCTTTTAATTGATCGGTTTCGAGTGATTGATTAAAAAGCGTTTTAATATTTTGTATATCTTGCTTGTATGCAGGTAACTGAGTGCGCCTGTGCCACGTTTGAGTGGTTTTAATTATATCTTTTAGCTGCTCATTTTGTTTTTTATTCAAATCAATATAATCATCAACCCAAAACGATGAAAGCCAACTTAAATTGTTATACGTAAAGGATGCTGAGCAACTACATAAAAACAGCATACTTATAGCGAAGCATGAGCGTATTAGCTTTTTAGTTTTAAGATTATTAAGCATCACTTTCTCCATTTTAAAAATTGTATAGTAAAGATAATAGTCATTTGATAATAATTATCATTTAAGTATTGACTTGCATTTAGAACTAACTGATAATCGTTCGCATAAACACAGTGTAACGACCTCAGTGCCTACGGAAGAATATTCAGCAAGGATGCTGACACATTAAAAGAAGAGCGTGCCGCTTCGTGTTATTACTTACTTGATTCAAGTTATAACATCAAATATCACATTTACTTGCTACATTGCTCATATTAGTGACGGTTAATATGACCCCAAAAAGCCCTAACGGGCTTTTTTTATTTCTTTAATTTTTCTATAAAATCTGTATCTTACACTTCTAAATTGATGTGCTTGCATTCTACACTCGCTATCTTAAACAGCATCGCCTTGCGTTTATACTAAAGCAGGCGTAAAACATAATAGTAGGCACTCTTAAGCACTTATTTGTCGTTAATTATCAGTATTAAACGCTTGAAACACGCAAATAGTGCAAAAAATTAATAAATTAGCATCTAATTAATACCTATCGTAACTATTACTAATTGGAGACATTGTTATGTCACAGTTTAATTTTAAAGCACTCGTTCTTACTGGCGCTTTACTTGCCAGCCCTTTTGCTCATGCCACATTAGAAGATGGCATAAGAGCAGCTAACGAAGGTGAATTTGCAGTCGCCCTGAAAGAATTTGAATACCTTGCCGATAAAGGCTTTGCACCAGGGATTTACGAATTAGCCAAATTGTATGAAGGTGGATACGGTGTAACACGCGATTACCGAAAAGCGGCTGCACTTTATCAGCAAGGCGTAAAAAAGAACCACCCGGATTCTATGTTTGCTTTAGCGGTTTTATATGACGAAGGTAAAGGTGTTAAGCTTGATCACCAAATGGCTGTTACCTTATTTGAAAAAGCAGCCAATAAAAACCTACCTGCAGCTCAGTTTAATTTAGGCGTTATGTACTCTAATGGCGTGGGCGTTACACGTGATTACGAAACTGCACGTAACTGGTACGAAAAAGCGGCGGCTAATAACTACTCTTTAGCACAATTTAACCTGGCACTTATGTATTTTGAAGGCCTAGGTATGCCAAAAGATTTAGAAAAGTCATACATTTGGAACACGATTGCTGAGTACAACGGTAACATGGAAGCGAGCCACAGCCGCAAACTTGATGAGCGTAAAATGCTACCTAAAGAAATTGAAGAAGCTAAAGAAAAAGCCGATGCCATTTATGCAAAAATTCAAGTAGGCACGTATGCCGGCGAAGGGCGCTTATTTTAAAGTTTAAGAGTTTAAGAGTTTAGTTTAAAACTAATCTAAAAAAGGCTGAATTACATAATGTAACTCAGCCTTTTTAATACATATTGATTGAGCAAGTTAAAAATCTATTTAACTTTACAAAATCAACACCCTATTATTTTATGTAAAGCCATTTTAATAACTTAATAATAAGCTTATTTTGTTTAAGTAACAGATTAATACGAGGATTAAACGATCCTGATACTAACGTGTTTTTAGCGTGGCTAAACGTTAAAAACCCTTCAATACCATGATAGTGCCCCATACCTGAATGCCCCACTCCACCAAAAGGGACATCATCGGCAGTCACTTGTACAAGCGTGTCGTTTACTGCCACAGTGCCACTAATAGTTTGCTTCATAATGTATTCTTGAGCGTGCTTATCTTGCCCTAAAATATAAAGCGCTAACGGGTGATGATGTGCTTTAATGTAATCAATTACAGTGTCGAGCTTTTCATAGCTCATTATTGGTAATATTGGACCAAACAACTCGTCTTGCATAAGCTGCATGTCGTCAGTAACTTGAGTAACAATATGAAGCCCCATACGATGCTTTTCTGCATCTTGTTGGTTTTGTTCAAGTGGCTTAATAATGTTTGCGCCAAGCTCTTGTGCTTGCTCTAAGTAACTTGCTAAACGTTGATAGTGCGCATCACTAATAATAGAGGTTAAGTTTTTACCTTCAACACCCTCTTTAAAATGCTTTTTATATAGCTCACATAACTGCTGAATAAGTTGATGCTCAAGCGCTTTGGGTACAAATACGTAGTCGGGTGCAACGCATATTTGCCCTGCGTTGGCCATCTTGCCAAACAGTAAAGCTTGCGCCGCTTTTTTAATATCGGCATTTTGGGTAATAATAACTGGCGATTTACCACCGAGCTCAAGCGTTACGGGTGTTAAATTACGACTTGCCGAAGCCATTACTAATTTACCTACGGCCGTTGAGCCCGTAAATAATAAATGAGCAAATGGGAGCGATGAAAACTGCGCGGCTACGTCGCTACCGCCTTGTATTATTTTGCAATGCGTTTGCATGTCGTCTTTAAATATTTTTTCGATAACGACGTTTGTGTGAGGTGTAAATTCGCTCAATTTAAGCATAACTCTATTACCAGCGGCTATCGCGGTAAGTACAGGTACTAACGCTAGCTGAATTGGGTAATTCCACGGTGCAATAATACCGACTACACCCTTGGGCTGGTAATTAACACTGACTTTAGAAGGCCATAAGCTTAAACCCACAGAGCGATTACTTGGCTTTGCCCACTTTGGTAGCTTTTTCATAATGTGCGCGAGTGTTTGCACTGTAGGTAATATGTCACCAACTAATGTATCGAACGCAGTTCTGTAACCAAAATCTTTTGAAGCAGCATCCACTAGCTCTTGCTCAAGTTCAACAATACGAGTGCGTAGTTTTTTTAATAAAACGAGACGTTTATCAACTGGCAAGTAAGGCGTTTCGAGAAAGCTTTTTTGCAATTCATCAAATTGGGGAATTAAAGGCATTGCGTGTGGTGTGTCGGTGCTCAAAATAGATTACTCAATTTTTAAAGTTACCGCAGACTATAACCTTGTTCTGTTTTTCGAGCAATAACACTAACTAATGTGATTAAATAGCAGCCTAAATTAAATTTCAGGCTGCTCATATGGTTGGTTGGAACTAATTTAGTGGGTATTTAAAAACCAAATACCTGAGCTGCAATCGTCATTGTTACCAGCGTTATTAAAACAATAGCAACAATATTTAACACAAAGCCGGCTCTTATCATGTCGCGCATTTGTATTTGCCCTGAGCCAAACACAATAGCGTTTGGAGGTGTGGCTACCGGCATCATAAACGCGCAGCTACATGCAATAGCAGCAGGTATTACCCACACTAAAGGTGAACCCGTAATTGACTCTGCAACAGGCCCTAGTAATGGTAAAAAGCCAGCTGCTGTAGCTGTGTTACTGGTGATTTCAGTTAAAAAGGTAATTAAGGCAACCACAACAAGTACACTCATAACTAAAGGTATAGCGCTCGCGCCTTCAATCATATGCGCTATATACTCAGCTAACCCCGATGACTTTATTTGAGACGCGAGTGTTAATCCGCCTCCAAACAATAGTAATACACCCCACGGTACATCTGACGCGTGATGCCAATCAAGAATACGTTCATCTTTGTCTTTATTCGCTGGCATTACAAACAACAGTAATGCCGCTGCAATTGCAATTGTAGTATCTGAAATATTAAGACCTGTTATATCACCTAATAAAGGTCTAAATATCCAACAAAGTGCAGCAAGTACAAATACAAACAACACGCCTTTTTCTGCACGTTGCATTACTCCAAGATTTTTTAACTGCGTTGAAAACACCGCTTTCGTATCAATTTTTTGACCGTTTTTAACATTAGCATCTACTTTATACGCAAATTTAGTAAGCCAAACCCAGCTAATAATTAGCATGCTTAAAGACAGAGGTACGCCTACAATCATCCATTGCGCGAAGCCTATTTCAATTTGGTAGCTATCGGACAAATAAGCAGCCATTAAAGCATTAGGCGGTGTGCCAATTAAAGTAGCAATACCACCAATACTTGCGCCATAAGCAATCGACAACAGTAATGCTTTGCCAAAACCTTCGTTTTCAGGATCTGACTGTTTAACTAAACTGGTGATCGAAAGTGCAATAGGCAGCATCATTACGGCTGTAGCTGTATTAGACATCCACATAGATAAAAATGCAGTAACCAGCATCATAGCTAAAATTTGTAGGCTTGGTTTTTTACCCGCATAGAGCATAGTACTTAGCGCAATACGTTTATGTAATCCCCAACGCTCCATAGCAATGGAAATTAAAAAACCACCTAGAAATAAAAATATTAACGGATGTGCGTATGGGGCAGCCACGCTTTTAATTGCTGCTATATCAGCAAGTGGTGATATTACCAGTGGTAACAAAGCAGTTGCAGGAATTGGTACTACTTCACTCACCCACCACGATGCCATCCAAAATGCTAAACCTGCAGTTTTAAATGCGGCTACAGACATACCCGTTGGTGGATCGAGTAAACATGTTAATAGCATTATTAAAGGGCCTAGTATTAAAAAAAGCCATTGAAAATTTCTTTTCTTATCGGGTTCTTGTGTGAGTATATTATCTGTCATGGCAGGCCTCTAAAATTTGTATTTAAGACCAAGCGCAACACTGCTGTCGTCTTGTTCTTCTAAATTAAGATCGGTATATAAGAGGTAAGCAGTTGTTTGCTTATCGAACACGTAGTCAAGCCCAGTAGTCCATTGTGTGGCATCTGAAGCTTGACGAAGTGCTGAATCATCTTTAGCAAACTGAATTTTTGGTACCCACTTATCAAGTGTATAGCTTAGACTTACAACATAGCCATTGCCTGATTTAATGCCATCTTCCGATTCTGAATGCTGGTACAGAGCGCCTAATTGTAATTGCTCAAACTTATAAGCACCCGCTATACGACTTGCGGTGATGTTGTTAAGCGATTCTACATGACTCAACGTTATATAATATGCTGTATTGCTTAAATTACGATCACCATAGATAAGCGTAGCAGCAAAACCTGCTTCATTATCTTTATTGTCATCTTTTGGGGCGTAGGTAAATGAAAACTGTGCGTTATACCAGTATTTAGAGGTGTAAGTTAACGTATCACCGAGTCTGTCTTGCCCAGCAATAACTTGTGATATATCGCCTTGGGTTTCGTTAAAGTTATCCACTTTTCCTTCTGAGTATTTAAAGCGAGTATCGTTTCTTCCTACTACAACTTCACCAAACGCGCCTTTTAAACCTAAGTAAGTATTACGTGCAGTGAAAGGTTCGTCGGTGTCGTCTTCCTCAAAGCCTTTTACTTGTACTTCATATTTAAAAACAACGCTTAGGTATTCGTTAAGTGTGTGGTCGCCTTTAATACCAATACGCGAGAATGGCGCTTCTATTTGTGTACCTTCTTCTGCGTAGCGCATTATACCCGTGTCGGTATTAGCAATTTGTACCTCAGCTTTACCATATACAGCATATTCAGCCGCTTGAGCAGAGTACGAGCAAATAGCGAGGCCACTCATTGAGGTGAGTAAAATATAGGGGTGTGTAAACTTTATCATTGTGTGTCCTGATTATTAGAATCTACTTGTTGTCAGTTCTAATAGAGCAACTTTACTGCCAATGATATAAAGTTATTAAATTTCAGATGGTTGGTTTTATAAATCAACAATAAAAGAAAAAAATGTGCGGTTTTCCACACATTAAAATAATTAGATTGTCACAAATACCGCACACGTTAGTCAGTGAACATATCACGGTTTAAATTGTATTTACTCATTTTATCGTAGAGGGTTTTACGGGCAATTTGCAGTGTTTCCATTGTATTTTTAATGCTGCCATGGTGTCGCTCTAACGCCTCTTCTATTAGGGATTGTTCATAAAATGAGACTTTTTCAGATAGACTTAAATCGGGAGATAGTTCACCTTGAGACTGCGTTTTTGTAACGACAAAAGCCAGCTCAACACCGAGTAAAACGGCGCGCTCAGCTTGGTTTCTGAGCTCCCTTACATTACCTGGCCAATCGTATGCAATTAAGCGCTGCTGTAATTCGCTATTAAGAGGGGCTGGTGGTTTATGGTAACGCGTTGCTGCAATAGAGCTAAAATGCTTAAACAAAAGTAATATGTCGGCTTTTCGGGCGCGCAGTGGCGGTATGTTTACTTTTACTAAGCTGAGTCTGTAGTATAAATCAGCTCTAAACTCGCCTTTTTCAACCAACGAGAGCAAATCAACTTTAGTTGCAGCCACAATTCGTATGTCTAAATTAATTGCTTTATTATCACCAACAGGGGTTACTTTGCGCTCCTCTAATACACGCAGTAATTTAACTTGTAGCGACATAGGCGTACTTTCAATTTCATCTAAAAATACGGTGCCGCCTTGCGCAAATTCAAACTTACCTTTGCGAGCATGAGTTGCTCCCGTGTAGGCACCACTTGCTGCGCCAAATAACTCACTTTCTATTAATTGCTCAGGCACTGCGCCGCAATTAATCGCAACAAAGTTAGAGCTAGAACGAATGCTTTGGTCGTGTAAATAACGTGCTACAAGCTCTTTACCCGTGCCTGTTTCGCCTTCAATCATCACATCAGCAGGGGTATCAATTACGGTATTTAGCAAATGCATCATGTCTTGCATTTTAGGCGTATCACCCAATATGCGAACGCCGGGTGCTGAGGTTTTTTGTACAGCTAATTTTAATGCGCGGTTTTGAATCACTAGGCTGCGTTTATCGCAGGCCCTAGCTATGCAATCGAGTAGTGATTCATTAAGTGGCTTTTCAAATAAATCATAGGCCCCTAGTTGCATCGCTTTTACAGCAATTGTTACATCGGCATAACCTGTTAAAAATATAACCGGAAGCTCACTGTCAAAGGCAGTTACTTGCTCAAGCAGTGTTATCCCATCCATTGTGGGCATATTTATATCGCTAAGCACCACGCCCATAAAACGGCGGTTGAGCTTGGTTAAGGCGGCGCTTGCATCGCTAAAACACTCAACTGTATAGCCTTCAAGGGTCAGTAATTGCTTTAATGAATCTCTGATCATAGCTTCATCATCAATAATAATGATGTGCTTACATGCTGATTGTTCAATCATCTGCTTTATCCTGCGTACTCGATAAGCTTATTATAAACTCAGCCCCCCCTTCCAATCTATTATGTGCACTTAAAGATCCGCTAAACGAATCAATAATTTGCTTTGATATAGATAACCCAAGCCCTAAACCATTACTTGCTTTAGTACTGTAAAATGGTTCAAATAAATTACCAAATGCATGTTGTTCGATACCCGAACCGGTATCTAAAATTGAAAGTTTTACGCGGTTATCAAAGCATTCAACCTTAAAGCTCAATTTACGAACTATTGCGCCATTCATTGCCTGGCTTGCATTAGTAATCAGATTAACCAGCACTTGCTCAAATTTAAGCGAATCTACCCATACAATCAACGCACCATCTATTTGAGGTGGATCTACTTGCACGTTATCTTGCTTTAATTGCGAGCTGGCTATCATTAAAGCGTTATTAATTAAACCCGCCAATGGGTGAGGCCGTAATTGAGTTTGTGAGGGTTTGCTAAAATGCTTTAACTGTCCGACTATTTTATGCACTCGATCAACAAGCCCTTCAACAACATTAAGGCTCTCAGCTAGAGCGCTATAGTTTTGCTTAGCTAATAACCTTTTAGCACTTGCAAGGTAAGTGTTAATTGCACTTAATGGCTGATTTATTTCATGATTAATGCCTGCACTTAACTGCCCTATTGTGGCCAGCTTAGCAGATTGCACTAGCGCAACTTGTGCTTTTTCAAGCTCTTGTGTTCGCTCAATTACTTTTGTTTCTAGACTGTGTCTTGAATATAAAAGTTTTTTATAGCCAGCAAAACGAGCCAGTAAGCTATAGCCTATAATAGTTATTAAACCGTAAATAACACTAACCCAAAATAATCGAGGTAATTGCGCCGAATTTACAGAGGTTACATCAACAAGCACATACATATTTGCGCTAAAATAACGCAGTGGTTTAGCTGCGCTTACATATAACTTTTTATTTATTTTATAATGCGTTATACCTTCACTAATATATTGAAATTGCTCAACATATGCAGGTTGATGATCTAAATACGCTCTGCGTAATTTAATATCACGACGCTGCGTTATATCAAACTCACTAAAACTATTTAAACGCCAAGCGGGCACATCCGACATAGCAATAACGTCATCAGCAAGCTGCAAGTAAAAATGACTCGCCATTGATGTATTTAAAAGCTCTCTATCATTTTCAAATTTACTTACATTAACCTTTAATACCACAACACCTACCGCTTTGTTGTCGTGATAAACCGCTTGTGAAAAATAAATTCCTCGCTCTTTTGAGCGCATACCTAAGGCAAAATAGGCCACTTTTTCGCCTGCGAAGGCACGTTTAAAATAAGGTCTAAATGCAAAGTTACTACCTAAAAAGGTGTAATCAACTTGCCAATTGCTACTCGCTGTAACCTCGCCTTGAGTATTAAGTACGAATATATCAGAGGAGCCACTTGCCTGTTGAATGTCGGCCAAGTAGTTATTAATAGCGTTGTAATGTTGTTGCTCACCACTTACAAAATCAATCATTAACTGATTGTAAGTGAGCAGTTGTGGAATAGCAGAAAAACGAGCTAGCTCTGTATCAATATAATTATTTAATTGAGTAATTTGGCTTTGTGCTTGCACCGTTGCTTTTTCAATATCGTTAGTGCGGCCTACCCAAAATGTAACAACTAAAATTAATACTAATAATAAACATACTGTAATTATTTTTTTAGAAAACGTAAACATGGCCTGCCCGAGAAATAGCCTAAAAATTTAAGGCAGCTAGTGTAACGACTTATAGGACACAGATATATAAACTTTTTGTTAACAAAAGCATTTAATTATACTTACTAACTAAATTTAACCCTAAAAGCAAAAAACACCGCAAACAGTTATGTTTGCAGTGCCTAAGATGTAGAACAAAATTAATACTTTATTAATTTGTAGCTAAAGTTGATCTGTTTTTTAAGTATTTGTATAAACCGATTAATGATGCGGCTATCCAAAATATTTCAATCACAAAGCTTGCTAAATTAAAGTTATAGCAAAGGCTAATTAACAATAAAATCGCCCCTGTTAAATTCATCATATTATACGTTAGGCTAGCTGGAGACGTTTTACCTAGCTGCAGTAAGAAAAATGAACCAACTACTAAAAAAGTACCTGTCATGCCTATGATGTCAAATAAGAGTGCTATCACGAAACTATCCTTTATCCATTTTTAAAATAACCCAATAAACTGGCCCAATCCATGGGGAGGGTGTTTTTTCATTCATTGAAACAGCAAACCGAGCGATTCTATCAATATGGTAAATTCTAACAAGGCCATATGTCCGTATGGAGAAGGCTTTACTTCAAAACTTTATTTAAACGTTACTTTTCCGCCGATAATTTTATAGGCTGGTGCACCACGAATAATAGCTTCTCGGGCAAATGGACGGCTACAGTTAGGGCAAATACATGGCTCACTTGTAAAGTCTTGACTAATACGCTCTTTAAAACACTTAACTAATGCCCCTTTCCCTCCTTTTCGGTATTTAAATAACGAAGCTTTACAGGCTGAGCAAAAAATATCGACCGTTTTAGTAGGGCCTTTTTTATTGGGTTTTGCCATTACGTCCTACTGGATTATAAAAAGTAATTAACTATGATATCAGTTTAGATAGGTAAAGGTTACAACAGGAACTTAGAATTTTTATGCGGTATGTTTATTGAGAATAAGCTCATAATAGTTTTGTGGCTATAAATAAATACAGCCTAATCTTTAAAAAAGAAGCGGTTTAATTGAGATGATAATACATTCATATTAAAAGGTTTAATTATAAACCCCGACACTTTAGCTGCAATAACTTGCTTAACTTTATCTGTACCATCTTCACAGGTGACCATCAATACAGGAATATCAGCAAGAGCTTCATCTTTTCTAATATTTGCGAGTAAATCAACACCATTCATTTTTGGCATATGGAGGTCTGTAATAACCAAATCAAAATGCTGATTGTGTAAAAAAGCCAAAGCTTGCAATCCATCAGTGGCTTCAACGATATTGCTATACTCTAGTTTTCTCAACATATTAATTAATACATGACGCATAAGCGGCATATCATCAACAACTAATATTTTCATTAATACCTTTACCAATCATGTAAATGGAGATTATATAAAACTACTCTACTCGTAGATAAGAATCAAATTAGGCGTTAATGGTTATTAAAATTTTACGGCCATAGCCCTAAAATAAGCCCCATTAACGAAAACTGTAAAATGTGATACCCCCCGTTAATTAAAAAAAGCTTTAAAGGACGTTGCTCAAATATATAACTTAATCCTAATGAACTGCCAATCCAAAAAAAGCCGATAATAAAGCCAGTCCCTATACTTTCACCTAAGCTTGCGTCTTTACCTAAAAAAAGAGACAGCATTAAAGCCGCTATAAACACTAAAAAAAAGCTGCCGCCAAATATCAACTTAGGATTAGCCGACTGCAAATCTTGGTCGGTTAAGCCAATACTTTCTAGCCATGCATTTTTAAATAAAGCTTTTGAGTACCATACACCGCCAAGCATAAAAGATGAAAGTGCAGCTACAAGTATTGCAAAATAATCAACATCTAAAAGGTTCATACAAACAGCCGTATACAAAAGTATAATACCGTTTAGTATTAAATATTAACGGTATAAAGATACTCTAAATGTAGCTACAAATAGGGGATTGAGCAAATGGCTTAACTTGAATTAATTACCTGTACAGAAGGTAATTATACAAAATAAAGTCTATAAATCGCCAAATTTAGCGTTAGTCAATACAGCCAAATCAGTTGGTGAGAGTGCAATTTCTAAGCCTCGTTTTCCGGCGCTCACATTAATAGTGCTAAACAGTGAAGCACTACTATGAATAAACGTAGTTAGACGTTTTTTTTGCCCAAGAGGACTTACTCCACCTAAAATATAACCCGTGCTAGTTTGGACTTTTTGTGGGGCAGCCATCACTACTTTTTTAGTACCACATAATTTTGCTAGCTGTTTTAAGTTAACTTGTTGAGAAACAGGGGTGACAGCAACAATTAGTTGGCCTTCGTGCGTTTCAAGAACGAGAGTTTTATATACCTGAGCACTATCTAAATTTAACTTTTCAACGGCTTCAAGCCCATAATGGCTATTACTTGTATCGTGTTCATAGCTGAGCACTTCAAAGGGAATTTTTTGTTTTTTTAATAGTTCGATAGCTGGTGTCATAATCATTTATCATATTGCTGAATTAATATTAAAGTAGCACAATTTTAAGCAAAAAAAACGGCGCTAAAATAGCGCCGTTTTATTAATAACTAAACGTAAATTTATTTAGTTAAGTCATCAAAAAACTTTTTAACACCGTCAAAAAAGCCTTGCTCTTTAGGTCGGTTTTTTGAGCTGTCTGTGCCCATGCTTTCATCTAACTCTGTTAATAGTTCACGTTGACGCTCATTCAAATTAACTGGCGTTTCGATTACTACCTTACAAATTAGATCGCCCTGAGCGCCGCTGCGTACAGACTTAACACCCTTGCCACGCATACGGAACATTTTGCCTGTTTGCGTTTCAGAAGGTATTTTAAGTTTTGCACGGCCATCAAGTGTTGGCACTTGAATTTCGCCACCCAAACCTGCTGTCGTAAAGCTAATTGGTACTTCACAGTATAAATTGTTTGCTTCACGTACAAATATTTCATGCTCGCGAACCGATACTTGCACGTACAAGTCGCCTGATGGCGCGCCGTGCATTCCTGCTTCGCCTTCACCTGTTAAGCGGATACGATCGCCTGTATCAACGCCAGCTGGAATTTTAACTGAAAGCGTTTTAGTTTTTTCTACGCGGCCTTGACCGTGACATTTATTACAAGGATCTGAAATAATCTGACCTTGTCCCTGACACGTTGGACACGTTTGTTGTACAGCAAAGAAACCTTGGCGCATTTGCACTTGGCCAGCACCATGACACGTTGTACATGTTTTAGGTTTAGAACCCGCTTTAGCACCGCTGCCATCACACGGCTCACAGCCAACCCATGTAGGTACTTTAATTTCAACTTCTTTACCACGAACCGCTTCTTCTAAGCTTAAATCCATGTTGTAACGTAAATCAGATCCTCGTTGCTGACGAGATTGACGTCGGCCACCGCCGCCACCAAAAATATCACCAAACACGTCGCCAAATACATCACCAAAGTCGCCATGGCCGCCACCAAAACCACCGTGACCACCGCCGCCACCTTGTTCAAATGCTGCGTGACCATGTTGGTCATACATTTGACGTTTTTGGCTATCAGTTAAAATTTCGTACGCTTCTTTAACTTCTTTAAACTTTGTTTCGAGATCTTTATCGCCTGCGGTACGATCTGGATGATATTTCATCGCTAAGCGTTTATACGCCTTTTTTATGTCTCGCTCACTCGCATCTTTGCTTACGCCGAGGACTTCGTAATAATCGCGTTTTGACATATCTATCACACTACTCTTTTCTGTTTGCAGCATAAGCTGCAGGATAAACCGATAAATCGCATCGATTTATCATTGAATTTTTGAACCTTAAACACATGCAAAAGGCGCGACAAGCTATTGCTCGCGCGCCTCAATTGTTCATCCTAACCTAAACAACTAACGTAGTTAAGTGTTTTTGGTTAGCGAGAAGCGGTAGCAACAATTACTTGTCGTCTTTCACTTCTTCGAACTCTGCATCAACAACGTCGTCGTCTTGCTTAGCTGATTGCTGTTGCTCGCCTGCATCTGCTGAACCTTGCTGTGCTTTCGCTTGGGCAATTTCCATCAGTTTTTGAGACTTTTCAGCAAGAGCTTGAGTTTTAGCTTCAATCTCTTCTTTATTGTCGCTCTTAATTGCAGCTTCTAAATCTACAACAGCAGCTTCAATCGCTTCTTTATCTTCGCTTGGTAATGCATCGCCAGCTTCTTCAATTTGCTTACGAGTACCGTGAACTAAAGCATCAGCTTGGTTACGAGCAGCTACAAGTTCTTCAAACTTTTTATCGTCCTCAGCATGTGCTTCTGCATCACGAACCATTTTTTCAACTTCTTCATCGCTTAAGCCAGAAGATGCTTGAATCGTAATTTTTTGCTCTTTACCTGTATCTTTATCTTTAGCAGATACATGTAAGATACCATCAGCATCAACATCAAATGTTACTTCAATTTGCGGTGTACCACGTTGTGCTGGGCGAATACCTTCTAGGTTAAATTGACCTAAAGATTTATTATCGCTTGAACGTTTACGCTCACCTTGTAACACGTGAATTGTTACAGCAGATTGGTTGTCTTCAGCTGTTGAGAATGTTTGCGATTTCTTAGTAGGAATCGTCGTATTTTTCTCAATCAATGCAGTCATTACTGAACCCATTGTCTCGATACCTAGAGATAATGGAGAAACGTCTAGTAAAAGTACATCTTTAACATCACCCGCTAATACACCACCTTGAATCGCTGCGCCTACTGCAACTGCTTCATCAGGGTTAACATCTTTACGTGGCTCTTTACCGAAGAAATCAGCAACCGTTTTTTGTACTAAAGGCATACGTGTTTGGCCACCAACAAGGATAATGTCGTTGATGTCGCTTACTGATAAATCAGCATCAGCAAGTGCACGTTTAAGCGGCTCTAGAGACTTCATTACTAAATCTTCAACTAGTGACTCAAGCTTAGCGCGTGTTAGTTTCACGTTCATGTGCTTAGGACCAGATGCATCAGCAGTTACATACGGAAGATTTACTTCAGTAGACTGTGCAGATGAAAGTTCTATTTTAGCTTTTTCAGCAGCTTCTTTAACACGTTGCATTGCAAGAGGATCAGTTTTTAAGTCTAAGCCTTGATCTTTCTTGAATTCAGCTACTAAGTAGTTGATTACGCGGTTATCGAAATCTTCACCACCTAAGTGAGTGTCGCCGTTTGTAGCAAGTACTTCAAAAGTGTGCTCGCCTTCAACTTCATCAATCTCAATGATTGATAAATCGAAAGTACCGCCACCTAAGTCATATACTGCAACTACGTTTTCGCCACGGTTTTTATCCATACCGTAAGCAAGTGCCGCAGCAGTTGGCTCATTAATAATACGTTTAACTTCAAGACCCGCAATACGACCCGCATCTTTAGTTGCTTGACGTTGTGAATCGTTAAAGTATGCAGGTACTGTGATTACGGCTTCAGTTACTTCTTCACCTAAGAAGTCTTCAGCTGTTTTCTTCATTTTTTTCAGTACTTCAGCAGAAATTTGTGGTGCAGCGCGTTTTTCGCCGCCCGCTTCTACCCATGCATCGCCGTTGTCAGCTTTAACAATTTTAAACGGCATGATGCCGATATCGCGTTGTACTTCTTCGTCTTCAAAACGACGACCAATTAAACGCTTGATTGCAAATAATGTGTTTGTCGGGTTAGTAACCGCTTGACGTTTAGCTGATTGACCAACTAATGTTTCACCGTCTTGCGTATAAGCAATAATAGACGGGGTTGTGCGATCGCCTTCAGCGTTTTCAATAACACGTGCTTTGCCACCATCAAGTACTGCAACACAAGAGTTTGTAGTACCTAAATCGATTCCGATAATTTTACCCATGAAACTTCTCCAACTTCAATATTCGTTAATACGTTCGATGACTTAGTTAATAGGGATGCTGCAAACTTAATTCAACTGTAAAAATGAAAAAAAATTCATTTTTTGTGATTTATTTACAAAATAACCCTGATAATTGTAAGGAATGGTGATTTTTACACCGCCAGAGAGGTTTTTAATTACTGGTCTGACTAGTTGGGTTGTGTTATAAATTTATTAAATCGCACTTTAAAAGGACATCCACATGCATTTTGAGCAATTACTTCAACAAGCCGCAAATCTTGGAAATTCAGATAATATCGAACAATCAACTAGCACCATGCAATTTCCAGAAAATTGGTGCCAAGGCAGAACCGCGTTTGGTGGCCTTTCTGCTGCATTACTTTATCAAGCAATTAGAGGTAAGGTAACGAATGATCGTCGCTTACTCTCTCTCAGTACTAATTTTGTAGGGCCATTACTGGCCGATACTCCTTTTTCATTGTCGGTTGAAATACTACGCCAAGGTAAAAGTAGTACACAGGTATTAGCCAAAGCGATTCAAAATGAACAAGTATGTGTAATAGTACAAGCGTGTTTTGCAAAAAGCAGAGACTCGGGCATTAATGTGCCTGTTTCAAAGTCATTGGGCTTAAAGCCGGTAGATGCGCGTCATAAATTACCTTTTATAAAAGGTCAGATGCCTGAGTTTTTTCAGCATGTTGATTTATGCCCACAACAAGGTGGTATGCCATTTAGTAGTGCAGAAACGTCTCACCTAGGTGGTTGGATGCGCTTTAAGCATACGCCAGAGCAGATAACAGAGGCCCATGTTATTGCACTTACCGATGCATGGCCGCCAACCCTCTTACAAATGTTCAAACAACCTGCGCCGGCAAGTAGCATGTCGTGGTATTTAGAGTTTGTACAAGAGCCAAATTTAACTCCCGGCGAGTGGCTAGGTTTTGAAGCAATTACACATCATTCAAAAGATGGTTACGGTTTAGAAGATGGCTGTATATGGTCGCAGTCGGGTGAGTTAATAGCCCTTACACGCCAAACAGTCGCTTTATTTGATTAAAAACACGGCCAAACAATATTAAATTGTTTGGCCATTAAATGCTTATTAGCTGTTCGCGTTGTATTAATGCATTAAATATTGCAAAATTGGAGAAATATTCTTCATGCTTGGTATTAAATTGCAAACTGTATGCCCCTGCTGCGATCTGATCATAGATATACCTCGCATAATCGCAAAACAAATGGCGATATGCCCGCACTGCCACCACAAACTTTGCGAAGCTGATGTTAATCACGACAGCCGAATTGTCGCACTAAGTTTTAGTGCCCTACTCATGCTACTTAGTAGTATGTTTTACCCGTTTATTTCTTTTAGCAGTAGTGGTATTACTCAAACAATTACTCTGCCCGATGCTGCCCGAATTTTATTTAATTATGATAGTGAACTGCTTGGCTTATTTATCGATTTGAGCATTATTGCTCTGCCTATGGGTTTGCTTCTTATTTTAATTCCTTTGCATCTTGGCCTTTTAAAAACATTACCAGAGGGGATTGCAAGGCGACTACTAAAGTTCACCCTTGCGTTAGAGCCCTGGATTATGTCGGAAATATTTTTAATCGGTGTACTGGTTAGTATGGTTAAAATCATGTCGCTGGCTGATATTAGTTTTGGTACGAGTTTTTGGGCTTATGTGGGGTTTGTTATTTTATATATAGCGGCGCTTGTTCACTTAAACCGCCCACGCTTGTGGGCTCAAATAAAGCCTGTAAAAATACTCGAAGGCGCAGAGCATGCTAAACGTGCAATAGATGAAAATATTAAAGCCTGCCATGTGTGCCATCAACTTTGTACGGGTAATATTTGTCAGCGTTGTCATACTAAAACACACGTCAGAAACCCTTACAGCGTACAAAAAGCTGCTGCATGGCTAATAACCTCTGTTGTTTGTTATATCCCTGCTAATATTTTACCCATAATGCATACTACAAGCCTTGGGGATGAATCACCTTCAACTTTAATTGGTGGCGTAATTACACTTTGGAAAAGTGGCTCCTACCCTATTGCCGCTATTATCTTTTTAGCCAGCGTTGTGGTGCCACTTGCTAAAGCTTTTGTATTGAGCTTTTTATGCATAATGGTAACAAGGCCTGCAAACAGACATACAAAAAGTTACACGCGAATTTATCAACTGACTGAGTTTATTGGCAAATGGTCAATGATAGATGTATTTGTGGTGGCAATTTTAGTTGCCTTAGTTCAATTGGGTAATTTAATGTCAGTAACGCCAGGATTAGGCATTGTATTTTTTACAATTATGGTAATATGCCAAATGATGGCTGCCCATGCCTTTGACCCACGTTTATTGTGGGATTCACCCAAAAATAAAAAATCAGAGAACAAAGCATGACCGAAACTGCCGAAATAACAAAAGAACCGAAAATTTCCGCTATCTGGATCATTCCGGCAATTGCGCTGTTAGTAGGCATGTGGATGTTATACCAATACCAAGCTAATAAAGGCCCTACGATTTTTATCGAAATGCCACAAGCCGAAGGCATTATTGCAGGTAAAACTGAAATAAAAGTACGTAGCGTAAAAATAGGCCAAATTGATCATGTTCGACTATCAGATACCCAAGACAGCGTTATTGCCCGAGCGCAAATAGACAAAAACTACAATAATTTGTTAACTGATGATGCGAAAATTTGGGTCGTAAAACCACGCATTGATGAAACGGGTATTAGCGGAATGAGCACGCTATTGTCTGGTGTATATTTAGAGTTTTCGCCAGGTGAAAGTAAAGAATTAAAAGAGCGCTTTCAATTACAAGATGAACCCGCCCTTATTGGTAAAGATGTAAAAGGCGGCCGTTTTAAATTAATGAGCTACAGCGCTGAAGTACTTGATGTAAGTACCGGTATATTTTTCAAAAACTACAAAATAGGTCAAATAGAAACCGCCACTTTTGATTGGGAAAACCAAGCAATGAAGTACGGCGTATTTATTAAAGAACCATATCAAAACCTCATCACCAATAACTCTATTTTTTGGGTAAACGCAGGAATAGAAATTGACCTGTCTGCCGATGGCATAAATATTAATACAGGTTCTTTAAGCAAGCTTTTAAAAGGCGGTATTTCGGTTGGCTTACCTGAGCAACAAGCCCCAGGCGATATAGCTGATGATGGGTATAGCTTTTCACTAAGTCAAAGTTACAAAGAAGCACTTGAGGAGCGTTTTTACGATTTTGATTACTACCTAATTGAGTTTGAACAATCAATTAGAGGGTTACGCACAGGTGCTCCAGTAGAGTATAGAGGTATGCGCGTAGGTACAGTGGTAGAAGCCCCAGCCAATGTAATTCTTGACGGTAAACCTGCACACTTTAGAAATAACAGCACCGCTGTGCCAGTATTAATAAAAGTTGAATACGGACGCTTGTATCACGATAGCGCCTCGGCTAAAGAGTATTGGCAAGGCAGTTTAAAAGGCTGGATTGAAAGTGGTATGCGTGCGTCGTTAAAGCCAGGTAATTTATTAACAGGTGCTGTGTATGTTGATTTTGATATATACCCCGATGCACCACAAGCGCAACTAGGTAAACTTGTACAGTATGATGTTTTTCCGAGTATTTCTAGCGGCATAACCGTATTAGCAGACCAAGTCTCTGACGTACTTAATAAAGTAAATAACTTAAAAGTTGAAGATAGCTTAGAACAAATGCAAGCCACATTTACCGATTACCGAGCGCTTGCTAATGAAATGCGAGAGCTGCTAAGCCAAAAAGATACACAAAACTTACCAGGCGACTTTAACCGTAACTTTGAAAAAATGACAAAAAGTATGGAGCAGTTTGAAGTAACCATGCGCCAATTTGATAAAACCATGGCCAGTTACCAAGCAGGCTCTGAGCTTCATCATCAAATACAGCAAACGTTAAAAGAATTTAAACGTTTAAGTGAAGGCCTACAGCCACTTACTCGCGGTTTGAACGAGCAACCTAATATGCTAATTTTTGATAAATCATTACCAGCAGATCCAAAACCAAGGAAGCAATAATGAAATCGTTATTTTTAACTGCAAGCTTATTATTACTATTGGCAGGTTGTAGTTCATCAATACAAACTGCGACACAATATTATCAGTTTGAGCAGCCTATAGGCGCATCGTCTCGAAACGTTGCAGATACAGATGCGCAACTAAGAATACAAACTGTTGTACTTAGAGGCGCTTTAAATAATTTGGGCATCGCTATGAAAATAGATAGCAACCAAATACATGCTGCTAATTACAACCTGTGGGGTGAATCGCCGGATGTAATGCTTACTGCAACAGCCCAGCAAACACTTTTTAATGCTATGCCTAACTGGATGGTGATAAAGGGCTTACCGGTGATTACTGAACTCGATCAACAAACGTTTTATGAACTTGAGTACGAGATTCACCACTTTAATGGCGATATGCAAGGTAACGCTGATATTTCTGGTCTTTGGCGATTATATTACACACACCCAGAGACCGGCAGGCGTTTGATCAGCATTCATAACTTCTCAAACGTAGTAGCTATTGATGATGACGGCTACGATGGTTTAGTTTCAACGCTTGAAGCAACATGGCTCAATATAAACCTAAATGTTGCAAAACAAATAGAACAAGCAAGACTCTAATCATTGAGTAAAAATGCAAGCACGGCGGTTTTATCATCAATTACCGCCGTACCTTTCGCTTAAAACTCCTTCTTTAATAATTTTCATCCTGCTCAACACTCCGCGCCACAAAAAAGTGAGCCATATGAATCACACTATTAAAGCCGCCTCTAATAAATTTTATCAATCATGTGTTTTTTTGTTGACTGAAATACAAAAGCAGATTATTTTTGCGCCGATGTTTTTACAGGCACAACAATAGCGGTTTGCACTCCTTGCACCGTCTGGCGCCAAAGCCAACGCGTTTCACTTAAGCTGCTATTTAACATAACTGTTTATGTGTCCCTCCCTCGCGTACAAAAGCAGTGACTTGGAAGATGATTTAACAACAAACTTATCATCTTCTTTGTTTTTGTATAAGCAGCTTGAAAATTAATTTAATTTTTATGCATGCTTTTAATTTTGTGAATACTTAAATGCTTGAACCTTCTGCGTTGAGTTTACTACCACCGTTAGTGGTGGTTGTATTGGCTGTTGTATTACGCCGCCCTATTTTATCTTTACTTATCGGTGCATTAGTTGGTTTAGTTATAGCCGACCCTGCACAAGTACTTACTAACTTTGCGAGTACATCGCTAAAAGTGATGACAGACGAAACCATCGGCTGGCTAATACTTGTATGTGGTGGTTTTGGTGCTCTTATCGCGCTATTAGTACGTACAGGTGGCGCGTCGGCTTTTGGTAAGTTAGCCCTTAAATACACCAAAGGTAAGCGTTCATCTTTGTTTATGACCTTTTGCTTGGGTGTGGTTATTTTTATTGATGACTACTTAAATGCGCTTACCGTGGGTGAAACCATGAAACGCATTACCGATAAATTTAAAGTTAGCCGCGAAATGCTTGCCTATGTTGTTGACTCAACTGCTGCACCTATTTGTGTACTTGTCCCTTTATCTACCTGGGCGGTATTTTTTGGTGGCTTACTGGTGGATAACGGTATTGCTGAAGAAGGCAAAGGTATTGCTGTTTATATTCAAGCTATTCCGTACATGTTTTACGCGTGGTTTGCAGTGCTTGTTGTTTTACTTGTTGTGTTGGGTGTTATTCCTGCGATTGGGCCAATGAAAAAAGCAGAACAAATGGCGCAAATTGAGCAAGCTCAAGTCGATCCAGCTCAATACAATGATGTTCAAACAGCGGATGAATACGCAGTAAAAGCAGCTGAAGAAAACTTTGAAGATGCCGATCCTAAAGGTAAATTACGTAATTTTTTAGTGCCTATTATTTTACTCGTCGCATTTACTGTTTACTTTGAAATAGACGTATACAAAGGCTTACTAGCCACAATGGCGGTGACTATCCCGTTTTATGCGCTACAAAAATTAATGAGCGTAAGTGAAATGATTGAGCGCATGCTTGATGGCTTTAAAAGTATGATCCCCGCGATTGGTACTGTTATAGCGGCGTTTATATTTAAAGATGTATGCGACTTAATTGGTTTGCCTCAGTTTGTTATTGGCAGCTTGAGCCCTTACATGACTGCAGGGTATTTACCGGCAGTGGTATTTATTTCAATGGCTATTTTAGCGTTTGCAACGGGTTCGAGTTGGGGTATTTTTGCTGTATCAATTCCGATTGTTATGCCACTGGCAAATGCGGTTGATGCGAACATCCCCTTGGTAATTGGGGCACTATTATCGGCTTCTTCTTTTGGTAGCCAAGCGTGTTTTTACTCAGATTCAACCGTACTTGCAGCGCAAGGTTCTGGTTGTAATTTAATGAGCCATGCCGTTACACAATTGCCATATACACTGATTGCTGCTGCGTTGGCGGTTATAGGCTTTTTAATAATGGCTTAATAAATAATAAACCCCAATGTAGTAATACATTGGGGTTTATTTTTAGCTGTATAAGTAAAGGTTACTTTTGTAGTTTAATACCATTGTAATAGGCATCAAGCGTTGTGATTTTTGTTTGATTAGGTAAATCAGCAAAGTCACTTTTAATAAACTTAGTACCACGTAACTGCACATTTAAACGTGCTGCATTAGGGTTAAGCATTGTTTGCTTGTAGTAATCTTTTATATCAGCGAGCGTTACTTTTTCAACTTCATCAATCAGCTTTTGCTTAGAATCAAAGGTAAAGTTTTCACGGTACCAATCACTTATAAGTGGGCTCATTTCGTCACTTAAGTTTTTAGGCTGTTCTTTAAGTGATACAAGGGTTGAATTTTTAAGTTGCTCAAACGTCTCTTCACTCATGTTATCAAGCTCAACAGCATATTCTTTTTTAAACTTATCAAAACGAGCTTGAATTTCTTTAGGGCCTTTAACTGGTGTTTGTATAAACAAACCAATAGCTGAGTAATCTTCAATTGGGCGAGCCAATGCACCTACTGCATAAGCAAGCTGCTCCTCAGTACGCATTTTATCAAACGCAACAGTTCTAAAGTGGCTTTGTAATACTGCCGCCTGTGCTTTTTGTTTATAGCCAGCAATTGGGTGAACCGTCATATCAACTACGGCTACGTCAGCTACATCAATATCTTTTTGCAGTACCAGCGTTTCACCTGGTTGTGGTAACCATGCTTTACTACGTGCAAATGCAGTACGGGTATGATTACTTGGTAGTGTTGCGCTTAGCTCTTTTGCAATTGCGTTAATATCTTGTTGGTTGTAGTTACCGTAACTAAATACGCGTAAATCATTTTGTGCAAACGTAGCTGTTTTTAATTGTGCTAAGTCGGCAACACTCAGTGAGTCAGCGGCTTTAATAAGCGCGTCTGTATCAAAACCACCTGTACGCGTTAGTTTTGAATATTCACCAAATGCTTGTGCATACGGAAACTGTTTTTGTTGGTTTAGTAAATTACGTTTAAAGCGATCAACTGCTTGGCTAAATGCTTGTGCTGTTTCATCGGCTTTTAATCCGGTTAAAGCTTGTTTAAGTAATACATCTTGTTTATCTGTAAAACCACTCATAGATAAAACAAGACCATTACTCGGTGCTAGGCTTACGCTCATACCTGCTATCGCAGCTTCGGTACTTAACTGACTTTGTTGAATGTTGTATAAATCAGCCCAAACAGAGTATAAAACTTCTGCTTTAATGTCGTTCAAACCCGGTTGTGTATTTATATATACTTCAACAAGCCCTTTTGGTTGCTCTGCAAACTTTTGACTTGCTTGGCGCCATACTTTTACACCATTTTTATCGTAAGCAAGCTCAGGGTGTTTTTGCTCTTTAAAAGCTTGGGTTTTTATTGCAAAGTTTTCAGGTAATAAATTGTTTACTGTTGGCAGTGCTAGCTTAAACTCGCTTGGTTTTTTCCAGCTGGCAATTTCATCATCGCTAATATCACTGATGCGGTACTTGCCGTCGTAAAAGTGTAGTTGCGAGTCTGTTTCTTCTTGCTGCGACACATACCAAATACGAAGAGTATCGGCATTTAACTGCTTAAGTACGTTATTTACAGCATCTGCATCAAATTTTGCATAATAATATGGCGCATTAATAGCGTGATTTAACGGATAGTCTTGCATGCTTTGTGTAAGCGAGCTTACATAATTAAACTCATCACCTTTTTCTAAAAACTTAAACTGGTTATTTAGTGATGTGCGAATTTCGTTGAAGTACTTGCTATCAACGCCTTCTTTTTTAATTAAATCGATGTACTGCATAATAGTCGCAACTATTTCGTCACGATTTTTCATGCCTTCATCTGTAAGCTCTACATTTACATTTAACGAACCGTAGTTGCCATATTGATTTGGTGCAGCTGAAGCTGAAAGCTGAGATACCCACCCTTTATCACGAAGAAGTTGCGCTGGGCTGCCCGGCATTTCATTACTTAGTAAATACGCTACAAATCGGTTTGGTTTAAGTGCAAATTCGCTATTATTATTAGCAATGGTGAAATCAAGTTGTAGCTGTTTTACATCTTCATTAGGTGCATAAAACACCCGTTTTCCGCCAGCGTTATCAAAATCAAGTTTTGCAGTTACTGTTGGTTTTTCGATGTTTTTATTTTTTATATCAGCAAAGTATTTTTGCGCTTTTTGCTCCATTTCTGCAATCGATAAATTAGAAATAAGCGCTACTTTCATAATATTTGAAGAGTAATATTTATTATAAAAATCAACCGTTTCTTTATGAAGCGAACTGTTTTCTTTATCGCCCAGTGTTTCTAGGTTACCAATTAAAAAGCGATTAGCGGGGTGATCGCCCATCATTTTACGTGCTAATTTAAATTGTCCAAAAAAGTCCATTTCGCGGCGCATTGACCATTCAGCGTTTACTGCATTTTTTTCTTTGTCTGTGTATTCAGGATATAACTTAGGCGCTTTAAAAAAGTCAGAAAAACGATCTAGTCCTTCATCAAACGCGTCGTTATTAATTTTAAACATGTAATTAGTAATATCGAGCCAAGTATACGCATTGTGCGCACCACCATTTTTGGTCATAAAATCAGAATACCCTTTTGTGTCTGGGTAACGATCTGTGCCTAAAAACAACATATGCTCTAAATAATGCGCCATACCTTGTTGCGACATTGGGTCGTGTAGTAAACCAACACCAACGCT
Source organism: Pseudoalteromonas sp. Z1A8 (assembly GCF_011378855.1). GTDB lineage: Bacteria > Pseudomonadota > Gammaproteobacteria > Enterobacterales > Alteromonadaceae > Pseudoalteromonas. Next base: position 46,609 of record NZ_WTLB01000013.1, on the reverse strand, counting down.
TAGTGCCGCTGCTGATTTTTCAGCGCTCGGATCAGACACTAAAATAACTTCAATGTCGTTTGCTAATTTAAGTGTTTTATATTCGCGGTTATCGTTAGGGCTTACGACCAACGTATCTGACAATAAAGAGGCCTGAGGCGCCACAGAAACCGAAGCCGTATTTGAACAACCACTTAAAACTGCAAGTGCAATAGCACTAAAACCAATAATCTTTTTCATTTTTGTTTTCCATTAAAAAGTATTGCGCAAAATAGCATGCGCCAATTCAAAGCAATATAGTTAATCTAAACTAACATTTTCGATTAATAACTTTCTACAAAATAACGCTATTTTGTGTAACACATTGTGAAAAATGTCTTCATAATCGGATATTAGTTGCGAGTCTACCAACCTTCCGTGATTAAAATTCACTCAATATCAAAATATACACAAACCCTAAATAATAATAAGGAAAAACGATGGAAAAAATCATCATACTTGCCATGTTTGCACACGTTACGCTTTCACTGGTTGTCATGCTCATTATGGGTAAAAGGCGCTTTGCAGCAGCTAAAAACAATCAGCTAGATTTAAGCGATTTTAAAACAATGCAGTTAGATAAGGCTGGCGACACTATTAGGGTTGCAGATAGAAACTTTTCGAATCAGTTTGAAATACCTGTGCTTTTTTACGCGGGATGTTTACTTGCACTACAACTAAATAGCACCAGTACACTTGTGGCTATACTGGCCTGTTTATTTGTAGCAACACGTATTGTGCATAGTGTTATTCATTTAGGTGAAAATAACGTACGAGCACGTTTTAAAGTGTTTTTACTAGGGTGTATTTGTGTATTTTCCATTTGGCTGGCAATGGTTTGGCGAGTAATGCTTTAAACAGCTCATGCTAAGTAGTAATGTGGCAGGCAATTTACGCCTGCCACATTACTACTCGGTTAGATTTAATTATTTAGCACGTCTTAAGCGAGGAAGCACAAGTAAAAAAGCGCCTAAAAGCCACGCTAGCCCACCGCCAGAACTACTATCTGAGTTTATTGGTGCACCTGAGTCAATTAACGTGTTTTCAGTTACAGTAAGGCCAGCAGAAGAATTTGGATCATCATCCATCACGGTTACACTTTGAATAGTTACCAAATTAGCATTACTAATGGCTACATCACTGCTTGAGCATTGCTCAGTGGTAATACCAACCACCGGTGTATCACCACAATGCACCAATGCGGCGATTTTATCTAAAGTGGACTGACTCGCTGCTGTTATTTGCCCAAACACAGTAAAACCGCCGTTTTGTGTATCTAGCGCTGCACTTCCTGCGCTGTTATTAGCCATATTAAAAAACCACTGACTTGTAGCGCTATTTTCATTGCCTGATAACTTAGCCATTGCAATGGTGCCTTTAACGTTTGAAAAAACAGGCTCATTTTCTACGGCAGGCTTTGTAGTAATTGCATCTAATGAATCAGAGTATGTAAATCCACCACCTTGAATAACAAAGTTACTCACAGAACGGTGAATCACTGTTTCGTTATATGAATCATCTTGAACATAACTTAAAAAATTTGCGACTGTTTTAGGTGTTTGTTGATCAAATAAGTTAATTTCTATGACACCTTGGCTCGTGTTCATTTCGATAATAGTGGCAGTACTTGTAAAGCTTGCTGCGGCGAGTGCTGAGCCAAGTAAGAGTTTTTTCATGTTATATCCTGTTGTTATATTTATTTAAATAATTGTTAATACAAGTAAGTTAATATTATTCAGTTAAAAAATCGATGATAAAGAGGTGATTGATACAAATTAGACCGCCTCGGTAACATTTAAATTACATTTTATATATTCTTTTTAGTTATAAAAATTAAAACAGCTAAAGCTAAATCATCTTTCCCCTGTGTGTACTTTTGCTACTATCAACCAAAATAAAAAACACTGGTAATAATAATGTCAAACACACGACACACAATTTGCGACTTTGGTTTACACAGAGGCGAAGCTTACACAAAGCTACCTGCCAGCTTTTTAACGTGGATGATTGCAGCAAACCATGAAAAATCTGAATATGCGAGTAAAGAATTAAAACGCAGAGAAACTGCTGCAACAAGCCGTAATTAAGATGAAATGTAAATAAGTACGTTTTTTTCGCATAAAACTAGTTTAAACTAGCCGCTCAATAAATTAAGTGGGCCTTAATAGACAGGTATTTTATGCGAATAATTATTTTATTTTCAGTTTTTTTAAGCGTACTTGGGTGTACATCGGCTACAACCGACTCAAGTGTAAGTAACTCTCCTGCAACTCAATATCTTACTGTACTTCATACTAACGATAATCATGGACGCTTTTGGCACAACGAAAAAGGCGAATATGGTATGGCATCCCGTAAAACGCTGATAGACTCTTTACGCAGTAAAGCTCAAAAACAAGGTCATGCGGTATTACTTCTTTCTGGTGGTGATATTAATACGGGTATTCCTGAGTCAGATTTACAAAAAGCAGAGCCTGACTTTAAAGGTATGTCTTTGATTGGTTACGATGCAATGGCATTGGGGAATCACGAATTCGACAACCCTATTGATGTATTGAAGCAGCAACAAAAATGGGTAAACTTTCCTTTTTTATCAGCCAATATATTTGAAAAAGAATCAGGCGAACACGCGTTTGATAGCTATAAAATATTTAAAAAGAATGGATTAACTATTGCTGTTATTGGTTTAACAACAACCGACACAGCTAAAATTGGTAATCCTCAATATATTGGGCACTTAGAGTTTAAAGACCCTGTTGACGTTACAGCAAGCTTAGCTAAAAAAATAAAAGCTAAGTACAACCCTGATATTACAATCGCACTAACCCATATGGGTCATTATGTTGATGCTAACTTTGGTATTAATGCACCGGGTGATGTAACACTTGCTCGTTCATTGCCAGCAAACACGCTTGATATGATCATTGGTGGTCACTCTCAAGAACCTGTATGTATGAGTGATACAAATGTAAATGACGACAACTTTAAACCAGGCCTTGCCTGTAAACCAGACCAACAAAACGGTACTTACATTATGCAAGCCCATGAATGGGGTAAGTATGTTGGTAAAGCTGAGTTTAAACTTGAAAACGGTAAATTAACGTTACTTGACTACAAACTTATGCCAGTTAATTTGTATGTTGATCAAGTACAAGCTGATGGTTCTACTAAAGAAGTATTAGCAAACGAGTACATTAAACCAGACCCAAAACTTGAATCTTATTTAGCGGTATACCAAGCAAAAGGCGCTAAACAAATTGAAGGTACCATTGGTGAAGTTGATGCTCGCTTAGAAGGCGACAGAAACAAAGTTCGCTACCAACAGACTAATCTTGCGCGCGTAATTATTCAAGCTCAAATGAATGTAGTAAATGCAGACTTTGGACTAATAAGTGGTGGTGGTATTCGCAGTTCAATAGAAGCGGGTGAAGTAAGTTATAAAGATGTTTTAAAAGTACACCCTTTTAAAAATCGTATTACTTATATGGACTGGCAAGGCAGTGATTTATGGGATTACTTAAATACAGTAACAAGCTTCCCACCGGATGCAGGTGCTTATTTACAGTACCATAAGCTATCGTTTGAACGTAAAAATGGCCAACTAGTTAATGTGGTTATTAATGGCCAACCTTTGAATAAAAATAAAACGTACCGTATGAGTTTAAATAGCTATAACGCATCAGGCGGTGATGGTTATCCTACGCTTACAAATAAAGAAGGCTTTGTTAGTACAGACGAAACAGATGCCCAAGCGCTACAAGACTTTATATCAAAAAACAGCCCTCTTAAAGCGGCTGAATTTACCCCTAAATAAATGAAGATAATAATAGGAAAGTAACTGTGTTACTTTCCTATTATTTCAATATTGCCTTTTCTAATATTTGCCAGCCCATAACTATGCAGTCGAGAACGCGACCCTTCTCCATATGCTTTTGGGGGATAATATAATTCTTTCTCTTCAGGACATTCGTTAAGCACTTCATCTAATGCCGCACGTATTTCACTTAAGGTTTTTTCAAGACTATTATTAAAGTTAGGCCTTTTTCTAACCGTGTGACCAAGCTCAATCAACCTATAAAAATACTTATTCGCAAGCTCTAGCAGCTCCTCTGGTACATCTTTATTATGACTAAGCGTTACATCATCGTTATTTGTACAATACTCTACAAGTGCTAAATAAAAGCATAATGGCTTATTAGCTAAACTCATTTTTTGTTCTGGATTACAGCTACTCGATAGTGTTTTATCGTTAAGATCAACAATAAGTACAAGCGGCGCAGGCTCAGTAATTGTTTGATGCTCTGTATTAATCAATTGTTTATTACTTTGCTTAATAAACGCAAATTTTATCCAAAAGCTAACCAACACACTTAAAACAAAAAATATTAAATAATAAATAATCTGACTCAACATAAAGTGAGTGTGCTTAACGCTAAATACAACTAATACAAACCCGCTGTTTGTACTCAAACTACGTATTATTTGGTTGGGCTTTATAGGTGTTACCATCTCGCTTTTGGGCACAATAGTAACAACCCTAAGATCATCCGAATCGATATAGCTATTTAAGGTTTTAATGTAGCTATTAACCGCGTCTTTATTGCCTGAGTGTTTAAGCAGCTCATTTGATAAATCAAGTAAGGGTAAATCTAGTGCTATTTGCTTCTCTATCTGAATTATTTTTTGTTTAACTACTTGCTGGCTTTTTTGGGTTACAGAAATATAAAAAACAGACGATAGAATTAAAAATAAACATATAAAAACAAGTAATTGCTTATATTTACTCATCACTAACTTCCTCTTTTAAGTTTACTGAGCTAGTACCGCAACTCCAAAACGGCTGCACATTTTGATAGTAGTGCAACCTTTGATCTTTAGACATAGCAAGTAAGTTTTCCTGAACTGCACACAACAAATCAGTATTGTTTTGCCGCATTTTTAAATACCATCTTGTTCCAGAAATATTATTACTCAAAGGCGTAATATAATTTTTTGAAAAGCGTTTTTCGTCACTCTCTTTCCAAAATGAAGCAATAATATCGACTTTTCCGTCGGCTAGTAGATCACGTAATTCATTATGAGAACTAGCATAGGTAATTTTCAAATTAGCTAAATTAATATCCAGCTCTTTAAATACCTTCTTTGGTAATATGTGCCCTGAGCGGCTAGTTGGATAATCAAGCAAACCTATACGCTTATCTAAAAAGTACTGTTTTGTAATGCGAGGTTTTTCTTTAGACGATATAAAAAAGGCAGTGTAGTCAGAAAACCCAACAACGGGCTGGTAGTTATAAGTCGACTCAGCTTTGAAGGCGGCCATAATATTATTTTTAGCTAAAATTAAGTCAGCAATTCCTTTACCAACAAACTCAAAGCTTTCTGCGGTTCTATACCCCCAATACCCTTTTACAGAGCCATATTGTTTAGCCACTACGTTATCAGAACACAAATTCTGTGTTAATAACTTGGCTATTTTTTTCGATTGCGTGAAAATAATTAGCTGGTCTTTATTACTTGTTGCAGTTGTTTGACATTCTGTTGAGGTTTCAATCATAACTGGAAAATGCAAATCATCGTTGTATACACTAACTTGACCGCAAATCCACGTAACGACCAACAATAGAAACAAAAATGTAACAATTAACATTTTGTGCAACACGATATTTTTAAAATTCAAAGCAATGCTACTCAAAAAAAGATTATATAGTGCATTTGAACAATTTCGCTTACTTATTACAACAAGTAATTTTACCTGTTAAACATAAGCCATTGATTTATATCAAATCTAAATAAGAAACTATGAATTTTAATAAGTCCTTCCTATCAACACGAAAAGTGAGGACAATTGACCGCATTAGCTTATAGCAACCCCATGAAATATTCATTTAGGAAGTTCTAATGCATAACAGTATAAAGTACTCGATATCCTCTGCACTTTTGGTTAGTGCGATATTCACAAGCACCGACTCACATGCTTGGGGTCAAAATGGCCATCGTATTGTAGGGCAAATTGCACAATCTCATATAAGCGAAACAACTAAAGCAGCAATTAAGCCTTATTTAGATGGCGAGTCACTAGCTCAAATATCAACGTGGCCTGATGAAATGCGATCTGCTCCTGGTGAATTTTGGCAAAAGAAATCATCTCGTTGGCATTATATAAATGCAGCACCGGGTAAGTCTTTCAGCTTCAACCACGAACATACTAAAAACAAAGAATCTGTAAGTAATATCCTTGAAGGTATTCACTACTCAATGCAGACACTTACAGATACCAATAGCACGTTAGACGCTAAGCAATTTAGTTTACGTTTTTTAGTGCATTTAGTAGGTGATAGCCATCAGCCATTTCATGCAGGCAGAGGTGAAGACAGAGGTGGTAATCGTATAAAGGTTTCATTTTTTAATGAAGAAACAAATCTTCATAGCCTTTGGGATACAAAGCTAGTTGAAAACGAAAACTTGTCGTTCACTGAATACGCGCAATTTATCGATACTAATAACAGCGAACTGATTGCACAGTACTTACAAAGCTCACCTAAAACTTGGGTTGAAGAATCGCACAACTTAGCAACAAAAATTTATAAGTACACCAACGACGAAGTTGGATACAGCTACATTTATAACAATACGCCTATCGTAAAAACGCGCTTACAACAGGCGGGTATTCGATTAGCTGGATTATTAAATGCCTTATTTGACCCTTCTGCAAAAGAGTTAGAAACAGCACTAAAAATGACGACTGACAAATAAACTGTATTAAATTTATATAACCTACACACGGGAAATCAACATTATGACTAAGCTTCGCCTTTCGAAATTAACTGGAGCGGTAATTTTAGCGCTAGGTGTTTCTACAAGCGCAATGGCTGCTGATACTTCATCTGCAATGCGTGGTAAAATTACAACGCCTTCAGGTGGCAGTGCTGCAAACGTTAAAATCAAAGTAGTTCACCAACCAACGGGAACTATTAGCGAACTAACTACAAACGAAAGTGGTACGTTTATCGCTAATGGTTTACGTGTAGGTGGCCCTTACACGGTTATCATCGATTCTGATACGTTTAACGATACTACCGTTGAAAACATCTATTTAAATCTTGGTGAAACTTATCGTTTAAGCTCGCAGCTTGCTCCGCTAAACATCGAAAAGATTGAAGTGTCTGGTTATAAAATTGTTCAACAATCAGGTGGTTCTAGCAGCACATTTGGCTCTGACACAATTGAAAACATGCCAAGTTTTAACCGTGATATTAAAGATATTGCGCGCTTAAACCCGCTTGCCAGCATTAATGGCAATGGCGAGCTAACGTTTGCAGGTAGTAACCCTCGTACAAACGGTTTAACTGTTGACGGTATTGGTCAAAATGATGACTTTGGCTTAAACTTTGGTGGCTACCCTACTTCTCAGCCTCCTGTAGCACTTGATGCTATTGAACAAGTTTCTGTTGATGTATCTCCGTTTTCAGCTTCTAAAGGTAACTTTGGTGGCGGTACTATTAATGCAGTAACAAAATCTGGTACAAATGAGTTCAAATTCTCTGGCTTTTACGAAATCTCTACCCCTGAGATAGCTGGCGATGTTGATAGTATTGTACAAGAAGACGATCTTGATGAGTTAGGTCATAAAACTTACTCTACAAATAAAGTAGAGCCGATTAAAACTGAAGAAAGATTTGGTTTTAATGTCGGCGGAGCGATTATTGAAGATGAACTGTTTTATTTTGTTAACTATGCAGAATGGTCAAGCGAGCAAGATCTAGACTATGGCTTTGATGGCTCTGGTGCTTCAAATGAATTTAATACTTCTGAAGCTAACTATAATCGTTTCATTTCTATCTTAAATAATGAATACGGATTGACCGATTCATTAGCCGGTGCTCCTGAAGATACAAATAAAAACTTGCTTGTTAAATTAAGCTGGAACGCAAGCGACGATCATCGTTTAGATTTTACTTATCAATGGCAAGACGACCAAGATGAGCGTAACTCTAGTACAGGCGGTGACAATATAGCCTTAGTTTCAAGCACTTATGCATACGTAACTAAGTTTAATAACTTTTCATCTAAACTTTACTCTGATTGGACTGAAAACTTTTCAACAGAAATTGGTGTGTCGTATAAAGATGTTACCTCTGATAGTGCAACTCGCTCTAACTTAGGAAGTGTTACTGTTGAAGAAGACGGTCGAAATGGTCCTTCTTACAGCTTTGGTACCGATCAATACCGCCATGCAAACCGTTCAGAAACACAAAATTTAACTTTTACATTAGACGCTACGTATTTAATGGATGAGCATGAAATAAACTTTGGAGCTCAGTACGAGTCACTTCGTTTATATAACCTATTTGCTCAAAACTCGCTTGGTTCATGGAAATTTGATAGCTTAGAAAATTTTGAAAATCGTCAGATTGGTTCTTATGATTTCTCTTATCAAAATGCTTACACTAATGATTCGGCTGACACAGCTTACGACGTAAGACGTAACCAGCTAGCACTTTATATAGAAGATACTTTTTATGTAGGTGATGATTTAGAAGTCACAGCCGGTCTTCGTTACGAGCGTTTATCATCAGATGATAAGCCAACTTTAAACGAGAATTTTGCTAATACGTATGGCTTTACCAACCAAGAAAACCTTGATGGTCTAGATATTATACTTCCTCGTGTAGGTTTTAAATACTACGCAACGGAATCGCTTACTATTAATGGTGGGATTGGTCGTTTCCAAGGTGGTATACCAAACGTTTGGTATAACAACTCATTCCAAAGTGACGGTATTACCTTAGTATCAGCACAAAACGATGTAATTAATGATTACTATGCAAATAACACAGCTGATATTACTCAGGTACCTGATGAAATAAAAAATACATTAGAGCAAGGCGCAGGTAGTGTTGCGTATATCGACCCTGATTTTAAATTGCCTTCAAGTATTCGTACTCAAATTGGTTTTGAATATGAGTTTGACTCTGAATTATTAGGCGATGGCTTTAAATGGCAAGCAGAAATTGCTTATCATAAAAAAGAGAATGAAGCAGTATGGCATAATTCGTCTATTAACCCAGTGGGCTTAGCAGCTGACGGCGAACGTGTTATCAATCAAAGTATTTACAGTGGCGATAATGTTGATATAGAAATGACGAATTCATCGGATGATGGTCGTTCAATTATTATTTCAACGGGTATTGCTAAACAATGGGATAATGGTCTGTTTGTATCGGCAAGCTATGCTCACCAAGATGTTACAGAATCATCAGCAGGTTCAGCTTCTCAGGCAGAAGGTAACTATAAGCACAATATTACTGTAAATCGTAATGAAGATATTGCAGCACGTGGCTTTTACGAAGTTGAGCACAGCTTTAAAATTAACTTAGCGTATAACACTGAATTTTTTGAAGGATATGCAACCAAGTTCAATGTTTATTTTGAACGTCGTTCAGGTCGCCCATTTAGTTACACAATGAATATGTATAAAGATGAAGACTTAGGTGATACTAGCTCTTTATTCACTAATGGTGCTTACTTACCTTATATTCCAACAGGTGCTGATGATCCGAATGTAAATTGGGCTGATTCTAAAATGACTTGGGCTGAGTTAGAACCGTTATTAGAGCGTGCTGGTATATCTCAACGTGGTGGGATCTTAGGTAAAAATACAGCAACGCAACCTTGGGTTACTACAATGGATGTAAGTATCAAACAAGAAATACCTGGCTTTGCTGAAGGTCACACTGGTGAGGTTTATCTAATGATTGATAATTTCGCAAACCTTCTAAACAGCGATTGGGGTGTAGAAAAACGCTTAGGTTACTCTAACCAAACGATTTATGACTTTGGTGGTCTTGATGATCAAGGCAGATATAAAATAGACAACAGTTTTGGCGGTGCAGATGTGCGTAATTACTCGCAAATCAGTTCATCGTCATCAGCTTGGCAGGCTAAAGTTGGTATAAGCTACAAGTTTTAAGTCTTAAAAACTCTACATCAATAACTTGTTAAGTTATTTGTAAGTTACAATAAACCCATTACAAATTTGTAATGGGTTTTTTATTTCACCCCTACAATTTCACATGTTTGTCATAAACCCCACGTAATATATACCCCGATATAGAGTTATTGCTCAAAAAAACATTAAAATAGACAAAAATAGTACTATTTATTAAAAATATATTGCAGTTGTATTTTATTTGTAACGAATAAATAAGGTACACTAGTAACGGATTTTGAATAAATGAACTTCAACTGTTTATTTTACAAAATTTTAAAATAAAAATATAAAAATTTAATTACTAACTACACGGGAAAATTAAATGAAAACTCAACTTCGCAAAACAGCTCTTTCACTTGCTATTGCAGCATGTGTTGGTGTAAGTGGCGCTGCAATGGCTAACGAAACGACCTCTGCAATTAAAGGTCATATAACGGGCCCTAATGGCAACCCAGCAGCCGGCACTAAAGTAACAATTTTACACGTGCCTTCTGGTTCAGTAAAAACAACTGAAGTAAATGACGCTGGTTACTTTACAGCTAAAGGCCTGCGTGTTGGCGGCCCTTATAAAGTAGTTGTTGATTCAGATGTATATGCAGACCAAGAATTTAATAACATTATTCTTAATATTGGTAACGACTACCCAGTAAACGTTTCTCTTGAGTCACAATCAAGCATGGAACAAATTGTAGTTACTGGCGCGCCGATTAGCTCTATGTCTGGCGGTACTGGTCCAGCTTCTACTTTCACACTTACAGATCTAGAGAACCAGCCTGCTATTAACCGTGATTTGAAAGATATCATTCGTGTTGACCCGCGTGTAGCAATTGATGATAGTCGTGGCACTATTAACTGTGGTGGTGGTAATCCACGTTTTAATAGCTTAACGCTAGATGGCGTTCGTATGAACGATAACTTCGGTTTAAGCTCAAATGGTTACCCAACTATTCGTGCCCCTTTCTCTTTCGATTCAATTGAACAAGTAGCAGTAGAGCTTGCACCGTTTGATGTTCAATACGGTGGTTTTACATCGTGTAATATCAATGCAGTAACTAAATCTGGCGGTAATGAATTACATGGCGGTGTGTTCTTCGATTACACTAATGATTCAATGAAAGGTGATAAAATTGAAGGCGAAGACGTTGATAACGGTAGTTACAGCGAAAAACGCTACGGTTTTAATGTTGGTCTTCCGCTAATTAAAGATTCATTATTTTTATACACTTCATATGAAAAATTAGAAGGCGTAGCACAATTTAACTATGACCCTTTAGGTTCAAGCGTTTCTGCAAGTGATTTAGCACGTATCCAACAGATTTCTCAAGATGTGTATGGCTATAATGCAGGTACTACACCTTCAAGTTCACCAGTAGATGATGAAAAAATCTTAATTAAATTAGATTGGAACATCAACGACTCTCACCGTGCTAATTTAATATACAACTACAATGATGGCTTTACATTATCTCAATCAGATACGGGTTCAACTCGCCTTTCATTAGATAGCCATTTTTATGAGCAAGGTGCAGAATTCACTTCAATTATCGGTTCAGTTTATTCAGATTGGAGCGACGACTTCTCAACTGAAATTCGTCTAGGAAAATCAGAGCTTGATGCTCGCGTTGAGTCTTTAGATGCAGCAAGTAGCTTTGGCGAATTCCAAATAGAAACAAGCGATGGCGGCACTGTATATTTAGGTCCAGATGACTCTCGTCAATCAAACGATTTAGATTACGATACAACTACCTTTAAACTTGCTGGTACTTACTACCTTGATCAACACACAATTACTGCAGGTTTTGAATATGAAGAGTTAGAAGTATTTAACCAATTCGTACAGCATACACAAGGTGAATGGCGTTTTGATGATATTGAAAAATTCGAATCAGGCCAAGCAGCTCGTATTTATTACAATAATGCAGCTGGTACAAACAATCCAGCAGATGCTGCTGCAAGCTTTTCGTACTCACAAAGTACTTTCTATGTACAAGATGAATATAGCTTCTCAGACATTGATGCATCTTTAACGTTCGGCCTTCGCTATGACAGCTATAGCAGTGATGACAAACCAACATTAAACCAAAACTTTACTGACAGATATGGTTATAGCAACCAAGGTACATTTGACGGTATTGATTTATTTCAACCACGTATCGGTTTTGAATGGTATGCAACTGATGCACTTGAAATTCGTGCTGGTCTAGGCTTATTCTCAGGCGGTAATCCAAATGTATGGTTATCTAACTCATATTCAAATGATGGTATTACTAACATAGGTTTACAAATTCGTGATGTTGACCTATTCAATACACCAAATGTAAATGGTGGTGGTCCAGGTTTTGATGTACCTCAATCTATGTTTGATGAGATTGCAGCCGTTACTCCAGGTTCTGGTGACTCATCTGTAAATGCTGTTGACCCAGATTTTGAAATTCCATCAGAATGGAAATATTCAGTTGGTGCAACTTATACAACTGAAGACGAGTATGTAATTGCATTAGATTTCCTTTATTCTAAAAAACGTGATGCTGCAATTCTAAAAGATATTGCTCTGCAATCATCTGACGAAACATCATTTGATGGCCGTCCTCTTTTAGAATCAATTGAAGGTCGTGATGGTGATTTATTATTAACTAACGTCAATGGCGACAATGGTGATACTTCAATCATCTCTGCAGCTGTAAGCAAAGCTTTTGATAATGGTATTAAAGTACAGCTATCTTATGCTTATACAGATGCTGATGATGTTAATCCGATGACTAGTTCTACATCTAGCTCTAACTACGGTAACTTAGCAACGTCTAATGCGCTTAATCCGGGTATTGCATCATCTGATTATGAAATTCCACATCGTTTTACATTAAACCTTGCTTACACGCATGAGTTTTTCGATGGCTACAACACTCGCTTTAATTTATTTGGTGAAGCATACAAAGGTTTACCTTACAGCTTTACATTTAACGGCAGTGATGAAGCTTTCGGTGATGCCAATTCAAACCGTTCTCGTCAACTTCTTTATGTACCGTTAGTAAACGATCCTAACGTTGTTTATGACATGAGTGCTGATGATATCAATGAATTTAATGACTTCATTGCATCTGAAGGCTTAAAACGTGGTGAAATTTCAGGTCGTAACGCACAAAACTCTGATTGGTTTGTGAAGTTTAACTTTAAACTAACTCAAGAAGTACCTGGCTTTATGGATGGCCATAAAGGTGAAGCATTCTTTGTTATCGATAACTTAACTAACATGTTAAATGATGACTGGGGTGTGCTTAAGAAAGGTCCATTCGTTGGCGCTCGTATGATTTCAACTGATATTGATGATCAGGGTCGTTATGTTTATTCAAACTTTAACGCAAATAACGCAAGCACTACAACTCAACGTGACGCATCTCTATGGGAAATGCGTGTAGGTGTTCGTTACACTTTCTAATTTAGCTTATTAAATTAGCTATTATTTTAAAAGCCCACTTTGTGGGCTTTTTTATGCATTTAATTTGTTATTTAACTTTTCAAAAATACTCACTAACACTTCGTGTTCTTCGTTAGTCAAAGTGCTCAGTAATTGTTTTTCCCAATTCAATGCATCGGGTGCTATTTGCTCATATAAGCTTTGCCCTGCTTGGCTCAGTACAAGTAATGCTGCGCGCTTGTCTTGCTCATTTAACTCACTTCTCACTAAAGCTTTATCTATTAAAACTTTTACCGCGCGTGAAACAGTCGACTTGTCCATATTTGCTTGCGTGCATAAATCCTTTGCGTTGCTTTGGCCATACTGCGCTAAATTAGCAAGTATTCGCCACTGAGGAATATTTAAACCGTATTTAGTTTGATAAACCTCGGCAAAGTCGTTACTTACACGTGTTGCTACATTCGTTAATTGATAAGGTAAGAACGTTGCTAAATCAATTTTCATTTTTGGTTATCCCAGCTTTATAAGGCTTACTTTGGTGTTCATTAATATTTACACAGGTGCGTAGTTGCACATTTGATATTAGTCTCACTTGAGAGTATCTTAACTGAAATAAAAATAATATTAAACCAACCCCCTCTCACAGGAGTCAGTAATGACGACACAATTAAGTTATATGACAGGTTTTGGTAATGAATTTGAAACACAAGCGCTACCCGGTGCATTGCCAATAGGACAATTTAGCCCACAAAAGGTTAAATACGATTTATACACTGAGCAATTTAGTTCGACTGCATTTACGGCTCCTCGCGCTTCAAATCGTCGCACTTGGTTTTACCGCCTTCGTCCTTCGGTAGTGCAAGGTGATTACCAAGCAATTGATAACGGCTTAATAAGAACAGCCCCAATTACTGAGGCCGTAACACCACCAACAATGCTACGTTGGAACCCTATTGATATGCCTTCGCAACCTACTGACTTTATTGACGGGTTAGTAACTATGGCAGCTAATGGCAGTGCTAATGGGCAATCGGGTATTGGCATTCATGTATATGTCGCTAATCAGTCAATGCAAGGGCGTTACTTTTGCAATGCCGATGGCGAAATGTTGTTTGTCCCTCAGCAAGGTGAGTTATTAATTCACACAGAGTGCGGTAAGTTAAGCATTAAACCAGGTGAAATTGCTGTAATTCCCAGAGGAATTAAGTTCTCTGTTGATTTAATTGACGATACCGCGCGTGGTTATATTTGTGAAAATTATGGCCATGCGTTAGAGCTTGCAGAGCGAGGTCCTGTTGGTGCCAACGGTTATGCCAACGACAGAGACTTTCAATACCCTGTAGCTGCCTTTGAAGATAAAGAGGGTGACTTTGAGCTTGTCTCTAAATTCAACGGTAATTTATTTAGCTGTGAAATTAAGCACTCTCCTTTTGATGTAGTTGCATGGACAGGTAATAGTGCGCCCTATAAATACGACTTATCGCGTTTTAATGTAATGAATACAGTGAGTTTTGATCACCCCGACCCGTCTATATTCACTGTGCTAACCTCCCCTTCTGCTACTGAGGGTATGGCTAATGTCGATTTTGTGATATTTCCACCGCGTTGGATGGTAGCCGAAAATACATTCCGTCCGCCTTATTATCACCGCAATATTATGAGTGAATTTATGGGCTTGATTGAAGGTGTGTATGATGCAAAAGAGCACGGCTTTGTACCTGGTGGCGCAAGTTTACACAATTGTATGTCGCCACATGGACCTGAAGCCGACGTATTTGAAAAAGCCTCAAACGCAGAGCTTACACCACAAAAATACGAAAACACTTTGGCCTTTATGTTTGAGTCGCGCTATATAATTTCACCGACAAAATATGCATTAGAAGGTAAAGAGCGCCAACCAAACTATACCGATTGCTGGCGTACTATTAAAAAACAATTTACAGGTTCACAGGATTAATTATGAAATTATACAGCTACTTTCGCTCATCAGCGGCTTATAGAGTGCGTATAGCGCTTAACTTAAAAGCAATCGATCATGAACTTGCTATTGTTAACCTTTTAAAATCGGAGCAGCTTGGGGAGGAATACTTAGCTACTAATCCGCAAGGCTTACTACCTGCACTTGAAACCGATGATGGTGTATTAGCACAATCGCTTGCAATACTGGAATGGCTTGATGAAACTTATCCGCAATCACCATTAATTACAGGAACTGCGTGGCAAAAAGCACAAATAAGAAACTTAAGCTTTGCCATTGCCTGCGATATTCACCCTGTTAATAATTTACGTGTGCTGAAGTATTTATCGAACGAATTAGGTATTGATGACGAGGCTAAAAATAAATGGTATCGACATTGGATAGAAGTGAGTTTTGAAAAAATAGAACTGATGCTAAACGAAAATGACGACTACTGTTTTGGTAACCAACCAACACTTGCTGACATTTGTTTAGTGCCGCAAGTATTTAATGCAATTCGTTTTAACGTAGATATGAGCGCTTACCCAAAAATTGCAGCTATTTACGAGCATTGTAATAAATTAGCTGCATTTAATGATGCTGCACCGCAAAATCAACCCGATGCAAATTAAGCTAATTTAGATTAACTTTGTAGCGCGCTATGAATAACCGTAACGTGCTCAATTAAATCTAAGCCCAGATCAGTTAAATACCCGCCATCTGGGCTATCTATAATCCCTTTTTCAAATAAACGTTGCGCTGCACTAAGTAAGCTTGGCTCTGCGTCTGAGTGTAATTTAATACCCTGCATTTTGCTGTCGCGAGGAAACTTTGCTAATAGTGTGAATTCTTCGATCATTGTTTGATTAAATTGCATTGTGTGCACCTTTTTATTTGAATCTAAGTTGTTCTGTGAGTAACTAAGTTTATAATTAAAATCACTTTGTGTACTTTACACTAGCACGTTTTTTAGCTTAATGTATTATTTTTAACCCTCCCTATTTAAAGGCCTCTAATGCGTAACTTTTTAATTCTATGCTTTTGTTTTAGCAGCTTATCGTATTCAGTACTTAGTGAAGCAGCAACGCTTAAAACCCATTCAATTATTGATGCAAACCAGTTTGTAAACGAAGGGTCTAGTTGCTGGTACGACAACAAACGCTATAGCGAAGGCGCATTAATACAAATTCACTCTTTTACACTTTTATGCGGTGCTAAAACACCCCAGCACAGTAACAGCCAACTCATTTGGCTTAAAATAGATAAACAAGGTAATGCTATTTACCCAACAGCTCCTAAAACAATCACTGTGAATTAGCGCTAAAAGCTGATTTGAGCTACAATGCACGCAGTTTAAATAAGTAGTATGGCTATGGATAATCAACCTAAAAACCCTTTACATGGGGTAACGTTAGAACAAATACTTGTTGAGTTAGAACAGCGACTTGGCTGGAGAACACTTGGCGAGCAAGTAAAAATTAAATGTTTTACTGATCAACCGAGCATTAAATCGAGTTTAAAGTTTTTGCGTAAAACGCCTTGGGCTCGCGATAAAGTGGAAGCACTTTACATTCACACTATAAATAACAAACCTATTCGTAGACCAAAAAGTGCGCCGAGAGAAACATCTTCTCAAGCGCCGGATACAACAGGGTTTGTTTGGCCATCAATTAAAAAATGATGTGAAAAAAGGAGCTATTTCAGCTCCTTTTTAATTGTAACAAGTGCGATGTTATTGCTCTTTGCAAATCACATGTAATGAGGCCGGCTCAATAGTAATAACGAGTTTGTGAGCTGTTTTAACTTCCCCGTCAAGTACGTACTTAAGCTCTCCTTCACCTGTAACCTCAACTCTTTTAGCATTTGTATGATGCGAATTTATAGCTAAATGTGTTTGCGTTAAGCTACTAAACATCAGCTCCGCGATACTCAATATTGTCGTAGAATTTTCACTGTTTGGTGTTAGCCAATTTACATCAAGAAGCCCGTCACTATGATCTGGCTGCCCACCACCTTGAGCCAATAGCGTTGTAAAAGGCGCGGCATTTGCCACAATAAAGCTATTTGTACATATTTCTTTCGGTTCATTATCATCGAGTTTTACACTAAGTAGCTGTGATTTTTGCTCGCCAAAGGCTTCAAAAAAACCGTTTAAATAGGCAAGCTGCCCCGATTTATTTTTAGACTCTCTATCTGCTTTTTCAATCATTGATTGCTCAAAACCAATACCCGCGAGTAGTAGTACTAATTCGTTATTACAGTAAGCTGTATCTATTGTGCTTGTTTGACCATCTATAATTAAGTCACAAGCTTGTTCAACAGGAATAAATTTAGAGCTAATCCCCATCAATACATGCGCAAGTGCGTTTGCAGTCCCCATTGGTATAATACCTAGCTTACATTGTGTATTTACAAGTACGCTTGCAACTTCGGCCACGGTACCGTCTCCCCCACACGCTATTATCATGTCTGGTTTTTGCGTAATCGCTTGTTTAGCAAGCTCAATACCGTTTACGTCTTGTGAAGTAGTAAGTACTTTTAAATCGTAATAGGCCGATAACCTCGCAACAATTAAGTGCTCTTTTTCTTGCCATAATCGTGTACCAGATACTGGATTTGCAATTAAAACTGCTTTGTTTTTAATCAGCAGCTCGCCTTTTTTATGACGCTTAGCTAAATGACGAAGCTGATGCTTATTTAAGTTGGCGGTTTCGCGGGTTTCTTTTATTTGTGCAAGAATTTGATGTACATCAGCATCTTTATTTTGACTCAATAAGTAAGCTGCCATTACAAATACCGAGCGTCCGCGCCCTAAAGCACAATGAACAACCACACGGCGATTTTCTTTAATATGATGATGTATCCAATTAATAGCCTGATTTAACTGAGAATGGGTAGGAATACTATGATCGAGCACCGGAATGTTTAAGTAATTAATATTCTCTTGTGTTGAACTCCACTCAAGGCCGTCAAACTCGCACGTTACGTCTAAAATTGCCGTAATTCCGTTATCTTTTAATGTGTCTATGTCTGAGGGAAATAATCGGCAAGCTAAAAATAGGTTATCATTTATTTGTTGAATTGGCGGTACTTTGTCGTGCTTACGCGACCAGGCATTATAAATTTGCACACCAAATAAAAATGGTACAAATGCCCAGCGTATATAAAAAGGGATCACGCCATTTTCACGCTTTCTGAATATTTTTGCAGCGTTAAAAATATAGGCGGTGCTAACCAATAAAAGCGACAACGCTGTCCAATAAAAAACAATAGCAAAGTAAACTGAGTTCACTTCCCAACCAATAAAAATAAGTAGTAATGCTAAAAGTGAATAACCAATTGCAGCCCACATAGTCTCTCCTTTGTGTAAATAATTCCGATTTTCTAATTTTAATTTAAACGGCTTTATGTACTCTTTTGCAAATATCACGCCATATAAATGGCATTTTAAATTCAAATTAAAATCATAAGCTATTGATATATAATGTTAATAATAAAATAAATTTAAGTGCAATCTGCTCTTTGTGCATTTTTTACAAACATGTGAATAAATTATACCTATACGTTTATATTTCAAACACTGATCGGTTATTGCTTGTACTAACGTATAAAGCAGCTAATCTAAAAATCAATTAAATTTTTTGCATCCAAATCACGCCCTCAACCGTTTACTCAATGATAATAAGAAAAACAGGATCCCTATGGATAACGATGATTTACTCCCTCTTTTGTGCGCAACAGCACAAGGAGACAAAAATGCTTTCTCAAGTTTATATCAACAAACTAGCGGCAAACTTTTTGCTATTAGTTTAAATATGCTCACTAACAGAGCTTATGCAGAAGAGGCACTACAAGACGCTTTTATAAAAATTTGGCATAACGCATCTGAATATAACGCCTCTAAAGGCACTGTTATTAGTTGGATGATAAGTATAGTTAGGTATAGAAGTCTTGATTCGCTGCGCTATCACAAGGTACGAAAAGAGCAGTCGCTAGGCGATGATGAATATGAGAATGAAAGCATTGACATTAATTACGATGAAGAAACAAAACTGGTTAATTGTATAGAACAACTTGAGCCGCAACAAAAGCAGGCTATTCACTTAGCTTATTACAAAGGGCTGAGTCATAGCGAATTAGTGGATCATATAGAAACGCCATTAGGCACAGTTAAAAGCTGGATCAGGCGTGGGCTTATGCAGCTACAAAGGTGTTTAACATTATGAATTATAATAAACCCGAACTATTAGACGCACTTGCTGGGCAGTATGTGCTTGGCACACTTAGAGGGCTTGCCCGTAAGCGTTTTCAACGTCTGTTGCTTAGTTCAAATCAAGCACGTGAAGCAACAAGTCTATGGGAGCAAAACCTAAATAACTTAGCGAGTGCTATTACACCGCAAACGCCACGTGACGATGTATGGGTAAATATACTACAGCGAATTGAAAACCAGCAACCCACCAAAACGGTGATACATACTAAGCCCTCTATTTGGCGTACATGGTCTTTTGTGGCAACTGCCGCATGTATTGTTTTAGCCTTTTTGGTTATTCAACCCTCTACTAATGTTCTTCAAACGCAACAAATTGCCTTGGTTCAAAACCAAGACAAACAATCATTGTGGTTTATTGATGTTAACGAGCAAGGGCTTTCAGTTAAAGCCAGTAGCAAATTGGTTGCTCAATCAAATCAAGATTACGAGCTGTGGATGATTTTAAAGGGGCAAGATACGCCTATTTCATTGGGTTTACTTCCTAAACAAGGCAATAAAATACTTTTCAAAGATAGCCGCTTTAAAGCAACCGACATAGCGTTGCTTGCAGTAAGCTTAGAGCCTATTGGTGGCTCGCCAAATGGATTACCGACTGAGGTGTTATACACCACAGAGCTGGTACTTTTATAACCTTGCTATTATGACCAATGTTGGCTGCTTGTATAAAGTAGCCAACCCTCAATTCAAATTTTTTAACAAAATATAAATTTAATTTAACTTTTTTGCATCCAATTTAAATCCTGCCCCGTTATTAGCTATGACTTCAATCAAAACTAAAGGACAAAGTCATGAAAGCTTTAACTCCATCAATACTCGCAGTAGTAATATGTAGTACGTTTGTAAGTGCTCCAAGTGAAGCATCTAGCCACAGAGAAGCGCCAAATATAAGCCGTTTCCCGACTTTAGATTCAACCGATTTTTATGTATTTAATAGTTACGAGCAAGGTCGTGGCGATTTTGTAACACTAATAGCTAACTACATCCCGCTACAAGACGCATACGGCGGCCCTAATTACTTTGCAATGGATCCAGATGCAACTTACAGCATTCATATCGATAACGATGGCGATGCTGTTGAAGATATTACATTTGCGTTTAACTTTAAAAGCATGCTCCCTAACGATAATCAAGGCGTGCAATTAACGGTTGGACCTGAAGGAAATCAACGTACAGTTTCGGTACCACTTAAGAATGTTGGCGGCGTGGCTGCAGGTGATGACAGCGCAGCTAACTTTAGCGAATCATACACAATGAGCATGATAAGCGGCGCACAGCGTACTGGCGAAGCTACTGTGTTAAATAATACAGCATCAAACTCAAGTACATTCTCTAAACCACTTGATTATGTAGGTAATAAAACATTTGGATCGATGAGTGATTACCAAACTTATGCGGATCAATTTGTTTATCAGGTTTCAATTCCTAACTGTGAAAGCATGGCACAAGTTTTTGTAGGGCAGCGTAAAGACCCGTTTGTAGTTAACCTAGGTAAAACATTTGATTTAGTTAACTATGTACCTGTAGAGGGTGACAGCGCCCCAGGTGCTGGTGACGGCGGTGGTTTTCCAGGTGGTATAACGCAATCTGCTGATAACGACGATCTTGCAGATAAAAACGTCACATCAATCGCTATCGAAATACCAAAGAGTTGTATTGTTGGTGAAGGTAACGGTGTAATTGGCTCGTGGACAACGGCAAGCTTACCTCAAGCACGTGTATTAAACCCAAATGCTAAATTTGCTAATAATGCGGTAAACGGTGGTGCATTAACTCAGGTTTCACGCCTAGGTAGCCCGCTTGTAAATGAGCTTGTAATTGGTATTAAAGACAAAGATACATTCTCAACAGCGCACCCTAAAGATGATGCACAATTTTTAGATTATGTATCTCACCCTGCACTACCAGAGTTATTAAATATTTTATTTAAAGATGCTGTTAATACAACACTAGATACCAACTTTGAAACTCTGGCACCCACTAACTTCCCGCGTACTGATTTAATCACTGCATTTTTAACGGGTTTTGCAGACGTTAATCAGCAAGCAACGGTAACACCTTCAGAAATGCTGCGTTTAAACACAGCCATTGCTGCAACAGCGCAAGCTGATCAATCTGCATTTGGTGTAGCTGGCAATGATTTAGCGGGTTTCCCAAATGGTCGTCGCCCGGGTGATGATGTGGTTGATATTGCACTGCGCGTTGTGATGGGTCGTTTATGTCATCCTATTCCTGTAAATGGCGAAGACACTGACTTAGGCCTTTGTACACCAGAGGATGCTAATACGGGTACAGTTCCATTTACTGATGGCGCACCTGTTGATGCAACAATGATGGACTCAACATTCCCATACCTTGCAACACCTATTGCAGGATCTAAATAAGGAGTTAACTAATGCGTAATTTAAAAACTACCCATATTTGTGTTCTCCTCAGTGCATTAACATTGGGTGCATGTAGTAGCGATGACGATAAAAAACAACCTACACCAGTTGTAAATACAGCACCTACAGCAATCGATGCAATGCTAACAACACAAACTGAAGTAAGCATTACCGATATGCTTAGCGCGAGCGATAACGATGGCGATTCACTTACTTACTCGTTAACAAGTGAGCCAACACTCGGTACTGTTACCGTTAATAGCGACGGTAATTTTACCTATACACCAAATAAAGAAGCGACAGGTTCAGATAGCTTTATGTTTGGTGTAAGTGATGGTGTTAATTCGCAAGTTACTGCCACAATAAGTATTACGATTGAGGCGCTGCAAGTTGATTTTGCTCAATTTGCAACCGATGCATTTAATCAAAGCCCAAATGCAGAGCCGCTATCAGTCAATGGTCGCGTGTTTACAAACTCCGATACCGATGTTGATGGATTAATTTCAACAAACGGTAACTAAATTAGCAACTAAACAAGTAATTAAGCTGACAGGCCATGGATGGCTTTTTTCAAAGGATATTTATAATGCATTTATCAGTATTTAAACCCCTCACTATTATTGCTATTTGCTTAACCTCTTTCGCGGTGAGTGCGGCTCCTTTTACACCAAAAGATGACGCAATTATTGCCTCAAGTAATTCAACACTTAGTGCTTCTCTCTCTGTTGACGAAATAAATACATTAGTAACTAATAGCCAATATGCAGGCCAAACAGAGCGCTTACAGGGGCTACTTAAAACCCGTTTAGCCCAGCTATATAAACAAACACCCACATCTCAAATTGGTTACCTATATGCTCGTGTTTTACAAAAAGAGCACCTTTTTGACGAAGCAATTAACATCGCTAACAACGTTTTGATTGCCGAGCCAAAGCACAGTAATAGCCATTTGTTGCTGGCCAATATATTGATGACCCAAGGTAAATTTACACAAGCAAAACAACACTGCGTAGCCTTGATTGGTCAAGTAAGTACTATTACAGCTAGCACCTGCGTACTTGATGTGCAAAGCCAGCATAAAAACGTTTTAGACAGCTACCAAGCATTAGTTAAAATTATAAACAATAACCAAACTAGTCTAGCTACAAACCATGTTTTAAGTGAAATGAGCTACCGTTTAAATAACTACAAACAAGCGTTGTCTCACTTACAAAGCGTAGATTTAGTTCAAGCCCCTGTGAGCCTTATTGTTTTATGGGCCGATATTCAACTTGCTCTTAATCAACCACAACAAGTATTAAATACATTAAGCGTACTGCTTCCTGATAAAAGTAATTTAGAGGATGCTATTTTGCTAAGGCTTTCAATCGCAGAAAAAAGACTAAGTAAACGCGATAAAAAATGGCAAAATACAATGGCGAAAAGAGTTAAACTTAGAGAGCTTCGCAAAGATTCATTTCATGCAAGTGACTTAGCTAAATATTACCTTGATGTACAACCAAATCGCGAAAAAGCACTTTACTGGGCTCATATTAATTGGCAACAAGCTAAAATGAGTACCGATGAGCAATTACTTATTAAAGCAAAAGCGATGCAACGAGATACACTATGAAAACGCCTTATCTATTTATACTCACTTTAATGCTGTGTATTTTTTCAACTTACAGCTTTGCCCATCAACTAAGTACAAGTTATATAACCCTAAATAGCAAGAACGATAACGGCACCAATAAAAGCCAATACACGGGCAACTGGCAAATTAATATAGCCGACTTAGAGCACGCAGTGCCTTTGGATTTAGATAAAAACGGGCAGATTTCATGGGCAGAAATAAAAGCAAAGCGCAGCTCAATTCATAACTTCATTACAGAAAATTTAAATATCACGCAAAATGGGCAAGCTTGCCCTTTAACAAGTGAAGGTATCTATCAGTTAGATAACCATTTTAACCAGCCTTATTTGGTTATTCCGATAATGTTTAGTTGCAATGACAGTGAAACAATCTCTCTTTCTTATTCTGCTTTTTTTAAAACCGATGCTAATCATAAATCCATCGTAAATATAAATGGTGTATCTCGTGTATTTAATATCAACGAGGCTCAGCAAACATTTAGCTTTGAAAAATCTAGTTATTTAAGCACGTTCAATCAATACGTATATCAAGGTGTTTTACATATCTGGATAGGTATTGATCATATTTTATTTTTAATCGCCCTATTACTTACCTGTGTTTTAAAGCGTAGTGAAAAAACATGGCAAGGTATTAGCTCTAAAAAACAAATTATTAAACACACAGCATGGATAGTAACCGCGTTTACACTTGCGCACTCTATTACGCTTACCGCCACCGCTATGAACTTAGTCTCGCCAAATAGTCGTTGGGTAGAGCTTGGAATTGCTATCTCTGTTTTATTTGCAGCATTAAATAATGTTTGGCCGCTGATACTTCGTTTAGGTTGGCTTACTTTTGCTTTTGGTTTACTACATGGGATGGGATTTGCAAGCGTACTTGGCGAGCTTGGCTTGTCGAGCGACTATCAATTATTGAGCATTTTAGCATTTAATTTAGGTGTCGAAATAGGTCAGCTCAGTATATTACTGGTTGCGCTGCCATTACTTATTTATGTACGAAACTATACCTGGTATAGCAAGTGGTTAATGCCAATGGGTTCTGTAGCAATAGCAATAATTGCTCTGCAATGGTCAATAGAGCGTTTTTAAAGTATAAAAAAGCTAGCCAATAGTTGGCTAGCTTACTTTTTAGTTATCTATTTTGCGCTTTACTGTGCTTTATCAAATGGCATCAGTAATGTTTTCATCGCTGGGCGAAGCGCTATTAATACTGTTTCTTCGGTTAGCTCAGGGTAGAGTAACTTTCTAAGTAACAACCCTGCCATCATCGAAAAAATAACATTAATTCGGCTTTCAAGTTCAAGTTCATCAATATCTTTTAGCGCACTTCGCTCACTTGTTAAAAGCTGCCTCATGCGATCTCTTGCCTGAACATCAGTTTCGCGTAAAAGTGTTGCCACTTTAACATTTCGACCTGCTTCAGCCATCATGTCTAAATCAATAACACACGAGCCCGTGTCCATATGTCTTTGAACACCAATGTTTAAGCCATCAATGAGCGCTTGAAGTACATCACCAGGATGATCTTCAAACTGTTGGAAGATAGAAAACATCTCTTCCATGTCTTTTTCAATAATGCTTTCTATAATTGCTTCTTTACTTTCAAAGTAATTATAAATATGGCCTGCACTCATCCCTGCTGTTTTAGATATTTCAGCCATGCCTGCACCGTGGTAACCTTTTCGGCGAAAACACTCTGCAGCAGCTGTTAATATTTGCTCACGCCTAGCCAGTGCTATCGCGGGATCTGTTTGCCTTTTTGCTTTAGGCTTCATGTTCAACTCCACTACTAAGTCTTAAACTCAGTAAAGCGAGTACTATAAATAGCCTCGCTGTATCATTAAAATGCAGCTCGCAAGCGAGCTGCTAATATTACTGCTCTTCCTGAGTTGTTTTGTCGCTCGTATTCCATCCGCCACCAAGTGCTTTGTATAAGTTAATTTGACTAGCAAGATATGATTGCTGGCCGCTAATTAACTGTTGCTGCGCGCCATACCAAGTACGCTGAGCATCAAGTACTTGTAAGTAGCTGTCTGCGCCTTTTTCGTAGCGCATTTTTGATAAATCAAACGTGATTTGTCGGCTACTTATAAGCATATCAAGCGCACTTAATTGCTCTTGATAACCTTCTCTGTCGGCAAGTGCATCGGCCACTTCGCGAAACGCATTTTGAATTTTTTGTTGATACGTAGCCACTGCAATTTCTTGATCTGCTTTTGCTACATCAAGATTAGCTTGGTTACGTCCCATATTAAAAATAGGTAAGCTAATTGACGGTACAAAACTCCATGTACCTGAGCCCGAATCAAACAAGCCACTCAAATCACTTGAAGCAGACCCCGCATTGGCCGTTAAGCTAATACTTGGATAAAACGCCGCACGTGCAATACCAATATTGGCATTTGCAGCAAGCAGTAAATGCTCAGCGGCTTTAATATCTGGGCGCTGCGATAGCAAATCAGACGGTAAGCCAACCGGTACTTCTGGCATGCTGATCAAGTTGGTAAGGTCTTTATTAGGCAGTAAATCAGCCGAAACAGATTTACCCACTAATAAATCTAGAGCGCTTTTATCACGCTTTAACAAACGTTTGTACGTTGCTATGTCTACTTTTGCTGTAGCAACTGTGCTTTTAAGCTGCTCAAGCGTAATTGAAGACGTAGCGCCTAAATCAAAGCTTTTTTGCGTAAGCGATAATGACTCTTGCTGAGAGGTTAACGTTTCTTTTGCAAGCTCAAGCAGTTGTAAGTCTGTTGCGTAATTAAGCCATGCATTTGCAAGCTCTGAAATTAAAGACACTTGCGTACTGTATTGGCTAAGCTCTGTAGAGTATAAATTTTGCAATGCTTGCGCCGATTGATTACGCACTTTGCCCCAAATATCTAACTCGTAAGAGGTAATACCCACCGTTGCACTGTATTGCGAGCTAATAGCTGCATCGCCAGTACTTGATAAATCAGCAGGTAAACGCTGGCGCGTACCAGAAGCATTTAAATCAAGCGACGGATACAAAGCAGAATCTTCAATTTGATACAAACCACGAACACGCTGCACGTTAAGCACTGCAATTTGCATGTCTTTATTATGCTCAAGGCTTTGCGTAATTAATGTTTGTAGTTTTTCATCATTAAAAAACTGCTGCCAATTTAATTGCTGAGCTGAGCTTTGCTCAGTATCTGATGCATAAGCATCAGATACTGGTAGAGCAAGATCTTTTTGCTCTGGTGCAAGTTGGCAACCGCTTAGTACTAATAAAGCAATGGCACTTAGGCTGAATGTTTTAATACTCATTCTGCACTCTCCTTCGTTGTCTCTTTAGCTTTACCTGGGAATACACGGCGAACTAACACAAAGAATAGCGGTACAAAAACAACAACTAATATTGATGATGCAAGTGTGCCACCAATAATTGAAATACCTAGCGCATTTTGCGCGCCAGAGCCCGCACTTGAGGCGATTGCTAGTGGGATTACACCACAAATAAATGCCATTGAAGTCATTAAAATTGGACGTAAGCGAAGGCGTACTGCAGCAACTGCAGCATCAACTAGCCCTAGTCCTTCATCCATTTTATGAATAGCAAATTCAACAATTAATATCGCATTTTTAGAGGCTAAACCAATGGTAGTCAACAAGCCTACCTGCAAGTAAATATCGTTAGATAAGCCACCGCCAAGCGCCGCCATAATTGCACCAAATATACCCAGTGGCACAATCATCATTACCGCAAATGGTACCGACCAACTTTCATAAAGTGCAGCTAAACATAAAAATACAAACAACAGCGATAAGCCATATAGTAAAGGTGCTTGACCACTACTAGAGCGCTCTTGGAATGAAATACCGGTCCATTCAGACGAAATACCATTTGGTAGCTGTTTAACTAAACGTTCCATTTCATCCATTGCTTGGCCTGTACTGTAACCCGGCGCTGCACTACCTTGAATTTCCATTGCTGAAAAACCATTGTAACGCTCTAAGCGAGGTGATCCGTAAGTCCAGTAAGCACTAGCAAAGGCTGAAAACGGCACCATATCGCCATTATTATTGCGCACATACCACTTATTTAGATCCTCAGGCACCATGCGCGATTGTGCGTCACCTTGCATATACACTTTTTTAACTCGACCACGGTCAATAAAGTCATTTACATAACTACTACCCCATGCTGTCGAAAGTGTACTGTTGATATCGTTTTGCGACACGCCAAGCGCTTCGGCTTTTGCAAGGTCTGTATCAAGTTGCAGCTCTGGCATATCTTCTTGTCCGTTTGGACGTACACCCGCTAAAATTGGACTTTGACTTGCTAAACCTAATAATTGATTTCGTGCAGCTAATAACTCATCGTGGCCTAGGCCTACACGGTCTTGTAAGAAAATATTAAAGCCATTAGCAGTACCCAGCTCAACAATTGCAGGTGGCGGGAATGCAAACACAAACGCTTCTTTTATTGTCGAAAAGTAACCCATCGCTTTACCTGCAACGCCTTGAACAGATAACTCGTCACGTTGACGTTCATCCCAATGTTTAAGGTTAACAAAGGCAATTGCTGAGTTTTGACCAGAGCCTGCAAAACTAAAACCAGTCACGGTAAAAATACCGTTTACTGCTTCAGATTGATCGTTTAAAAAGTGATTTTCTACCTTTTTAACAACCTCAAGCGTTTGCTGTGTTGTAGAGCCTGCTGGTAATGAAACTTGGTTAAACAAAATACCTTGGTCTTCGTCTGGTAAAAATGCGGTTGGTAAATGTGAAAATACATACACCATGCCACCCACTATCACAGCGTAAATAAGTAAGTAACGCTTAGAGTGGTTGATCATACGGCTTACAAAGCCTTGTGCACCGCGATTCGTTTTATCAAAACCACGGTTAAATCCAGAGAAAAACTTACCAATAAACGAGCTATCGTCATGAACATGGCTTGGTTTTAATAACGTAGCACACAGTGCTGGTGTTAAAATAAGGGCAACCAATACCGAAAGTCCCATTGCCGATACCAATGTAATAGAGAACTGACGATAAATAATACCCGTCGAGCCACTAAAAAATGCCATTGGAATAAATACAGCCGAAAGCACCATCGCTATACCTACCAGCGCACCTTTAATTTCGTCCATTGATTTACGCGTAGCTTCGAGCGCTGAGAGCTTTTCTTCAGTCATTAATCGTTCTACGTTTTCTACAACAACGATTGCGTCATCTACCAATAAGCCTATGGCAAGTACCATCGCAAACATCGTTAACGTATTTATTGAATAACCAAAAGTGTACAAAATACCAAATGTACCTAGTAAAACCACAGGTACTGCAATAGTTGGAATAAGTGTTGCCCTAAAGTTTTGTAGGAACAAATACATAACTACAAAAACAAGTACAACGGCTTCAATTAAGGTGTGAATAACTTTTTCGATAGAGAGCGATACAAACGGCGTTGTGTCGTAAGGTACAACAGCATCTAACCCTTCAGGAAAGAATGGCTTTAACTCTTCAATTGCTTTTTTAACTCCAGCGGCAGTATCAAGTGCGTTAGCACCACTGGCTAGTTTAATACCTAAGCCTGATGCTGGTTGTCCATCGTAACGAGCAACAACGCGGTAGCTTTCGCCGCCAAGCTCTACTCTAGCAACGTCTTCAAGGCGAACAAAAGAGCCATCTGGATTGGTTTTAACTAAAATTTGTTCAAATTGCTCTGGCGTTTGTAATCGGCTTTGCGCCGTTACTGTTGCATTAAGTTGCTGACCATCAACCGCTGGCATACCGCCTAGTTGACCGGCAGATACTTGTGCATTTTGTGCAGAAATAGAAGCGCTAATATCAGCTGGTGTAAGCTTATAGTTTTGTAACTTTGCAGGGTCTAACCAAATACGCATTGCGTACTGAGAACCAAACAACTGTACTTCACCTACGCCTTCAACACGCGAGACAATATCTTGCACGTTTGATGAAACATAATCGCCAATATCAATATTGGTCATGCTGCCATCTTTAGACACAAAAGCATAAACCATTAAAAAGTTACGCGCTGACTTTGCAACCACAACACCTTGCCTTTGTACGGCTTCTGGTAAGAGTGGAGTTGCTGTTGCTAGTTTATTTTGCACTTGAACTTGTGCAATATCAGGGTCTGTTTCGGCGCTAAACGAAAGTGTAAGCGTAGCAGAACCGCTAGATTCTGATGTTGATGACATATAAAGTAAGCCATCAAGCCCTTTCATTTTTTGCTCAATAACTTGCGTTACCGTATCTTCAAGTGTACGCGCAGACGCACCAGGGTACGTTGCCGTAATACTCACTGCAGGTGGTGCAATTGAAGGATACTGCGAAATAGGTAAACTCCTAATCGCCAAAATACCTGCAAGCATCACTACAATAGCGAGTACCCAAGCAAATATCGGTCTATCGATAAAAAATCGTGACATTAAAACTCTCCGTTATTGCGCTTGATCGGCTTTAGCAGACGATTGAATTTCAGAAGGATTCACTGGTGCACCAGGACGGATTTTTTGTAAGCCTTCAACTATTAACTTATCGCCATCCATTAAGCCATCGGTAACAAGCCAATCAGAACCAATCGTTCTATCTACTTTTAAAACACGACTTTCAACAGTATTCTCTTTACTCACAACCATTGCCGTTGGTTCACCTTTTGAGTTTCGGCTAACACCACGTTGCGGGGCTAAAATAGCATCCGCCTTAACACCTTCTACAATAGAAGCGCGTGCATACATTCCTGGCAATAATAGTTTTTCTGGATTTGAAAATTTAGCACGTAATGTTACTGAGCCAGTACTTGGATCAACGGTCACCTCGGAGAACTGCAATGTACCTTTATGAGGATAAATAGAGCCATCTTCCATAATAAGTTCAACGTCAGTTTGGCTAGTAGAATCAACGCTTAGTGCACCTGATGATAATGCTTTTTTAAGTTGGGTAAGCTCATTACTTGATTGTGTTAAATCAATATAAATTGGATCTAGCTGAGTTACGGTAGCAAGTGCAGTACTTTGATTGGCACTGACTAGTGCACCCACTGTTACGCTTGATTTACTAATTTGACCACTAATTGGTGAAGACACGTGGCTGTAATCAAGGTTAATTTGCGCCGATTTTAACTGCGCTTTAGCCGTTAATAATTCAGCATTTACTTGCTTGTAAGCAGCGTCTGCTTCGTCAAAATCTTGTTGACTGACGGCTTTAATTTTTAATAATTCACTATAACGCGATGCTTTTGATTTAGAACTCGCAATGCTTGCTTGTGCGCGCGCTACGCTTGCTTCACTTGCTGCTAAGTCAGCTTCAAATGTCGCAGGATCTATTTGATACAGAGCCTGGCCTTGTTTAACCTCTTTACCTTCTACAAATAAACGAGATTGCACAATACCACTTACTTGAGGGCGTATTTCAGCAATTTGAAATGCACTGATACGACCAGGAAGTTCTTTTTTGAGAGTAAGCGCTTGGCTTTTTAATGTAAGTACACCCACTGGCACAGCTTTAGGAGCTGAAGCTTGTGACTGCTCAGCTGCCTGGTCACAACCAGTTAAAGCAACAGAACCGACGAGGGCTGATAATACAAATAAAGCGATGCGGGAACGCTGCATGTTAAATACCTTTTAGTTTAGAGTGAACGATCATTCTAAATTAAAACGCGCTGAAAATGAATCTTAATTAGAAGAAATTTACACAAACTTACACTCCCCAGTGCAATATACGTATTAGGTCGTATTTGATGTTAATTAGATGACAACAGGATTAAACTTGTATGAAAATAAAACGACTTAACATATTGAAATAATTTTTTATTTTAGGAACAAAGCTTCTAACAAACACAAAAAAGCCAAGCAAATATAGCTTGGCTATTTATATAAACGACTAGCGTCATACCTAGTTTTTTAAGGGGTAATAGTAGTCTGCGGGGTGATAACCCTTGAAACTAACAATTGCTCTACCCTAATCCCTTCAACATCAACAACTTCAAACTTAAAGCCAGCAAAAGTTAAATGCTCTGCGCGTTTAGGTATTCGCTTCATGTTGTAAATTAAAAATCCAGCAACTGTTTCATAGTGCATCTGAGCAGGAAACTCTTCTATATCAAGTACTTTTGCTAAATCTGTAATTGGCGTTAGTCCATCTACAAGCCATGAGTTTTTATCGCGTTCTATGATTAATTCGTCGCCTTGGTGAGTGATTAAATCACCCATAAACCCTTTCATTAAATCTTTAACCGTAACAATACCCACTGAAAGCGCATATTCGTTTACTACTACCGCAAATGGTTTTGCTGCACTTTTGAACGCATTTAAAGCTTCTGATAGGCTTAATGTTTCGGGTAAGTAAAAAACATCTTTATCAATCAAGTCGTCGTTTATATTGGCGGCTTCGCCTTTTAAGACTTGTCGTAAAATATCTTTAGATTCAACAGAGCCATGCAACTTATCTAAATTTCCTGATACCACTAAAAAGTGATTATGAGGATGATCTATAATTTTAGTGGCAATATCATGGCTAGATTCGTTTAAATCAAAATATACAATTTGGTCACGTGGCGTCATTACGCTTGATAAAAAACGCGCTTCTAGGTCAAACACATTGCCAATGAGTTCATACTCTTGCTTTTGCAAGCTACCATACGCAGCACCTGCATCCATCATGGCAACAATGTCCTCTGTTGTTACATTGTCTTCTCGCTCAGCGGGCACTTTAAATAAGCGCAGTACAAAGTTAGTTACACCATTAAAAAACATTACCAGCGGAGTTAATGCAAAGGTAACCCAGCGCATAATGGTTACTACACGAACTGCAACGGCCTCAGGCATTATCATCGCTAAGCGCTTTGGCATTAAATCGGCGAACAATATAAATAAGGATGTAATAGTAAAAAACGAGAACAAAAAGCTGATTTTTTCTAAATGTGCACCTTGGTAAAACAATACCAACACACTTTCAACATAAGGAGATAGCGCCTGCTCGCCCACAATACCACCGAGTATTGCTATAGCATTAAGTGCTATTTGGATCATGGCAAAAAAAGCCCCTGGATTTTCTTGTAGCTTTAGTACCGCTGCTGCTTTTATATTTCCTTCATCTGCCATTACACGCAGTTTTATTTTACGCGACGCTGCAATTGCTATTTCTGACATAGCAAACAACGCACTGATCAAGATCAATAAGCTAATCCCGATTAAATCACCCATTTAACGCTCCAAAAAGTTAGCGCTTTTTTAAACAAAAAGCAGCTGGATTATAATCGGTTTTTTAAACGCAGCAATTTATATTTATTAAATACATATAAATCTTTAAATTTCATAATATTATAAAGTTAATCGAGGATTGAAAACGCGTAATTTACGCTAAAATATAAATAACAGGAGGAAAGTTAAGTGTTTATAAAGGCTAAAGCTATAAAAGCTAGCTCTGTCAGTATACAAAGCTAGCTATAAGCGCTATTACAACGTTTATCTAATAGGCCGTATTACTTGTTCATCGCACTAATTAAAAATGCTGAAATTTTAGCGCCTTCTCTAAGTGTTGTTTCAGAGCTTGAT
This sequence comes from Pseudoalteromonas sp. Z1A8, assembly GCF_011378855.1. GTDB lineage: Bacteria > Pseudomonadota > Gammaproteobacteria > Enterobacterales > Alteromonadaceae > Pseudoalteromonas. The sequence continues at coordinate 13,394 of NZ_WTLB01000013.1, read as the reverse complement.
TGACCCACTAAAGAGCTGTCGGTAAAGGGGGCTATTTCCATCATATCAGCACCCGTAATCGGGAACTCATCCGCAATAGCTGATAAAATATCAAGCGCATGCTGAGGTGTTAAACCATTATGCTCTGGCGTACCTGTGGCAGATGCAAACTCGGCATCAAGCGCATCAATATCAAAGCTTACGTAAACCTCATCAACGTTATCGGCTTTTAGCTGTGCAATTGCATCAGCAGCAACGGCCGCTGCACCGCGCTCAATAATTTCATGTGCCCAGTGCTGCTTAACACCAAAGGTACTTTCCCAATGCGCTTTTGGCTTACCACTTGAGCGTATACCAAACTGAATTAAATGATGCGGTGCCGGTAAAAATTCTAAAATATGTGTACACCACGAGCCAAAACATAAATCTATGCCTAAGCGCTCAACAAGTAAGTCGGTATGCGCGTCAAAGTGAATAATAGCGGTGCGTTTACCTTGCTCACGCTTTGCTTTTAAGTACGCTTTAGTAAGTGGGTAACTAATTGAGTGATCGCCACCAATACCAAATATGCCTTTATCTTTAAATGTTGCGTAAAAGCTGTCGCACACATCTTCTGTGATTGATAACGGACTTACGTAATAATCGTTATCTTCATTACCGTATAACGCTTTTTGGCAATTAGAAATAGTTGCATCATTTAAGTATTTATCGTGAAGTAAATGTGGGATTACACGTACATCGCCTAAATCAAACGAATGACACTGCGGCTGCTGATCAATTAACGCTGAGCGCACAAATAACGGCCCCCAATTTGCGCCGCGTAAAATACCACCGCCACAGTCTGAGCTAATACCTAACATAACGGCTTTATGCGGAGAATTTGGTAGCTCATTTAAAGAGTCGCGCCAAAGTGAATCTACGTTTTCGGTTTGCCCATAAAGCTTATTACGTAGTGCGGCTTTGCGCTCTTTAGCGGTGTTTACTGTAAATACACCATCGCCTGGTGAACATAAATAGTGTTCAACTTTGTTTTTAAATGCTTCAAATTGTGTGCTCATAGTAAACTCCTTCGGTTTTTGTTCTGTACGCAGCTAATTAGTTTCGATTACTTTTGATTAGTTATGCAAAATTACTAAAAATGCCTAAACTTCAAATAAATTTCGTTTTTCTAAATAAGTGAGTGCCTAATGTAAATAAATACGTTTACTTTCATGCAATCAAAAAGCCATAAGCAAATGAATTTAAATGATATTTTAATGATTCGGCAATCAACTTTTAAATTGTAGTTACGCGCTTGAGTGATACTTATTATGTCTGCTTGAACAAGTCAACACTGTAACGGAGCTGCGAATATAAGTGCTTGATTGAATATTCATAGTTGGTGAATAAATCAAATTAGTACTTAAAATTATTAAGGTTTAATTGGAGGAGTTAAGATAAATCGGACAATCGTCCTGTACTTAATATACGTTTCTAGTAATGATGCTAGATTGACAACAAATTATTATAAAAGGCTTAGTTATGGAAAAGGTATTTCACTTAGGACTATGTATTGACGATCTTAAAGGTGCAAAACTTGCGATTGTACCGGGCGATCCTGATCGTGCAAAACGTATTTCTCAATTCCTAGACAACCCAACCTGCCTAGCTCAAACTCGCGAATTTCATGTTTACTTAGGTCAATTAAACGGCCACTCAGTGGTTATTTGTTCTACGGGTATTGGTGGTCCATCTACGTCGATTGCAGTAGAAGAATTAGCACAACTTGGCGTGCGTAAGTTTTTACGTATTGGTACAACCGGTGCGATTCAACCACATATTAATGAAGGCGAAATTTTAATTAGCCAAGCGTCTGTACGTTTAGACGGTGCTAGCCAACATTTTGCCCCTCTTAGCTACCCTGCTGTGTCTGACTTTTATGCAACACAAGCTATGGTACAAGCATGTAAAAACTTAAATATCGATTTCCATATTGGTATTACTGCATCAAGCGATACATTCTACCCGGGACAAGAGCGTTACGATACGCATTCTGGTTACGTTCCTAAATCACTACAAGGTAGCTGTGAAGAGTGGCAAAAACTGGGCGTGATGAATTACGAAATGGAATCAGCAACATTATTTACTATGTGTGCAGCCCTTGGTTTACAAGCAGCATGTGTTGCCGGCGTACTTGTTAATCGTACTCGCCAAGAAATACCAAATGTTGACCATGGTGAAATTGAGCGTAAATCTGTAGCGGTAGTATTAGAAGCGGCTAAAGTATTGCTTGATTAATACAGATCCTATTATTAATGGGCTATTATAACGATAAGAAAATGGCTCAGTAACAAGGCAAAAATTATGAAGTATAGTTGTCCTATATGAATAATTTTTAACGCAGTTAGTGAGTTATTTAATTCGATAGAATGGCACATTTTAATAAAGCACAGCTCTGGCTGTGCTTTATTGTTTTTGAAAGGTTATTTTAGCTGTGCACTAATTACTTCTATTGCCGGTAGATTATTAAAACTTGCAAGTACAGCACGTGCTACACCCGCTTGGTTTTCATGGCCTGCGGTTTCTAAAAGTGTAATTGATTTTACTGTACTTTCGTTAAAGCTAAGCCCTGCGATAAATAATTGGCTAAGTGCGCTTTGTAGTGGCGACAAGCTTGGGCTGTACGCTGCGTTTTCTGCGTAACTTCCGTAAAAATCACCATTTTCAAATGTACTAATTTTTACTGCACTAAAGTTTTTACTATAGGGTACGTATGCGTTTAATGCTGTACTTGCTAGCTTTTCATCTAGTTGAGTATTTGCAAATACTTGCTGGTGAGGCTCTGGATTAAACAAGCTAAACGCGTTGCCTAAATCAGTCGGCCCGAACGAATGAGGCAGTAACTCTGCTAATTTAAAGTGTTGCTCTGGCAATAAAATATCAAACTCTTTAGCATCAGCGAGTTCGTTCATAAACTGGCGACAATACCCACACGGTGCATCGCTAATCGCTATTTTAACTATTTTTTTAGCGCCGTTTAGCCATGCATTATTAATTGCCGACTGCTCTGCATGCACCACAAGGCTAAGAGCCTGATGATCAAACTCTACATTTGCACCAAAGTAAAAGTTTATCTCACCGTTTTCATCAAGTGCTTTAACAATTGCACCAACATGAAAATCTGATACCGGTGCAACGGCATACTCAGAAGCTAAAGGCACTAAACCTTGTAATAATGAATCATCAGATACGTTGAATTGTGAGCATAGCTGTTTAATATTATTGGAATTTAATATGCCACGTTGGTTTTTTAATTGACTACGTAATGCTTGAGTTTGCGCTACGTTTAATGTGATGTGCGAATTTGTAAGTGCTGTATCTTGCTGTACAGTAAAAGTTGCTGAAGCCATAACATTTTTTAATTATTCAATGGCTACGTAGTTTAAAAGGTTAGGGCGTTAAATACCAGCCTATTTAACGTAAAAAAAGGGAGCACATCGCGTGCTCCCTTTAATTTTAACTGATATACCCAACAAAATAATTAATTGGTATACCTAACAAAATAACATGTTAACCGGTATTACGCATACCTGCCGCAATACCTGTCATCGTGATCATTAATGCATTATCAATATCGCCTTCACTGCCTTTTTCACTTGAACGTGCTCGGCGAAGTAGCTCAACTTGTAATAAATTAAGTGGATCGGTGTACGGGTTACGTAAGTTAATCGATTCCTTAATCCATGGCTGTTCAGCCAGTAAGCTTTTTTGTGGGCTAAGTGACTGTACTAGGCTAATCGCTTCTTGTAGCTCTTTACGAAGCGTTACACCCAATGGTTTGTACATATCTTCCACCAGCGCATTATCGTAATGCTCACTCAACCAACAATCGGCTTTACTAAATACCATTTCTAGCATTTCTAAGCGCGATCTGAAGAACGGCCACTGTAAGCTCATTTCGTTGAGTGTTTCCGCGCCGTATTTATCAAGCGCTGCTTTTAAACCAGTTAACGCACCTAACCATGCCGGAAGCATTAAACGGTTTTGACTCCACGCAAAAATCCACGGAATAGCACGCAGGCTTTCAACGCCGCCATTAGGATTACGTTTTGCAGGGCGTGAACCTAGCGGTAATTTAGATAGCTCAAGTTCAGGTGTTGCCATTCTAAAGTAAGGCACAAAGTTTTCATCGTGGCGAACTACGTTACGGTAGTGTTCACACGACTCCTCACTTATTAGCTTCATTACCTCGCGCCATTCTGGCTTTGGCTCCGGCGGCGGTAGTAAGTTACTTTGCAGAACTGCGCCTGCGTAAATATTTAAGCTTTGCAGTGCTACATCCGGTAAACCAAATTTAAAGCGAATCATCTCGCCTTGCTCTGTTACACGCAAACCCCCTTTTAATGAACCAGGCGGTTGTGAGTGAAGCGCTTGCGCCGCAGGTGCACCACCACGCCCTACTGTACCACCACGTCCGTGGAATAAAATAAGCTCAATACCGCGTGCATCAGCAAGCTGTACTAGTTTATCCATTGCTTCGTACTGCGCCCAACCTGCTGCCATCATGCCGGCATCTTTGGCAGAATCAGAGTAACCAATCATCACATTTTGCGTGTTTTTAATGTGCCCGCGATACCAAACATTATCAAGCAATGTAGTAATTACATCACTGCCTGCATTTAAATCGTCGAGTGTTTCAAACAACGGCGCTACTGGTAAATCAAAGCTACAGCCGCTTTCTTTTAGCAGCAATTGCACTGCTAAAATATCAGAAGCTGTTCGTGCCATCGAAATAATATACAAACCAAATGTTTCTTCGTCTTGCTTGGCAATTACATCAAAGGTATCAAGTACTTCTTGTACATCTGGGCTTGGTTGCCAATGTTTTGGAATAAGCGGTCTGCGTGAGTTAAGCTCTGCAAGTAAAAATGCTTGTTTGTCTTGCTCTTGCCATTGGTTGTAGTCGCCTAAACCTAAATAACGAGTCAGTTCTGAAAACACATCGCCGTGGCGAGATGAATCTTGGCGCACATCAAGTTTGGCTAAACGCAAACCAAAGCTATTTATACGGTGCAGTAAATCAAGTAATAAGCCATCCGCAACTACTTTCATATTACACTTTAATAACGAGCGATAGCACACTTCAACTGGGTGCTTAAGCTGATTAATATTAGTAATTAAATCTTGTGAATCGCTGCGCTTATTTTTAATTTTAGCACCTAAGTGCGCCACTGTTTCTGCAACCTGATTTTTAAGCTTTTTGATTACTGCTCTATATGGTTCAAATTCCTGCCCTGCAAGCTCAACAAGCTCATCACTGGCATCTGACATAGAGAGTTCAGCGCACAACGTTTTTAAGTCTTGAATGTATAAGTTAAGTGCCATCCAACGACCATGATCAAGCACTTCTTTTGTTACCTGCGATGTTACAAACGGATTACCATCACGGTCTCCACCCATCCACGATGTAAACTCAATTGGGCTGTAATCTATTGGTAACTCTAAGCTCAACTGGTCTTTAACATTCGCTGAAAATTCACGTAAAAAGCGCGGAACCGCATGCCACAGGCTATTTTCTATTACTGCATAGCCCCATTTGGCTTCATCAACTGGCGTTGGGCGAGAGCGACGAATATCGTCGGTATGCCAAGCTTGGCTAATCAGCTGTTCAATACGATTTAAAATATTGTCTCGCTCTTGCACTAAGTTATCTTTTCGCTCTAATGACGCTAAGCAATCACTTAGTTCAACGTGTTTGTTAATAATAGTACGGCGCGTAACCTCGGTTGGGTGAGCGGTCAGTACTAAGTTTATGTGGAGTTTTGAGAGTGTTTCGGCCAAATGATTACTGTCTAACTGGCCTTGTTCTGCTTTTGTAGCTAACGTTTTTAATGTTTGAGTGAGAGGGTTTTGTTGACCAAGGCCAACGTCGTTAAAACGCGAAACGGTATGAAATTGCTCTGCTACATTAGCAAGGTTTAAAAAATGATTAAATGAACGGGCAACCGGTAAAAGCTCTTCATCACTAAGCGCGTGGAGTATATCTATTAGCGCTTGTCTGTCGTCTTCATTACCACTGCGAGATGACTTTGATAAAGCACGAATTTCTTCAACTTTATCTAAAATCGCTTGGCCTTGGGCATCCTTAATTGTTTGTCCTAGTAGTTGCCCTAGTAAATTTACATTACCTCGCAAGGCGGTATATTGTTCACTCATTTCTCATTCTCCTTTGTTTCGTGGAGTGCTATTAATATCATCATGGAGCAAAATTTAATAGATCCATTTGCAATGCTATGTCGTAAAAAAGTATATGAAAAATAAACGCTAACCTATTTTATGATCATTTTTTACGATGGCAACTGCCCTCTTTGCAGCACCGAAATGACACAACTAAAGCAGTTTGATACTGACAATAAAATTGCGTTTGAAGATCTTAACGCCACCGATTTTAGTGAACGCTACTCGTATATTGATAAAGACAAAGCAATGAACTACCTGCAAGCTCAAAAGCAATCAGGTGAAATGATTTACGGGCTTGATGTAACGTACGAAGCATGGAAAATAGTGGGTAAACACGGCTGGTTGAAAATTTTTCGCTTGCCAATAATTCGCTTTTTCGCTGACTGCGGATACCTGTTATTTGCTAAGTATCGGCACCCCATCAGTCGCTTTTTAATGCCAAATACTCAGTGCAGTAACGGCCAATGCGGTATAAAACCAAAAGGTGATAAATGAAAACCATTGTTTTATTTGGCGCAAGCAGCGCAATTGCAAAAGCGTATATTGAGCACTTAAATAACCATGCATCGCAATTTAAAGTACTGTGTGTAAGCTCAAGTGAATACCGCAGTAGTGCCTCAACAAATATTGAGCACTTTAGCACTGACTACAGCGCAAAAAGCTTGGCTATTTTTACCCAGCACTTAAAAGACACGCAAGCCGATTTACACCAAGTTATTATATTCAATGGTAAACTTCATAACGCTAAGCACATGCCAGAGAAAAAATTAGAAGATTTAAATGCTGATTATTTTAATGAGATTATAAGTGCAAACACCCTCACCCCATTGCTGTGCTTGCAAAGTATATTGCCGCTGTTAACCCATAAAACGCAGTGCACAATTACAGCACTAAGTGCGCGCGTAGGCAGCATAAACGATAATAAATTAGGTGGTTGGTATACTTACAGAGCGTCTAAAGCCGCGCTTAATATGCTATTTAAAACCGCTGCTATAGAGCTTGCTCGTCGTGCTAAAAATACCAAACTCATTTTGTTTCATCCAGGCACCACCGATACAGAACTCTCAAAATCTTTTCAAAAAAACGTACCTGCAGGTAAATTATTTACACCTGAATTTGTAGCTAAGCAACTTTTTGAATTAACAAACAATAACCCTGATTTAAAACTAAACGGTGAACCTGCTTATTTAGATTGGCAAGGCTCTACAATACCGTGGTAAGGACTTTTAATGCATTTTACTAAAGCGCAAATAGACGCACTTGAAAAACATACCCGTACTCATTTAATTAATTCTCTTTCGGGTTTTAAAAGCGCTAATTTAATTGGTACGCAAGACTTACTTGGCAATACCAACCTATCTATTGTCAGCTCCGTTATTCACTTAGGTGCAAATCCACCGTTAGTCGCAATGATAATACGCCCTCACAGTGTGCCGCGTCATACGTTTGAAAATATTTTACAAACGGGCATTTACACCATAAACCAAGTGAATAAGTCAATTTATAAGCAAGCTCATCAAACTTCAGCCCGTTACGATAAAGACGAGTCTGAGTTTGACGCTACAGGCTTAACACCTGAGTACTTAAACGACTTTGCAGCGCCTTTTGTACAAGAAAGCCGTTTAAAGTACTCGGTTAAATTTGTAGAAAACCAACATTTAGCCATCAATGGTACCGAGCTTGTTATTGGCGAAATTATGGATGTATATGTAGATAAAGCAGCACTACAAAGTGATGGCTTTTTAGATTTACAAGCAATAGAAACAGTTGCAGTAACCGGGCTTGATAGCTACCACACAAGTAATAAATTAATGCGCCTGCCTTATGCAAAAAAACCTTAGCGCGCATGTTATCTCATAAAATTGAATTCCCTTTTCACATTGCGCACAATGCCTAAAAACCAAGGAGAAAAACATGACCACCATAGGTATAGGTACACAATCAAGCGAGCAAGCGCTGGCAAGCTTAAGTAATATGACGCAAACGCTAACCCCTATTGCTGCTGACGAACATTTAGAGCGCATAGCCAAGGCGCAAGCGTATATGCTAGCAAACAACATAGATGCAATTTATTTAAACGCTGGCACCAATCTAACCTACTTTACAGGCATGAAATGGTACGCGAGCGAGCGTATGGTTGGCGCAATATTACCCGCCCTTGGTGACGTTCAATATATAGCACCGTACTTTGAGATTGGCTCATTAAACGGGTTTAAAGTAATAGATGGGCCTATTCACGGATGGCAAGAGCACGAAAACCCTTATGCACTCTTTGTCGAAGTGCTAAAAAAACTAAACATTAATGAAAACGCAACCATTGGCATTGATGAAAGCGCGCAATTTTTTATATTCGACGGCATTAATAAAGCGCAAACGGGTTTAACACTCATAAATGCACAACCCGTAACGGCGCATTGCCGCATGCATAAATCAGTTAATGAACTTAGCTTAATGCAGCGCGCGATGGACATGACCTTAGCCGTACATCAAGCCACAGCAAGCATGCTTTATGAGGGAATAACCACCACCGAAGTAGAAGCCTTTATTAAGCAAGCACATCAAAAAGTAGGTGCGCCAGGTAACTATTTTTGTATTGTTTTATTTGGTGTTGCAACGTCTTTCCCGCACGGTGTTAAAGACGCTCAAGTACTTAAAAAAGGCGATATGGTATTAATAGATACCGGCTGTAAAGTACACGATTACCTATCAGATATAACCCGTACTTATGTATTTGGCGAACCAACAATGCGCCAACGCATGTTTTGGGATCACGAAAAAGCAGCGCAAATGGCGGCATTTAATGCAGCTAAAATTGGCGCTACCTGCGAAGACGTAGACGCTGGCGCACGTAACTATTTAGCCGCGCAAGGGCTCGGGCCGCAGTATCAAACACCGGGTTGCCCACATAGAACGGGCCACGGTATTGGGCTAGATATTCACGAATGGCCATACTTAGTTGGCGGTGATAAAACCCCACTTGCCCCTGGCATGTGCTTTAGTAACGAGCCAATGTTAGTTATACCCGATGAATTTGGCGTACGTTTAGAAGATCATTTTTACATGACCGACAACGGCCCTCATTGGTTTACAGAGCCTAGCCACAGCATCGATGACCCATTTGGGCTTAACGCCTAAAACTGATTACCTTCAAGAGCAGCTGTTTAGCTGCTCTTTTTAGTTTGAGGATTGATAATGCATACTTCGTCCCAATATCCTTTTTTATACTTAGTTATAAGCAATCCTCAAAAGGATAAATATGAAAAACTTTAAAATTGATATCGTTTCAGACGTAATGTGCCCTTGGTGTGTAGTGGGTTATAAAAACCTAGAAACTGCACTAGAGCAACTTAAAGACGAAATGAGCGCAGATATTACATGGCATCCTTTTGAACTAAATCCAGATATGCCAATTGAAGGTCAAGACTTAAACGAACACTTAATGCAAAAGTACAACTTAAGTGAAGAGCAAGGCGACGAAAATCGTAAAAACATGTTCGAAGCAGGTCAACGTGCTGGATTTACCTTTAATTTTGATGGCAAACGCATCATGATCAACAGCTTTGATTTGCATCGTTTATTAATGTGGGCACGTGAAGAAGGTAAGCAAACCGAGTTAAAACTCGCCTTTTTTGAAGCGCATTTCACAGATTTAAAATACTTAAATCAAGAAGAAGCACTGCTCGACGTTGTTGAAAAAGTAGGTCTTGATAAAGAAACTGCGCGCGGTATTCTACATTCAGACAAATACGTACAAGACGTACGCCAAGAGCAAGACAACTTTAAACAAATGGGTATTACTTCAGTCCCTACATTTATCATAAACGATAAATATGCACTTACTGGCGGACAACCAAGCGACTCATTCATTCAAGCACTAAAACAAATTAGTGAAGAAGAAGCCAAGCAAGACGCTTAGCGAGTAAAATTGTTGTTTAACACTTCAAAAGGCTGCACATTGCAGCCTTTTCTATTGCGTATAGGCAAGCGAACAATAATTACCTTACTATAAACTTATTTGAGTGTCGACGCACATAAACAGCTAATTTATATAACAAGAAAAAGCAAGACAGGCACCTTAATTGAACAAACAAAGCTATCCCAATTAAGATGGGTGTCACGTTAATTTATTAACCTCGTCAGTCAGATCTAATATTTATCGGAGCGATACCAGCACTTCAGGGCCACGATAGCGCCTATGGCCTACATAATTCTCTGTGTACGCTTCATCAATATTGTTCGTGTGATGCAGTCCTCACTGCTGAAAAGCATTTGCTAATCCCACACTCCGCCAAAGGCGCAACTCTCGATACAGGTGGTTGGTTAAAATAAGCAACGCAGGAGCAAAAACCAAAACCAATTGTTATTTGTCCTTTTAAGTGACTTGTTATATTTTTTATACCATAATATATTATATCTAGGTACTTATGAGGTTTTATATTATGGCTAAAAATACAAGCGTAACATTAGGCGATCACTTCGATCAGTTTATAAACCAACAACTTAACACTGGTCGTTATGGCTCTGCAAGTGAAATTATTAGAGCTGGATTAAGAGCTTTGGAAGACCAAGAAGCTAAGTTATTAAATTTACGTAATATGCTAATCCAAGGTGAGCAAAGCGGTGTTGCCGAGTACAGCTATGAGAACCTATTAACTGAATTAGATAAAGATAACCATTAATGGATAAGTTTGTATTATCTTCGAAAGCAAAAACAGACTTAATAAAAATAGCTAAATATACTCAAATAACGTGGGGACTTTCCCAGCGAAATGATTACCTTAAAGTATTAGATAATACGTTTCATTTATTATCGATTGATCCCGAGCTAGGCATTAACTGTGATTACATTAGAGAAGGCTATAGTAAATATCCGCAAGCTAGCCATGTAATTTATTACAAAGAATATAAGAACAACCAGATATTTATAGTGCGGATATTGCATAAAAGCATGGATGTTAACTCCGCACTCTAAGAAAAATATAACGAGCCTGTAGATTAACTCGTTTTTTAATTTGTTTTTATTGATAAACAAACCATAGCTGAGTTCCTATTTTGGTTCAATCGATTACTGTATTTTTACGCAGCATATAAAGAAGTGTTTGGTGTTGTTTAAATTGGCGTTTTGGAAGTGGTTACGAGTGGTTGAGTGGCTTTTATTTAGGTTAAAAGGGCTTACCCTTCTTAATGCATCGTGTTTTGCAGTTTTTCTATATTATGAACAAGACAATACAGTTGCCGCAGCGTGAAGTAAGGCATTCACTTTCGTTTGACCCCGTAAGGTCAATTTATTCATCCCTTTATTCACTGTAATGTTCCGCTTTTTATTTGAAGGAAAGCCGGTTCAATACAGCCTAGTCGTTTGCCATTCTTTAATAAACAGCTATCGTCGCCCCATTGGGCTATCTACTTTTACTTTCATTTTGTCTACATAGCTCAGCTTTTTGCGTGATTCATTATTTATAATAATGTACTCTTCATGATGTTTTTGTTGGCTTTTTCGCAAAAATTTAGGATGGGTGATGAGATGGACGCTCCCCAAAACGGCGTCAATGCGCCAAACTGGTAATTGAACTCACTCAGTTAAAAGGGAACGTCCTTCATGAAAATTAGCACATTATCAATTGATTTGGCAAAAAATGTATTCCAAGTCGCTGGCTTTAATTCTAACCATAAAAGAGAATGCAATAAACGCTTAAACAGAGCTAAACTCAACGCCTTCTTAGCTAATACCCCTCCGTGCCGCGTGGTGATGGAAGCCTGTTATTCTTCCCACTACTGGGGAAGAGTATTTTCGTCTTACGGTCATACCGTTGACCTTATTCCTGCACAACACGTTACCCCCTTTGTTCGCGGTAATAAAAACGACAGTAACGATGCACTTGCTATCTATGAAGCAAGCTTACGCCCTCATATTAAATTCGTTCCTATTAAAACCGAAGCTCAGCAAGAAATACTCATGCTCCATAAGATACGTGAGCGACTTCTGCAAAACAGGATTGCTGCAACCAACCAGTTACGCGGTTTATTGGTCGATTTTGGGTATGTATTTCCTGTCGGTATTAAGGCGTTTGAGCAAGGGATAATTGCCTTAGAAAGTGATTCTGAGCTTCGCCCTCAGCTGCGCATAATGGTGAGTGATATTTACACCGAATACAAAACCCTTGTTAAACGCATTAAAGCTATTGAAGCGATGCTTACTGCACACGTTGAACGGGATACAAACGCTAAAATACTTCACTCTATCCCTGGCGTGGGTGTACTCAATGCCTCAGTCTATGCAGCATCAATCGGGAACGGTCAGGCATTTAAGAGCGCAAAAGAACTCGGTGTGTGGCTAGGATTAACACCTAAACAATACGCATCAGGCGATAAAAGTAAAATGTCTGGTATTACTAAACGCGGCAACAGTTACCTACGAAAACAACTTATTCACGGTGCTCGCGCCCTTATCGCCAGAAGCCACCATAAAACAGATGCGCTAAGCCAGTGGATAAACCAGTTCGCGAGAAAAAACACTTTAATTGTGTGGTAGTCGCCACCGCACACAGATTGGCGCGACTGATGTGGATATTGCTGACCAAGCAAACTCTCTACTCACCTCAGTTTGTGCAGAATACACAAAAGGATGCTTAATTATGCGTATTTTACACACCAATCACACCCGAGTTTACGACTTAAGACAGCCCGTCGAAGACATAGGTTTTAAAACCTGAGTGGGTGTTTGGGCACTTAAGTCGTAACATACGCTTATCCTGTATGTACTTCACTTATAATGAAACAAAAAGCGCACGCTAACCAAGGTTAACCAGATAAAGACACGAGATTAAATCTCGTTTGGGTGAATATTTTTTAGGTCCCTTGGTACGAAGCTCATTAGGAGCATGGCGCATGACAATCATGACACCATAGCTCGAATATATGTCAGTACCTTTGCTTTTCAGCAAGCTTGTGACGCATCATGACTGTGAAATGGGATACATGATAATAAAATAAAGGCATCAATTTTGATGTTTATACATTAGCTCGTCTTGACTTCAAGGGAGCGTCCATATATGTCTTGTTAATTTTTTGGTTGATGCGCTCTCTGAGTATGCTTATTCGAATTTGGAATTTACGGCGTTTTTCAAGACAGTTGTCGCCTAAATTGTTAAGCAGCTTCTTTGTGTTGCTCTGGATTTAACTCCACAGCGCCTATT
>NZ_WTLB01000129.1 GCF_011378855.1 Pseudoalteromonas sp. Z1A8 | reverse complement strand
ATTAAAACAAAAGTCTTTAAAAACAAGCGTCAAGACTTTTTAGCAATAGAAAAATGGCTTTTAAATACAACTAAAAGCGCTGCTAATGAGCTCGTTATCACCCTCGAACCAACGGGTGTTTATCATGAAGCACTGATGTATTTTTTATACGAGCAAGGCTTTAATATTATTTTAGCGAATCCCGGTAAAGCTAAAAAGTATGCTGACGCTTTAAACATAATTCATAAAACAGACAAATCTGATGCAACGATGCTTGCCCATTACGGCTGTGCTAAGCATGCAGTCGTTAATTATTGGCAGCCTGATGCATTAGAAGTTAGAGAGCTTAAAGCCCTTATCCGTCGTTTAGATGCGCTTGAGAGTAACCGGCAACGAGAAGCGAACCGATTAGAAGCAAGTGAATTCAGCAACGTTTCCGCGCGTGTTTGCCAATCGATAAAAGTGACTATCGCGTTTTTAGATGACGAAATTAAACAGCTTAAATCTGACATTGATAACCACATAGATAATGAACCTGATTTAAAAAGAAACAGGAAACTACTAGAGTATATCCCTGGCATTGGGCCCGTATTATCGAGAGAGCTGACGTATTTATTTGCGGCTAAGAAATTTAATAAAGCCAAAGAAGCGGCGGCTTATTGTGGATTAATCCCACGGCACAATGAATCGGGTAAATTAAAAGGGCGAACATCAATCAGTAAACTTGGGCCAGCCAGAATTCGATGTAAACTTTA
>NZ_WTLB01000128.1 GCF_011378855.1 Pseudoalteromonas sp. Z1A8 | reverse complement strand
CATCGAATTCTGGCTGGCCCAAGTTTACTGATTGATGTTCGCCCTTTTAATTTACCCGATTCATTATGCCGTGGAATTAATCCGCAATAAGCTGCCGCTTCTTTGGCTTTATTAAATTTTTTAGCCGCAAATAAATACGTCAGCTCTCTCGATAATACGGGTCCAATGCCAGGGATAGACTCAAGTAGTTTTCTGTTTCTTTTTAAATCAGGTTCATTATCTATGTGGTTATCAATGTCAGATTTAAGCTGTTTAATTTCATCGTCTAAAAACGCGATAGTCACTTTTATTGATTGGCAAACACGTGCTGAAACGTTACTGAATTCACTTGCTTCTAATCGGTTTGCTTCTCGTTGTCGGTTACTCTCAAGCGCATCTAAACGACGGATAAGGGCTTTAAGCTCTCTAATTGCTAATGCTTCAGGTTGCCAATAATTAACGACTGCATGCTTAGCACAGCCGTAATGAGCAAGCATCGTTGCATCAGATTTGTCTGTTTTGTGAATTATGTTTAAAGCGTCTGCATACTTTTTAGCTTTACCTGGATTCGCTAAAATAATATTAAAGCCTTGCTCGTGTAAAAAATACATCAGCGCCTCATGATAAACACCCGTTGGTTCGAGGGTGATAACGAGCTCACTAGCAGCGCTTTTAGTTGTATTTAAAAGCCACTTTTCTATTGCTAAAAAGTCTTGGCGCTTGTTTTTAAAGACTTTTGTTTTAATCTTGTTTGTAAGCTGGTCTCTCAACCACGA
>NZ_WTLB01000127.1 GCF_011378855.1 Pseudoalteromonas sp. Z1A8 | reverse complement strand
ATTGTTTTATTCCATTGCCCGGCGACAATGGCTGCCATATAAAGTTTGCATCGAATTCTGGCTGGCCCAAGTTTACTGATTGACGTTCGCCCTTTTAATTTACCCGATTCATTATGCCGTGGGATTAACCCACAATAAGCCGCTGCTTCTTTGGCTTTATTAAATTTTTTAGCCGCAAATAAATACGTCAGCTCTCTCGATAATACGGGCCCAATGCCAGGGATAGACTCAAGTAGCTTTCTGTTTCTTTTTAAATCAGGTTCATTATCTATGTGGTTATCAATGTCAGATTTAAGCTGTTTAATTTCATCGTCTAAAAACGCGATAGTCACTTTTATCGATTGGCAAACACGCGCAGAAACGTTGCTGAATTCACTTGCTTCTAATCGGTTTGCTTCTCGTTGTCGGTTACTCTCAAGCGCATCTAAACGACGAATAAGAGCTTTAAGCTCTCTAACCTCTAATGCTTCAGGTTGCCAATAATTAACGACTGCGTGCTTAGCACAGCCGTAATGAGCAAGCATCGTTGCATCAGATTTGTCTGTTTTGTGAATTATGTTTAAAGCGTCTGCATACTTTTTAGCTTTACCAGGATTCGCTAAAATAATATTAAAGCCTCGCTCGTGTAAAAAATACATCAGTGCTTCATGATAAACACCCGTTGGTTCGAGGGTGATAACGAGCTCACTAGCAGCGCTTTTTGTTGTATTTAAAAGCCATTTTTCTATTGCTAAAAAGTCTTGGCGCTTGTTTTTAAAGACTTTTGTTTTA
>NZ_WTLB01000126.1 GCF_011378855.1 Pseudoalteromonas sp. Z1A8 | reverse complement strand
CTCATCAATGTCATTTTTTAGCTTGCCTATCTCAGTTTTTAGTACCGCTATCATATCTTCAATTGACTGAGTAACTCGAGTAGATGCACCTGAGAAACCAACAGCTTCATAACGATTTTCTTCGCGACGTAAGTCTTGCTCAAGTGCTTCAAGTCTACGCGTCATTACTTTTAACTCTCTCGCTTCAACAGGCTCAGGCTGCCAACTTAAAAGTGAGTGCTGTTGGTCATGACCATAACGAGCAAGCATTGTGGCGTCTGACTTGTCTGTCTTATGGACAAGCCCTAATGAACTTGCGTACTGTTTTGCTTTACCAGGATTTACATGTAATAAAATAAATCCTTGCTCGTATAGGAAATACATCAGCGGCTCGCTATAAACACCTGTGGGCTCTGTTGTAATAACAATGTCTTGTGCTTTTAAATTTGTATTCTTTATCAACCAGGCAACTAACTCTTGATAGCCCTGCGGGTTATTTTTAAAAATCTTCGTTTTCTTTTTACTTTTGACTACATCGCGTAGCCAGGAAATATCTAACTTTTCTTTACCCACATCAATGCCAATAAAAGCTTTCATCTCTATCTACTCCCCTTGTACATGCAGCGTCACCCTTAGTTGGGGCGCTAGGATACCATTCAGTTTAATTGAGGTTAGGAAGTCAGGGCTCAATCTACGTCACAGCATTTTCACACTCTGGTTGGGTACGAGCTCACTGTCTTCCCGATGTGACAAGTGCTAGCTAAACACTCATCAAGAAGAGATACAAGGTTGGGT
>NZ_WTLB01000125.1 GCF_011378855.1 Pseudoalteromonas sp. Z1A8 | reverse complement strand
TTGATAATTCACTTACTTTAACTTACCGCGCCCTGTTTATTTGTAAATTAATTGAGGCGACAACTATCCTGACACAGGGGGTTAGTAGTGTTTTGAGGAAATCTGTACGATTTTGGTTTGCGAAGTCTGAAACTCTAGACTTCAAAGTTTTTATATTTTTTGAGGCTTCTGTAAGAGCTTGCACTGAGTTTAAAAAATTATAATGATACTCTACAGAATTATCACCTTTTAAAAATATTTTACCTGTATGGGTTAACTTTTTAATTTTTTCATCATTAAAGTTATATTTAGATGCTTTTAATATTCCATCTCTTCTAATTTTTCTGAATGTTTTGTTTATATCACTAACTAGCAGGCTTAAAAAAATAGACTCACCTTGTATGTGAATTTCACCGTTTAGGTAGCTCTTTAGTTTTTCTATATAAAGGTCGAACTCTTTCCCATTGATGGTAAATAACTTACTTTCTTTAGCTATGCTTACTTGTTCTTGGGTAGTTGAGCCTTGTGAAATTAAGTTAATTAGCTCTGAAATTTTATACATATTTGCACTTTCTAAATCCGTATTTCCCCTAGTGTAAGATTAATCTATATTTAAATCATATTTTTTAGAAAGGCGTTTAAAGGTTTAGCGAGCATATTTTAGCTAATGATAGCAGCTACTATTAAGCTTTATTAGAGCTTGAGTCTAAACTTAAACATTCTTTTTAATGAATTTACTTTCCAATCAAAATAAACTCACCGAATATATTTAAAGGATAATAAAACTGAAATCTAATGCGACTTGCTGCATTTTTTTACTCTATTTATTGTATATAAACTTGAAAAGTAGGAGAAAGATGAAGTTTGAAATAGTTAATATAAAACAATTGTTTAAACATTTTATAAAAAATAACTTGTAACATTGA
>NZ_WTLB01000124.1 GCF_011378855.1 Pseudoalteromonas sp. Z1A8 | reverse complement strand
GGTCTAGGATTTCCAATTTGTCGCTCATTAGGTATTTTTTGCTTAGAAAGTGGGGCTATTATTAATGCAGAAATTGCCCCTTACAAAGGGAAAGGAGCAAGTGAGCATTCAATGCTGAGAGCTATATTAAATACATTCAAAAAAGGCGATTTAATCATAGGCGATGCACTCTACAGCAGTTATTGGTTGTTGGCCTATTTACAACGTAACGGTATAAATGGGGTTTTTCAGCAAAATGGGGCTAGGGCTAAAAAAAATGATTTTAGAACAGGTAAAACAATGGGTAAATGTGATCATATTGTAAGTTATGATCGACCACAAAGACCAGAGTGGATGACGATTGAACAATATCAATCCACGCCCAAAACAATTGAAGTTAGGGAATTAAAAGTAAAACACAAAATTATTGTGACGACCTTATTTGAAGCAGAGAAACATAGTAAAAGCGATATTGCTAAGCTATACCAAAGTAGGTGGAATATTGAAGTTGATTTCAGAAATTTGAAGACAACAATGGGCATGTCGGAGCTTAGTTGTAAGTCCCCTGAAATGTGTGAAAAAGAAATATGGGTCTATTTTTTGGCTAATAATATAATTCGAATCTTAATGGCGCAAACAGCTAAAAAATTTAAACTAAAGATCAGGGGAATTAGCTTTAAGAACACGTTACAAGTTTGGAACTCTGTCACTTCAAAATTTAAAAATGCGATGATGATCATTGAAGACTTTTTGTTTTTAATTGCAGGTCATCAAGTAGGGAAAAGACCTGGTAGACTGGAGCCCCGAGCAATAAAACGAAGAGCTTCAGCCTATTCATTGTTAATGGTGCCAAGACATGTAGCTAGAGCTATGATATTGAAAAATGGTCACCCGGCAAAGCAGAGGAAAAATACTGGAGCAAAGGGAGGAAAAGCTTAATGCAGTGCCATTCGGG
>NZ_WTLB01000123.1 GCF_011378855.1 Pseudoalteromonas sp. Z1A8 | reverse complement strand
GCCTGTATTTCTGCTTCACTTAGCGCCATAAAGTCAGTTCCCTTGGGGAAGAAGCGTCTAAGTAAGCCGTTGGTATTCTCATTTATGCCCCGCTCCCATGATGAATATGGGTGAGCGAAATACACATCAGCTTCTAATTTTTGTGCAACATGCTCATGGTGAGCAAACTCTTTTCCATTATCTAAAGTCACGGTAATAACCTTACCTTTATATGGTGTCATACACTTGATCAGCGCATCGGCTGTTATTTTCGCATGCTTGCTTTCAATTCTGTGAACAACTGTATATAACGTTTTACGTTCAACCATTGTGACAAGGGCATTTTTACGCCCTTTGCCTATCACTGTATCGCCCTCCCAATCACCAATCCTAGACTTTGAATCCACAATACTTGGGCGTTCATCAATACTGACTCGATTAACTATCTGTCCACGTTTATCGTAGCTTCCATAGCGTTTCTTATACTTTTTACATGCACGAGTGAGTGTCTTATGTAGTTCACCACCACGAGCCTTGTCTCTGTAAATATATTGATAAATCGTTTCATGATGCAAAATGACCTTTTTCTCTAAAGCTAAGCGGCCTGCCACCTGCTCTGGCGAAAGTCCGTCAACCAACAATTTATTAATCCAGTCAGTAACATCATCTGTTAACTTAATTGCTTTGAAAGATGACTTGCGTCTTTGCTCTGCAAAATTATTGGCTTGGTTAGGTCGATAGCCTTTAAGCCCTTTATTGCGTTTTAACTCTCTAGAGATAGATGACGGTGAACGAGTTAGTTCATCAGCTATCTGTTTTTGGTTATTTCCTGCTTTTATTAACGCGTAAATCTGGTATCTTTCTTCTTGTGTCAGCTGTTTATATTTCATTAAAGCAATTTCCTTTGGCGAGAAAATGGCCGAATTATAACAGCTGGCCATCTAATCTGAGAAATTGCACTTATTATCCGAATTTAGG
>NZ_WTLB01000122.1 GCF_011378855.1 Pseudoalteromonas sp. Z1A8 | reverse complement strand
CCTGATAGCTTTTGGTTTACCACGCCATTCTATAATTTGATTGAGCGAGCGGATCACACGCTCAGCGGGGAGTGATAAGTCAGCATCTATTGTAAGTCCTTCGCGATTGAAATCATCAATCACATTAAACAAGCGACACCCTTTGCCATCAGATAATTGGTCGTGCATAAAATCCATTGACCAACATTCGTTAATGGCCTCAGGTACAGCTAATGGTTCAGGCTTCTCCCTTGTTAGACGTTTTCTAGGTTTTATTCGCAGATTCAACTCAAGCTCACGGTAAATACGATAAACGCGCTTATGATTCCATGTGTAGCCTTTAACATTGCGTAAATATAGAAAACATAAACCAAATCCCCAATTACGCTGACATTGGCTTAAATCCAATAACAACGCTGCAATTTCCTCATTTTCATCAGACAGTTTTGGCGTATAGCGATAGCATGTTTCACTTATCATGAAAGTACGACAGGCTAAGGAAATACTCATTTTATTTGTGCTAACGACTTCGTGTGCCAATACTTTGCGCTCAGAAGCCTTTACCACTTTTTTGCCATTGCCTCTTGAATGACCTCAGATTTTAGCCGCTCTTCAGCATACATTTTCTTTAAACGGCGATTTTCATCTTCAAGCTCTTTCATTCGTGTCATTAAAGACGCATCCATACCGCCGTATTTAGCGCACCATTTATAAAAGGTTGAATTGCCCATACCATATTCACGGCATAGCTCAGGGATTGGCGCACCGTTTTCGGCTTGCTTCAAAATAGCGAGGATTTGACTGCCTGTAAAATGTGCTTTTTTCATAATTTTCTCCTGTGTTTACAATAAGAGAAAATTCTACGTTTGGCTTCTATTATTTTTCGGGGGGATTACCGGATGATAAACAGGCTTTTGGTGCGCAGGCCATTCTTGATGTCTATTTCGAACGCTGGGAAATTGAAAATAGCTATGGAGAAA
>NZ_WTLB01000121.1 GCF_011378855.1 Pseudoalteromonas sp. Z1A8 | reverse complement strand
CTGTCTCTTATACACAAATCCCTGCTAAGAAATTAGCGGGGATTTTTTTGAACTAAATCTCAATGTCATGATCAGATCTTCAAATCTTGTTTGAGGGCACATTATGATTAACGAACATACTCATTGGGCAAAACAACAATTCGGTAAATCGGACTTAGGTGATCCAAGAAGAACAGCGCGTCTGGTAAAGTTAGCATCAACGCTTGCAAATGAACCAGGAAAACCACTTGTGAACATCACTCAATCCCCCGCCGATATGGAAGGTGCCTACCGCTTTATTCGCAACGAGAATATTGACGCAACGGCTATAGCAGAGTCAGGCTTTAAAGCCACGGTTGAACAAGCAAAAAGTCATAACTTATTGCTCGCATTAGAAGACACGACCACACTAATTTATAAACATTCCTCCATTCGAGATGATTTGGGTCATGTCGGACGAGGAGCAAAACAACGAGGCTTGTTAGCTCATAGCGTATTACTGTTTGCGCCAGACACAAAGCAAGTTGTGGGATTAATTGAACAGTCTCGCTGGAGTCGTGATATCAACACGATTGGAAAAAGAGAAAAACACGCGACGACTTCTTACGAAGAAAAAGAAAGTTACAAGTGGGAGTCAGCGTCACGAGCGATGGCAGAGCGGCTGCAAGGACAAATGGCGAACGTGATATCGGTGTGTGACCGCGAAGCGGACATCTACGAATACTTGCAGTATAAACTAACCGAGCAGCAACGATTCGTCGTACGCTCGATGCAAAGTCGTCATATTGAAGAAGGTGAGGATAAGCTCTATGCGTTTGCAAGCGAGCTGATGAGTGCAGGCACCAAACACATCCACATTGCACAAAAAGGAGGAAGAAAAGCCCGAAGCGCAACACTGGATATCACCTATGCGCCAGTGACACTCAAAGCGCCTTACAATAAGAAAGGACACTCCCTCCCAGTTTACTATGTCGGCTGTGCAGAGCGAGGAAACGCTAA
>NZ_WTLB01000120.1 GCF_011378855.1 Pseudoalteromonas sp. Z1A8 | reverse complement strand
GGATTTTTCTAAGTTCAATTTAGTAAAAGTAGATAAGTATCAGTATGCTAATTAGATCACATAATTTGGCAGATTGGTATAAATACTGCTAGTTTAGATAGGCACTCCATGAATACTATTATTTAAAAACCTCATGCCCATTAGATTTAAGTTCTATGCGTAAACCTCTGTATCAACCTCTACCTAACTATTTTTTCTCTATTACTAAGGCTTCAGTTAACCTACCAAAAACTGCATATAAAGGCTTGGAGGCTAGATTCGATACATACCGGAGCACCAAATAAGTAAAGCTTTTATATTAGGACAGATGTTATACCAACCTGTATAAATCTTTGATCAATTTAACGGATTAAATTGCACTATAACGTCGTTAAAAATTTTTTATTTATAACAACTAGATACAAAAATTTTTGCCTAGTTCTAGCGTAATTTTCTTAACGTTAAATAGACCCCGTATATAAGCAGGTTGGTATTAAACCAATTGGTATTATCCACAGTGAAAATACTACACACTCATCGCCGGGCGGATATTTTTTATGCTTTTAGCATCGGGAGTCGCTAGGCTCGCTTGACCTACGTGGTAGGTGTTGAATGAGTGTGCATTAATTGTACGCATTTTACTTTTCTGCAGACGTAAAAAAGCCCGAATCGTTAGATTCGGGCTTTCTACAATTTGAAGCCTGGCAATGTCCTACTTTCACATAGCAAATGCTACACTATCATCGGCGCTGTTTCGTTTCACTACTGAGTTCGGCATGGAATCAGGTGGGTCCAAAACGCTATTGTCACCAAGCAAATATGGTGCAAAGAATTAATGACAAGCACGTAGTGCTCCCATTTTCTTTGCGCAAGGTGCCTCAACTTTAACGCTACGCGCTAAGAGTCACCTCTTGAATTTGGAAAATATCTGATAATATTTTTTAAGTCTTTTCAGTAATATCTACTTTAGTCATATTAACTTCTGTCAAACTGTCGCATAAAACGCGTTTGGCGTTGTATGGTTAAGCCTCACGGGTAA
>NZ_WTLB01000012.1 GCF_011378855.1 Pseudoalteromonas sp. Z1A8 | reverse complement strand
GGATGGCTTAAGTTACAAGCCATCCTGGAAGGCTACGATTTAGCAAAATCTCTTGAGCCAGACTTGTGATCAAGAGACAGCTTAGTAAGCGCCTTTTTACTGCATGTTAAGAAGTTACATTAAATAGCTTCTTCATCTTCCTCTGCAGTACGAATACGTATTACACGCTCAACATCAGTGACAAATATTTTACCGTCACCGATTTTTCCTGTTTGCGCCGTTTTTACAATAACTTCAATCGCGCGATCAACATCTTCATCGCTTAGCACAATATCAAGCTTAACCTTCGGTAAAAAATCAACCATGTATTCTGCACCACGGTAAAGCTCTGTATGACCTTTTTGGCGTCCGAAGCCTTTAACTTCGCTTACCGTCATACCAGTAATACCCACATCCGACAACGCTTCACGCACATCGTCTAACTTAAAAGGTTTGATAATTGCTTCTATTTTTTTCATATTGATTACTTTTGAAAGCTCCAGTTGCCTCGATTTTAGACAATCATGATGTTCATAGCAAACAAAGCGATTGAATTACGGTGATAAAACAACCGATCATGGTATAATTTATTATATAAAAATAGCTATACTTAAATGACTAGCAGTAAATGAGATTAATATGAAAAACAAACAAAACGGATTCACTCTTTTAGAACTCATGGTAACCGTGGCTATTGTTGGCATTATCGCCTCAATTGCACTTTGGAATAGCAGTAACATGTTAGAGGAAAATAGAGCTGAGAACTTTTTGTTGGAATTAAAAAGAAACATTGCATATGCCCGCTCTCAAGCCGCAAGCACTGATGAAATAGTTGTTGTATGTCCTACAGGACAAGGAAAAGTTAAAAACAAAAAAGATACGTTCAACTGCAACGCTAAGTGGGATGTGAATAAGATTATCGTTGTATTTATCGATGTTAATAATAATGGAAACTACAACAAAGCTACAGATACCTTACTACGAACAATGGAAGAAATATCAGATAACGATAAGCTGTCGTTTGATGGTAACGATCGTCGCTTACGCTTTAATACTAGTGGTAGAATTACGACGAAGCCTGGAGACTTTATTTTTTGTCCCAATAGTACTAATGAAAATAATAAAGCGTTAACCGTATCACAGTCAGGTACAGCCTTTTACGTTGGCGATACAGACAAAAAATGCGGTTAAAAAAGATACAATTCATATTGTCATATTTTTATCCTTTACTATACTGAGCTAATACATTTTATAACTCAGGACTTCAAGGATGAGGGTAACAATATTAAAATCTAAAGGGGTAACACTTCTCGAATTAATGGTATCGATGGCCGTTATCAGTATTATCAGTCAACTTTCAATGTGGTTTTATCCAGATTTTTTAGCGAATAATCGCTTAGATAACCACGTAAACCTTCTGCATAGAAACATTAATTACGGGCGACTTTACGCTATTGAAAATGGAACCTATGTCACTCTTTGTGCACTAAAAAACAGTCAATGTACAAAAGATGAGTGGGATGGCCAAATGTCGCTATTTATCGACAAAGATAAATCAACGACTCTAGATGATGACGAGTTACTCTTAAGTACTTTCGAGGATGTTCATGAAGCTGATACTTTAGAATACCCTCGTAGCGCCATTACTTTTCGCCCGGATGGGTCTTTAAATGGCTTTCAAAACGGTACTTTTATATATTGCCCCAATAGTGATAAAGCCAATCTCGAAGGATTGGCTTTATCTGTAAGTCAAACTGGACGTATCCGTATTAAATCAACTGATAAGTGCCAGAAGAAGTAAATTAACGCCCCCAACAGTATTCTACATCTGAATTACCTTTAGTACCTGTAGCGCCTTTGTAACCGGTGTCAGTAATTGTAATTTGCTTACAATCACCATCACCTTTGACCGGTCCAGCCACAGGTTTTGCGGTAATGGTAAATGTATTGTCGTCATCATCTACATCAATAGATAATTCAAAATGACCATTTTCGGTTTTGTCTTGCAACCCTAAATCAGTAAATTTCTCTGTATATTCCCTATTATCAACAAAATACTGCTCTTCCTTGTTTGCTGCATCTAATAATGCTGCAGCAGCTTCAGCGCGCGAAGCACGCTTTACATATTCTGTATAATTAGGTAACGCAATTGCTGCAAGTATGCCGACGATAGCAACGGCTATCATCAGCTCAATTAAGGTAAACCCACGTTGTTTTTTTATCATTCAAACCTCCTTAATCGTCTTCATTCTGTATGTTTTCATCATTTTCTTCACGCTTATATATATAAGTTTGCTGAGTTTTAAAACCAAACCCTAATGCTTTGTCATTAACAAGTTGTATCTTATCATCTACAACTTTTAATCCTGGGCCTGTAATTTCAAGTGGTTGCAGCGGGTTTTCAGCATTTTCACCTTTAATGCCTGGGCCAATTAAATAAAACTGACTTTTTACTTCCTCATCAGGATCATCATCGCATTTTCCGTT
The DNA here is from genome assembly GCF_011378855.1 of Pseudoalteromonas sp. Z1A8. Taxonomy (GTDB): domain Bacteria; phylum Pseudomonadota; class Gammaproteobacteria; order Enterobacterales; family Alteromonadaceae; genus Pseudoalteromonas. The sequence goes on along the minus strand of NZ_WTLB01000012.1, from coordinate 90,566 downwards.
ATCGTCACTATCTGCACATGAAGAACCAAAATAAAGTTGAGGCGTATCTGGCACCTCTGTACTTGTAGCAAATTTCAGATCGTCATAAACTTTAGTACCGTAGTGCAAATGAAATGCGTAAAGAGAGCCCCCTCCTCCACTTAATGAACATTGATTTTTAATTGATGAATCCAATGTAGGAGTAAAAGATGTAAAATAAGCAACCCCACCAACAACGGTTGCTGCAGCTAACGACTTTTCGCCAGTAGCGAGTTTATAACGCCACCCAACAAACTTATTAGCAAGTTCATCTTCTAATTTTACAAACTCAGTTACACTATCTAATGCACTACCAAATTTATCATCATTCATCCCCATTAACATACTGGGCGTTATAGTTTGAGGCGCAGATTCGAATAATTTAGTAACCGTATTTTCATCTCTAATCATAAATAATTCGTCAGCTGTGCCTCCTCCATTTGGATTTGAACGATTTCCACTACCAATCACAATAGCATCATAAGGTGTATCTAATCGAGTGACTACACCATCTTTAATAGTTACTTTACTAAACATAGTTCTCGCCACTACGGGCTTATAAAAAAAGCGTCTATCTGCATCACTACCAAGATCTGCTAACTGAAAATGACTAAATTCACCTTCATCAGATATATCTATACGCCAAATACCTCCACCAGTATCTGCTGCATATATCCGGTCTGTATAGCCATCATAATTAGAATCCAATAACGTTACATCAGCAGCAATACTATGTTCACCCTTAAATTCGGCATCCTTAGATGCATCTTCCTTAGGTGCTAAAATCCAAACTTTCTCACCTGTTTTTGCATCAACGATATAAATACCGCGGCCAACTTTGTCTTTAGTTTTTATATTAGCTTTATCGGCATCATTCGAATCTTTATTGTCATCATAGCCAGCCCCAAATATTAAAAGGGGAGTATTTCCTTTTGATTTTATATAAGCAACTTGGGGTTTAGACCACGTTTGGCCAAGGTTTTTATATTTCCCTTCGCCGCCTTTAATAGTCCACATTAAACTTGGAGAGTCTGGCGTTGTAATATCTAAACCATAATAATTACGACCGCCTCTGCGCATACCTACAGCAGCCCAGACTTGGTCGCCTTTATTTGCGTTAATAGTTCCATCATTTAAACCTTTATCGTTTAGGCTCTTATTATTGAAATAAACGCTAATAGGCCCATCTATACCGTATTTTTTGCTACTCTCTTTTTCTCGAAGCGGCTTAATAATTTTGTATAGTTCCGATGGGATAAATGCCCAACTTTCACTAACTTTATTGTTCGTGTCATCGTCTTTAAACATATGCAAAAAACCAGCATTAGTACCAATTAGAATACGAATGTCACCGTTACCATAATCTATTGCAACTGGCTTTGAGTGCAGTGGATCACCAAATATATCACCGCGTACTGCTGATGATGAAAATTCATTATCAACATCAACTCCACGCGCCCAATCTATAGTGTTTTTTAAGTCAGATTCATTTACATCAAAAACAACAGCAGCTTTTTTATTAGTGTCATAGGCATTTTTAATCTTATCAAGATTAAAATCTATTAATGCATTAGTATTTGCATTTGTAAGTATATTACGAGTTTTGTCACTGCTTATTAATGCAGCATTGACTCCACCCTCTTTTACAGAGCTACCATCGGAAGTTCCATCAGGACTCCAAAATGTATGCGCACTCGTTTTTATAAGGCCATCACTATCAAACGCTTCTATATCTTTGGAATCAATAACTTTGTTACCTGATAATTTCAGTTTTTTTAGATTACCACGCCATCTAGTATGCTTTTCAGGGTAAAACATACCTAAGTATATGGCATCTCGACTACGCGTTTGATCTACATTATTACTTGCAACAGAAGGGGCTGTAAAAGTACTATTTTCCTGTCTAATCTCCGCTACGGCATTATTTAAAGCTTCAGAAAGCTTTTCTGGTGTAGTTGCAGGTAAATTTTTACCGCCACCTAATGTTGAGGCTTGTTTTAATAAGTTTTGACCATCTGCAGTCATGCCAGAACCAAAGCCAATAGTATATAGACGCCCTGTTTCATTAATATCAGGAGTAGATGGGTACAAATCGACAACAGTGTCGTCTGTTCCATGAATAATTTTAGCTAATTGATGCAAAAGGTTACTGTATACATAATCATCGGTAGTTAAATAACGACCAAAATACTTATTATGCTCAACGCTAATGTCATAATCTCTCCCATTATCACTGCTAGGGGACGGATCACCATCAGTCATATAGATAATATTGACGGAATTATCGCAGCGTTTAGCTTCAGCTGCGCTATCAGCAAAAGGTGATATATAAGAATAGCTAGAAACAACATCTTCTAAAACAGATGTGCATTCCTCTTTAGTCCCCCAAACCCATTTTCTGTACCGTCGACTCCAATATTCATAAGGAACATCTTTGCATTTTCTAACAATTTCTTGCGTAACTATTGGAGTTTCTATCGTTATATCTCTTTTGTTTCTGCTCACATCAAAGGCATAGTCCAACTCTTTTCCTGTAATATATAAATAAGCCTCCCACAATGTTTCAGCTAATGGAGTCCCCCCACTTGCAGGAAGATCATTAATAGATTCTTTTATGGAATCGGGCGAACTACCGATGCCATTTAAAACATAACCTCCTTCGGTACCATTAAAGCGCATTAAGCCAAAATCGATTGAACCTGCATTGTCTGTTACCAGTTTATTCATAGCCCCTTGAGCTGCTTCAAGTCTACTATCAGAACATAATTTACGATTTCCGTAACTATTAACACATTCTTTACCAGTGCTCGAAGAAAAAGCCATACTCCCAGAGGTATCAAAAATTAATAGTACTCGCGGTTTTTCATCTGAATTAGCATCTTTATTTACGTAAAGCTCAATATCCTCAGCGTATGCATGCATATTAATTGCTGATGTAAATAATAAAAATAGTGCTATATAAAGTTTAAATTTCATCTTAAATCCCCTTACCCGTACTGGCCATCTCTTGAGCTATACCTGTCACAATAGTTAACTGGTGCTTGCTTTTAGAGCCATATTCTATCGTAGTAGATACTTGAACCATGTTGCATGAAACACCCGCTGTAAAACTATAACTACGAGGGCAATTAAGTTCTAATAAACCATTATTTAAGTTCGTCATTATACTTTTCATTTCGTGTCCAGGCTCTGTAATGTCTTTCTCTGGTATCATTATTTTATTACCATCACTATCAAGCTTACCCGAATCTGTAGCGATCTCATCTGGAGTAAGAAAAAAGTCACTATCAGCACCTTCTTTAGCTTCTGACGCAATCACTCTTTGCACTTCGCCAATCAATTGATTTTCTGCAACTTCTCGCTCTTGTGCTGCATTAGTAATTTTAATATCAATTGTACTACTACTCATAAGAGTAACTGCAATGCCGGTAACAGCTATCACCATAATTAATGCGGTTAAAAGCACCACACCTTGTTGCTTACTTGGTAACAACTTTAAATTTTCCATAGATTACCTCCAACATTACTTAAACGAATAGTTGTTGTAAAAACAGTTCTTCTATAATTATCATTAAAATTTAACTCTCGCTTTTCAGCTCCCTCACCTAAAATATATTTTTGGTTTTTAAGTTTAATCCCTGGGTCTGGTTGAAGTGCACGGATTAATAGAAAAACTTGCACCGTTAACATACCTTTGCGATTTTCCCATTCAGCAGCAGTGATTGTGCTGGCGCTTTTATAAGTATCAACTCGACTGTCGCTATTCGTGTCTAATCCAAACAAAAAACGCATATTTTCGACACCTTCCATTATCGTTTCAGAGGTCATTTTTCCATTTACTAATCGTTTTCGTCTTAATGCGGGCACTTTTATATCTTTATTATTTACTAAATATTTTTCTTCTTTAATATAGTAAACATGATGACTATATGGCCAAATAGTTGCATTGATATTTGTTGGGGTATGTTTACCGGTTACAAAACTTGCTTGTTCTTGTTCTGCGATAAAATAATTTATTTTATCGCTAGTAGTATTGGTACCTGCAACAGCATCATATTGAGGATCACCTTGTAAAAACTTCAGCTGAAGAATATCAGTCTCTTTATTATTCGCAGGAATAATGCCATCGTTTATGCAATTTAGGTTGTCTTTACTGGTAGTCGTTTTTGCATAAATAGTACGAAAATTACTGCTACTGGTTAAATCTGGAAAGCTGCCGTTATTAGTCCCCTCTGAGCAATCTCCTGTAATCGTCGTTGCAGAAACGGTTGTATTTACTGCAGTGAACGAGTCATCGTAATAAGTTCCCCAAAAGCCAACTTGCTCTATATCGCGTTGCATAATATTTATAGCTAAACGTCCTGACTCTTGGAGTTCACCGATAGTCATCGTGTCTTTTGTGGTTACTTTCATACTAATAAAAGTAAACATAACGCCGCCAAGAATTAAACCACCAATAAATAATGAAATCATAACTTCTACAAGAGTAAACCCTTTTTGCTTCATGTTAGCTCCTCACATATATATAACTGGTTAAAACCACTAAACGGCGTTTATTGTTAGGTTCATCACCACAGGTAACTTTTCCTGTATCTGTATTTGCTTTAAATTCTTGTCGCCCTTGCCATGATATAATTACTTCAATGTTGAATCCTTTCCCTCCAGTGTCAGCCACTGAGGTTGGATTTATACATATTGTCGCATCATCTAAAGCCCCCGTATTTTCACTAGCTCGAATGGCACGTTTCCATTGTGTTATATCTAATTTTGCTATATCAGAAGGGCTACATATTGCACCAAAGCAACTTGAGTAAGTATTACTATTCGCTGAGCTTTTTATAACGCCTTTGTAATCTTTTATTATATCAATGGTATCGTTAGCGCGAATGCGCTGCAAAATATCATTACCAAGCGCAACGGCTGCTGCACGCTGCATAGAGTCAAAGCTCGCCTGCTTTGCTTTTGCTTGCAAGGCAACTGCGCCTAAAAGGCCAAAACTAAGAATAATAAATGCAATTAACACTTCAATTAGAGTGAAGCCTCTTTGCACTTTTGTTTGAGATGACTGCATAGTAGAACCAAATAAAAATTATCTGATTATAAGTTTATGCTATTTATTTGAGGAATCAATGAGGACTAAGACAAGCGGTTATATTTGTTGATAAACGGTTAATTAAATCGGCTCATTCAACAAAACTGTAGTAATTAAGCGTGAATGTATTTAAGTCAGAGGCAACTTAATTGCGAAATAAGCCTAAAGCGCATTTTTAACTAATTTAAGCTCGCGGCGGCTCACTGGCAATAACTCGCTACACCCTTGCAGCTCAATAATATGGTGCCCATTACCTTTTGAATGCAAGGCTATTACTTTTTGTTTATTAACTAACGTATTGCGGTGAATTCGTAAAACATATGCGGGATATTGCAGTTCTAATTGCTTTAAGCTTTGCTCAAGTAGAGCTTCTCCACCTGAGAATATCATTTTGGTGTATTTTTCTTCTGCACTAAAGTACAAAACATCATTTATATCAACACTACGTAGAGTACCCGCTAACTGATAAGATACTTTTACATTTTGTTGCTTTTGAATATGTACTTTATTTAATCGCCCTACTTGCTTAAGTACCTTTTGTAATGATTGCTCTGTAATAGGTTTAACTAAATAACCTGCAGCACTTAATTGTAAAGCATCGAAGGCATGCTCAGGGTGCGCTGTTATAAAAACAACTGCAGGCGGTAGGGTTAAACTATTGAGTTCATTAGCAACTTGTAAACCATTCATACCGGGCATATCAACATCTAAAAAAATCAAATCGGGCGTTTGCTTTTTAACAAGTACTAGGGCTTCATTACCATTACTTGCCTCGCCTTGTACCACTATACTTTTATCATGTGCTAACAAACGGATTAAGCGAGATCTCGCCAGAGGTTCATCATCAACAATGAGTACATTCATACACTGCCCCCTATTAGTTTAGGAATAACGACCTTGACCCTAAACACATCATTTTTATTAGTAATTGTTAACTGCGCTTTATTTTTATAATAAATATTTAATCGCTGGCGAATATTTTCAAGCGCCATTCCGTTATTAGGCCTAGTTTGAGCATTAGAAATTGTTATAGGGTTAGAAACAATCATGGTTATATAGCCGGTAGTGATATGTAGCTCAACTTTTATTTCTGCACCATGCTCACTTGTTTCAACGCCGTGGCATAACGCATTTTCAATTAATGGCTGCAGGGTTAAGCAAGGAATACTTAGTGCTGGAAGTTCATTGGGGATTTGCCAATCAACTCTTAAGCGATTACCAAAACGCCACGTTTCAAGTGCGATATATTGCTTACTCAGCGTTATTTCATCCGCAAGTAATACGTTTTTTCCTGAGTGCATTGCAGCCTGCGATAAGGCGGCTAATGCTAAAATGGCTTGCTCTGCCGCATCAGCATCATGATGGGTAAGCTCTGCAGCAGTGTTTAAACTATTATATAAAAAATGAGGACGTATTCTAGCTTGTAAGGCATCAAGTTCAGCTCGAGAAAGCGCTTTAGTTTGCTGCTCTTTTTCAAAATGAATTAATAAAAATTGGACGAATAAAGCCGCCAGCAAAGCCACTATAATGCAATTGCGAAGTGTGAAATAAATTAAGTTATCTGTATCATCTATATCAAAAGCAAAATGCGAAAATAAAATACTAAAAATGCATGTAGATAATAAAAAAAAGATAAAAAACAAACTTAATTGAAAAATTTGAGTACGTTTTTGTAAAAAAAACCGACAGAAGTATAAAGAAGAGGTACCGACTAAAACAATTAAATGCATAAACAAACTAATGATCCCAAGTCGCAGCCAAATATCTCCTTCTACATTAGGTGCAAAAGCTAAAACAATAGCAATAACTTGAGAAACAATAAGCGTGGCTAATACGCCTCGCTCATTAAAAAGAGCCGAAAAAAGCAAACCATCATTTTTAAGTGACTTGCTCATAACGACTCTCCTATAATCTAAATTTAAATTAACGTAGCTCTACAGGAACAGCAAATACTATATTCTCTGCTTCGCCTGGGTTCTCAACAACCTGCGTACCACCAAGCTCTTTTAATCGGCTTATAACTTGTTGTACAAGTACTTCTGGCGCAGATGCACCCGCAGTTACACCTACTGATTTAGAGCCTGAAACCCACTGTTCTTGCACATCAGTTGCATCATCAATTAAATAAGCTACAGTGCCCATTTTATCTGCAAGTTCACGTAGGCGATTAGAGTTAGAGCTGTTTTTAGCGCCTACAACTAATAGCACGTCCACTTTATCTGCCAAGTCACGAACAGCGTCTTGACGATTTTGCGTTGCATAACAAATATCATCTTTACGAGGTCCATCAATTGATGGAAACTTGTTGCGCAGTTCATCTATAACATCTGCAGTGTCATCAACAGAGAGTGTTGTTTGGCTGCAGTAAAAAAGATTTTCAGCATTTTTTACATTAAGCGCAACAACATCATCAACGGTTTCAACAAGGTAAATTCCACCGGCTGAGTTATCATATTGTCCCATTGTTCCCTCTACTTCAGGGTGACCATGATGACCAATTAAAATACACTCAATCCCTTTGCGACTAGCACGTGTAACTTCCATATGTACTTTGGTTACAAGCGGGCACGTTGCATCAAATACTTTTAAATCACGACGTTTAGCTTCGCTGCGAACCGCTTGCGAAACACCATGTGCGCTAAAAATAACAATGCTGTCGTCAGGTACTTGAGCGAGTTCTTCAACAAAAACCGCACCACGACTTTTTAATCCATCAACTACATAGCGGTTATGTACTACTTCGTGGCGAACATAAATTGGCTTTTCAAAAATATCTAAAGCGCGCTCAACAATACTAATAGCACGGTCAACACCAGCGCAAAAGCCTCGTGGGTTAGCTAGTAATATTTCCATTAACCTTCCACCTCAATAATATCCACTTCAAACGTTAGGCGCTGACCAGATAAAGGATGGTTAAAATCAATCGTTACCGATTCACCTTGCACTTCGCGAACTAAACCAGGAAGCTCAGTGCCGTCAGGTTGAGTAAACGCAATAATTGCACCTACTTTAGCTGGTGTTTCTGGGCCGAATTTACTGCGGTCAACGTAGTAAATATTATCTGGGTTTGGCTGACCGAACGCATCTTCAGGTTCTAATTCAAACGTTTTACTTTCGCCTGCAGTTAGCCCTAATAAACATTTTTCGAAGTTTGCCGTTAAGCTACCATCGCCCATTGTTAATTTAGCAGGCTTATTATGCACCTTGGTAGAATCAGCGGCAGAGCCATCTTCTAATTTAATAGAAAAATGGAAAATAACTTGCGAGTTTTCACCAATTACAGCTTGGCTCATGCTTTATGCTCCTTCGGACTCTCGCCGGTAAAGGCGTCAAATAACAATAATGCTGCACCAATACAAATAGCGCAATCGGCAATATTGAACACAGGAAAATGTGAGTCTTTATAAAATACGTGAATAAAGTCGATTACATAACCATACGCAATACGATCGTATAAATTACCAATAGCGCCTGCAAGTACCAATGCGTAAGCACCGCATAGTATTTTATTTGTTGCAGGTAAGCGTTTTAGCCACCACACAAGCAAAGCACTAATAGCAATGGCAATCGCACTTAAAAACCAACGTTGCCAACCACCTGCTTCACTTAAAAAGCTATAGGCTGCACCATAGTTATGCACATAAGTAATACTAAAAACAGGGAGTAAATTTATAGACTCTTGATAAGCCATAGTCCCTACAACAAGTGTTTTACTGGCAAAGTCTATTACTAAAAGTAATAGACTCAACCAAAGCCACACTAAACCACTTTTTTGGGCTAGTTTGCTCACTAAGAATAACTCCTAAGCGAATTGACGCTTTTCGCCTTCGCCGTCGACATTGCTAACACAACGACCACAAATTTCAGGATGAGCAGGGTTAACACCTACATCTTCACTGTAATGCCAACAACGCTCACATTTAGCAGCATCTGTTGCAGCAACACTAATGAACAAACCTTCAATTTCGGTAGCTTGTGTATCAGCAGGCTGACTATCAACTTCAGAAACATTTACAGCTGATGTTAATAATACAAAACGTAGCTCATCACCAAGCGCATTTAATTTAGCGGCAAGCTCTTTGCCCGTAAATAAATTAACCGTAGCTTGAAGCGTTGCACCAATAACTTCTTCTTTACGTGCGGCTTCTAATAAACGGTTTACTTCGTCGCGCACTGTTAAAATTTCTAACCAGTCATCGTTGCTAAATTGGCTATTTGTTGGCGCTTGTAAGCCATCGTACCAAACAGACGTAAATACGTAGTCACTACGCTCGCCCGGTAACGCTTCCCAAATTTCTTGTGCGGTAAAGCTCATAATTGGAGCCATCCAGCGCGTCATTGCTTCAGCAATATGATAAAGCGCTGTTTGACAAGAACGACGTGCATGACTGTCGCTCTTAGCTGTGTACTGACGATCTTTAATTACATCTAAGTAGAATGAACCAAGCTCACCCGTACAGAAGTTCATTAGCTTTTGCGTTACTAATAGCATTTGGTAGCTATCGTAAGCGGCTAAAATTTCGTCTTGTAACTGAGCAGCACGACCCACAATCCACTTATCAAGCTCAACCATATCATCAACAGCAACTTGATCAGTTTTTGGATCAAAACCATTTAGGTTAGCTAGTAAGTAACGGCTAGTGTTACGAATTCGGCGGTAACGATCAGCAGAGCGTTTAAATATTTCATCCGATACAGTCATTTCTGCGGTGTAATCGGTAGAAGCAACCCATAAACGAAGAATGTCGGCGCCTAGTTTATTCATCACATTTTGTGGAGAAATAACATTGCCTAACGACTTAGACATTTTGCGACCGTTTTCATCAACAGTAAAACCATGCGTCAATACTTGACGGTATGGTGCATGACCATTAATAGCCACAGACGTCATCATTGATGACATAAACCAACCACGGTGTTGATCAGAACCTTCAAGGTATAAATCAGCTGGACCTACTAAGTCTTCACGTGCGTCTACAACACACGCGTGTGAAACACCTGAGTCAAACCATACATCAAGCGTATCTTGCACTTTCATGTATTGCTTGGCATCTTCTTCACCAAGTAATGTAGCAGGGTCTAAATCGTACCATGCCTGAATACCTGATTTTTCAACAAGCTGTGCAGCTTGCTCGATGAGTTCTTGGGTATTTGGGTGAAGTGCACCAGTGTCTTTATCTGCAAACAATGCAATTGGCACACCCCAAGTACGTTGGCGGGATATACACCAATCTGGGCGGCTTTCAACCATGTTAGAAATACGGCTTTCGCCCCACTCTGGCAACCACTGCGTGTTTTTAATTTCTTTTAAAGAGTCTTGACGCAAGTTAGCCTGATCCATACTTACAAACCATTGTGGTGTAGCACGGAAAATAATTGGAGTCTTATGGCGCCAACAATGTGGGTAACTATGAGTTATAGCATGATGATGCATTAATGCACCGTGCTCTTTTAATACTTCAATTACGCTCGCATTTGCTTTAAATACATGCTGACCTGCAAAAAGTTCAGTATCTGGTAAATAAACGCCATTAGCGCCAACAGGGTTAGCTACTTCAAGGTTATAGTTTAAACCAGCCACGAAATCTTCTTGACCATGCCCTGGCGCTGTATGTACAACACCGGTACCTGAGTCAGTTGTTACATGCTCTGCAACAATAACAGGTACGCTAAAGTCGTAAAAAGGATGGGCTACTTGTAAATTTTCAAGTGCAGCGCCTTTTACATAACCTAATACGTGAAAGTGATTAAAACCAAAGCGGTCCATTGCATCTTTAACAAGCTCAGAGCCTAAAATTAAACGTTGCTCTGCGCCTTCATCTTCAACTTGTACTAGTGCATATTCTAAATCGGCGTGTACGGCAACAGCACGGTTTGCTGGAAGCGTCCACGGTGTTGTTGTCCAAATAACAGTACCAACACTGCCTTTACCTTTATGGCCATCAGCCAAATCAAATGCACTAACAACAGCATCTTGATCATCAAAAATAAAACGTACGTCAATGGCTGGAGATTGCTTATCTTGGTATTCAACTTCAGCTTCTGCTAGTGCAGAGCCACAATCTGTACACCAATGCACAGGCTTAGCGCCTTTATGCAAGTGACCTTTTTCAATAATACGACCAAGTACACGAATTGCATTCGCTTCAAAGTCAAAGTTCATTGTTAAGTAAGGCTTATCCCAATCTGCAAATACGCCTAAACGTTTAAAGTCAACTTTTTGACCTTCAACTTGTTTTTTAGCGTATGCACGGCATTTTTCACGAAATTCGCTCGCAGTTACTTTTACGCCCGGCTTGCCTACTTTTTTCTCAACCATTAACTCAATTGGTAAACCATGACAATCCCAACCAGGCACTAATGGTGAATCAAAGTCAGATAATGTTTTAGACTTAACAATAATGTCTTTTAATATTTTATTAACTGAGTGGCCTAAATGGATATCGCCATTTGCATACGGAGGGCCGTCATGCAAAATAAAGGTTTTTTTACCTTTCTTAGCGCTGCGAATTTGACCGTACAGGTCGTCTTCATACCATGCTTTAAGCATTTTTGGTTCACGTTGTGCCAAATTGCCACGCATTGGAAACGGTGTTTCCGGTAAGTTCAAAGTATGTTTATAGTCGCTCATTTATCCTACATTCCGTCTCTATCGGCTACCTGATTTAAACCAAAACACTGCTTAGCGGCAGCAACATCGGTTGCTATTTGCGCCGTTAATTGTGTTAATGTCTCGAATTTTTTCTCATTGCGAAGTTTTTTTATTAACTCCACATGCATAAATTGTCCGTAAATATCCTGTGCAAAATCAAAAAGATGAACTTCTAACAATGCACGAGTTCCATTAAATGTCGGCTTATTACCTACATTTGCAACTCCAAAAATCTGTTTTCCTGCAATCGTTGCTTGCACTGCAAACACTCCGTTAACAGGACACACTTGGCGTTTTAGGGCAATATTTGCCGTTCTAAAACCGAGTTCACGTCCTCTTTTCCAGCCATGTATAACACGCCCAGAAATAGCATAATCGTGACCAAGCATTATTTTAGCACTCGCTAAGTCACCAGATGCCAAAGCATCTCGTATTAAAGTGCTGCTTACTCTAGCATTTAATTGACGAAAACTCGCGGTGCTTTTTACATCCATGCCCGCTTGCTTACCCATGCTAGCGAGTAAGTCAAAGTTACCTTGGCGCTGCTTTCCAAACTTAAAATCATCGCCAACGGTGAGTGCTTTAACACCTAACTTTTTAATCAAAATCTCATTAACGAATTGCTCAGCATGCATGTTTGCAAATTGCTGATTAAAGCTAATGCAAATAACTCGCTCAATACCTACATCACTTAATAAACGTAACTTATCTCGTAAGCGCGTTAATCGTGCAGGGGCATTATCCTTAGCAAAAAACTCTTGTGGCTGGGGTTCAAACAGCATTACAGTGCTAGGCAAACTATGTGCTTTAGCATCAATAAGTAAACCTTTTAATACTTCTGCGTGGCCTAAATGAACACCGTCAAAATTACCAATAGTTAACACACAACCAAAATGGTGTGGGCGAATATTGTGTATACCTCTAATTAACTCCATGCCACCTAATGCCTTGTTTAGCGAGCTATTAATTACGACTAAAATTTTATTAAAGCCGCAGAGTTGCCGATTATAATCTTTTTTTTAGTTTGATTCAGTAATTGCTACACTTTTTATCGTATTTAGTCTAACACCCATCAAAAATAGCATTGCAAAGTAACTAATACCTGCCAAAGCGACTAATGCTATTAGTAATATTACTTGCTGTGTAAAGGCCCATGTAGCCCAATAGTAGTAACTACTCACAAACCATGTAACAGCTCCCATCACAACACTTGCAACAACACATTTAAGTGTAAAGCGCATGCTCATTGATGAAAACTGGTATACATTTTCTTTTTTAAGCTGCCTGTATAATAAAAACGCATTACAACTAGCCGATAGTGAAGTAGCGAGTGCTAAGCCTAAATAACCTATAAAAGGCGCAAGCATAATGTTAAACACCATATTTAACACTAAGGTAATAATACCAATACGCACAGGCGTTTTTGTATCTTGGCGAGCATAAAAGCCAGGAGCGAGTACTTTAATCAGCATAAAGCTCACAAGGCCTACCGAATATGCAACTACACCTAAACTGACTGCTTTAACATGATCAACACTGTCTTCTTTAAACGCACCGTGGTCAAACAACACGGTAATAATAAGCGGGCTGATGATCATTAAACCAATCATCGCCGGCAGACCTAAAAATATTACAAAACGCACACCCCAATCGAGAGTATGCTGAAAGTCACTACTTTTTTTACTGCTATGTAACCTAGAGAGCGCCGGTAAAATAACTGTCGCAATACCAATACCAAATAAACCCAGCGGAAATTCTATTAAACGGTCTGAATAATAAAGCCATGCGATTGAGCCCGTCATCAATAATGATGCAATCATGGTATCAAGCAATAAGTTAATTTGGCTGATAGATACGCCAAATAAAGCTGGTAGCATAAGTTTGCGTACTTTTTTTACGTTTTCGTCTTGCCATGCCCAACGCGGACGCGCCAACATTTTTGCACGGTATAAAAATGGAAGTTGAAACAACAACTGTACAACGCCACCAATAAATACCCCAATTGCGAGAGAATAAGCACCCACACTAAATTTATCATGTAAAAAAATTGCACATGTAATAATAGAAATATTGAGAAGAACAGGTGTAAATGCAGCAACAGCAAAACGGTTATACACGTTCATCACCGCACCACTAAGTGCCACTAGGCTTACAAAAAACAAATAAGGGAATGTAAATTTAAGCAGTGAGCTTGCAAGTTCAAATTTTTCGGCATTAGGCCCGCCCTGCCACCAATCTATAAACCAACCTGTACCAAACAACGCTGCAATAACGGGAGAAGCAACAACACCTATTATAGTGACTATCAATAAAATAGTGCCTAATGTACCTGCAGCCTGTGCAACAAAAAGCCTGACTTTGTCGTCACCTTGCTGCTCTTTAATTTCACTCAGTACAGGGACAAATGCTTGCGCGAAGGCACCTTCTGCAAATAAACGACGTAAAAAATTAGGAATACGGTTAGCAAACAAAAAAACATCAGCCGCAGCACTTGCACCTAATAAATTAGCAACAACAGCATCTCGAACGAGCCCTAAAATACGCGATATCATAGTCATACAACTAACAATCATACCGGAGCGAAATAAACCTTTTGACACCTTAAACCTACTCAAAAATCCTCAAGATAGGCAATTATGCCACAGTCTTTTTTATAAATCGCTTTAAAGCACTAGGCTGAGGGTCTGTGCTTTGTTACAATGTCGGTATTAACTGCTAAAGCGGCAAATTGATGCTCGTTATATGGTGCAGTTTTTCTTGGATTGTTAAATTTAAATTGACATCCATGATAGAAACAGGCATATTCCACGGCCTTTAATTTAAGCTTTATTTTAAGATTGTTAGGAGCAAACCTTGGCTAACATCAAGTCTGCAAAAAAACGCGCTATCACAAGCGAAAAAAACCGTCAGCACAACGCAAGCCGTCGTTCAATGATGCGCACTTACTTCAAAAAAGTAATTGTTGCTATTGAAGCGGGCGATAAAGAAGCTGCACAGCAAGCTTTTTCTGTTGCTACACCTATCCTAGACCGTTACGCAACTAAGGGTCTAATTCACAAAAACAAAGCAGCTCGTCATAAGAGCCGTATAGCAGCTAAGATTAAAGCTCTATAATTTGTTTTTGATAGAATATAAAAAACCGGCTTTTGCCGGTTTTTTTTTACTCTAAATTTAATTATATATTTTAAACTCTATTAGACATTTTCTAGATTTGGATAAAATTTCTTAAGCATTGCTGCTATCTTTTTAGGTGTAAATGGCTTTACTACAAACCCCTTAGCGCCTTTATCAATTGCATCCTTAACATTTTCAATACCTGAGTGTGCCGATACCATCACCACGTTTGTTTCTGGACTTAATTCATTGATTTGTGCAATCAAATCTTTACCATCGCCGTCCGGCAATTCAATGTCTAAAAAAATAATATTATAATTTGCAGCTTGGCACTCACTAATACATTGCGAGGCAGTAGATGCTTCCTTTACGTTCTCTATCCCTAAGTGCATGAGCGTTTGGCTCAAAAAGCTACGCACTGTGCTAACGTCATCTACAATTAAAATTGATAGCTGCGTATTCATCTTTATTCCTCGTAGGCTGTAAGCTAACTTTAAGTTATCATATTAATTAGCTTAGTATATAAATTTACTCATTTAATTATAGAGACCTACGGAAAAAAGGCCAGATTTGCTTTATGTCTAAAACACCAAATAAACAGTCGTTGCTAGGTAAAACACTCGCAAGAAAAAAAACAGCGCAAAAAAGAAAACCACAGCGCCCTGTAGCTACAGAGCTAAATACCAAAACAAAGAATGATACAAACCAAAAATCAAAGTCAAAAAAGGGATTATTTATATCACTCGCTGTCGTTGCTGTAATAATTTTAGCCTTTCCAAAACCAACCTTACTCACCTATAAAAAATTAGGGATGGTAAGTGAAAGTGTTTACTGGCCTGGACTCTTTGGTAAAGGGGCTACTTTAATTGATTCAAATTTACATCCAACCTATGACTCTAGCCGTAATTCCCTTTATTTATGCAGTGATTTACAAAAACCAGAGAGCTGCCAAAAGTATCAAGTAATTGCTGATAATGGTTTATTTTCAGCAATAGGCAGCTATTTTTAGCATTAAAAAAACTAATCTGAAAATTTAAAATTACTTGGTTGAAAGGTGTGCAAAAGATCAACATAATGGCGCTCCTTTTTTCAACAACTGAACTATTGAAACGACCATGCTAAACGAGCTAGATTGGCTTTTAAACACAATACTACTTGCACTAGGTTTAGGTGCATTCTTTATTAACCAGATAACACTGCTGCGCGTTGCCGCTATTAGTGCATGTGGTTTACTATTCCTATCATTTAGCTTAGATCTTATGTCGTCGAGTGTTATTTCAAATATGAGTTTGGTATTGATCAATACTTTTTACTTGTTTAAAGTTTATACATTTGGGCAATTTAACGTAACCCAAAGTTAACAACTTTTCCCTAGAATTTTTAATAGCCCAGCAATGCTGGGCTTTTTTGTTAATAATTTAAAAATTCTGGAAAGCACTTTGAGCTAGATAACAAGTAGAATTTAAAATAGCACTAAAGCACCACAGCTGGGTTGATGCTATTTATTGACTGTTAAAAATAATAAGAAGAAACAAAAACATCGAGAAATACATAATAATCGAAGTTAATCCGTTATTGTTAACTCACTCTGGGTTTGTATTTTAGAAGGACTATCTTCAGCGTTAGCCTGATTAAACCAAGCAGAAACACCTAGTACAATAATTGAAATAATAACTAGACTTAATTTAGCGCCACTTTGACTCGATTTCATAACACACTCTTTATATTTTTTATTAGTGAGAATACCATTCACACTAATAAAAATTACAAATGTTAACAAGCTGTTTTTTAAACCAATTAGCTATCAGCTAATAACCTTTAGTTCTATCTACTCGATTATTAAGTACTAAGCCCTTATTTAAGCGTTCAATATTATCGGCTATTTGATCTATAACGCTATTTAAATCAGAAAGTGCCGCGCAATGTGGTGTAAGCGTTATTTTTGGGTTCGTCCAGTAAGAGTGGGTCTGTGGCAATGGTTCCTCATCAAATACATCGAGTGTTGCAGCGCGTAAGCTCTCGTTATTTAATGCATTTAGTAAATCTTGCTCAACAACATGAGCGCCGCGTGCCACATTAATAACAACAGCATGTGAAGGTAACTTTGTGAGCATTGAATGGTTAATAATGCCTATAGTCGCTTTTGTAAGCGGTAATAGGCATACAAGGTAATCAACCACAGGAAGCATGCAATTAAGTCCTTCATCACCATAAAAAATATCGACATTAGTGGTGTTTTTATTACTTTGCGCCCAGGCACTTACCTTAAAGCCATTATTTATAAGCTTTTGTGCGCATGCTTTACCTAGTTCTCCAAACCCAAGTATTCCAACATGTTTATTACTGTATGCTCGTTTTGGCTTCCATGTTTGCTGCGTTTGTTTAATGTAATACTCTTTTAAACGTAACTTTTGCGCTAGTATATGTGTAAGTACATATTCCGCCATATCTTCAGCTAGTTGGTCGTCAACAATACGTACTACTTCAACACTTTCGTCGAGTAATGTTAAATCTATACTATCTACACCTGCACCAAATGACGACACAGCCTTTAAGTTAGGTAGCTGCGGCCACATAGACTCTGGCGCTTTCCATGCAAGTACAAAATCCACATTATTTGCATTTTTACAATCAGGCCACTGCTCTAGCAGTGTATTTGGTAATCGCTCTTGTAACTTCGTTATTAGTTTTGTGTTGTCACGCCCCGTTATAGCCACCAATACCGACATAAATTCTCCTAGCAATAAACAGTTTATAAGTTAGCACTTTAAAAAGTCACACTACTGCAAAGTAACTGTCACACCCTTTTTTTAATCTACATGTATGGCGAATAGGCCAAACGGAATATGAGGTTAATATGATAAGTGTTGATAAAGTAATTGCTGCAAACTTACCACAACTAGAGAACTCTCCAAAAGTAAAAGGTTTAGTAAAAAAAGGCCTAGGCTACTTATTGCACGAACGAGAATTTGTTGCCTTTGGTGATGCTTACCCTCATCTACAAGGATTAGAATTTGTTGAACAAGTACTTGATGAACTCAATTTTGATACACGCTATAAACCTAAACAAATAGAGCATATTCCTAACGAAGGTAAGCTTGTTATCGTTGCTAATCACCCTATTGGATCATTAGATGCTTTAGCACTCATTAAAGTAATTTCAACAGTAAGGCAAGATTTAAAAGTAGTGGCAAACCGCATGTTAATGTCGGTTACCGCAATGCACTCACTTTTACTCCCGGTAGATAACTTATCAGGCATGAGTAAAAAACAAGAGCTTAGTAATATACAAAACCATTTAAAAAATGAAGGGGTATTACTTATATTTCCAGCAGGAGAAGTGTCACGATTAGGGCCAATGGGCATTAAAGATTGCAAATGGAATAGTGGCTTTTTACGTATGGCAAAAAAAGCCAATTGCCCTATTTTACCTATTTATATTAAAGCCAAAAACAGTCCGCTTTTTTATGGCACATCAATGATTTATAAGCCGCTAGCAAGTTTACTATTAGTAGCTGAAATGTTTAAGCAGCGCCAAAAATCTTTAGAGTTTGAGATTGGCGCCTCTATCCCTCCTGAGTCTTACTTAATAGAAAACCTTAAAGATAAAGAAGTTGTAAACCTTATACGCAAACAGCTTTATAGGCTTACCACTAAAAAAGCCTTGCCGCTTAAAACACAAACCCCTATTGCGGTTCCTGAGTGCAGAAAAGAGCTAAAAAAAGCAATTGAGCAATGCAAACTTCTTGGCAGAACACAAGACGGTATGCATATTCATCTATATCAATATACAGGAAGCTCCTCTATTTTTAGAGAACTAGGGCGCCTTAGAGAAATCGCATTTAGAGCGGTAGGCGAAGGTAGCGGTAAACGCCGTGACATAGATAAGTACGATATGGATTATCAGCATCTTGTATTGTGGGATCCTATGCAACTAGAACTAGTTGGTGCTTACCGATTAGCCTGTGCACAAGACATTATAAAAAAACATGGCCGCGAAGGCTTATATACCGACAGCTTATTTACTTACACCAATGCTATGACGCCCTATCTAAAACAAGGAATTGAGCTTGGTAGGAGCTTTGTACAGCCTAAATACTGGGGACGTAAGAGCCTCGACTATTTATGGTATGGAATTGGCGCTTTTATAAAAAGCTATCCACAGTACAGATACTTATTTGGTGCTGTAAGTGTATCAAATGCTCTGCCCGAGCAAGCAAAAGCCATGCTCGTTTATTACTATCAGCATTACTATAAAAGTGGTATTGAATTAGCATCACCTAATAATGAGTTTAAGTTAACTGAGCAACAGCTAACCCAGTGCCACACTCTTTTTAACGGAGATGACGTTAAAGAGGATTTTGTAGAGTTAAAACATGTGTTAGCAAATATGAGTGCTCAAGTGCCTACTTTATTTAAGCAATACACTGAACTTTGTAAACCAGGTGGAGTGCAATTTTTAAGTTTTAGTATTGATCCCGATTTTAATAATTGTATTGATGGATTGGTATTAGTCGATCTTGAAAATATAAAAGAAAACAAAGCTAAACGTTATTTAGAATAACTATTAATAAGTAATGGCCAATTCACCGAGTACTTTCATAACTGATAAAGTACTCGGTTTATATTTAGGGTCTGTTGATATTTGCGGATTAAAATTCGTTCAAATTAGGGGCTATTTAATTCCTAAAATTGATTAGATATTATTGCAGATTGGTATAAACACCTGCTTAATAGCATTTTTAATCTTCTAAAGCTTTTTAAGTACCCATCGCTTTTAGTGCTTTTAAAATTCTGATAAACATACTTTGTTGTTTATTCAAGAGTCTTTGTTAAAACGCGAGTTTATGACTAAGTAATGCCTGCCTTAATTTATTCGTGTGACTGTTAATCAAATAAATATGTCAATCTTTACAAAAGCAGAACGACACTAAAATTAATCTAAATCAATAAAACACTTCACAAGGTTCAAACATTTTTGAAACTTTGATCTAGAACAGGTTTTCATTTTTATTGCTCGGTAATAATAGCGCCAATCAAACAGTAGTTCTTGGAGAACAACATGAAAACTCAAATTAGCATCGCATTATTAACCTCTTTATTAGCACTCTCTCCAGCTGCACACGCTAACTTTAGCGTAAATGTTGGCGCCATTAACGTAAACCCTGATAACAGTAGCTCAGCTATTAATGAAGCACCTACGCTGGGCCTTAAAGGTGATTCTGATACTCAACTGGGTATCACCGTAGATTATGCATTTAACGATCAATGGGTGCTAGAGTTGATAGCAGCAACACCGTTTTCACACGATGTGAATGGCACAGGCGGTTTAGCCGGCAACAAAATTGCTGATATAAAACAACTTCCTCCTTCATTAGTTGCGCAATACCACTTTTTAGATACAAGTTATGCGCTAAGACCTTTTATAGGCGTAGGCATAAACTACACCGCATTTTTTGATGAGCAACCTTCTCAAGCACTTAAAGCGACGCTAGGTACAGACGATGTAGAAGTAAAATTAGATGATTCGTTTGGCTTTATGGCTCAGGTAGGTGCTAACTATAAGATTGATAAAAATTGGGGTCTACACGCCATGGTATCAATTATGGATATTGATACCGATGCCACCGTTTATGCTAATGGTGCAAAAGCCCTCACATCAACGGTTGAGCTTGACCCTGTTGTTGCTATGTTCGGTGTTAGATACAGCTTTTAAAGCATGTAACAAAGCCATGCGTAGTTAACCAGCTTATAATGTGTGTTGAAAGGCCGAAAGGCCTTTTTTTCATTTGTAAAAACTATAAGTTACTTGGGTAAGTTACTTAACTTTTTCTGCTCTAGCATTTCTTTCCAGTGCATAACTTCACTTGGCAATATAGGTGTTTGTCCATCAAAACCAGCAACTTCAAGCATTTCTTCAATACTTATAATACCTTTTTTACTTTTAAATACACCGCGTACATAAGCTATAGCATGTAAGCCACGTTCTGAATGAAACTTTTGCTCAATATAAAAGTATTTATGATCCCAGCCAACTAACTTAGTACTTATTGTATATCGCTGCATAGGTTTAATATCGCGGATATAAGTAATGGCAGTCGCATTAACAATCGGAAACCAACGACGCTTCATTATTTGCTTTAGTAAGCCAACTCGTTCAGTCATCCACGTGCGAGATAAATCCATCATCGCGAGATAACGTGAATTAGTTAAATGTAGATTAATGTCGCAATCAGTAGGTAAAGCTTTGTAATCAATATCTACCGTATCAAGTAAATTTTGATATTGTGTGTTTCGTTTGATTTTAAAAAACAGTAATAAAAGTCGAATATATAAGTTCACAAAAAAGGTCTTACCAGTTAAATTTATTCGAGTGTAGCATAGCCCCTTGCTAAGACGAATATTCTACTTTAATCTTAAATCATTATTATAATAAAAAGATAACTCATGAAATCAAAACTAAAAATTATCACTGCGCTAGTTTTATTAATACCTAGTTACAGTGCGTTTGCCGACTTTTCACTACCAGGTAAAGGCTCTGTTACCTACCCTACAGGTGTGGTAAAAGAGTTTAAATTTGGTTTTGAATGGCAACAAAAAGCTGAAAAATTCACTATTGGCTCTAAGAGTTACAACATGGAGCAAATTCCTAGCTCATATTCAGTCGCTATTACCCTTTCAAAAGATGACAGACAAGTATGGGTGCAAGAATTTAACAATGGATTTATTAAAGAGTTTGAATGGCAAATTGGTGGGCATAAAGTCACTTTAAAAAAGCAGCAATTTAACGACCCCGTAAAAGGCGATTATGTGATTGAGCTTAATGGCCGAAGCTATTTTTTCACTCGTAATAACGCCAGCATTGTAATGAACTTTAACGAAGAAGGTATCGAGACGATTGCTATTGATGGAGTAACAAAAAATATGGGCACTAAAAATTAGCCCCCATATTTTAATTGCTTTATGTCAATTACACTTTTACTGTTTTTCGATTAATACCGTAATCCCGTAGTTTATTAGCTACAGCCGTGTGGCTTAGGCCTAATCGTTTAGCTAACTGGCGTGAGCTTGGATAAGCTGGGTAGAGTTTACGAAGTAGAGTCGCTTCAAAACGTTTAACTGCTTGATCTAGTGAGCCTTCAAAATCAGACTCTAGATACCCTAAATCATGGGTAAAAGTGGGTAACTGTAAATGCTCTACGCGAAGTTCACTGTCATCTAATAAGGACACTGCACGGTAAATTGCATTTTCAAGCTGACGAACATTTCCTGGCCACGGATACGCTTGTAAAAAGCTTAAACACTCTTGTGATAAAACAGGAATTGCATGACCATTTTGTTGCGCATATTTTTGAATAAAATGCTCAGCCAACGGCCCTACATCTGCTTTTCTATCTCTTAGTGGGGCTATTTCTAAAGTAAGTACGTTTATACGGTAATATAAATCTTCTCTAAAAACCCCTTCTTGTACCATTGCAGGCAAGTCTTTTTGAGTAGCTGCAACAATACGTACATTTACTTTAACTTCGTTCTCATCGCCTACTTTTCTAAATGTGCCATCTTGTAAGAAGCGCAGTAACTTTGTTTGTAGTTGGGTCGACATTTCGCCAACTTCATCTAAAAACACAGTTCCACCATCGGCTTGCTCTAATACGCCACGTTTTGGTGCTGCATTTTCTTCGTATCCGGCATAACCAAATAACTCAGACTCAGCAACATCATCGGGAAGCGAAGCACACGACAGCGCAATAAAAGGTTTAACTGAGCGATTAGATGCGTAATGACACGCTCGCGCGAGTAGTTCTTTACCTGTACCAGTTTCACCGGTAATCAAAATAGGGGCTTCTAGCTGCGCCATTTTGCGTGCTTCACGCACCACTCGGCGCATTGCCGTACTAAAGTTATGAATAGTAGCAAAGCTTTCTTGCCCGTAACGTCTAAATGCACTGACTTGCTGCCCTAACCGACTTTGCGATTTAATGTTAATAACCGCACCCGCAAGCACATCACCTTCACTACCTTGAGGCACTGCAATTGGCAAAATGTCTGCAATAAAATCCTCACCCGCTACTTCAACGCGTGTGGTTTGCCCAAGCACTTCTTTACCCTCTAACCAACGTGTAAAGTTAAAGCCTTTAAGTAAGTTATTAATATTTGCACCAATAACTTCTTTTTCAATTAATTGTAAGTCTTTACATGCTGCATCGTTACATAAACGTACCCAGCCTTTAGCATCAATAGAGATAACCCCATCAGGCAATGCACGTAGTAAAGTATTTAATTCGTTGTGTTCACGCTCAGAGGGTAAAAATGCAGTGGTACGCACGTCATGTACACCGTCGATTAAACGTATCGATGGCATAATTTTTTGGAATTGTTCAAATTCAATTTCGGGAAAACTAACGTACATACGACAATTTATAGAATCGACTTCAATTCCTTTTAAATCAACGCTGTAGTTAACTAATATATTAAGGATTTCTTGAGCAATACCAATTCGATCAGCACAGTGAATATCTAGACGCATACATCCTCAAAGAAGGAAAAACTATATTAGCCGAATAATACGCTAAGTCGCTTTGAGAAGGTAGTTTATTGTAAACATTTTTGGACAAAATAGGCTGTTAAAACCTTTGGAGGGATCTGATCAAACAAAAAAGCAGCACTGATATTTATATTTAACTATACCAGTGCTGTTTATTAAATCTTATAATGAAATTATTTACCTTGTGGGTAAGCTGACCAATCACCGCCATCTAACTGTATAAATGGTCGTTGATTAACATACATCATTATAGTGCCTTCATTTTCAGCCACTTTAGGCGCTATAGGTAAGTTTTCGAGTAAATTAGCAACACTGTTATTGCCACCAAACACATCAGTTTGCAGCGTCTTACTTACTAGCTCCGAAAGCGCAAAGTAACTTGTTGAATCATCAACCACAATTTGCGAGTAATTTTGTACGTCTGGGCCTATAAATTTAATTGCAACAGGTACAGACACTATCGCAGGGCTCGGAATTTCACGTAAGCCTGCAAATTGTACTTTATCACCTTTTAAATTAGCTCCATGCTCAGGCACTATCATCAACATTACATTGCGGCCACGCTTTTCTAGTTTTTTTACAAACTGGTTAATATCAGCAAACAAATTTTTATGCCTGATTGGGTACGTATCTTTACTATTCACCCTTGGTTGATTCTCTAGCTGATTACCGTCATGTAAACTTGTTGTGTTGTAGTACATAGCACACGGCTTACAATCATCAGCTTGCTCTAACCAACCATCCAGCACAGCTTCATCTGAGTAAATAGGGCTATTATCAAATCCTCGAAGTGCCACTGGCATTGAATCGATATTAAATGGTGTGCTATCTAGGCCACCGTACTTATTAATTAAGCCTTTAAACTCATCAAAATGTCCGTCGTGATTCATCACAACATTGTTTTGATAACCTAGTTTTTCTAGGTTTTTAAATAAGTGACACTGTTCAGGTGCCTCTTTAAATAATGCGGTTTGGCTAGTTTGCCCACAACTTGCGCGCAGCAATCTTACCGCGGCAGGCCCGCTGTATGAGGTAGCCGAGTTAAAGTCTGAAAACACCACATCAAAATCTTTATACATGTCAGTAATGCTTACGCCAATGGCATTTAAATCAGCAACAGCCATTGAACATATGTTCAAAATAATCACATCAAACAGCTCACCATTTACTTGAGTCGGAAAGCGACTCATTAATAAACTTTGTTGTTGATAAAAATCAGCTAGCTTTTGATCTGGAGACTGATCAGCCTGAGTGATCACTTGTGTTTGAGTATTATTTTGGCTTTGTGTAGCAGCTACAGGATTAGCCACATTATTAACGAATTGTGATTGAGAGCTATCGCCTTGCCATCCTACAACTAAAAGCCCAACAACAGTGACTGTTGTAAAACGTATCCATTGCGATGTGTACCAAAAACATACACTAATTACGAACAAAGCCAATAACATATCAATATTAATAACACGGGTTAATAACTCAATAAAATAACCAAAACTAAAATCTTGAACGTTACCCGCTTGTTTAGTCAATCTGTTTATTGGTGGCAACCATGAGTCTTGATAAAGTAATACTACTGCAACGACTCCACCCAATAGGTGTTTTGCTTTTTCTATTAATGGCTTTTTAAATTTAATCGCAAGCAATGCAGCAAAGGCCGCATTGCTAAGTACGTTAAAATCAATTGCACCGTAATAAAACAGAGCAAATTTAACTAAAAAATAAAGGTTCCAAACCCCTAAACCTGATAATTTCACTGCTTATCCTTTTTTACTGTATTTGGTGTATAAGGCTCTAGTACTTCATGTTTAAAAGTAAGCTTATAATAATATTTTGTTATTAGAGATAAAATGTATTTGCCTAGTAAACAAAGCATCGCGCCAAGCAGCATTGCAAAAAACACAGTAATTAAGAGCTGATTCATACTCATAAGTTATCTCTTAATTTCATTATAAAAGGCTTAGCATCTGGACGACTTTTGCTAGAGAATTCTGGCGTTTCAATATGTTCAGTAATGCTGTTTGCTATATCAGGTGCAAATTTATAGCTATCATTCTCAGCAAGTTTTTGTGAGAAATCTACAACACTCTTACCTTTATAAAAACGCCTTAATTGCTTACATTCTTGTTGAATGTAAAAGTGATCAGAAATTATATTTTGCTGCACAAAAAAATCACTCGTTTTTAATTTAAACAAATGCTTAATTGCATTATCAACGTCATTCTCTCTACAAGCATGCAGATATAAATAAACTGTATTATCTGCAATACTAAATACATCACCTTCGCGCTTAATATGAAATAAATGCAAAGGGTGAATAGGGTCTATTCTTGGCAGTAGTTCAAGCTTCACTAGCACACCACTCACACCTAGATTAACGGCTGAGTCACTATGAATTTCTACTTGTTTTGTAAACTCAATGAAAGGTAAATACCCCTTTGAAAAGGTATTTTCAGTGTATTTTAACACATCTTCAACAGAGGGAGGTAAAGGTCTTGAAAACTGAAAACCTTGAATAGATTGAATTTGTGAGAGCAATCGAGATGGCTCTGAAAAACTATATAAAATAAGGTTTACACCCAAGGTTAAAAATAAGCATTCATCTTGATGACGAATTACACCATCTACATTTTGAATAACAAGTTTTAACCAGCGTCCACAGTTTTTTCTAAGCTCAAAACACTGCTTACCTAATAACGCTAAATCGGTATAACGCGTTACTGCAAAAATTAATGTAGCAGCTTCTACTTTTGGGCCTTTATTAAATAAGTCATTATTATCTTTTACGCTTTTATAGTGCATCGGTAGTTTAGTACCTTCGGGCACCGCACCTTGCACTAGCCATACATCATCTTCATCAGAAAAATCTGAACTTTTAGCCGTTTTACTCTCGCTTATTATTCCCTTTTGAACAACAAACTGGTTTTTACTTAACAATAACTGATAATGTTCACCAGCAATAACACCGGTACTATGACGCCAGTAGTCATATTCAAGTACTCGCACCGCAGCATCGTTATCAACAAAAACCAGCCCATCAAATATATTGTTTAATCGTCTAACTAAAAAGCGATAATTAGCAATATCAGGCCCAGATATTAAGAGTAATAATGTAGCACCCGTCTTTTGCGTGAAATCTCTATACTCTTTCATCATCAGCTCTAAGCTTTTTTCACCAGCACTGTTTAGCTGTGTTGTACTAAAGTGAACAAAAATAAGTGCTGTGTTTAGACGTTTATAAGCACTGATTTCTTTTATAATAGCTGAATTAATTTTCTCAATTGGATAATGCTGCGTTTCTGAGGCCAACGAAAAAGGGTGAACTCGATTATTTTTATAAGCATAATTTAACGATGCAGAAAAAGAAGAATCAAAAAATGACTCAATCTCTTGGGAAACTATATATATATCATTAGCTAAGCTTTGGTTAATTGAATGTAACGCCAATTCGATTAAAAAATTGTCTAAAGGGGCTAAAACAGCGTAACTTGAAGCCGATTTTAACTCTTTTGCAGCAGGCTCTAATCCCGCTATGTTAAAGTTATGCACTTAAAACGCCCTATAAAAAATACTTTTTTACTAGTTTTAACCGTTATTCTATATATAATAGCCAAATATTGTCCACATTTAATCAAAATAATTAACGTAACTGTTAAGGTAAAGATGAACAACTTAACGTATAAAAACTCACAAACGTTAACATCAAGTGACATAGAAAACCTTGCACTGCGTTTTGGTGGTAAGAGTGATGACTACATAGAAATTGTAAACAAGCAGCAAAATAATAATACAATTAATAAGTACGCATTACTTAAAGAAATAAACAACGAACTAAACATGTAAGCTAGTTCAATTAACGATAGGTAAAACATCAGTTGCAAAGAGTTTTCATTAAAGGTATCAAAGGCGGTTTAGGCAGTACCTCTGTGGTTGCAAACCTAGCGTGCGTGCTAAAAAAATCTGACGTTGATGTTATTGCTATCGACCTAGATGCAAAAAGTGACTTAGGTTTACATTTTGGTTTGCCGTGGAAATACACCAAAGGCTGGAGTAATGAAGCAAGCTTTGAAGATGCAATTGCGCATTTTCACCAAGATAGCGATGGCATTGTATTTTTACCATTTGGTGATAGTGATGACACGAGTATCAATAGCATCACTAAAATGGTTAATAAATGCAAAAACCTAAATTATAGTGACGAAGCTTGGGTGCTTTTTGACTGCCCTTCGCATATTAATCTTTCTCATTATCCGTTAGAAAAAAAAGATATTGTTATTGAACTGGTAAATTGTGATGCTATTTGTCACAGCTTAATTTATAGGCGCCTACAAACACTCAAAAATTCAGATACCGACTGGAAGCATTACTTTTTAGTTAACCGATATAACTCTGCATCTACGCTAGAATTTGACTTGTTTTCTCTGTGGCAATCAACGCTTCCGCTCATGGCTCCGTTTTTTATTAACAGTGACGAAGTTATTAAAGAGTCAACCGCATACAGAAATGTAGCGCTTAACTGCGCGCCATATAGTGTCGCAAATGATGACTTTGAAACGCTAGCTGGTTGGCTAGTTAGTAAAGCGACCTTATAAAATGAGTATTACATTATTTTATCAGCGCCCTATTCACAGTACTTTATACTTGCTGCTGAGCATTTTATTTACTGATAAGTTAGTTCGGTACATATTATTTAAGTTTCACAGCTACTTTAATCAACATAAAGTAAATGTAATTGAAGCTTTCTTAATGCCTTTTATTACACTTTTAAGCTCGCTATTTATAAACATTAAACAGCATAAAATCAGCTTTGAGTTTACCCTTTATGACTACTACCCTCATTTAAGGTTGCCTTATCGAACCTATATTTACTCAAATATATTACGCTTTGTTATCCAAAGTGTTTTTTTAGTATTTTTTAAAAATCAGCTTAAACCGAGTTCTGTAAAAGAAGATGCAGTTAATTACTTTTATGATGGCGTTAGTTATCTTTTAAGGCAATTACGTTGGTTTGATTTAAAGTTAGGTAAACTATTAAAGCGCCTACTATCAAAAAACAAAAAAGGTCCTAAAAAAAGTGCTTTTAAAGCGATGGCTGATGCACGTGTATGGCAAAATAAATTAGTTAAATACGTCACCCTCGCATTTATTTTATTTTTATTAGCAATATTCATTACTATTCCTTTTAGCTTAGAAGCTCAAGCCGTTTTTATAAGCTTTATTTTATTAGTTGCGTATGCACTTAAGCGAGTAAAAGGCCAAATGGCAACCATTGTCATGATCACCTTGTCAGTAACTACGTCTTCTCGTTATTTATGGTGGCGTTACACTGAAACTTTAAACTGGGATGATCCGCTTGCACTTGCGCTAGGTGGGGGCTTACTGCTTGCTGAAACGTATGCCTGGCTTGTGCTTATTTTGGGCTTTTTCCAAACAATTAATCCACTTGAACGAAAACCAGTTCCTTTGCCTAAAGACACTGACTTGTGGCCAACAGTTGATGTATATATCCCAACTTATAATGAGCCGTTAAGTGTTGTAAGGCCTACTACGCTCGCTGCTTTAAGTATTGATTGGCCTGCCGATAAACTAAATGTTTACATATTAGATGATGGTAAGCGCTCAGAGTTTAAAGATTTTGCAGCCGAAATTGGAGTGGGTTATTTAGCTCGTGCGGATAACAATCATGCTAAAGCCGGTAATATGAATAGCGCTATGCGCTATACCGATGGCGAATATATCGCAATTTTTGACTGTGACCACGTTCCTGCTCGCTCATTTTTACAAATGACAATGGGGCAGTTTTTAAAAGACAGTAAAGTGTGTTTAGTGCAAACACCGCATCACTTTTTCTCAGCCGATCCATTTGAGCGAAACCTTAATAACCACAGCCAAATTCCTAACGAAAACATGCTGTTTTATGGACTTATTCAAGACGGTAACGACATGTGGGATGCAACCTTCTTTTGTGGTTCTTGCGCCGTATTAAAACGAGCAGCACTTGATGATATTGGCGGCTTTGCGTTTGAAACAGTAACTGAGGATGCTCACACGGCTCTTCGTATGCAACGCGCTGGTTATAAAACAGCTTATATAAACATTCCACAAGCCGCAGGCCTTGCCACCGACAGCTTATCAGCGCATATAGGTCAACGTATCCGCTGGGCGCGTGGTATGGCGCAAATATTTAGGCTTGATAATCCGTTAATGGGTAAAGGTTTAAGTCTTCCTCAACGATTATGTTATATAAACGCAATGCTGCACTTCCTATCGGGTATTCCTCGTATTGTATTTTTAACAGCCCCTTTAGCGTTGATATATTTTAACGCGTACATAATTTATGCCCCTTTTATTGCTATTTTTATCTATGTGGTGCCAACGTTAATTCAGATAAAAGCAACTAACTCACGCATTCAAGGTAAATACCGTTACTCCTTCTGGGGTGAAGTATATGAATCAGTACTTGCTTGGTACATATTAAAACCAACAACCGTTGCTTTATTTAATCCTAATAAGGGTAAATTTAACGTAACAGAAAAAGGCGGTTTAAATGATGAAGAGCATTACGACTGGGGTATTTCTAAACCGTATTTAATTCTCTTACTTATTAATTTACTGGGCATAATAGTAGGTATATTACGTCTATTTTTAGGTGATTCAAGTCAAATCGGCGTACTGATAATAAGTATGGGTTGGGCTTTTTATAATATTATTATTTTAGGCGCTGCGGTTGCGGTTGCTGCCGAAGCACGCCAAGTTAGGCACTCGCATCGTATCAAAGCAAACTTCCCTGCCGGCGTTCGTTTAGCAAATGGTCATACTTTAAAAGTAAAAATAACGGATTATTCAGATAACGGTGTAGGTATAGAGACTGAACACGCACATTTATGCCGCGTTAACGATAAAATTGAATTATTAATGAGTCGCGGTAACAAGCAATTCTCGTTTACAACTTACGTATGTAACACCCGTAAAAAACAAATTGGTCTTACACTTAAAGATTTATCGTTAGAAAAACAAAGAGCTTTTATACAATGTACTTTCTCCAGAGCAGATGCTTGGTTAGATTGGCAAAATAACTTTAGACATGACCGTCCATCGTATAGCTTTAAAGAAGTGCAAAAAACCAGTTTACGGGGCTTTAGTAATTTACTATTTCATGCCCCAAGAGCATTACAACCAATAATTAAGTTTATGACTAATACCGTCATTTACATAAATTCATTTACTCCAAAAAAACCGATAGTGCATAATAATTATGATTAAAAAGTTACTTAATACATTTCTAACATTGTTACTTATTAGTAGCGCATATCAAGTACTCGCTATCGAGCCTATGCACGACAAAACTATGTTTGTAAATGGCTACCCTGAGAGCGCTCAGATATCTAGTTTACGCCTTAGCTTTGAAAAGTTAGGATTCAACGACTATAAACTCGACGGCGTGAATAACAATTCTAGGGTTGATTTCACAAATAGAATTGATAAATTAAGCACTAATTTAAAGCTTAACTTTTCGTATACCAACTCGCCTTCATTACTAGCTAATGTATCGCATTTAAAAGTTTACTTTAACGATAACTTAGTCACTGTTTTACCTATTAATGAAAAACTAAGTGTTGTAAAAAACACAGTAAGTCACAACCTAGACCTAAATGCTAAATACATTCAAGACTACAACCAAATTCGCTTTGAGTTAGTTGGTTACTACGACTTACAATGCCAAGATTATTTTAGCCGTTCAATTTGGACTGAAATAAATAAATCAAGCAACATCACCCTTGATCAAAAACAGTTAGCAATTGATAGCCGCCTTGAGTATTTACCAGAACCATTTTTTGATGCTAAAGATTACAACAAATTAAACCTACCTTTTGTATTTGCAAACACGCCCAATACACAAGCAATAGAAGCAGCTGCCACTTTATCAAGCTGGTTTGGCGCACAAGCTGACTGGCGTGGCGCTAACTTTCCAGTAGTCGTAAATAAAGCACCTGAGCAACATAGCGTGGTGTTTATTACTAATGACTCAAAACCTGATTTTTTAAAAGATTATCCAGATGTTGAAAAGCCAACTGTTGAGCTGATCTCAAGCCCTATTCACAGATACAATAAAATGCTGTTAATTTTGGGGCGTGATGAAAAAGACTTAAAAACAGCGGTCACTGGTCTTGTATTTGGTCATAAAATTATGACTGGCAGAAGTGCGAGCATCGAAGCAATTAATAAGCTACCACTGCGTAAAGCATACGATGCACCGCGATGGCTCAGAAGCGATCGCCCTGTGCACTTTGACGAACTTATTGACTACCCAACTCAGCTACAAGCTGAAGGTCTTAACAACGGGCCTATAAAACTAAACGTTCGTTTTGCTCCTGATTTATTTACTTGGCGTGAAAAAGGGATTCCAATAACCCTGCAATACCGTAATACACCAGATAGCGAAACCTTAAATTCACGTTTGAACATGTTAATAAATCAAGAGTTCATAACTGGTTATTTACTTGATAAAAAAGATACATCTTTAACGACCGCTAAAACATTGTTGCCTTTAATAGCTAATACAGACACAACACAAAGCGCAGAAGATTTTTCATTAGAGGGTATTAACCTTGCCAACCGCAATGAACTAAATTTTGACTTTAGGTTTGCAATATCTATAAAAGGCGACTGCCCAGTTGCCCCTCCTGGTGGCGAGTACGGTGTAATTGATGGAAACTCTAACATTGATGTAAGTGGATTTGACCATTACATGGCTTTGCCTGATTTAAATGTATTTGCAAATAGCGGATTCCCATTTACAAAATATGCAGATTTACAACAAACTTTAGTATTAATAGATGAAGTGCCATCACCTAAAGCGCTTTCTGTACTGCTTAACTTAACCGGTCACTTTGGTGCAATTACTGGTTATCCAGCCCACAGAATAAGCGTTGCTCATTTAAATGAAGATGCCAACTTAGATGATAAAGACATTTTAGTTATCGCAAAACCTAACAGCATTGCCAATAACTTAGATGAAGACGCGCAAACCAATATCCTGCTTGATAACAATCAGCGCGCTATAAAACAAGCTATATACAATGGTGCATACGATGAGCAAACAACAGATAAAGTAGAAGTGAGTATAAAAAGTAGCGGTGATATGGCCGTTATTACAGGGTTTCAATCACCGTTTGATTCAGAGCGTTCAATAGTATCGCTTAGTGCAACATCACAAAAAGCCTTTAATCTACTTGATGATGCGTTAATGAGTTCAGAAGCTCTTGCGCAAATTAAAGGCAGTGCGGCGGTCATAAATTCTCAAGGCATTAAAACAATAAAAACTGATGAGCAATATTTTGTTGGTCACATTCCTGTGTATACCCTAATTTGGTTCCATTTGTCAGATCACCCATTTGTGCTAGCGCTATTGTCTATTTTAACACTACTGCTGATCTCATTTATAATATGGCGATTACTGCAAGCATTAACACACAAGCGCTTAGCTGAAGGAGATAAGTAATGAAGTCACTCATTAATGTATTTTTTACCGTGATTGCATTATTTACCTTTAATGTCAGTGCACAAGTAGAGCAGTGTCAGCCATGGGATGCATGGCAAACGTTTAAAAATAACTTTATAAGCCAAGATGGCCGCGTAATTGATTTAGGTAGCGAGCAAAATGTCACAACCTCTGAAGGCCAATCTTATGCCTTATTTTTTGCTGTTGTAGCAAACGATAAAGCAATGTTTGACCTAGTACTTGATTGGACCCAAGAGCATTTATCTGAGGGTGATTTAAGCACTCGTTTACCGGCATGGCAATGGGGTGTTAACAATCAAAATATTGGTGGTATTTTAGATTCAAATCCAGCGTCTGATTCTGACCTATGGATAGCGTATAGCTTATCGCAAGCTGCTATTCTTTGGGATGACCGCCGCTACAGCATATTAGCAGCCGTACTTGCACAGCGAATAATGCGTGAAGAAACAGCCTATATTTCGGGCCTAGGCTTATCATTACTACCTGCTCCTACCGGTTTTGAATTTGATAATGAACGTTTTAAGTTAAACCCGAGCTACTCACCATTATTTATTTACCAGCAGTTTAAAAAGCTCTACCCACACTCCCCTTGGCATCAATTGCACGAAGGCTCAGCAAAGCTAATTTTAGATACAGCAAAGCAAGGTGTTAGCCCTGACTGGGTAATGTATGATGCAAATAACGGTTTTTACTACGATAAAAAAACAAGCGATTTAGGAAGCTACAACGCTATTAGAGTTTATTTATGGGCAAGTATGATGGCAGACAACGCACCTTATAAAAAAGAGCTATTAGCGCAATTTAATCCTTTTATAGAAACAATTAATAAACGTGGTTACGTGCCTTTAAATACTTTTGCTAAGTCAGGAAAATCTGAAAAAAGAGGCCCGCTAGGCTTTAACTCAGCTCTATTACCTTTACTAGCGACTAATAACGATAACTCTACAGTTATGGCAATTCAGCAAAAGCTAATGGTTGATAAATCATTTACCCAGACTCGTTACTACGACAGCGTACTTAACTTGTTTGGTGCAAGTGCTTTAAATAAACGTTTTTCAATTACAGCAGATGGGACGCTACAACCGGTATGGAGCACTGAATGCCGTTAAGGTTTGCCCTAGCTTGCACATTAGCGCTTAGCTCTGGATTAAGCGCTAACACAGTCAACGATATTGATACGCAATCTGTTGATTGGTTACTAAGCCAAATAGGTATTGGTGAAGCACAGCAAAATAATAAACTAGTTGAAGATAGCTTACGAAAGTTAGTTGCTATTGCACCTGCCCGCATAGAAACACAGTGCGCGGTAGCGCGTTATGATTTTGCTAATGGCGAATCAGCGAAAGCTAACCAATTACTAAGTAAAATAGATAATGGGCTTATCAAACAGGCTCCGTGCGTTGAAAAGCTAAAAGTACTTTCTCGTACTGAAGGCAAAGACAAATCTTCAATTCAACAAGCTAGATTACTCGCTCGTGCCGGTCGTTATGAACAAGCTCGCGAAATCTATAATCAAATTTTTAAAAACGTTTACCCTACATTAGATTACGAACTTGAGCATTTAAGCTGGTACGGACAAGACAGCGACCAATGGGAAAGTGTTAAGAAAGGCTATGATAAATTAGCTCAAAACTATCCAAGTATTGCGCAGGTAGAAGTTGCTTATGCACGCCACTTACTTAGGCGTAATCTTACAGATAAGAAAGCTATTGATATTTTAAGTAAATATGGCGCTGGCCCTACTTTTATAAATGAAGTTGAATACATTTGGCTTGGGGCTTTGTCGGAAATGCCTTTAACGAATGATACAGTTAAGCAGTATCAGCGTTATTTCACTCTTTATCCTTTTAGTAGTAAAGGTGAGTTACAATATCAAGATTTTCTAAAAGATTATAAAAAACGCCAAACACTGCTTGCTGATCCTGCCTATCAGCTTTGGGTTAGGGGCGATAGATTACTTGAGAAAAATAAACTTGCCGCCGCAGAACCTCTACTTTTAAAAGCTTTAAGAGGCCGCCCGCAAGACGGCGCTATAATGCGAAGCCTTGGCACACTCTATTTACGCCTTGGTGAAAACCAAAAGTCGTATCAATATTTTACTCGTGCACAAAAGTACACAACTGAGTTCGCTGAGCGTGAAACACTACAAGAGCTTGCAAAAACAGCGAAGCTTTGGCTTTATATACGCGAAGCTAAAAATGCTATTAATAATAAAGAGTTTAAAACGGCTAAGCTTAAGCTCGATTTAGCAGCTACCTTAGGACAAGAAACTAATACCGTAGTATATAACAGAGGTTTATTACAATTTGCTCAAGGACAATATTCACAAGCAGCTCTTACTTATCAAATTGTTTTAAAAAGTGATCCACTTAATAGCAGCGCTTTAATAGGCCTACTTGAAATAGCTGAATTAGAGCAGAATGAAAAAGCCCTAACCTCTTTTTATAACAGCTTATCGTTTAATCAAAAGAAACTAATTAAAGAATCTTATTCTGTCTCTTTAAGCAGTCAGTACCGCGCAAAGGCAAATACGTTTGCACAGTCGGGAGATTTAGAGCAAGCCGAAAAAGTATTAAAAGACGCTATTGAAATAGCGCCAGAACAGCCTTGGTTATACTACGATTTAGCCTTTATATACCAACAAAAGGGGCTTACAGAAGAGGCCCGCGCTTTATTTAATAATGTGCTGTGGCAATTTCCGTTAAACCCTCAGATTCGTTACAGCCACGCGCTTTTTTTACGCTCTCTTGATGACTATCAAGGTGCTATTAAAACCTTGCAGTACATTCCATTTAAATCCAGAGATAAAGACATTATTGCGCTTGAACAGCAGCTGCAACTTAATGAATCTTTAACACAAAGTGAGCGCCACCTTGACGCTAAAGATAAAGCCACTGCTATTTATCATTTAAGTAACTTAGAAGCACAGAGCTTAACACCTGCTATGCAGGCTGAGTTATCACGAAGCTGGTATAGAATCGACGAAAAAAAGCACGCTATAAAACTTATAAACAAAGCACTGAAAGCTGAGCCTTCGCTTTCTGCTTATTGGCATACACTTTATGGTGAATGGCTTTTAGATCAGGGCGATGAGAGTAAAACGAAGCAATGGTTTGAAAATTACGTACTACCAGAGAGCGCAACTGAAAACGAAACAACTCAATATGTACAGCTACAAAATAGCTATATTACTCAGTATTACAATGGTAGTGATTTAATCGCTAAGCTTAATCAGCTGGATCAAAAATATAAAAATACTCCAGCAACAACTACTGCCCTTATTAATGCAAACTTAGCACTTGAACAGCGCGAAGCGGCTGTTATTTTGTATCAACAAAAAGTACAAAACAAACAAACCATAGAGCCTCAAGCACTACTCGCTATTGCTAATACATATCTAGAACTTGGAGACGACTTTCAAGCAAAAGAAGTAACACAAAAAGCGATTACGCAAACCACGTCGCAAGAAGGTTATTTACAACGCCAAATCATGTCATCTCTTAATGAGTTTAATTACTCAGGGGATGCACTTTACTTAGCTAAGCAACTAGTTGAAAAGTCACCCAACGATCAAGAACTACGTTATTTAGGCGCTCAAGTAGCCAGCAAATTTAACGAAACCGAACAAGCACAATCTTGGTACGCGCAAACCCTGTTTCCTAATCGTACATTAAATGAAAAAGAGCTTTACGGGGCGCTTTCAAAAATAGATGAAAACGACGAATGGTATGTAAACGGTGCTAAACGAGAGCTAATAAACGAGCAAAACAAAAACCAAGCCTACATTGCCATTGGTGTTAACTTTAGTGGACAAACAAGTACTGAAAGCGAAGCAACACTTGGTGCGGGCTTAGTCCCGATTGAAGCTTATTTTCCACTTTGGCAAGGCCAAGGGTTTATTAAAGTAGATCCTACAACTATTAGTGCACAAACAACGCGCTTTGATGAACAATTTGCAGGCAGCCGCTACGGGCAAGGTGCTCTGTGTATTTTTACCTGTTCAATTGATGAAGTAACACCACAGGAAAGTGGTGTAGATGTGGGTATTGGTTGGCAAAATGAAAACTGGCGTGTTGATGTAGGTACAACCCCACTTGGCTTTTTAATTGAAGACATTGTATGGGGTGTAAATTACGCAGACAGTTTTGGCGACTTTGGATACAGCCTAGAACTTGAAAAACGCCCAGTTACAAGCTCAGTACTTTCTTATGCAGGTCTTAAAGATGTAAGAACAGGTAAAGTTTGGGGTGGTGTTCGCTCTACAGGCCTAACTGCTAATGTATCGCATGACTTAGGCGGCAAATGGGGTTTTTGGTCAAGCGCCGACTTTACTCTTTATAAAGGTCAAAATGTAAAAGACAACCAACGCTACCGTATGATGGGCGGCACTTACTACCGTGTTATTAGCAATCAAGAGCGTGAATTTACCGCAGGCGCTAGCTTATTACATTGGGCATATAAGTATAATTTAAGTGAAGAAACATGGGGCCATGGTGGTTATTACAGCCCACAAAACTATGTAGGCTTATCTGTGCCACTCACTTATGACGCGCGTTGGGGAGATGATTTTGTTTATCGATTAAAAACCGGTGTTTCTTATTCGCAAACAAAAATTCAGTCTATTGACTTTTTCCCTAACGATGGCGATTTGCAAATAGCTGCATATGATAGAGAGTCAATAACAGGTGTTGATCCTGTATTTGAAGGTGAAACAAGTTCTGGTGTTTCATATAATCTTGAAGGTAGTTTTGAGTATAGAATAACGCCTAATTGGTTCTTTGGTGGTTACTTAGCTATTGATCGCTCTGACTTTTACGAACCAAATTTTGGTCAGCTTTATATACGTTATTACTTTAATCCTGTGTACGGAACACTTGAGTTCCCGGGTACTCCTATTATTCCTTATGCTGAGTTTTAACTTGGCATAAGGTGATATACCGCGAACACTTCCCCTAGCACTAAGGTATATGTATACTTGAGCGCAATTGTAACTAGGATAAGGGTGTGTCTCTTACCTTGTGGTGTTACTGCCATATAGCAAATCATTATCTTAGCTACAAATAATATACTGATGGTCGAGCATTTTAGTGGTTACAAATTCTAAAATAGCTAAAGCAAAAAATTATAAGGCCATCATAACAATACTTAAAGTTAGGAAGTAAATATGAGTTCAGCTCCAGATAGTGGCTGGTTTGGCCACCCTAAAGGACTTTCAACATTGTTCTTCACTGAAATGTGGGAACGAATGAGTTATTACGGTATGCGAGCTATGCTCGTATTATTCATGACAGCAAGCTTACAAGAAGAAGGTTTAGCCTTTACTGTTGCCTCAGCTGCTGCAATTTATGGTTTATACACAGGTGCGGTATACTTTTTAGGTTTACCAGGTGGCTGGCTAGCAGATAGATTGTTTGGTGGTCAAAAAGCAGTATGGTATGGCGGTATAATCATTATGATTGGTCATATTATTTTGGCTATTCCACATGATTATTCTTTCTTCATTGGCTTAATATTTGTAGCAACAGGTACTGGTTTACTAAAACCAAATATCAGCGCAATGGTCGGCCAACTATACAGTGATGCTGATGAGCGTCGTGATGGCGGTTACGCTATTTACTACATGGGTATTAACTTAGGTTCTTTAATTGGTTACTACGTTTGTGGTTACTTTATGGAAAACGTAGGTTGGCACTGGGCGTTTGGTGCAGCAGCTGTTGGTATGGCTATTGGTTTGGTGCAGTATAAACGCTCACTTAGTAATTTACCTGAGCACAGCGCTTTACCAGCTAATCCATTAGGTCCTAAAGGCACTTCTCGCGCCTGGGGTGGTATTGCTGTATTTATAATTGCTGCAGCTGCAGTTACTACGGCTGCAATGACCGGCGCAATTGTAATCAACCCAACAGTGGTTGCAGGCTATGTTGCTGTTGTATTCACGATTATCTTTTTTGTTTATTTTGGTGTTATTTACTTTACAGGTAAATTAACAGATGCTGAAAAACAAAGAATGTGGGCACTATTTTTAGTATGTATTGCATCTGCATGTTTTTGGTCTGGCTTTGAACAAGCGGGTTCATCATTAAACTTGTTTGCTCGCGACTATACTGACCGTCTTATTGGTACTTTTGAAATCCCTACAACGTGGTTTCAATCATTAAATTCACTATTTATTATTGCTTTATCGCCATTTTTTGCAGCGCTTTGGATTAACTTATCTAAAAGCCTAGTGTCACCTAGCTATAGCGTTAAGTGTGCAATTGGTTTAATTATCATGGCATCAGGCTTTTTAGTTATGTTTATGGCGGCTCATTACGCAGCTGAAGGCTTAAAAGTAGCGCCTTACTGGCTTGTTACTACGTACTTTTTACATACTGTGGGTGAGCTTTGTTTAAGCCCTGTAGCATTAAGTGCGGTAAGTAAGTTAT
The DNA here is from genome assembly GCF_011378855.1 of Pseudoalteromonas sp. Z1A8. Classification (GTDB taxonomy): domain Bacteria; phylum Pseudomonadota; class Gammaproteobacteria; order Enterobacterales; family Alteromonadaceae; genus Pseudoalteromonas. The sequence goes on along the minus strand of NZ_WTLB01000012.1, from coordinate 51,200 downwards.
CGCCTAAACGTTACACTGGTCAAATGATGGGTGTGTTTGTATTAACTTACTCAATCGGTAATATTATTGCAGGCTTACTTGCTGGTAATTTCGATCCGAACAATGTTGATGAAATTCCTAACTTATACTTACAAATTGCATTATTTAGCATTGGTGTTGGTGTTGTTTTAGTCCTAATGACTTTTAAAGCTAAAGTATGGGAAAAACAAGGGTTAGAAGAGAAAGTCTCTTAATTGTTGTTTATTTTAAATATAACAACATAACCTAAACATTCCTCCATAGCGTCTATGGGGGAATTTTTTATTCAACTTTGCCCCACTCTCGTTAACTGATATTATGCCCTGATTGATTATTGAATAGACTCAGGGACAGCAGTATATGCATTTATTAACGTTATCACGTGCCACTCTAATAGTATTTCTCCTTATTTTTTTATCTGCCTGTGGTGGCGGTGATGATCAAGTTACAGTAAATCCAAATGACCCTGTAGAACCCGAACCTAGCGGTTTAATTATTACCAATGCTAATGGCTTACAAACGTCATTAGATGAAGGTAACTTTGCTATCAATGCTCCTGGCGAAATAGTGGCTAGCGATACTGAAATAACCTACGAAAAATTAGTTCTTGATGAGAGTAATCAAGCAAAAAATATCATTTCAGATATACATACGCTTACCCCAGATACACTTCAACTTTCTAGCCCAATGACTGTCACTATAAAAATACCTGACGACTACATATTAGGCGGCCAATTAACTATTGCTCGTTTAAGCGGAGACTCTTGGTCAAGCATTACTAATTCAACTGTATCGCAAGGCTTTGTTAGTGCACAAGTAAACCAACTAGGTAGCTATGCAATAGAAATGCAACGTACGGTGGCGTTTTCTGATGTTGGCCCAACATGTGATGCTAATGCAACAGAGCAATCTGTAAGGTTTGTGCACGTTGCCGACATGCATTCTCGCTTTGGGTATCAAGAACAATATTTTAGTCGCATTAAGGCTTATTATAAAAAAGCGCTAAGCGAATCACCGCATACATTATTCACCGATGGTGGCGATGACTACGAAAAAGGAACTGTAGCAGAGCAAATATCACAAGGGTTAGCCTCTGATGAAACCGTAAAGCTAATGGCTTTTGATTTACGTGTTTTAGGGAACCATGACTATGCGTGGGGCCCTGAAAAACTACTTGAATTTTCACAAGACGATAATGCCATTGTACTTGCCAGTAATACCCGCTTTGAGGGAGAAAACAGTCAGAATTTTGGTGGTGTCGACTTTGCTAAGGTACAGGTTGGTTGCATAACATTAGGTGTGTTTGGGATGACGTCGGTACCATGGGATGAGCTTGACGAACCAATTGAAAACGACCCTATTCCTGACTTTATAAAACAATTTAAAATGAGTTGGAAATGGCAACAAATCGCACAAAGTATTGTAAGCCAATACAGTGATGACGTTGATTACATGATTATGCTAAGCCACTTGGGCAAAGGAACTGATGTTGAGATAGCAACTAATGTACTGGGTATAGACTTAGTACTTGGTGGGCATACTCATGGTGGTGAGGATTTTATAGAGCTTGATAATAACGCTTTAATCATTCAACCAGATTTTTATGCACGCGGTGTCACCGATTTAAACTTGATCTTTAATACTGCCAATAAAACACTAAGTCGTTACAATAATCAACATGTAGATACACGATCATCTATAGAGCCCGACGAAGAAACCAAGCTAGCCATCGATGAAATAATGGGACGTTACGCACCCGATGCAGATACAGAAATTGCCATTTCAGAAAACTATCCAAGTGACTTTGAAGTTGCGGGTATTACTGCACTTGCAACTAAACATTCAAGCTCAATTAATGCAGCACTGCTCAACCCTGAGCTTGTGCAAAAAAGATGGACGCCAGGGACTGTTACACAAGAAGATTTTCACAAAGCATTTTATGTTGAAAGACAGCCTTCAAACACACCTGGCTTTAATTCACTGTATCAAGTAACCGTTACAGGCACTGATTTAAACACAATGATTGCCAGCCAACCCGATTGGTTTGTGTTAAAGCCAGAAGATATTCAAGTAACGACAAATTATAATGTCGCTTTATTTAAAGGTGCGGCACTTAATCCAGATTTATTTTTTAGCAGTGTTACTTTTAATGATGTAAAGCCAATTGCCGAAGCATGGTGGCTACTTGATCAATACGCACGCTTTAGAACAACGCAATGTCTTCACCTTGATACAGACACACAGCTTAATGCTTGCCAAGATGTTGCAAATATAACAACTTGGAACTTTGACGATCCAACAAACCCACTAATTCCAGACTCAGGTCCATCTGTTTTAAGCTACTTTGACCCAGAAAATGACGGTTGGGGCCCAGAAGATACACGCTATGAGACAACCACTGATCTTAATATTGCCGATTTAACTGATGGTCCTTCTGGTGTAATGGCTTTTACTCGTCATTCTCCAACAGAAGGCTTATTAATTACGTTAAATACAGCTGCAAATGGAGACTTTAAAAATGACGGATTAGTGTCAGACTACACAATAGTTATGGATATAAACTGGCCATTAGAAACAAACGATATTTACCGCGCGATAATCCAAGCCGATACCGAAAACTACGATACAGATGACGCTGATATATTTGCAAGCCCAGACGGTGGGTATGGTGAAGCAACCAGCAGCAGTGGCTACTTTGGCGATACTGAGCCAGGTGATTGGCATCGTATTGCATTTGTATTTTATGCCGCACCAACAAATGGTGTATTTGAAATATACGTAGATGGTGAACTAGCAGGTGTTAAAGAGGAAGGCGAGATAAACCGTCGATGGGCACTTGATAAAACAATCCTGTTATTTACAGATAATAACTACGAAACCCGACCAGGTTATTTAAATGCATTACTCTATGCTGGCCGTGCCATGACCAGAGATGAAATTAAAAGTATGGGCGCTGCACAACAAAAATTAACCTTTGAACAGCCAACGCGAGTGTTAAATCAAACGATTGAACGTCACTACAAAGCAGCTCCAGCAATAAAAACTAATTTATGGATAGAGCAGCGAAACAAGTTCTTTGGTAACGCCTCTCAAAGTGTAAACAATTAAATACAAGTAGGCTTTAGCTTGTTCATTGTAAAAGGAGGTTTAACGCAGATCAAACCTCCTTTTTATCATTTAAAAACAACAAATTAAGAATTAAAACTCACCATTCAATCCTATGGTATATTTCTTCATTTCACTTAACTGTATTACAAACGCGTAACTTTATAATAACCGTCCTATTAAATTTACACATACCACATTTACTAAATAGCGCTCCCCTCTTCCCCAAATCAAAAATCTGGTTAATTATCTACTGCAATATGACAACAACACATAATCGCAGTGCTTAATTGCGGGAGTAATAATGATGAGTGAAGTAAATAACTATTTAGGTTTAGTCGGTATTGAATTTACCGAATACGCAACACCTGATGCTGATTATATGGATAAAGTATTTACTGATTTTGGCTTCTCTAAGCTTAAAAAATTCAAAGGTAAAGACATTGTTTATTACAACCAAAACGATATTCATTTTTTACTGAATAACGAGCGTGAAGGTTTTTCTGCCGAATTTGCTAAAAGCCATGGTCCTGCTATTTGTTCAATGGGTTGGCGTGTTGAGAATGCGCAAAAAGCATTTGAAACTGCAGTAGAGCGTGGTGCAAAACCAGCCACTGATTCAACACATAAAAACATGCCTTACCCTGCAATTTATGGCATTGGCGACAGCCTAATTTACTTTATTGAAAATTTTGGCGACAAAGGCACTATTTACGAAAGTGATTTTGAAGATTTAGAAACGCAAAATGTTGTAGAAGATAAAGGCTTTATCCGAATCGATCATTTAACTAATAACGTTTATAAAGGCACCATGGAAAAATGGGCTAACTTTTATAAAGACGTATTTGGTTTTACAGAAGTACGCTACTTTGACATTAAAGGTCAAAAAACAGCGCTTATTTCGTATGCACTAAAATCACCTTGTGGCACCTTCTCTATTCCAATAAACGAAGGTAAAGGTAACGATAACAACCAAATTGACGAATACCTTGGCGAATACAACGGCCCAGGCGTTCAACATTTAGCATTTTTAACAGATGATTTAGTAAGCTCTCTTGATAAGCTTGATAAATCAACAATCGCTACTTTGGATATTATTCCAGAGTACTACGACACTATTTTTGACCGTGTACCTTGGGTTGCAGAAGACAAAGAAAAAATTCGTCAGCATCAGATACTCGTAGATAGCCAAAGTGAAAATTGTTACTTATTACAAATTTTCTCTAAAAACTTATTCGGTCCAATCTTTATAGAAATGATCCAACGCGTTGATGATGGTGGCTTTGGCGAAGGTAACTTCCAAGCATTATTTGAATCAATCGAACGCGACCAAGAGCGTCGCGGCGTTTTATAAAATATTTGAGTAAATTAAAAGCAGCGAACTTCGCTGCTTTTTGTCGTTTTAATATTTAAAAAGTATTGCGTTGAGTACAAGTATGATTAAATAAACTATACCTTGTCGCCATACAGTAAAATCCAAAGGAAATGTAATGAGCCTAATTAACGAAACCCATGATATTAATTTAACCAGCTGGGTAGAGTCAGCTAATGTTGATAATTGTGACTTCCCTATTCAAAACTTACCGTTTGCAGAGTTTCGTCGTAAAGGGTCTGATGAGGCCTTTCGTGGTGGTGTTGCAATTGGCGACCAAGTAATTGATTTAGCAAAACTGAGCAAATTAAACGTTTTAAAAGGTGACGCAAAAACAGCCGCTGATGCAGCAAGTGAAGCAACCCTAAATACATTTATGGGTTTAGGGGAGCAGTATTGGTCAGCACTTCGTTTAGCGCTTTCAAAAGCACTACGAGCAGGCTCTGAGCACCAACAAGCGCTTAGCGATACACTTGTTGCACAATCTGATATAGAGTTTTCACTACCTTGTCGCATCGGTGATTACACCGACTTTTACACCTCTATTTACCATGCAACCGCCGTGGGCAGTTTATTTCGCCCTGATAACCCATTACTGCCTAACTATAAGTGGGTACCTATTGGTTATCATGGTCGCTCTTCTTCAATTGACGTATCGGGTCAAACATTTCATCGCCCTAAAGGTCAAACTAAAGCGCCAGATGCAGAAGTACCGTCGTTTGGTCCGTGTAAGCGCCTTGATTACGAGCTAGAAGTAGGTATTTACTTAGGTAAAGGTAATGCACTGGGCGATGCTATTGCGATTGAAAATGCAGAGAACCACGTATTTGGCTTTTGTGTATTTAACGATTGGTCAGCACGCGATTTACAAGCATGGGAATACCAACCGCTTGGTCCATTTTTAGCTAAAAACTTTGCCTCAACTGTATCACCTTGGATTGTTACAACCGAAGCGTTAGCACCTTATAGAACAAGCTGGACACGTGATGAGAACGATCCACAACCAATGGACTATCTAGAATCAAATGCTAACCGTGAACAAGGGGCTTTTGATATTCAAATGGATGTGAAGATTCAAACGCAAAAAATGCGCAGCGAAGGCCACAACCCTACACGCGTATCAACATCTAGCTTTAAGCACTCTTACTGGACTGTGGCACAAATGGTTACTCACCACACAGTAAATGGCTGTAACTTTATGCCAGGTGACATGTTAGGCTCAGGCACTCAGTCTGGTCCAACGCACGAAGAAGCAGGCTCTTTACTTGAGCTTTCTCGTGGCGGCAAAGAAAAAATCACGTTAAGCAATGGCGAACAACGTAGCTTTTTAGAAGATGGCGATAACGTTATTATGCGTGGCTGGTGTGAAAAAGAAGGTTATGTACGTATAGGTTTTGGCTCAGTAGAGAGCACAGTACTGCCTACAAAATAATACATTTCCATAAATTAAATATAAAAGGGCCGCTTGTTAAAAGCAGCCCTTTTTTATTAATTTTTGAACGGTTACAATTTTTTTCTAGCTTTTTTAACTCAAATTGCTATCTTAATTCGGTTAATAGCCAGTGTTTATATGCCATGTCAGTATTTATAAAGTCTTTTTATCATAAATTTTTCCCAGCTCGACAGCTACTTATTCGTCAAAATGGCGAAGTTAAGCATGTTGTTTTAGCCTCTTGGTTTCAACTTCTTGTAGCATTGCTTATTTTAGTCACTTTCACTTGGCTGAGTATTTCTAGCTTTCGTGTTTACACACAAACAAATAAAATTTCTGACATAGAACAAAGTCAAATAAACGAGCAAACACTTTGGCAACAAAAAGTCAGTGAACAGCAAGCTCTCCAAGCAACGCAGCTAGAACAACTTGCAGTCCTTGAACAAAAGCAGGCACTACTGCAAAGCATGATAGAATCCCTTCCCGCTTCAATTAGCAAAGATGTCATTAAGCTTGATACAGAACTTGACGTACCAATCAATGAAAACAGTAATGAATTTCACGAACCATTAGTCGATGAAAATCTAAAAGATAAACAGGCTCAGTTAATAACTCCAATCACATTCGCAGCAAGAATTACTAATTTGGATAAGCATTATGAACAAAGCTTTAACTTTTTAGATAACCAGATTAGCGAACGTCACCAAGCTATTTTAGCTATGGTCAAAGGCGCAGGAATTGAATCAGCGCTTGAGCAACATTTAATATTAAGCGCCCAAACAAACGCACAAGGTGGACCACTTGATACCTTTAACGAAACAAAAATACCAAGTCACTTTTTAGCTATCGTTGATAAGTTATTAATATTAAATAATTTAGAAAACTTTTTAACTGAGCTGCCAAATACCCTACCTTTGGCTAAAGCTAAATATTATATTTCGAGCAACTTCGGCCTCAGAAAAGATCCAATGAATAGCAATCATGCCTTTCATAAAGGAATTGATTTAGCTGGTTGGCATAAAACCGAAATATTTGCCCCAGCAGACGCTGTAGTGCTTCGTGCAGGTCGTAATGGTGGTTATGGTAACTTTATCGAGCTTGAACATAAAAATGGCTTAGTGACACGGTTTGGACACTTAAATAAAATTAAAGTAAAAAAAGGTCAGCTGATCACTAAACACGACATAATTGGTTTAATGGGCAGCACAGGCAGAAGCACAGGCACTCATTTACACTACGAAGTATTACTTAACGGTAAACAAGTCAACCCTCTAAAAATAACAAAGGCGCTTTCTCGTGTTTGGTAGAAAAAAACAAAAAACAGTGAGCTCTAATCTAAAAAGAGTAAATCACACACCGTCAATTATTTCACAAGACGTACGCCTTACTGGCACTTTAGTTAGCCAAGGCGAAGTGCAGCTTGATGGCCAAATTGATGGCGACATAAAAGTACAACATTTAGTTATTGGATCAACGGGTGTTGTTGAAGGTATTGTTGAAGCTAAAAGCGTCATTGTTAAAGGCAAAGTTATTGGCTCAATTAATGCCAGTGAAGTAAAAGTACAAAGTGGTGCGCATGTTCATGGCGATGTATTTCACGATACCTTGAGTATTGATGCAGGCGCAATCATTGAAGGCAGCTTAAAGCAACGCTTTGAAAAAGAAGAACCGGAGCTAATTTCGAAAGAACTTAAGCCCGAAAAAGAAGTTAAAGCGTTATTGAAAGAAGATGGCAGCGACTTATCGTTTGTAAATAAACAAGCCGCTGATAAAACTAAATCAAGTTAAGCGCTACTTTTTCTCAGTAATGTACATAGTAATATCTGCAGTGAAAACAAGTTCATTGCGGGTATTATAAAGTTTAACCGGTACTACTAAATCTTCTTTATCAATCCACTTATGCGGTAAATCAATTTCCGCAATTGCAGTCACATCAGTATCTACTTTTGCTAAGTAGCGAACAGTCATCCCTTTTGGGATCCAACGATGGGTTTTAACTGGTACTGTTGCATCAACCATTACGCCCGCACACAACTCCGCTAAGTTACACTGCGCAATAGCATGAATAGTTCCAATATGGTTATGAACGCTACGACGATTTTTAACCACTGCGCTACAATGCCCTTCTCGAAGGTCAAGTACGTAAGGCTTCATAGAGCCAAAGTATGGCGCTTTAAAACAAACAGCTTTAGTAAAAAGCCAATTCCCAAAAGGTAGGCGCTTAAATTTATGCCATGTTTTTACAAGTGCAGATTTATTACTCATTATTATTTTTTCCATCAACAGTTACTTTTTTCAAATTAACACATCAGACCAGTTTTAAAAAGCGCATTTATACTGCCTTTTTAGCTTAATCTAATCAAATAATGAGAACGACAATCTATGTAGGGGCCATAAGCCCTTTCTTTTTTACGAGTGCCCACCTAAAATACTCGGCAAAAGGAGACTCAATGCAAACACAGCCCGCTAAACCCAATATGACTTTATTACTTATCTTAGCGTTACTCGTTATATTTTGCCCTATGGCAATCGATATTTACTTACCCGCTTTTCCAACTATTGCAGAACAATTTGCAGTAACAGAACAACAAGTACAGCAAACCGTTGCTATTTTTATGCTAACAGTGGGTTTAGGCCAGTTAATTGCGGGTCCTTTGGCTGATAAATTTGGCCGAAAACCAGTGGCTATAGTGGGTATAAGTTTATATGCAGGCTCAGCATTACTTGCCTATTACTCACCTTCTTTTGAAATATTGATGATTGCACGTGCGCTTCAAGGTTTTGGCGCTTGTGCCACATTTGTTGTTGCATTTGCGATAGTGCGTGACAAATATGGGAGCGAACGAAGTGGACAAATGATCACTTACCTTAACGGGATTGTGTGCTTTATTCCGGCAATGGCGCCTATTTTAGGGGCATGGCTTACCGTTCAATTTGGCTGGCGTATGAACTTTTTATTTTTAACCGCGTTTGCCATTTTGGGTCTTATTGTTACCCTATTCTTTTTTAGAGAAACTCGCCCTGCTGATAGCCATTACCAGGGTCATATTTTAGATTTACGTCGCTTTACACCGATTATTAAAACACCAATATTTTTGTTTAATAGTCTAATTTGTATGGTCGCCATGTCGGCTATATTAGTGTACGTAACGCTCGCACCAGGCTGGCTCATTACACATTTAGGCGGCACAGTAGCCGACTTTACTTTTTGGTTTACGCTAAATGCCGTAATAAGTATTGTCGCAAGTTTTATATTACCAACGTACATTAAACGAAATAGCCAACGTGCTTTGCGTGTCGGTGTGAGTATACTGGTTTTCTCAGGGTTATTAATGCTCGCGCTTAGCAGTATAGAAACGGCATTTGCGCTTATGTTACCTATTTTAATTGCAGCATTAGGCTTTGCTCTAAGTTTAGGCTCAGCTGCAGGTATGGCTCTGTCGAGTTTTCCTAAACAAGCAGGCACAGCCTCGGCATTACTTGGTGCTATGCAAATGAGTGGCGCGAGTATACTCGTTGTTTTAACCCAATATTTAGGGTTAAGTACACCGTGGTTAATTGCTTTTCATTTATTATTACTAGCTCCGCTTTGGTTTATTTTAATGAGTAAAAAAGCCCATACTTTGCATCCAACTAACAGCACTCAATGATCAACCCTGACTTTTTAGCTTCTTTTTTATTGGCTAGTTTTTTAATGGCAGTAGCACCTGGGCCATCAAATGCATTTTTGATGGCACAAACCTTTGCAAATGGTCGACGCGCTGGTATGAAAAGTGCCTTTGGTTTTGCATTAGGTGGCGTTGTTCATACTTTTTTTGCTGTTGTAGGCCTAAGCGCAGTCCTAAAAGCTTCCCCAAGTGCCTATGCCGCAGTGCAATATTCAGGCGCAGCATACTTATGTTATTTGGGGTTTATGATGATTAAAGGCACGCTAAAGCAGCCAGAGCCTATATCTGAGGGCAAGCAAACCGATAAACCGCATATAAGTACCAGTAAAAAAAGTAATGTCATGTTTCAAGCCATGATGACTGAAGTACTAAACCCTAAAGTAGCGTTATTTTTTATTGCATTTATTCCGCAATTTGTAGATCCAACGCTTTCATCAGCTACTTTCCAGCTCGCCTTTTTTGGTTTGCTTTACCCTATTTTTGCTTTTCCGATTGACTGCACGTATATTTATTTTGGCGACAAAATTGCACAGTTTTTTAGACGTAACCCAAATAGCCAACTTTGGATTGATAGGATCACCGGTATTGTTTTTATTGCCCTTGCTATCAATCTATTATTTTAACTAACCAAAACAGTGGTTAACTAATAAAAAGAATCAGCATGGAACAAAAAACACAATCTCTTCCCGCGCAAAAGAATATTGCATTAGTTGCACACGACGGTAAAAAAGCAGCATTAAAAATATGGTGTGAAAAGCACAAAGACATATTAAGCAAACACACTTTATATGGCACCGGTACTACGGGGCATTTAATCCAAAAAACTACAGGGCTTGATGTAGTCCAACTTTTAAGTGGCCCAATGGGCGGCGATCAGCAACTTGGCGCTAAAATAGCGGAGCATGAAATACATGTTTTGATATTTTTTTGGGACCCATTAGCTTCACAGCCTCATGATCCTGATGTTAAAGCACTGCTACGTTTAGCAGCTGTTTGGAATATTCCGGTGGCGTGTAATGAAGTAAGCGCCGATATGTTATTGAGCTCACCGCTTATGGACGTAGAGCTTGAACGTACATTGCCAGATTACGAAAAATACCTCGCAACCCGACAAATAGATCTTTAAATTTTTAAGCTACTTATAAAGCATGCTGGCCCATTTAGTCAGGCCAGCAGTTACACTACCAAAGTGATCTCCGTTAACCATTTTAATATCACCTAAATGTTCACTTAAAGCCGCTTTAATCAATGGTGATTGTGCACTACCACCTGTTAAGTAAATAACGTCTGGCGTAGTTGCAGCATCGCTAATAGCTTGTTTTGCTAAAGTCACTATTTGGCTAATACTACTCTCAACGGCAACACTTAAGTCGCTCACCGATACATTTTTATTCAGCCCATTATCTAAAAAGCTTAAATCACAATCAAATGTACTTGTAGATGAAAGTGCTATTTTAGCCGCTTCACCTTGTTGAACTAACTGATGGCCTTGCTTGTTTTGTTGTAAATGTATTAAACGCTTATAAAGCTCTGGCGCACTTACATCACGTAATTGTGCATTTAGCTCACGGGTATGGCTTTCACTATAAAATTGGCTTTGTAAGTTTACATCGTTAATTTTACACGCTTGCCAAAATGCTTGATTTGGTAATGGTAAACCCGACTTAAACGTACTGCCTAAACCCAGTAATGGCATTAAACCATGATAGCTCAATGCAATATCTAAATCGTTTCCGCCAACACGTTTACCACTGTGTGATAAAAAATCGCTATCGCGTTGACTACTTCCTCTAAAGCTCGGACCCATTTGTACAAACGAGCAGTCACTTGTACCACCACCAATATCAATAACGAGTACTTTTTGATCGTGTGTTAAATCACTCTCGTAATCGATACCCGCAGCAAGTGGCTCATATAAAAACTCTACGTCTTTAAAGCCTGCGCGTTTAGCTGCGCGTTCTAAAATACCTACCGCTTGTTGGTTTGATTGCTCGCCACCCACAGCCTGAAAGTTAACTGGGCGGCCAATCACTGTTTGTGTGAGGGTTTTACCTAGAGAGAGCTCAGCACGTTGCTTTATTTTTAGAATCATCGCTGTTGCGATATCTTCAAAAAAGTTGATTTGACCTTGTTTAAGGCCAGTTGCGCCAAAAAATGATTTAGGGGACTTAACAAAGTACCCTTCTTCAGGAAACTGTACGTACTCGCTAATTGCTTCACGGCCAATAAACAAGGTTTCATCTGAAGGTTGTAAATCAAGGTCTGATTTAATTCGAGGCAAGGTATTTAATAATGCTTGGCGCTGCGTTAAAAAATCACGCTCATGAGCTGTGCCATGTAAATGCTTAGCAACAAAGTCAACAACCAACGCGCTGTGATGAGTGTAAAGTGTAGATGGTAAGTAATGTTTTCCTTGCTCTAGCGGTACTAATTGAACATTACCCTCGCTCATTACACCCATAGCACAATTAGAACTACCGTAATCAAAACCTACAAACATACTTCACCACACATTACCAAAAAGGCCGCGCAATTTAGCACACTTTGTAAAAATTATAAATGCTATAAACTCTCTCTTACCCGTAAAAAACTAGCAAAACGCGGTAAACCATTTTTTGTTAAACCATGAAATCGATACGTGACAATACTTCCTATGGCTGGTGGGTTTTTACGTTCTTCATCACTAAACCCTGTACCAATAGAAAACACCTGCTCTTGTGCTGTTTTCACCCTTAATGCGCCTAACATACCTTGGTATTTACCCTTGCCTGGTAAGTGCGCAATCACAACTGCTTCCGCATCTAAATAAGGCTTTAATTTTAGTAAGGCATTGCTTCGCCCATCACTGTGTTTAGCGCTTGCTAAATGAAGCATTACGCCCTCGCCTCCCTGCTTAGTTATTTTTTTAAAGTAACCAGTGAGTTGCTCGTTATTAGTAAAACTGTATTGCGCCACAGCGCTAATGTGCGGCGAGTTTAGGCTAGTAATAAGCTCATTATAGTTTTTATAACGAGTGCTAAAAGGCAGATTTTCATCAGGCATATCAAATATTTTATAAGTAATAGTTTGCCAATCATGATTGTTAGGGATTTTAGTTCTGACTATGCCACTAAGCTCAGAAAAGTGCTGACGTTTGGTCCACAACTCACCATCAAGCCATACATTTGGCAATGGCGCTGTAAACCAAGTTGGTGCATTGATAATATTTCCTTTGCGAGTAACAAACTGCGTACCGGTCCATATGGCTCTTACACCATCATATTTCTCGCTGACTAAATACTTACTTACATCGTAATGTTTAGTTTCATCATATACTTTAGCTAATAAAACAGACGGCGGTGCTGCACTTATGCATTGCGTAAAAAGTACTACAGTAATAAAAAGTAGATGTTTGATAGTAAACATTAGCGCATCCAAGCAAGTCAAAGTTGGCTTAAACTATAGTTGAGATTGCACCCATTGCCAAAACTCATCTAAGTTGCTCATTTGATAGGTAGCTTGACTAAAGTCATGCCCTTGAGTATGACTATTGGCAATGGCTACAACACGCAATAAGGCGTTATTGGCAGCCGTAACGCCGGTAAATGTATCCTCAACAGCAATTGCATTGCCTGCCTGTATATTTATCTGCTTAAGTGCCAATAAATATGGGTCTCCTGCAGGTTTAGGATTAGTTACATCGTCTTTTGTCACAACTGCGTCAAACAGCTCATAAAATCCTAAACCTTTAAGTATTGGCATGGCTTCACTTTTAGCACTGCCTGTTACTAGCGCCATTTTTAAGCCACTCGCCTTTACAGCTTTCAACGTTTGCTCTGTAAATGGCATCAGGGGCGGTAAATGTGTTATTACAAATTCGCCAAACAAACGGTATTTTTCATCCGCTAAAAACTGTGCGCTTACTGATAAGTTATGCTCTTGCTTAATCTCTATTGCAGCTTCTAAAGTGGGTCGTCCTGAAAAGCGCTGACAAAAATCATTTTCTAAATAACTAACACCATAAGGCTTAAGTAGTTTACTCCAACATACAAAGTGCATGCTTTCTGAATCAACTAATGTGCCATCCATATCAAATAATACTGCCTGTAATGTCATCCTCACTCCTTATACCAATCTGCTTATATATGGGGTCTATTTAACTCGTTAAATTGATCAAAGATTTATGCAGGTTGGTATTATTTAACCTAAGCTAAATTTTGACAATAAAAAAGGCGCCTAAGCGCCTTTATTAATACTATTACTGAGTCAAACCTGCTGGTGGCTCACCCGTTGCTTCTTCACCTGTTTCAACATCAACAAGCTCATAACCACGTGTTTTACGCATAACTTTAAGTACTGGTTTTTCAAATGCTGTTTTTAAACGATCTGAGTCATCTTTCAACTCATCAAGTGTTGTACCAAAAGGGGCTGCGCCTGTTTCTGACCAGTTAGTCACTTTACCGTTCAGGTTATATTCTACTTCGTGTATTTGATATTGTGCTGCTTCGTCTTTCGTTGCTTCACAAAAAATTACACGGTAATTCCAAAATCCAGCCATTTTCTTATCTCTTTAAATTAATTAACGCTACTTTACCAGCTTTATAAAAACATAAAAGCCTGCACAAGGCAGGCTTTCAAAATTAATACAATTTAGGTTAACGTTTAGAAAAAGTTAACTTTAAATTCAGCACCAACATAGCGTTCTTCATTAACAATACCCGTATTGTTATTAAAGTCTACTGCACCAATAACTTGTTGCTCATCAAATAAGTTACGAACAAATGCGGCTACTTCGTATTCGTAATCGCCTTCAGACCATGTGTAACCTGTACGCAAACCTGTTTCAATAAGCTCTTTACCTTCAAACTCTACTGATTCGTAAAGGAACATATTGATTTTACTACGGTAAGAAATATCACCGCTAGCAAAGAAGTTACCATCGGCAAGTTCTTTAGTGTAGCGAAGCGTAAAGTTAGAGATCCACTCAGGTGCATGCGGTAAGCTATTGCCGTCAAGCACAGCAAGTCCTGAACCATTAATTGGGTCAGTTACAGTACACTGTGCACAAACAGCCACAGCTAAGTTTTTATCTTTAATTTCAGTTTTGTTATAACTTAAATTAAATGTCGCATTAAACTCATCGCTTAATACCCACTGCGTATCTAACTCAAAACCATAGCCAGTCGTTTTATCAGCATTAACTAAACGGTTAAAGTTAGCACCACCACCTACAGCAGTAAGTTGCTGGTCATCCATTGTGTAGTAAAATACCGTAGCGTTAACACGGCCTTGGCCGTCTAGCACGTCTGATTTAATACCTGTTTCGTACGATGTTACCGTTTCTGACTCAGCTGTAGTTACCTCATCACCAAACAAAATACGGCCTTGTAAACTCGGAGCGCGGAAGCTATTTGCTACACGACCATACCAGTTAACATCATCGTTTACTTTATAATTTGCAGATAAGTCCCAGCTAACATGGTCGTCACTAACATCACGCTCTACTAGTAATGCACCACCGCCAATTGGGCTAAGTGTACGGTCTGCTACAAAATCTTTATCATCGTCAGAATAGCGAAGGCCGGCTGTTACTTTTAAATCATCTGAAAAAGTATAATCTACAGAACCAAATACAGCCCAAGCAGTTGTATCTTGTTGTTGACGTACAAAACCATTTAAAACACCAGCATCGGGGGTTGAGAATGTATCGTAGCTGTAGTTTTCAATAGTTAGCTCTTCATCGAAGTAAAAAACACCTACTTGATAATTTAAATCGCCATCAAAGTTACTAGATAAGCGTAGTTCTTGCGTCAACTGGTCGTGATCTGGAATGCCATCAGCACTTTCTGAAGAGAAAGGGATAAAACCAGGCCCCATATCATCTGTGTATGAAGCGCCGTAACCACCATCGATGTCAGCACGCGAATATATTTCAGCACTTTCCCATGCAGAAATTGAAGTGATTGTGTGGTTTTTAAGTTCCCACTCAAGCTTTAAGCTTGCACCTTCAGATTCTACTTGTTGAGTAGAGCGAGATGCCGCATCTTGATAAACAACATCACTTTCGTAGTTGTCTACTAGCTCATTAGTACCTGCTTTAATTACGTTTGCACGAAAAGCAATTGGCGAGCCATCTAAGTCACGTGTGTGATAGTTTAATAAAGCAGTAAAATCATCGCCTTCATATAAAAACTGAACGCGTGCCGCTTTTTCAGTGTAACCACCTTGCTCGTCTTTAGCTTCAAAGCCTGGAGCTTGGTTATCAATGTAATCGTCTTTGTCTTGCCATAATAATGAAACACGAGCAGATAAACGGTCAGTTAAAGCACCACCTACAGCACCACTTGTGTCTACAGCGCCACGGCTACCGTATGAAACAGAGCCATAACCATCAAATTCTTGGCTTGGTTTAACAGAGTCAAACTTAACAAGTCCAGCTGGCGTATTACGCCCAAATAAAGTTCCCTGTGGTCCACGTAATACTTCTACGCGTTCAACATCAAATACTGGGAAGCCTTTTAAAATTGCATTTTCTTGAACTACTTCATCAACAACAAGCGATACTGGTTGTGATGCATTCAAATCGAAATCGGTATTACCTAAACCACGAACGTAAAAGCGTGGGAATGAACGACCAAATGAAGATTCAATAGATAAACTTGGAATTTTCGCATTTAAAAAACGAATGTCCATACCAGCTGAGCTATACGCATCAAGGTTATCACCTTGAAGTGCAGAGACAGCTACAGGTACTTCTTGAGCGTTTTCTACACGTTTACGAGCTGTTACTTGAATAACTTCTAGTTGATTACTTTTTTTAGCTGTTTTTTCTTCAGCAGCTAAAGAAGAAAATGAAGTACCTGCTACTGCAGAGAACAACGTTGCATTGATTAGGGTAGCTAACGTAGATCTTTTCATTGCTTTCATGTTGGGTTTAACCTTTTTTGTGCACTCTTGTTCAACGGTTTTTTGTGTTGCGCAATGTATTCATTGCGGGCTCGTTCAATTTTTCGCGACTTGCGTCATGCGCGCGGACCTTATTACCGAGAGTACAAAAACGATGTTATAAGGCTGAACGAACGATGAAGATTATACCATTGTGTGACAATTTTACTGCATAAATACAGACATAATCAGAAACTTTTTTGCAACATTTAACTACAAAACCACGTGTTTTTACCACTATTTAGATGCAAAACCCCAGTAATGCGGACATATGTCCTTTATTGAATTTAATAAAATGGAGTAGGAAGAAGGGATTGTTTTACATGTTAACCTAAAATAGAAACACCTACTTTTTTATAAAAAGTCGCCCGCGAGCGACTTCCAATAATGACTGTATTTGGATTATGGGCGCTTAATTGCAATTTCACCGTCGATATGAATATCACGCTGCGGGAAAGCAATAACAACATCATGCTCTTCAAATACAGCGTAAATATTAAATCGAATATCACTGCGCACTTTTCTAAGCATGGTTTCTGACTCGGCGCACACCCAAAAAACAGCATTAAATACCAGTGAGCTATCTGCAAAGTCATCAAACAACACCGACGACTTTGGATTAGCCAAAATAGCCTCATGGTCATCAAGTACTTGCTGAATTAACTTTTTAACCAGCAGCACGTCTGATCCGTATGCAACGCCTACACTTACCGATGATCGTGCATTACCATCAATCAGTGTCCAATTTGTTACTGTATTCTCCAATAACTGACTATTTGGGATAAGCATATGAACCCCATCGTTACGGCGAATACGTGTAGAGCGTGTATTAATCGTCTCTACCACGCCTTTTGCATTGCCCACTTCTAAAAAGTCGCCAATACGTATTGGTCTCTCCCACATTAATATCCAGCCACTAATGAAGTTATTAATTATATTTTGCGCACCAAAGCCTACGCCAATAGCTATCGCACCTGATACAAAAGCAAATGCAGTCAGCGGTATGCTTAATACCTCTAAGGATGTAAAAATTAAAATTGCGATACTTAAAATAAAGTAGATACGTGTGAATAAATGCACGGCATCTTGGCTTAATTTTTTTGCCAATAATGTTTTTGTTATTAGCTTGCCAATACGCGTAACAAGAAACCAAATAGCGAATAGTATTAAAGGCACTTGAATAATTTTTGCTACGGTAATGTGTACATCGCTGTAACTAAATACAACAAAGGCAAGAATTTGGTTTATGTGTTCTAAGGTCATTTATTTTCCAAAACAAGCAAAGGAGCGCTTTAAATTTAAATCACTGTAAAGTAAAAGCGGTTCAGTGTTGGGTAAGTTTAGCAGTCATAATATAACTAAAACACCAAGTTAATAAGTTCAAAATGCTTTTTATGAACAATTTATTAACTCTTTATTGCACCGAGTGCTATATAAATAGTGTACAAGCACTGGAGATCACTATGTCACAACTAACTTTAAATCAAAGGCTGGCAACTTTGCAGCCACAGGTAGACTTACATTTATTTGAGAGCAGCCTAGATTATCGAAATAAAATTTTGTGCCTTCTTGCAGAGCAAGAGCAAACACTGGCATCTATTAACAAAGAGTTTGGCCAACAACAACCAAGCAGTTTTGGCTCTGAGAGAAAATTTGTACTTGGATATAACTAGGCAATTATGAATCTACGACCTATATAAGTAGCTCAGGTGTTTACTTTTAGAGCTACTTTTACCTCCCTTAAAGCTAAATATTAGCTAATTTGCGTTCAAATCCCGCTTAATACCGATAAACTTTATTGTATAAACCCCAAAATTTGATAAGTTAACTAGGTTTTTCGACTCGCAAAGCCTATTCCGGCTAATCTTTCTATGGAGTTATTATGCGTAAAACCCTGATCGCCACTACTATTGCTAGTGCTTTAATATTATCTGCCTGTTCATCTAACGATACACAAAACATGGCAAAAGAAGGCGCAGCACAAGTGCAAGACATGAACGCAAACAATGTTTTATTTAAGCCTAGCCCATTGCAATATATGGCACCAGAATTTGATAAGTTTGGTACAAAAGATTACGAAGCTGCATTTGATGCAGGTATCGCTCAGCACACAGCACAAGTACAAGCGATTGCTAACAACCCTGCTCCTGCTACATTTGAAAACACATTAGTTAAAATGGAGTTGTCAGGTGAGCTATTAAATCGCGTATCGGCTGCTTTTTATAACTTATCTGGTTTAATTTCAGATGCTGAATACCAGCGTATTGATGAAAAAATGGCGCCTGTATTATCTGCTCACTCAGATGATATTTACCTAAATGGTGCTTTATTCAAACGTGTACAAACAATTTACGACAACCAAGATAAATTAAACGCAGAAGACAAACGCCTAGTTGATTTTTACTACAAGCAGTTTGTAAAAGCAGGTGCTAAATTAAACGACGCTGAAAAAGCTAAAATGCGTGAAATTAACTCAGAGCTAGCTCAGCTATCTACTGCGTTTTCACAAAACATTTTAAAATCGTTTAAAGAAGACGTTATTGTAGTTACAGATAAAAGTGAATTAGCGGGTCTTTCTGAAGGTGAAATTGCAGGCCTTGCAGCTTCGGCTAAAAAAGCGGGCAAAGACGGCTACATGATCACTTTGGTAAATACAACGCAACAACCAATTTTATCAAGCCTTGAAAACCGTGACCTACGTGAGCGTATTTTTAAAGCCTCTGCAAACCGTGCAGCAAAAACTAACGGCCCTATCATTATTAAAGAAACCAACCTACGCGCTCAAAAAGCAGAGCTTTTAGGCTACAAAGATTGGGCTTCTTATGTAATGACGTCGCGTATGGCACAAACAACTGAAAACGTTTACGGCATCCTTGATGACCTAGCACCAAAAGCAGTTGAAAAAGCTAAAATTGAAGCTGCAGCAATTCAAAAAGTGATTAACGATTCAGGCGAGAGCTTTGAGCTTAAACCGTGGGATTGGACTTTTTATGCTGAAAAAGTACGTGCAGAAAAGTACAACTTAGATCCAGCATTAGTTAAACCATACTTTGAAATGCAATCGGTTATTCACGACGGTCTATTCTTCGCGATGAACAAACTTTACGGTATTACGTTTAAAGAACGTAAAGACCTACCTGTTTATCATGAAGATGTAACAGCGTACGAAGTATTTAACGCTGATGGCAGTGCTATTGGTTTATTTTACTTAGACCCATACGCACGTGAAGGTAAACGTGGCGGTGCATGGATGAGTGCATACGTAAGTCAAAGCGGCTTAAAAGGTACTAAACCGGTTATTTACAACGCGTTAAATATTCCAAAGCCAGCTGCAGGCGAGCCTACATTATTAACATTTGACGAAGTGTCTACAATGTTCCATGAATTTGGTCATGCTGCTCACGGTTTATTCTCAGATGTTAAATACCCAAGTCTAGCGGGTACTGCAACGGCGCGTGACTTTGTTGAATTTCCGTCGCAAGCAAATGAAGACTGGATGATTGAACCAACAGTACTTGCTAACTACGCTAAGCACTACAAAACAGGTGAGCCAATTCCACAAGCTTTACTTGATAAAGTACTAGAATCGCAAAAATTCAACCAAGGTTACGGCACTACTGAATATTTAGCCGCTGCACTACTTGATATGGAATGGCATTCATTTGGCTCTGATAAAAAGATTACTGACGTTCAAAAATTTGAGCAAGACGCGTTAGAAAAACACGGCATTGCTTATTACCCTGTACCACCGCGTTACAAATCAAACTTCTTTAGCCACACATTTGCTGGTGGTTATTCAGCAGGTTACTACGCATACCTTTGGACTGAAGTGTTTGCAGCAGATGCCTTTGCACATATGGAAAATAACGGCGGCTTAACACGTAAAAATGGTGATAAGTTCCGTAAAGAAATCCTATCAAAAGGTAACAGCCGCGACTTAATGCAAAGCTACATTGAGTTTAGAGGTCAAAAACCAACAACCGACGCATTACTTAAGCGCCGTGGTTTGGTTGAATAATTAATAACTTAGTTGAGTAATTAGTAACGTAGTTCATTAATTTTAGACTTTATAAAAGCCCGCTTGCGGGCTTTTATTGTTTATACATCAATTTATAACAGATAAACTGCTGCCATTAATTATTTAAAGACGACAGCTATGCGGTACTTATTTGCAGTAACTTTACTTTGGGCATTTTCATTTAGTTTAATTGGCGTGTATTTAGCCGGCCAAGTTGATGCATGGTTTAGTGTGTTAATTCGCATAGCACTAGCCACTCTGGTATTTTTACCATTTTTAAAACTTAAAACAACGCCTAAACCTTTAGCCTTAAAGCTTATGCTGATTGGCGCTGTACAGCTTGGTATTATGTACAGCTTTTATTACCACTCATTTTTATTTTTAACCGTACCCGAAGTACTGCTATTTACAGTAATGACCCCTATTTACATCACTTTATTAAACGATGCATTGAATAAACAGTTTAACCCACGCTTTTTTATAGTCGCGCTTATTGCCGTAATCGGTGCAATTACCATTCGTTTCGAAAACCTAAATAACAACTTCATAATCGGATTATTGCTTGTTCAAGGTGCTAATATCAGTTTTGCTGTAGGTCAAGTGACCTATAAACGCTTAATGATGAACAATCAGCTTGATGATAAAACCGTATTTGGATGGTTTTTTATAGGCGCACTTATTATTGCCACAATTTGTTATGCATTATTTGGTAATTCAAACAAATTACCAAGCACTTCTACTCAGTGGGGAATACTGATTTATTTAGGAGTTGTTGCATCGGGCCTTGGTTACTTTATGTGGAATAAAGGCGCAACACTCGTCAACGTTGGAGCTTTAGCCGTAATGAATAACTTACTAATCCCAGCTGGTATTATAGTTAATGTCCTTATATGGAATAGAGACGCTGACATTGTTAGGCTAAGTATTGGAGCAGCTATAATGTTAGGTGCATTAATAGTGAATCAAATTATTAATAAAAAAGTAAATTAATAAGCTTGTAGCTAAATTGTCATTAATAATCATTAAGGTAGTACAAATTTTACTTTTTAAGGATAAATAATGAAGCGTATTACCTTACTTACAAGCTGTATATTGTTAGCCACACTTGCAGGCTGCGATGACGATGTAAAAATAGTAGAAAAAGAAGTGGTTGTTACCAACACCGAAGTTGAGGTTGTTGAAGTTCCTACGCCTGTTATTGTAGAAGTACCGAATGGTAACGCTCCAGATATTCAACTAGGTACTCGTCCGTATTATTTAGTCAATGATATGAGCGACAGCGCTTTAAAAACACAATTAGAGTCGTGCAAAGAAGGACCCTTTTACCGCACTGACTTTTCAATTGGTCATCGCGGTGCATCAATGCAATATCCTGAACACACTAAAGAAGCATACATTGCAGCAGCTAGAATGGGCGCAGGTATTGTTGAATGCGATGTTACTTTTACAAACGATAAAGAACTTGTATGCCGCCACTCTCAATGTGACTTACATACCACAACCAATATTTTGGCCATGCCAGAACTTGCAGCCAAATGTAGCGTCCCTTTTACACCCGCAGACGCCGCTAATGGCATTGCAGCTTCAGCTAAATGCTGTACCAGTGATATAAGCTTAGCGGAGTTTTTAACCCTTGAAGGTAAAATGGATGGTGCAAACACAAATGCCACTACCGTTGCTGATTACATGGATGGTACACCCAATTGGCGCACTGACTTATATGCGGCCCAAGGTACATTAATGACTCATAAACAAAGTATTGCATTGTTTAATGAGATGGGCGTAAAAATGACACCAGAACTTAAATCGCCGCAAGTAAGTATGCCATTTAATGGAATGACCCAAGAGCAATATGCACAAAAAATGCTAGACGAATATACACAAATGGGTGTGCCAGCCTCGCGAGTTTATCCACAATCGTTTAATCTTGATGACGTAAAATACTGGATAAACACCAATCCTGATTTTGCAGATAAAAGCGTATACTTAGATGGTCGCGACAGTGATGCCGGATTTGATCCAAGTAACCCGCAAACATGGCAACCGAGTATGGATGAACTTGTTGCCGATGGTGTTAAAATTTTAGCGCCTCCTATTTGGATGATGCTAACAATAGACAGCGAAAGTAATATTGTGCCATCGCAATACGCAATTGACGCAAAAGCAGCAGGTTTAGAGCTTATTGCATGGAGCCTTGAGCGCTCAGGTCCGCTTAATGAAGGTGGTGGTTATTACTATCAATCAATTGCTGATGTTATAGATAACGATGGCGACATGATGACGGTCGTTGATGTACTCGCAAAGGACGTGGGTGTAATGGCTATATTTTCAGATTGGCCGGCTACCGTAAGTTATTACGCTAGTTGTAATAAAATGCCTGCAAGTATTTAAATACTCGACAACAAAAGTCGTTTATTTTATCGCGCTCAGTTACCATATCATTATATATAATTTTATTTAACTGGGCGCTTTTATGATAATTCAACAACATAATGCAGACTTGCCAACACCTACAGGCCTAATGCGAACCACTGTTTACCGTCCTCAAGCACAAGGGCAATTCCCTGCTGTTATTTTTTATTCTGAGATTTTTCAGCAAACCGCCCCAATTGCACGCAGCGCGGCTATTTTAGCAAGCCATGGCTTTGTAGTATTAGTGCCTGAAGTGTTTCACGAGTTAAATCCTATAGGCACTGTGCTTGCTTACGATGATGCAGGTAAAGATAAAGGCAATGCCGATAAGTGGGCAAAGCCACTTGAACATCATGATAGTGACACGCAAGCCATGATCGATTTTATAAAACAACAAAGCTATTGCACAGGTACAGTAGGCGCAATGGGCGTATGTATTGGTGGGCATTTAGCTTATAGAGCAGCACTAAACCCTGAAGTTAATGCGGCATTTTGTTTATACGCGACTGATATACACAGCAATACATTACCAGCACAAGCTGGCAATAACTCATTTGAGCGCATGGCTGACATACAAGGCGAAATTCACTTTATATGGGGCAAACAAGACCCGCACGTACCGCAAAAAGGTCGTACTAAAATTTATCAGCAATGTGTAGCTACGGGGATAAATTACCAATGGCAAGAAGTTAATGCCCAACATGCTTTTATGCGCGATGAAGGCGAGCGATACGATGCAGCCCTTGCCATTAATATGTACCAACAAGCGGTCGCGCTATTTAGCCGGACTTTATAAAAGCATTATATTATTAAGTGCTTTTCAGCATACCCAAGGCGGTATGCTGTTTTACAAAATAAGCTTTTAAGTAATCAATAAACAATCGTAATTTTTTAGAACCCGCAGCCCCTGGGGGAAATACCCCGTAAAGCTCAATGTCTTTACTTTTATAATCATCTAATATTATTTCAAGCAGCCCAGCTTGTACTTTAGGCCACGCATCGTAAAGCGGAATACGCCCAATACCATGCCCGGCTTCAACAAACGCCGTACGTGCAGCTGCATTATTAGTGCTTAAACCGCCTTGCATTGTAACATCGTATTTTTTGCCATCTTTTGAAAGCGTTAACGTTTTACTTCCTAGCTGATAAACCACCCATTGATGCTCTGCTAATTCTAAAGGCGTTTTAGGTTTGCCAAAATGGGTAAAGTAATCCGGCGCGCCACAAATACAGGTGCTCATTGTAGTCAGCTTAGTTGCTTGCAAATTAGAGTCGCTCAGTGCAACCCCACGGATCGCAAAATCAAATCCATTTTTAATAATATCAACCACATCATCTGTAAGTTGTAAGTCTATTTGAATTTTAGGGTATTGGCGCTTAAAGGTATTTATTGCAGGTACAATTAGCTGCATACCCACATTTACGGGGCAACTAATTTTAAGTAACCCTTGCGGCTCACTTTTTATATTTTCTATTTGTTGATTAGCGGCATTAGCTTGTTCGGTAATTATTCTACAGCGCTCATAGTAAGCAATACCCGCCTCAGTAAGCGCCATGGTGCGCGTTGAGCGATTTAGTAAAGTTACTTCAAGCTGAGTTTCTAACTTTTTTAAATGATAGCTTGCTACGGCTCGCGTAAGTCCTAGCTGTTTAGCCGCGGCAGTTAAACTGCCCTGCTCTACTATTTGGGCAAATACCACCATGCTTTTTAACTGCTCAAATGACACCTTCATACGTGCTCCGTAACGTATTTTAAATTCAACCTTTTCATTGTATCAATTGTTGAACCAATAAAGTTAAATTTATCATCGTTGTTTAAACCGCTGTTAGTGCATATAGTAATTGGTAAGCAAGATTTACTAATTTAAATCATCAGAAGGAATATATTCAATGTCTAAAAAAATACTTATGGTTCTTACATCTCACGCAGAACTTGGTAACACTGGCGAAAAAACAGGTTTTTGGGTAGAAGAATTTGCAGCCCCTTATTATGCATTTGTTGATGCAGGTGTTGAAGTAACATTAGCGTCTCCAGCTGGCGGTCAACCACCGATTGACCCAACAAGCACACTTTCTGATTTTCAAACAGACGCAACTAAACGTTACGACGCCGATAGCGCAGCACAAACACTTATGGCAAATACTAAAGTGTTGAGCGAAGTAAAATCTGGCGATTTTGACGCGGTATTTTATCCAGGCGGTCACGGTCCATTATGGGACTTAGTTGATAACACCGATTCAATTTCACTTATCGAAAGCTTTGTAAAAGAGCAAAAACCTGTTGCAGCGGTATGTCATGCAAGTGCAGCGTTTTTGAATGTTAAAGATGCCGAAGGCAATGCGCTAGTAGCCGGTAAAAAAGTAACTGGCTTTACTAACTCTGAAGAAGCTGCAGTACAACTTACCGATATCGTGCCATTTTTAGTGGAAGACGAGCTAATTAAAAAAGGTGGTGACTATCAAAAAACTGACGACTGGGGTGTATTAGCACTAGTAGATGGTTTAGTTATTACCGGTCAAAACCCAGCAAGCTCTGAACTAGCAGCTAAAAAACTATTAACCAAGTTAGGTTAATAGTGATTAATTAGTAAGAAAGCACAGCGTTTTTGCGCTGTGCTTTTTTAATTGCTTTTCATTAGTAAATACAATTCCTATACTGGCAACTCTTAAAGTCAATTAGGGCGATTATATGGCAACCAAGCCAACCACACAGTCATTACTAACCAGCACACGTTTTGCAATTTTTAGTGTTGTTACTATTTGCTTTGTACTACAAGTGATCAATAGCCTACCTGGTATAAACCTAAATGGTTTAGGTATATATCCACGCAGTATTCAAGGGTTAATTGGTATATTATGTGCGCCATTTTTACATGGTAGCTGGTGGCACTTTGCTAGTAATATGATCCCATTTGTGGTGTTAAGTTGGCTAATTTGTCAGTACAGCGTAAAACGTTTTTATAACGTATTTATTTTTACCGCTCTAGTTGGTGGACTGTTAGTTTGGGCATTTGGGCGCAGTAACATACATGTTGGTTTAAGCGGTGTTATATATGGTTTATGGGGCTTTATTCTATGCTACGGCTTAGTCAGACGCTCATTAAAATCAATTATAATTGCTGTTGTAGTGGCTATACTTTATAGCGGTTTTATATGGGGTGTTTTACCCCAGCGCTATCATGTATCGTTTGAAAGCCATTTATTTGGAGCTTTAAGCGGGTTCTTTTTAGGTTATAGATTAGCAAAAGCCGATAAATTAAAAGGTCGGTAAATTAAATGCTTAGCATTGCCTTTAATTAATTTTTAATGGCCACATTTATTATATATGTATTTTATCTAACAGAGGTTATTTATGAGTGATAAAAACGAATACACGCCACCAAAAGTATGGACGTGGGAAAGTGAAAGTGGCGGTAAGTTTGCCAGCATTAACCGCCCAATTGCAGGCGCGACTCATGACAAAACTCTACCTATTGGTGAGCACGCATTTCAGCTTTATTCTCTTGCGACACCTAATGGCCAAAAAGCTACAATCATGTTTGAAGAGCTTTTACAGCTTGGTTGCACCGATGCAGACTATGACGCATATTTAATAAACATAGGTGATGGCGATCAGTTTGGATCTGACTTTGTTGATATTAATCCAAACTCAAAAATCCCAGCGCTAATGGATCATTCAACCACGCCGCCTACTCGCATCTTTGAATCTGGTTCTATTTTACAGTATTTGGCTGAGAAATTTGATGTACTCATACCTAAAGATTTAAAAGCTAAAACTGAGTGTCGTAACTGGCTATTTTGGCAAATGGGCTCAGCGCCTTACTTAGGTGGCGGATTTGGTCATTTTTATAGCTACGCACCAAGTAAAATGCAATACCCTATTGACCGTTTTACCATGGAAACCAAACGCCAGCTTGACGTGTTAAATCGCCATTTAAACGAAAATGAATACATGGCAGGTGATGAATACTCAATTGCCGATATTGCAATTTGGCCGTGGTACGGATCGTTAGTGCTTGGAGCTTTATATGATGCAGCAGAGTTTTTAGATGTTGCCTCATACACCCATGTTGTACGCTGGGCTACGCAAATATCAGAGCGCCCCGCAGTAAAGCGTGGTCGTCGCGTAAATCGCACATGGGGCCCTGAAGAAGAGCAAATGGCAGAGCGCCATAACGATAGCGATTTCGAAGGTTAAATCTATAGAACAGCAAGTAAAGTCGTTAACACTTTAACCTGCTTGATAATTTTAAGGCTCAAAATAAATATTTATTTTGGGCCTTTTTACTTTTTAAACTTTTTTTATTTCACTCATAGACTATATTTATTTAGTTGTGTAAAAGTTCGTTAAGCTCTTTGTATTACCAGTGATGTAATTTTCTAAATGGTTTACTTAATTTCCTAGGTGTTGTTTTTGAAAAAGGTATTAATTAGTGCCATATAATAATTTAAGTACTGATGAGCGAAAAGAAGCGCTCAAAATTTTATACTCGAATGCGGTTGCCGGAATTGCCGTTTCTGTATTAGTAAGCGTTGCTTTAGTATTTGCTTTTGATATAAGTAACGAGAATATCAACCACGATAAAATAGTATGGTTTGGCATAATAATGAGTGTGCTTACTTTGCGCACTATTGATGTAGGGCTTTTTTTGAAAACTCAAAAGTCCAATAAACCTTATAATACAAACTCTTACCTAATCCGTTTTGCTGTTGGTTGCGTACTAACAGCGATGTCTTGGTGTGGTTATGCTATTTGGTTTCATAGCACATCATCTACTATAGAAGTTACCACTACCATAGCTATTTTATCAGCGCTTGCTGGTGGCTCTGCCAACATACTATCTGGTAGCCGTTTTACTGCTATTTTATATAGCTTTACTTTATTAGCTCCCTACTCTTTTCTGTTAATGCTTTCAAGCGATCATTACCAGCACATATTAGGGCTATTAGGCTTAACTTTTGCATTTATTATGATTGCTTCATCATACAAATCAGCCACATTTACACATAGCGCAATTCAGCTCAAAAACCAAAATAGAGAACTGCTTAATGAAATGGAAAACAAGGTTGAGCAACGTACTGAAGAGATCTATCGCTTGTCCAATACCGACCCACTCACTAATTTATTAAACCGGACCGCATTTTTAAAAAATGCAAACAAACAAATCACAGATAATCCTAAAGATCCCTTTGCTTTATTATTTGTAGATTTAGATGGGTTTAAACAAATAAACGATTC
Source organism: Pseudoalteromonas sp. Z1A8 (assembly GCF_011378855.1). Classification (GTDB taxonomy): domain Bacteria; phylum Pseudomonadota; class Gammaproteobacteria; order Enterobacterales; family Alteromonadaceae; genus Pseudoalteromonas. Next base: position 23,012 of record NZ_WTLB01000012.1, on the reverse strand, counting down.
GCTAGGCCATAAAGTAGGCGATAAAGTATTAAAAGAAATAGCCCTGAGAATTAGCAATGTATGCAACCAGCAGCTTTATAAATGCCGCTGGGGCGGGGATGAGTTTTTAATTTTAGCAACGTATCAAACCCAAGCTGAGCTTTTCGAGTTTGCTAATAAAGTACTTCAGAGTATTGGCGCCGAACGTAAAACATATAAATATCAAAAATGGGTATCTGCCACAATTGGAATTGCTATGTATCCTGAGCACGGAAACGATTTAAATACCTTAATTCGCTCAGCTGATACCGCAATGTATCACCAAAAACGCATGGCTAAAGGTAATATAAATATTTATAGCGATTCTCTCAAGTTAAAACAAGAAAGGGAATATCTTTTAAGCCAACGTTTAGCTAGTGCCGTAGAAGAAAATGGTTTGAGGCTAGTGTTTCAGCCTATTGTTGATAGTAAAACAAACAAGGTTACCTCGTTTGAATCACTTTTACGCTGGCAACTAGACGGTGAAAATATTTTTCCTGATGAGTTTATTACTATTGCTGAGCAATACGGTTTAATTACCGAACTGGGCCTTTGGGTAATCGATCAAGCCTGTATTCAAGCTAAAAAGTTTAGCCATTTACAACCCCAAATTGCTATAAGCGTGAACGTATCGGTTATTCAACTACAAGATCCTGATTTTGTAACTAAGGTATTAAAAATAGTAAATACCCATCAAATAGAACCTAAAAATCTACATATAGAAATTACTGAGTCAGTATTTGCCGAGGATAAACTCACATTTTTAACAGCCGTTAAAGCGCTACAAAAGCAAGGTTTTTGTATTTCAATTGATGATTTTGGTACTGGTTACTCATCACTCTCAAGCATGCTTGATATTGGTGTAGATATAGTAAAAATAGATAGAAGCTTTATTCAAAATATGGATAAAAGAGGATTAAGTATTATTCATGCAATTGTACAAATGGCCTCATCTTTAGACTTTATGGTTGTTGCCGAAGGCGTCGAAACCATTGAGCAAGCAAACACACTCACTAATATTGGTGTATCTCATCTTCAGGGTTATTACTTCTCAAGGCCAATGGAAGTAGATTTTGTAGACGCTTATCTGCATGGGCAAAACAAGCTGTGTAGTTAACAATATCCCTTACAAAAGCAGCAGAGTTTCAATTTATAAGCTCGCGTGCTGGCTTTCAAATTAACTAAACATAATCTTACAATTACTTACACCCAGTACATAGTAATTAGCGTAGGCTAAATATAATCCAACTTACATAAGTATATTACGTTTAAATTTACGCTAATTAGCACAACAGCCAGCACTGAACATAACAAGTTATGCGCTACGTTATTTTAATAAGTGAATAATAAAAACGTGATTAAATAACTAAATATAAAAAAGGAATTTGCATGATAAAATCACTTTGCTATTCACTCATCACTTTACTTACCCCCATGAGCGTTATAGCTCAAACAATGACAATAAAAACAACTGATGAATTAGTATCCACCAATTCAGAAATTTTATTTGCGTATAATAAAGAATCAAAGCAATTAGAAACCATTAATTTACTCACATCACTTAATAGCGAACTTGCTTTACCAAAAAATGCCATCGGGTTTGATGTGGCTACACTTGCTAACATTACCGATAAACAAGCACTCGTACTAACAAGTGATGGCGTATACAAAGCCCATGCTGGTAAACCAACACTATTGTTTAATTATGAGTCGGTTCTAAATCAATTAAAAATAGATAAACTTGAAAAAATAGACTTTGTCTTCGATGCCAACAACGACGGTCTAAGCGATATTTTCATCCCTGGGTTAGCAAGCAGTACTTTATACATTCAAAATAAAGATGGCAGCTTTAAGCCTAACAAATTTAAACAACCCCCTTTGTACGAAGGTAGTTTTTCAAGAAAAGGGCTTTCGCTAGAAGTTAATATTAACAATAAACCGGTCGTTATTGATTTTAACCACGACGGCGTAAACGATTTGGTTTTTTCAAATGACTTTGGAGCCGATGTTTTGCTTGGTACTTCAGAAGGCTTTGTTCAAAAGCTTACCTCAATTGATTTTAACATCGAGTTAGGCGAGCTAAGTAATGGAGAGACTCGCAAAATAAAGCAAATTATTGATATTAATAACGACGGATTTCTAGATTTTACAACTAGACAGTTTAAGCCAACGCAAGGTATGGATTCGTTAGATATAAAAATAGCACATACTTTGTACCTAGGAAGTGCTAAAGGCTTTAGTAATACGCCCATTACCTTATTTGAAACACAAGGCCCTAGTGAGTTATTGCTCAAAACTGATTTTAATAATGATGGCTTAATTGATTTACAAAAAATGGATTTAGATATTGGCTTAGGTACTATTGCGTCTATGGCATTGGGCGGTGGCAGTACTGATGTAGATGTAGAAATGAACATTTATAAGCAGCAACCCGACGGCTCATTTGCCAATAAATCGAGTATCGAACTTGATTTAGAAATGGAAGTAGGAATGAACGGCGATGATTCCGAGCCAGCCCTATATTTAGGTGATATTAACGGCGACAGCTATATTGACGCAGTATACAAATACAGTAAAAAAACGCTGTATATTTATTACGGAGAGCAAGACTCACTGCTAAATGATAAACGTAAAAAATTAAAACTAACGCTGCCTAAAAATAATAAAGATATTCTTCTGGTAGACATAAACCAAGACGGTAAAAAAGATTTTGTATTTAAATTTACCGAAGAAGATGGCACCAGCAAAATAGAAACACGCTTAAATTAAGCCAATAAAAAAGCCCAACAGAGTTAACCGTTGGGCTTTGGACTTAAGACTTTCGAGTAACAGTCAGCTTTACTCTAAGTTATAACACCTAAGCAGTTACATTTAGCAGTGAATCGCCTTCACTTAAACCAAACTTCTCTTGCACTGATGCAAGAATCGATTCTTTATCTTCATCAGACAACTGGCTTGAATACTCAGTTAATAGCTCATCTAAGTAGCTGACTACTTCGTCTGTATCTACTGATTCTAATGAGTTCTGTGGCGGCGGTGGCGGTCTTTGGCCTTCCACTCGTCCTGCATCACCAATGCTTTTAGCATCAAACTCAAGTTCGCTCATTAAATCAGCAAGCTCTTTTGTTGGTTCAATACCTTGTTCTTTAAATGCCGCTTGAATACTTTGCGCGTTTTCTTCGGTTAAGTTTTCAGCGTCAAACTCTGCAAGCGTTTCTTTAACAAAATCGCTTTGCTCTGTTGTTAGTTTTGCAGCCTGACTACTTTGTTGCGGCATAAAATTCGCAGAACTACTGTTAATACTATTAATCATTTTAGTATCCTTTCAGCGTTCACGACGAGGTGGTTTATGATCGCTAAGTTCTTGTTCACTAATTTCGCCATTACCATCGGCATCTATAGAATCAAAAATTGTTTGTGCATCGCCGTGTGGCGGTTTTTTAGCACTGAACTCTTCAAAGCTAATTACGCCATCACCATCAGTATCAATAGTTGAAAAGTCAGGTTTTTCAGGAGGATTGTCACCGCCTCGAGCAGCTACATTAGCTGAAAAAGCAATAGATAATATTGCCACAGTGGCAAGAGTTGAAAAATGCTTCATAGTAATAACCTCGTATTTAAGAATTAAACTAAGCTTACGCTTTAAAAACGCAAACAATGTGCAAATAATGAGGAAGTAATAAATTATTTTAATAAAAAATAGTAATCTAAATACTTATTTAAAAAGTTCTGGTTGATTGCTTTGCAATCAATATATAAGCTAATAAAATAATACGATTAATTACTCTCAGGCAGTAGTGTTACTGCCCTTAATTCTCAAAGCTGATATACTGCTTGAGCCAATTAAACAAACAAATACAGAGCACTTTCATAAATAATGATTAATAACCAACCCTACTTAGCAGGCAATCTGTGAAAATACCTAAACGCCTACAACCCCTTGTTGATGATGGCCTTATTGACGAAGTTATAAGCCGACTAATGAGCGGTAAAGAAGCCGATGTATTTATTGTCCGCTGTGGTGAGCACATTCGCTGTGCGAAAGTGTATAAAGACGCGGTTAAACGTAGCTTTAAAAAAGCGGCACAATACCAAGAAGGCCGAAAAGTACGTGGTGGACGCCAAGCGCGTGCTATGGGTAAACGTTCTAGCTATGGCCGTCAATTAGAAGAAGAGATTTGGCAAAATGCCGAAGTTGATGCGTTATCTCGTTTAGCTGGCGTGGGTGTACGTGTTCCTGATACTTACTTTTGTATTGATGGCGTGCTGCTTATGGAGCTTGTGTCGGACGAGAATGGTAACGTAGCCCCTCAACTTGGACATGTCGTTTTTAGTGAAGAGCAAGCTATTGAGCAACATAAACTCATGATGCATTACATTAAGCTTATGCTTTGCGCAGGTATAATACACGGCGATTTATCTGAATTTAATGTACTTGTAGATAATAACGGCCCTGTAATTATAGATTTACCGCAAGCAGTTAACGCTTCAGCAAATAACAGTGCACAAGCTATGTTTGCACGCGATGTAAATAACATACGCCGCTACTATGGTGAATTTGCGCCAAGCATACTAAAAACTCAATACGCTAAAGAAATGTGGGCATTATTTGAAGAGGCCAATTTAACGCCTAATTCAACGCTTACAGGTGAATTTGAAGACAGTGACGAACTTGCCGATGTAGATTCTATTCTTGATGAAATTCAAGCTGCCGAATACGAAGAGTTTGACCGCTTAGAGCGAATTAAAAATGCTGACGATGATGAATAGCTCATCGTCATAGCTTACTAATACCTCTTACTGCGGGTGCACAAATCGGTAGCCAACCCCATAAACAGACTGAATAACACTTTCAGTTTGTGTCACTTCATCTAGTTTTTTACGCAACTTTTTAATATGGCTATCAATAGTACGATGGCTCACAATACGCTGATCGGCGTACATAGTGTCCATTAAACTATCGCGCGAATAAATACGATTTGGGTTGTTAAACAAAGGTTTAAATAGCTGAAATTCAAAGTTCGTAAGCTCTATGCTGTTTGATTTGTATTTTACGCTGTAGGTACTCTCGTCAAGCTTCATTGTTGACTCTGTAACATCACTTGCGCTACTTAATCGCCTTAATATAGCTTTAACTCGCGCCACCAGCTCAGCATAACTAAACGGCTTACAAATATAATCATCTGCACCTAACTCAAGTCCAAGCAGCCTATCTATTTCTTCTACTTTTGCCGATACCATAATAATAGGCACATTTGAAAAGCGCCTGATTGCTTTACATAGTTCTATACCACTTTGACCAGGTAGCATTATGTCGAGCAAAATTACGCTCGGCCTGTTAATTTCAAGCCAAGGTAATACTTCATTTCCGTGATGTATTTGATGAGTAACAAAATGATGGCTACTTAAAAAGTCACTCATTAAGTTAGCCAGCTTTACCTCATCTTCCACAATCAGTATTTGTTCGCTCATAGAGTTCTCTGTTATTAGTAATCCAAACTTAGATAAAAATACCATATCAAACAAAGTTCAAGTTACGTATTTTTTATCTGAATCAACTAAAGCTAAATAGTTGGTAGCCTAATAATAATAGCAAGACCGCCTAGAGTGGCTTTTTCAGCAGCTATTTCACCATTATGGCCTTTAACTATATGTTGGCAAATAGATAAGCCCAAGCCCGAACCGCCCTCTTGGCGATTACGAGAGCTATCTACTCGATATAAATACTCAAACAAATGCGATAAATGCGACTGCTCTACACCTACGCCATTATCTTCAATTATAAGCTCTAAGTAGGTTTGCCCTTTAATGCTTATATTATTAGCCGTTAATGAAATAGTGGTGCATTGTGCATAGTGTACCGCGTTCATTAAAATATTATCGAGCAGCTGCAAAAGTCGGGTTTTATCTGCTTGTACAGTTATGTGTTTAGCGCTATTGAGTAAGTAAATTTTTATATTGTGCTGCTCAAGTATAACCTGATATTTTTGCTCAATAGTATTTAATAATAAAGCCATATCAGTAGGTTGCATAGTGTAATGCATACCCCCTAACTCTGCGCTATTGAGCATATGCAAATCATCTATTAAGCGTTTTAAATGCAAAGCTTCATCGTTAGCTGAGCTTATATTTTTTGTATTCGGTTCACGTATGCCAAGTAGCATAGCTTCAAGTTCACCGAGTAAAATGCTCATTGGCGTCCTAAGCTCATGAGAAATATTAGCTAGCCAGCGTTTGCGCACTTGCTCGTCTTTAGCGAGTGTAAATGCAAGGATATTAAAATCTTCGCTTAATTGGCCTAATTCGTCTTTTCGCTCAAGCGTAAGTTTGGTCTCGTAATTACCTTGCGTTAAGCGATGCATACCATTAGCAATTTGCTTTACTGGACTAACTAAGTGACGAGACAATAAAAAGGTAACTAGCAATGTAAGCAATACAGCGGCTAAAGCAATAAACCATAAGTAGTTAGTTTGCTGCTGTAAAAAATCAAGCTCATAACCATCAACCAAGCTATCTCTTTTAGATACAGCTAAGTAACCCACTGTTTTATCGCTCACTGTAATTGGGGTTGTTATATATTTTAAATCGCTGAGGTATCTACCCACTACTCGCTGCTTATTTTCATCAAGCAAAGCGTAGTGAGCAATATTTTCAGGTGGTAGGCGGCGCTCTCCCCCTAAACGAATATGATCGGGTGGCGGCCGTCGCATCATTCCCCCTCTGGGGCCTGGACCTTCTGGTGGCCTAGGTAAAAACTGGCTATTTTCTAGCTGAGATTCAACAAGTTTTCTAAAATTTTCGCCATTGCCAACAACACGTTCCCATGAGGGGGTTTTTTCGTATTGCTTTGCAAGTTGCACAACAAGTGGTTCAAGCGCTTTTACTTCTTTTGCATTAACAAAATCAATTACGCCTTGCCCTATACTCCATTGTATAAGTACTACTAGCCCTGCAATAACACTAAAGGTAAAACTAAATAGTATTAAAAAAAGTTTATTATGAATTTTCATTAATGCGTGTTTTCAACCTTGCTAGGAAAGCTTTCAAATCGGTATGTTATAAACTCTTTGGTTTGATCGTTAACATACAGCGTAGCAACTATTTTTTTGCCCTGAGCGGTCCAATACATATGACCATGATTATTTAAAGTAACCGATACGGTATTTATACCACTTTTAAATAAGTTAGCAGGTAAATGCAATGCATGTCCGTAAATTCGCTGTATTTTAACCCCATTTATATATAAATGAGCATGACCTTGTAAAAAGCCCGTGTCATCGTTTGTAGTAACGCTCATCATTTGCTGCATGTTCATTGCGCCCTCAGGGGGTACAGATAAATCATAGCGCTGAGTATCTAAAATTAAGTTATAACCCGACATACTATCTTTTAATAACTTAAGGCTTAATGCCGGGATTGGCGTATCACTTGGCACTGCTATAGGCATATGGCTATGATCCATCATTTCCTGCTGCGCAAAGAGCTTAAAGCTCAATAGCACAGCAGTAGTTAGGATCAATGCGTATTTAAAATAACGCATAGTTACTCCTTACATTCCCGGTGGTGGACCCATTGTTTCGCCCGTATCACAGCGACCAATTGAATTATCGGCTAATTGACCTTTAAAACGAGGCCCTATTTGATAAGGAAAAGAAGGCTGTAATTTACCATCACTGTCTAACGTTAGTGTTATATGGTAGTGATAACCCTTGCCATCGTTAGTATCGTGGCCGTTATGCTCATCTAATTGAGCACCGGTTACTGTTTTTTGTGCGTAGTAGAAATCTTCAAAGTAATAACCATCGTCGGCATTTAATGTATTACCAGAGAGCGTCGTTACTTCTGCGCCAATAGCAGGACCTGCATCACTTGTTTGTGTGCCTTGGCTAACATCGTATTGATCGACTAAAGTACAGCTTCGCTCACCTTCAGTACCACAACCACCTTCACTTTCTGACGCGCCATAATCACGCATTTCCCAGCCGCTTAATGCAAGTTGACCGTTACTTTCATAAGGACCATAAAGCGGATAGCCATCAGCTGCAAACCCATAAATAGGTGAATGCGCATCGCCATCATCTTCAAGTAAATCAGCTAAGCAACTAGTATAAAAATGGTGATGATATTCACCGTTAGCAGCATGTCCGCCACACACATCAACATCGTATTGCTCAGCAATGGGCGCTAATGTATACCAAATATTATTACCGTAGCTCATGCCATCGCCCCAGTTAAATATACTGGTGCCATTAACCATTAAGCCCACTGTACCTAAACCCGTTTCGCAGGTTTCGGTATCCGATAAGTCGTTAGGTGTTATGGGAAAGTACGCCTCAACTGTTTGTTCTGTCGGGCAACCTGGCCCTGGAGGCCAATAACCGGCACCGCCTGTGTCATCACAATTTTCAGTACTGCTGTTATAGCCAATATCTTCACCAAACGAAATTGTTTGCCCAACTTCTGCTGAAGTTACACCGTTATAAAAGTCAGTCGCTGCACATGGACGATTATTAAGTGAATCTACTTGGTCTTGTGTAAGCGTTACGTCATATTTAGGAATGTCAGTTGTTTGCACATACATGTATTCAACATCGGCATCGTCTTGTGCAACAGTAACAACCTCAACCGATTGCACGTCCTCAACCACTGCACCATTGTTTTGTATATAAGTAGAGGTTGTATCGTTGTTAATTAACCAGCTGGTAAGTTTGGCACTATTATCAATAGTGCCAGTATCTGAGTCTGATGAAGCAATAACATTAACTATAACTGTATCTATAACAACATCGTTAGTACCGTCATCTGCACTGATTTCAAATACAAGTGCTTCATCGGTTAAAACTTCAGGTGCAACAAACTCAGTAGAAGTTGCTGTACTTGAAGATAAGCTAACGGTAGTGCCTGATGTTTGTGACCAGCTAACAGATACTTCGCCATCATCTTCAACTGTTGAACTTAAATAAACGGTATCGCCCGCATTAACAGTTTGATCAATACCGGCGTCAACCGTTGGAGCACTATTATTGACCGTTTCGCCGTCTGTTGTAGTACTTGTTGAATCGCTATTACATGCGCTTAAAGCGATGCAAAGCGCGCTTAATGCAAATAACTTAGTTACATTAGAAGTTTTTGTTTGAGAGAGAGTTTTCAATATTTGAACCTTTACATTAACGTTTAATAAAATAAAGTTAACAAGTAAAAGTGCAAACAATGTGCACAAACTAAGGAAGAATCACCATTAAGATTACAACTGCGGCCTTTTAAGCAAAAACTTATCTTTGGTTGTACTAAAGTAATCGCCGCCCATTTTGCCCACTGCGTTTAATAATTCAGGGTCAATATAGCCATTACTCATCACGCCATCGTTTATACAAATACCTACTACATCCAACAACATCATTTTTCCGCCGCCAGGCTCATTGGAAATACTAATAACCTCGCGTAGCTTACATTCAAACCGCACTTTTGAATCGGCAACACTTGGCGCGTTCACTAACTGACTTTTAGTTTGTGTGATATTTGCAGCATCAAACTCACTTACATCGCTTGGATAATTAGCACAGCTTTGATTCATTTTTTCAACTAGTTCTTCGCTTACAATATTAACCACACATTCTTTAGTAGCTAGTAAATTACTGAGGGTATCTTTATTTGATTTGTCGTTAAGATTTACCTGCGTAACACTTAAAACAGGTGGCTTGCAGCTAGCAACAGTAAAAAATGAATAAGGCGCAATATTCGCAATACCTTCACTATTTAATGTGCTTACCCACGCGATAGGCCTTGGGCTTATACCGCCTACTAAGTAAGAGTAAACATTTTGGTTGGTATTTTCGGTTAAATCTAAAAACATATTTTTCCTTTATTAAAAGTTACGCTGCAAATCTTAAAATAAGTTTATTACGTACAACATTTTAAAGCAGCAGCCATTTTTTAAAATATGCATGAAAAAATAAACATAGTCTGGTTTAAGCGCGATTTACGTCTTAGTGATCATCAACCTCTAAAAAGTGCATTTAGTAATGGTTTACCTACCCTACTACTTTACAATTTTGAGCCATTACTACTTGAAGATGCCCACTACAATGAGCGGCACTGGCGCTTTGTATCTCAATCAATAGTTGAATTAAATAATCAGCTAGCGCGTTTTAACGCCTGTGTTTATATATTTAATTTAAATATGAACGATTTACTTGAGTCGTTAAAAACTCAGTTTGAAATAGTGAACATTTTTAGCCATCAAGAAATAGGCTTAAACAACACCTTTGAGCGCGATAAAACAATAAAAGCATGGTGCCAGCATAACCACATAAACTGGCAAGAATCACAAACAGGCGCGGTTATTCGAGGCAAAAAAAATCGCGATAATTGGAACGAACGCTGGCAGCAAACAATGCAAGCACCTATTGCTGTTCCTAATTGGAAAAACATAAAAACAATTACCCTCAATAACTACCAAGTACCAGCGCTACCAACTACCTACACGCAAAATCACGACAGCTTTCAGCAAGGCGGTTCTTTGCAAGCACGCACTGTAATGCAGAGTTTTTTTGCTGAGCGTGGCAAAGGTTATCAAAAAGGAATATCAAGCCCAAGTTTAAGCCAAACACACTGCTCTCGACTTTCGCCGTATTTAGCATGGGGGAACATTAGCCTTAGGCAAGTGTATCAAATGGCCATTGATGAATATCATTCAAAACACCCTGATAAAAGAGGTTGGAAGCGCCCGCTTGCAGCGTTTGTATCGCGTTTGCATTGGCATTGCCACTTTATACAAAAGTTTGAAAGTGAATGCTCTATGGAGTTTTTAGCCCTTAATTCGGGTTATCATGTATTTCCGTATCGTGATGACAAAAACGTAAAAACCGATATTGAGCGTTGGGCACAAGGTCAAACAGGTATTCCCATTATTGACGCTTGCATGCGCTGCTTAAAAGCTACCGGTTACATAAACTTTAGAATGCGCGCCATGCTTGTAAGCTTTGTAACGCATCATTTAAATATAAGTTGGCAGCAAGCGAGCTTTCCTTTAGCTAATTACTTTTTAGATTTTGAACCAGGGATTCACTACCCGCAAATTCAAATGCAAGCCTCGGTAACAGGCATTAACACCATTAGGCACTACAACCCAATTAAGCAGTCGGAAGATCAAGACCCAACTGGCGCATTTATAAAAAAGTGGTGCCCCGAACTTGAAAAACTCCCTATTGAATACTTACATCAGCCTTGGGAGCAAACTCCGATGGAAGCGCTATTTAACGACTTTAAGTTAGGGGAGGATTACCCTGAACCCATGCTTGATTTAACTGCGGCTTCAAAAGAAGCACGCGAGCGCTTATGGCAATACCGTGAGCGAGCCGATGTTAAACGCGCCATAGGGAGGATTCTTAAAAAGCACGTTGGGGGTACTCAAAAAGTTACTCGAACAAAAAGTAAAACGGATACTAAAAGTAACAGTAAGGCTGAGTAAGCATGGCGCACAAAAAACTAAACTTACCTCAAAAAATATGCCCTATTTGTAATAAACCTTTTACGTGGCGTAAAAAATGGCAGCGCGACTGGGATAACGTTATTTTCTGTTCAGAGCGCTGCAGGCGTAATAAATAAGAGTAACAATTAACTGGCGTCTATTTTGCAACATCATCAGTAATTAGTGCTTTTAAGGCTTTATATAAGTTTATTTTGTAAATAACGCTTAGCTAACCTGAAAAGCTTACACTCAAGCAAGGAGAAGATGATGACTATTAAAAAAACGGCTAGTTCAACATGGTCTGGCGATATTAAAACAGGCAAAGGTAGCATATCAACTCAAAGTGGCGCGCTTAACAAACAACCTTATGGTTTTAATACCCGCTTTGAAGATGAAGCAGGCTCAAACCCTGAAGAATTAGTAGGTGCAGCGCACAGTGCATGTTTTAGTATGGCGCTTTCGCTTGCATTAGGTGATGCAGGCTTTACCGCAGATAAAATTGATACTAAAGCCACTGTAAACCTTGATGAAGTAGATGACGGTTTTTCAGTAACGCATATTGCCCTTGAGGTAAAAGCGCGTATTGATGATATTCAAAACGAGCAGTTTCAAGCCTTATGTGAGCAAACCAAAAAGAGCTGCCCTATTTCCAAGCTCTTAAATACCGAAATATCACTAGATGCGACACTTCAATCAGCATTTTAAATATTTAGACTTAACTATTTAGACTTAACTGTTTAGACAGTTCCTTACTAAAAAAGCCAAGTAAGTAATTACTTGGCTTGCTTATTATAAAGAAGTATTTTTAGGTTTATTCCTACTCAAAGTACTCACTACAAGCCCTATTCCCATCCCAATTGCTGGCCATACTACCCATATATAACTAGGCGAAGTTAGTAAATTTATAACGCTTAGCAAAGTTAAAATAAGTAGATATGTTTTAATTTTTTTGCCTAATGTAATTGTGCTGCTCATTTTTATTCTCCAAATAATGTATGCCACTATTATTGTTTTAATAAGCATCGTGCACAGCTGCTAAATGTCATTAAATGGCATGACATTAGTCATTACTCCCTACCTAAAAATATAGTTATTTATCATGCTTCAATGCATAAAACCCAATACTTTAATCTGTTTGTGTTAGGCTCTAATCTCAACTAACCTTAAACAAATAAACATTAAAGGATGAGCTAAATGAGCGAAAAATCAAAAGATTTCGAAAAAGTGACATGTAACAACTGTGCTGACGCTAACGATCTCGAATTTGATTTTTCTATGGCTTTTCAACCGATTATAAACTGTAAAACTAATCTTATTTATGGCTATGAGGCACTAGTTAGGGGTTTAACTGGCGAGTCTGCTTATTCAATTATTTCAAAAGTAAATGCAGACAACCGCTATGCGTTTGATCAGCTTTGTCGTATTAAAGCCATTCAATTAGCCGCAAAGCTGGGCATAACATCAATGCTAAGCATTAACTTTTTACCTAATGCTATTTATAAACCTGAGCGATGTATACGCACCACACTAGAAGCTGCAAAAAAGTATAACTTCCCAATTCAAAATATTATGTTTGAATTTACTGAAGTAGAAAAAATAGAAGACACCGCACACATAAAGCGCGTTGTTGATTACTATCAATCTCTTGGGTTTAAAACCGCGACTGACGACTTTGGCGCAGGTTATTCAGGATTAAATCTACTGGCTGACTTTCAAACCGATATTATTAAGCTTGATATGGCCCTCATACGCGATATAAACAACGATAAAAAGCGTCAATTAATAGTGACTCATTGCTTAAATATGTTTCGCGATTTAAACATAACCCCATTGGCTGAAGGGATTGAAACCGTAGAAGAGTATATATGGCTTAAAAACGCAGGTGTTGAGCTTATGCAGGGGTATTTATTTGCCAAACCAAGCTTTGAAAACTTGCCTGAGGTAAATTTTAAGGACATAGGTGCTGATTAGTACTCAACACCTATTATTAAACCTTATTGAATCTAAGTACGCTTAAGCTACATATTACCCAGCTCTATCATCATCGCTGTGTACATGCGCAAATTTAGCTCTAGTTGCTCAATGGTCATAAATTCATGCTCTGAGTGACCCGTGTAGCGTTTACCTGGCATTGAAGGACCAAACGACACTGCGTTATCAAACAGCTTTGCATTAGTGCCACCACCAATTGATACAAAGTCAGCTTTTTCGTCGCCCGTAAAATGCTTGAAAATATCAAGCAGCTTTTGCGCATGCGGTGCGCCATCAAGTAGCATCGGTGTGCCAATAATTGTTTCTATGTTAGCAAGCGTTACGTTATTAGCAGCCTGCCAATTAGCAAGTGCAACATCAATTTGCTTTTGTAGTACAGCTTCGTCTTTACCCATGGGGCGACGTGCATTTACAGCAAGTGTTAGTGCATTACCATCGCGCTCAATAACAGTTGGTGCCACTGTCATCGGGCCCATAAAGTCGTGCTTGTAAGCTATTTCGCCAAACTGTTTACCATGAATATCTAAACCAATTAACTGATTTACAAAGTCGATTAGCTCGCCGTCACTGTTATTTTCAAGCTCTACGCCTTTAAATAACTCAGCTAAATAGGCAATCGCATTTATACCCGACTCTGGCTCTGATGAATGCGCCGACATACCTTTAACGCTTATTGCTAAACCATTACTTTTTTCACTAAAGTTAAACTCAACTTTATTTAATGTTTTGGCTTTTGCTTTTAATGCATTAATAAGTGCAGCGTCTGCATTGTGAAGTACTAAGCTGGCGTCTTCTGGAATTTGGCTTCTAAACGCACCGCCAGTTACATCCTTTACATACACACCCGTTTGTGGTGATGTTGCTTTAAAGGTAGGAGCAATTAAGCTCCAGCCTTTCTCGGCAACCACTACAGGGTATGATGCATCAATCGTTACTGCATATTTTGGTTGTTCATACGTTTTCATAAATTGAGTAAGCGGGCCCCAATCAGACTCCTCAGCCAGATAAATCATTAACTCAATACGATTATTAAGCGTTATGCCTTTATCTTTAATTGCTTTCATGGCGTAAAGCGCGGTTGCTATTGCGCCTTTATCGTCCTCTGTACCACGACCAACTAATTTACCAGGCTCAGACGTATCAATAATAAACGGGCTTTGTTTCCATTTGCTAGCATTTGCAGGTTGCACATCGCCATGCGTTACTACCGTTACTTTTTCGCTTTGCTCGCCCATACCAATTAATACGGTGTACCCTAAATCTTGGTAGTCAAAACCAAGCTCTGCGGCTTTCATTTTTAACAGGGCTTTAAAGCCAATAAAATCTTGGTTTTGTGGCGTTTTTATATTCGCTTTATTAACCGTAGGAAAGGCAACTAAATTGGTAAGAGTGTGTATTTGAGCATTTTGGTAGGTATCTACTGCGTAATCGGCAACGCTATCAATATTTTTATTTAACTGCGCATGAGCACCAAACGCAAATAAAGCAATACTGGCTAAAGCTAACTTTTTCAAAACAATTCCCATTTAATTAATAACTAAGAGTGGGGAATTATAACGCTATGAGTTACTTACTTATAGCTCTTTACGCCAAACGCGCAGATTACTTAAGGTAAATATTTATATAGCAGCTTTTATGAGGATGACTGTATAATGCGCGACTTAAAATTAACAGGGCATTTAATTGTGAATCGTCGTAAAAAAATCGTCACTAAATTTCAAAAGAAAGATAAACGCACTAACGCTAAACTACACAAAAGCAACAAACCTGGTTATGTGTCAAAAGCTGAGCGCGAAAAGCTAGCTGAGCAAGAAGGTAATGAGCCACAGGTAATTCAAGAGTAACTTTACGTTACCTGTTGCTTTGATATTTTAAAATGGCAAAAGTACCGACCACTTATATAAACGACTACTGCTGTGGCAACTATAAGTTCGAACGTAGCTAAGTAATTAACCGCATCTATGTATGGTATTGCGAGGTCTATACTTTGCATCCAATCTGTCATTTTAAATAATGCTGTTGACCCAATAACCATTGGAAACGTAAAAGCAGCGTAGCTAGGCGTAAAAGGCCTGCGTAATAACTTTATAAATAACACATAAACAATCAGTGTTTTTATTATCGCTAATGTAAATAATACTCCCACTATAGTTAGTGATGGATTGGCCGCTATATGAAAATACCCCGCTAATGTTAAACTGGCAGGTGCGGCTAAAATGGCAAGTGTTGGCTGTATTTCGTAATCACTTTTTAATGCTATTAAAAAACGATAAAACATAATTGGCAGTATAGTACTGTACGCTGATATGCCAATAACCAACGCACTATAGGCTAACCACGCTAATGTAGGATTACCCGAAAAAGTAATGTCTGCAATAATAATACCCACCGGTGGCACAAACCAGCTGGGCGCCATATCTTCAAAGTTAAACTTTTTTGCTCGCTGATATAAAAAGCTCAACAAAAATGTAAAGTGCAGCACAAAAGCTAAAACCCACATAATGTCGCCAGCTAATGGGTCAAATTGCCCCACTGATTTTGAAATAACCAGGTTAGCCATTGCAAATGTCGGGATCACACTTCCTGCAACTGGGTGTGCTAAATCAGCTTTTAATAAATCGGGGTGCAGTAAAAATTTAGCAGCCAAAAGTAGAACTAATACGCCAGCTAATAGCGCTCCCAGATATTGTCCATAATTATTTAAATTAAAAACGTTTTCCCATGTCCACCCCATACTGGCAATACCCAAAGCTAAACCGGCCATAGCTGTTGGCGCACCCATGACTTTATTTTTAAATTGTTTAAACACTGTATTTCCTAACCATTGGGTGATGAACAAGTTATTGCTTTTTCTGCATTCTACTAAAACTAATGTTATAAAATTAATAAAACAGTGCCTAATAGAACGTGTTAAGCATACTAATATTTCATAAAAAAAAGCAAAAGCCATAACATGGTTATGGCTTTCGCTTTATTTGAAATTTGAATATGAGGTTATTTAAAACGCATAGCTAGCACTTATATTAAACGAGCGCCCCTGCCCTGCAAGCTGTTCAAACCCGTTGCTGCTATCTTGTTTAAGCGCTGCAATACTTACACCTCCAAGTGGGAGCTGGTAATATTCATCAAACACATTACTTATTTCAGCGTTTAGCGTTAATGCGTTCCATGTTGCTTTAGAGCTTAAATTTACCAAGCTATAACTGCCTGTCTGGTTTTCAAAACGATTATTGTCTACACGGCTTTTTGTATCTACCCACTGCCAAGACAATACATTTTCAAATCGACCTATTTGCTGGCTAATATCTAGCTGAGTTTGCAATGGCTTAATTTGGTAAAGCGGTTGGTTAGTATCGTCTCGCTTGCCTCTGGTATTAGTAACATTAGCGTGTAACTGCCAATTGCCTAAATTCTTAGATTCATAAATGTTGGCTGTTAAGTCTACCTTTGCACCATACAAAATCGCATCGACATTAGTAAACTGCAAAATGTTACGCGCTGTATTGTCCAAGTCATAACTATTGAAGCTTCTTACACTATCAGCATCAATATAATCGTTCACATCTGTATACCAAACATTGGTGCTTAACCGCCAACGATCATCTTTAGCCGATTTAATATACGTGGCACTTATAGTATGGGCTGTTTCAACATCTAAATCGGGGTTACCAATATAACCGTTACCATCGCCGTACCAGCCAATCATGGTAGTTGCCATAGTACTTACACCCCAACTGTATCGCTCGTATAAATTAGGCGCTCGGTTTTTACGGGCAAGACCAAATTGCAGCTCATCATAATTTGTTATTTGGTAGTTAATTAATAAGTTAGCATCAACTATAGTGTCGGTTTTATCTCTGTCGCCAGCATTAAAATTCTCAACAGCAATGGTATTATCTGTAGACGTATCGCTCATGGTCATACTTTCCATACTACTCATATCGCTCATATCGTCCATATCGTCCATATCGTCCATATCCATCATACTCATGTCATCGTTGTAAGATTGAACCTCTCCAACGTGGGTATTAATACTTTCAATACGTACGCCTGCGTTTAACCATAATTTTGTATTTATTTGGCTCTCAAATTCTGCAAATGCCGCTATGCGCTCTCGTTTACCGTTATTTACATTTACGTAATCGTCTGGTCCCATCATGGTTGAGCCTTCAATACCTGGCCACCAATCATCAATACTGTAATTATAATATTCTTGACCGAGTAAAATACTGCTGTTTTTATCAAGCGCAATACGCCATTTTAGCTGCGTACTTATATCTTGTGCATCAGTTTTCATTGGCATCATGCCTGTTTTTTCTTCACTGAAAAAACCCATTTCGTGCTTTACGCTATGCCAGTTAACTTGCCCTTCAAGCTCGCTGTTTTCAAAGGAGCGTTTGTATTGAGCTATTGCACCGTAACTGGTGTTATCGGTCATATCCATATACTGATTTGCAAATCCCTGATACGGGATTTTTTGATGCGTTAGCTTTATAACTAATTGCTGCTTATCATCGCGCATAGCTGCGGTTAAACTATGATTTTGTGCTCGATACAATGTATCTAATACTACATCGCCGTTACCGTCTTCATAACTATCTGCGTCACTAAACGAACCCTGATAATTAAGGCTAAACGTGTCACTTGCTAAACGTGCACCAACGCCAAGTTTACGTCCGTTATCAACACTACTGTATTTTGCCGACACATAACCCGAGTGCCATCTTAATTCACTGCTATCGCTGTACTGTGGTGAAATAGAATTAACACTTATTACACCGGCAATATTATCGCCGCCCGCGCTTACTGGCGACACGCCTGCAACCACATTGTAAGACGTAATTTGATTAGCCGAAATATACGAAAGTGGCGGGTTCATATGATTAGCACATGCAGCAGTTACATCCGCGCCATCAATTAACACTTTTACTCTATCGCCCATTAAACCATTTAAAACAGGTAAATTAGATACGCCGCCCGCTGCTGAAAAATCGACACCTAAATCACTTAATAACGATTCTGACGAGCCAAGTGCTAAATGTTTATTTTGAGCATGTCCGTGAACTTCTATCACTTCTAAAGGTGTGTCGTCGGCAAATGCTAAAGGAGATAGCACGCTACTAATAAAAAATGCGACAGGGGTAAGTAAATATGTTTTTTGAGTTTTGCTTTTATAAACCATTGTTAATTTATGCCACTGTAATAATTGGCGTAATTATAGTGTGAGTGGCAAAAGCAAAAGCGCGACATATTGTCGCACTTTATCAATTTATAATGTTGCTAGGTGTGTTTGAGCACATAAGAAGGCAGCTTTAAACATAGGAACATGCAATTAACTAAGTATTTAACTTAGCTACCGTTTGAGAAACAATATCGGCTCCACGTTCAATCTCTTTAATGACCTCAGACACATTAGCAATAAGCTCTCTTCCTTGTTTTGATGAGTCTGAAACTGACGTTATTTGCTTTGATATATCATTAGTGAGCTCTTGGTTATTTTTAACAACACTTGCTATTTCATTAGTAGAGCGACTAGTGCTGGCTGCAAGCTGCCTTACTTCATCAGCTACTACAGCAAAACCTCGACCATAATCACCAGCACGCGCTGCTTCTATTGCGGCATTAAGTGCCAGTAAATTAGTTTGATCCGCAATGCTGCTAATTGTCGAAACAATGGAACCTATGACCGCAGACTGTTCATTAAGATTTTTTATTAAATCTACCGATTTAAGTACTTGGCTTACAATGGCGTCGGAGTTCGCTATAGAGCTTTGTAGTATTTCAGAGCCTTTTTTAGCGGTTGTAGCAGTAGCTACCGCCGATTCATGTGCTATTGCAGCGGCTTCTGTCACTGCACTGTTATTATTAATTCGATCGGTAATATTTGATGCAAACTTAATTATTTTAATTACATTACCTTTGCTATCTAAAATTGGGTTATAAGTTGCTTCTAACCAAATTTCTGAACCGTCGGCGGCAATACGTTTAAATTTTCCTGACTTAAACTGCCCCTGCGCTAATTCACTCCAAAAGCGTGGGTTTTTCTCATAAAACAATTTAGTACAAAACATTTTATGATGCTTGCCTACAATGTCTTTTAAGCTATAACCTATTGTTGCTAAAAAGTTTTGGTTCGCCTTTAAAATATTACCCTCTGGGGTAAACTCTATTGTAGCCAAGGCTTTGTCGAGTGCATTTGCAATAGCTTCTTGCGCTTTTCTTTGTATGTAACTGTTTGTAATATCAGAGGCTATTTTAATAACTTTGGTGACTACGCCGCGCTCTTCTACAGGAAAGTAAGTTGCCTCAAGCCAAAGCTTATCGCCATTAGCTTTGTACCTTAAAAACGAGCCTGCTTTAGAATTCCCTGCTTTCAATGCTTGCCAAAATTGACTATATTCGTTTGACTTTGCATATTCAGGTTCGCAAAACATACGATGATGCTTACCAATTATTTTCTCTTTGCTATACCCAATCGTTTTTAAAAACAACTGGTTTGCGTCTAATATTATTCCATCAGGTGTAAACTCTATATAAGCAACGTGCTTATTAATTGCCGATAAAATAGATTGTTTTTGAATTAATTGAAGCTCCATTTCTTCAATTTTTGCGTTTCTTTTAGAAATACCAAACATATAAAAACCTTAAGGAGTAAATTAGTACAAAAATTAGCAAATTAATGTGATATCAATATGTAGCTGTACTGTAAATATAAGCTTTAAATAACCTTTCGGCTAATATTTAATATCTTATATATATATGCTTTATAAATAGTTTTTTTATTTTATAAATGTTAAGTAGTATTTTCTTCTAATTAACATTTTAAAAACCTAATAAAACCACTAATTTATGCATGACTCTGTACTTTTTTTAACTTAAAATAGCGCCCTCACAGACTACCCTCTCACACCAAAATTTAAGCATACACATAATATGTCCTATTCAAGATCTATTGTGCAGTTTCATTTTTAAAATTAAACCTTAAGGGATCATCTATGACATCAGATGTAACGTCGGCATCTAGTCAACTTAACAGAACCGCTATTTTACTCGTATTAGCGCTAGGCACATTTATTTTAGGATTATCTGAGTTTTCGATGATGCCTATGCTGCCACTAATTAGCGAAACATTTGGCTCAACGCCATCACAAAGTGGCTATGCAATTAGTGCTTACGCCATTGGTGTTGTAGTGGGTGCCCCTATTTTAATGCTTACCACTGCTAATATGAGAAAGCGCAAAGCATTGCTCATATTTATAAGCTTAATGTTTGTCTCAAACGGATTAAGCGCGATGGCAACGTCGCTTGAGCAACTTGTAATATTTAGATTTTTAAGTGGTTTACCTCATGGTGCATATTTTGGCGCGGCTATTTTATTAGCATCGGATATTGCCCCAAAAGGTAAGCGTGCTAGCTTTATGTCTAAGGTGTTTATGGGTTTAACTGTGGCCACTATTGTTGGTGTGCCTGTTGTAACACTTGTGGGTCAAAACCTTAGTTGGCGGTACTGTTTAGCCGGCGCTGCAGTGCTTGCATTTATTGCTTTTATTTTTGTTTACAAAGTAGTTCCAAATATAGATAACGCTAAGCCTTCTAACTTACTAAACGAGTTTGGCGTACTTAAAAACAAACTGGTTTGGTCTATTTTGGGTATTGTAATTATTGGCTTTGGCGGGGTGTTTTGTATTTATACTTACATTGCCGACACCATCTTAGTGGTAACAAAAACAGCCCCATATACTATTTCTATCGCAATGGTAATGTTTGGTATTGGTTGTACGCTCGGTAACTATGTACTGGGTAAAGCTGCCGATAAATCAGCAATTAAAACGACTGGCCTTGCGCTTGTATGTACCATTGTATTTGCCTTTGCTTATGTAACGGCAAGCCATAATATTTGGGCTCTTTATGCAGTGATCTTCTTTATTGGTTGCAGTGTGGGTTTGGCAACACTTATTCAAACGCTATTAATGGATGTTGCTCCAGAAGGTCACGCTATGATCGGTGCTCTTGTACAGTGCGCATTTAATACCGCAAATGCTATAGGCCCGTGGGTCGGCGGAATTGCAATAGCGCAAGGTGCTGCACCTAATCAAACAGGTTACGTAGCAGCTGCATTGTTTTTAGGTGGTTTGGGTATGTGGCTATTAAGTTACTTACAACTAAACAAACAGCAACCAACAGCGCAAACCGCTGGTTAATCTATACTTTAAATAGTAAATACAAAAAGAGCCGCTAACTAGCGGCTCTATTATTTTTAATTTACCTAGTAAATTAAGCGCTTAACGACGCCATATCAATAACAAAACGATATCGTACGTCAGATTTTTCCATACGCTCATATGCTGTGTTAATTTCGTCAATGTTGATCATTTCGCACTCAGGTAGCACGTTATTTTCACCACAAAAGTCGAGCATTTGTTGCGTCTGTGCAATACCACCAATAAGTGAGCCTGCAATACGACGGCGACCCATTAATAATGGTACCGTGCTTAGCTCATCTACAGGGCCAACTTGGCCTACAATAACTAAAGTACCATCCACATCAAGTAGTGGTGTGTAAATAGATAAATCATGTTTTACAGGTACCGTATCTATAATGACGTCAAAGGCAGATTGCGAGTCTTTCATTTCGTCATCATTAGATGACACTAAGTAGTGCTGAGCACCCAATTTAACCGCATCATCTTTTTTAGACTCACTACGGCCAATTACCGTAACGCTTGCGCCCATTGCAACTGCATTTTTAACGGCCATATGGCCAAGTCCGCCTAGACCAACAACACCAACACGGCTGCCTTTTTTAACGCCCCATTTATGAAGTGGAGAATACGTAGTAATACCTGCACATAATAGAGGTGCAACGCGTGAAAGCTCTAAACTCTCTGGAATTGAAAGTACGAACTCTTCTCGTACAACCACACTTTTAGAATAACCGCCTTGGGTCATTTCGCCGGTTTCTCTATCCTTACCGGCATAAGTGCCAACCATACCCTCTCGGCAAAATTGCTCTTCGTTGTTGTCGCACTGATCGCAACTTTTGCATGAATCAACCATGCAGCCCACGCCAACAGAATCACCTTGCTTATATTTTTTAACGTCGCTGCCTACCGAAACAACTTTACCAACAATTTCGTGCCCGGGTACTAATGGGTAGTCACTGCCACCCCAATCATTTCGTACGGCGTGTAAATCTGAATGGCACACACCACAGTATAAAATTTCAATTTCTACATCGTTATTTCGTAACTCGCGGCGCTCAAAAGAAAATTCTGTCAGCTCAGAACCTTGGCTTTTTGCTGCATATCCTACTGTTTTCATAATAACTCCATAGTGGTTAAAAATTTAAATTTTAATAACTCTAACGCAGTTGCCGTGAATACAAACTGACGCTAAAAACAAAAAAGCCCAACAATGTTGGGCTTTAATACGCTAATAACCTAATACAGGTTCATAGGTTGGATCTTAAGGAATAAAACTTGAAAACATGCTCTGAATTTGATCTGATAGTAATCGCCAAACCACTATCTAT
>NZ_WTLB01000119.1 GCF_011378855.1 Pseudoalteromonas sp. Z1A8 | reverse complement strand
CAATAGGCGCTGTGGAGTTAAATCCAGAGCAACACAAAGAAGCTGCTTAACAATTTAGGCGACAACTGTCTTGAAAAACGCCGACTGCGCGTAAATGTAAAATATAATTGTAAAAACGATTCTAATTTCATTTCAT
Source organism: Pseudoalteromonas sp. Z1A8 (assembly GCF_011378855.1). Classification (GTDB taxonomy): domain Bacteria; phylum Pseudomonadota; class Gammaproteobacteria; order Enterobacterales; family Alteromonadaceae; genus Pseudoalteromonas. The sequence continues at coordinate 902 of NZ_WTLB01000119.1, read as the reverse complement.
CTCTTTGTTCTTTACCTTGTTCATCAGGTAAAAATCGAGTATCAGAAACAGGGGAATTTACATTACTCAATATCCATCCATTACTCCCCATACCCATTACAACATCCTTTTGAAGGCAAACCTTAACTTGATCAGCAATTTCAAAAACAGCATCTTTAATAACACTAAAGTTTTGAGTATCAGATTGCTCTGTTAAAGCTTTTTTTGTTTCAGCTAACTCTCTTCGGTTATCTTTCCAAACAAAGTATAAAAGAAATACTGAGATTGCAGAAATAAATGGAGTTGTAACGCCAGTGAAAATTGTTGCTGTTTGATACCAAACGTCGAGACTTTTTGATGGCGAAAATCCAAAAAAGTGACCAAATACCCAGCAAACTCCAAGCATTGTACTTAAAAAAATTATCATTATAATTTTTAAAAAATCTCTTTCTTCTTTTTGCTGTTTTTCATGTTCAGTCATAAGATATCCATTTAAAACAATTAATTTAGTGGTGAAGATGTAATAATTAATCTAACAAGTCATTATTTAATTCATCGTTCTTGAGAATTAAAATCATTGCAATATCATTGTTAAAACCAAGTTTGAACTCTAATGTTGGATCCCTGTGCTCTCTTTTTTGATTAGGTAATTGCATAAGCAAACTGTAGAAGTTTATTACTTCTGTTCGTTTTTTGTAATTGTCTATGTAGTAAATAGATAGGGTATTTAAAATAATTTTTTTATAATTATTAATATTTCTATTGAATTTATCTTTGGTATAGCTCTTTGTATCTTTGTGAATTTTTTTGTTAACAGAAAAATTTCTACCATTTTTTAAAAGCGGCGTTTTTCAAGACAGTTGTCGCCTAAATTGTTAAGCAGCTTCTTTGTGTTGCTCTGGATTTAACTCCACAGCGCCTAT
>NZ_WTLB01000118.1 GCF_011378855.1 Pseudoalteromonas sp. Z1A8 | reverse complement strand
AATTTCCTTTGGCGAGAAAATGGCCGAATTATAACAGCTGGCCATCTAATCTGAGAAATTGCACTTATTATCCGAATTTAGGAGTTAATAAGTACTACACTAAAAATTAAATGTAGTTATTAGTGCTGGTTAATGTGCAATTCAGCTTCGCTAATTTATTGTTATTGGCAGTTTTAATATTAAAACTAACAGTGCTATAACTTTTTAGTATGATTGTTTTTTAAACATATGTTGTATTAATGTAAAGGTTTTAGCTAAAATACGCACGAAATTTAAACTGCTTAGTATTTAGCAGTTAATATAGATTCTTAAAGGACTTAGAATAATAGTATGAAAGATAAACGAGTAGATGATTTATCAGAAGAATGCACAACAGAGCAAGAACGAGATGCTTACTACCGTGCTTGTATTGCCGAATTTCAACAATTAGGTTACCAAGAACAGTATTTGGCTCAGTTAACGGATGACTTAGTTCCTGTGCTAGGTGTTAATCCTTCAAATAAAAATACGTAACCCGCTTAAATTTCAAACTAATTACACTTTTAAACCAAGCATATGTGCAATCTGTAACCATATAGTCGTTTTTGGTAGAAAAGTGTTTGACATATTTTCTGAAATCTTTATTATACGCCCCACAAGACGGAGAGGTGTCCGAGTGGCCGAAGGAGCTCCCCTGCTAAGGGAGTATAGAGTTTGTAGCTCTATCGAGGGTTCGAATCCCTCCCTCTCCACCATTTCTTTTAATGGCGTGTTTTGTAAAGTTTTAAAGTATGGGTGCATAGCTCAGCTGGATAGAGTACTCGGCTACGAACCGAGCGGTCGGAGGTTCGAATCCTCCTGCGCCCACCATACTTTAATAACTCTGCTTAGAGTCTAAATAAGAAAAAGCTCTACTTAGAGTTAAAATAAGTAAACTATAAAGTGGGTGCATAGCTCAGCTGGATAGAGTACTCGGCTACGAACCGAGCGGTCGGAGGTTCGAATCCTCCTGCGCCCACCACTTTATAGACTCTCACTTAGAGTAAAAACAAGTAATAGTAAAAATGAAAGTGGGTGCATAGCTCAGCTGGATAGAGTACTCGGCTACGAACCGAGCGGTCGGAGGTTCGAATCCTCCTGCGCCCACCACTTTCATGTTTTCATATACTTTTAAAGTGTAAGAAAAATAAGCCGATGGAAATCGGTTTTTTTATGCCTGAATTTATACGCTCTGCTTAGAGTTTAAATAAGCAATCTATGAAAGTGGGTGCATAGCTCAGCTGGATAGAGTACTCGGCTACGAACCGAGCGGTCGGAGGTTCGAATCCTCCTGCGCCCACCACTTTCATACTAAGCCGACATTAAGTCGGTTTTTTTGTGCCTGAAATAAAGTGAAACTGGCAGATAGCCCTCTGAAGACACCGAATTTAATAATCCGTTGTAGATACCATCTCTCATTTTAAGCTTCAAGATCGTATTTAACTTTCTTGAAGCTTAAACGCTTCTTGGTTTTTTATTACACC
>NZ_WTLB01000117.1 GCF_011378855.1 Pseudoalteromonas sp. Z1A8 | reverse complement strand
CCCCCTGTGTCAGGATAGTTGTCGCCTCAATTAATTTACAAATAAACAGGGCGCGGTAAGTTAAAGTAAGTGAATTATCAAAGGCATTCAGTTCAATTTAAAGAAGCGATATTAAACAAGCTTAGTCAAAGTGATTTGTCGGTTCGTCAGTTTGCAGAACAAGAAGGCATTAAGCTTTCAACCCTGTATAGTTGGCAAAAGCAATTTAATACCTCAGGGTTAAACGTGTCAAAAGTCAGTTCATCAGATAAGTGGTCAAGTGAGGAAAAGTTTTCAGTGGTATTGGAAACAGCCTCTTTGTCGGCAGTTGAGTTAAGTGAATATTGCCGAGCTAAAGGGTTATACCCTGAGCAAGTTAACGAATGGAAGCAAGCTTGTATTGCCGGCAATCCAAGCACAACACTCACGAGAAAAGCCAAGATAACACCTGAGCAGAAGACCGATAAAAAACGCATTAACGAGCTCGAAAGCGAGTTACGTAGAAAGGATAAAGCGTTAGCAGAAGCGGCAGCTTTACTCGTTCTCGGAAAAAAGTTCGATGCCTATTGGAAAGAAAAAGAGGAAGACTGATTTCGCTGACCGATAGGCAAAAATACGCGCAATGGGTCAGCACCGCAGTAGCATCAGGTGCGAGACAAGATAAGGCCTGTGACGTGATTGGATTATCAACAAGAACCTTACAGCGTTGGCGAATAGAGGGTGAGATTGGCGCAGATAAAAGGCCTACAGTTACGCGGCCAGAGCCTGGGAATAAACTGAGTCAGGCTGAAAGACAAGACGTGATTGATGTGTGTAATAGTGAAGAGTTTGCCTCATTACCGCCAAGTCAAATTGTACCTATACTCGCCGATAGAGGTGAGTATATTGCTTCTGAGTCGAGTTTTTACCGTATCTTGCATGCTGAAAACATGCTTCATCACCGAGGAAAAGCTAAGCCGAGAAATGTTCATAAAAAGCCAACCAGTTATACGGCTAAAAAAGCGAACGAAGTGTGGAGTTGGGATATCAGTTACCTGCCTACAACGGTGATAGGAAAGCACTATTATCTGTACATGATTGAAGATATTTACAGTCGAAAAATCGTCGGTTGGGAAGTTCACGACAGTGAAACAGGTGAGCAAGCTGCAGCACTACTAGAGCGTACGGTCTGGTCAGAGAAATGCTTAAAGAAAGACGTTGTGTTGCACTCAGATAATGGCGCGCCCATGAAGAGCTTGACGATGCGAGCTAAGATGTACGATTTAGGCGTTGTGACCTCACGAAGCCGTCCAAGGGTGAGCAATGATAATCCATACTCAGAATCGCTATTTAGAACGGTAAAGTATCATCCACGTTGGCCGAGTGAAGGTTTTAAGTCGTTAGAAGCCGCGCGTAAATGGGTCAATGAATTTGTTTATTGGTACAACAACGAGCATCGCCATAGCAGGATTAAGTTTGTAACACCAAACCAGAGGCATGATGGTCTTGATGTGGGAATACTGGCGAAGCGAAAAGCGTTGTATCAGACAAAAAGAAATGAACATCCAGAGCGATGGTCAAAAGAAGAGCGAAACTGGCAGCCAATAGGCGCTGTGGAGTTAAATCCAGAGCAACACAAAGAAGCTGCTTAACAATTTAGGCGACAACTGTCTTGAAAAACGCCG
>NZ_WTLB01000116.1 GCF_011378855.1 Pseudoalteromonas sp. Z1A8 | reverse complement strand
CAAGCTGACGTTGCAATTGATTTAATTTTGCTTTTGATTGCTTTAAAAACTTTGGATTGTCGGCCACGTAGCCGTTCGAGCCAGCTAGTGCGGTTTTTGTACGTGTTGATTGACATCGTATACACATTATATATACTAAAAGAAACCACAACAATAGAGTAATTAAATATGGAAACAGTCACCGAAATTAAATCGTGGGGCAATTCTCTCGGCTTACGCATTACAAACGCAATGGCTAGTGAACCTATGTTTACTAAAAATACAAAGGTTATTGTCACATCGACACCTGAGGGCATGACAATTAAGCCTGTTGAAACAAAGCGCAAGTATGAAATGCCATTCACTGAGTCTGAACTAATAAGCGGACTAAATGAATACAACGCGCACACTGATGAACTAGCAGGGCTTTTACCCTGTGAAATTATGGATTACTAAATGACTTACACGCCTGACAGAAACGAGATTGTTTTTATTGATTTTGAACCAGTAAAAGGGAAAGAAATAGGCAAGTATAGACCCGCACTTGTGCTTAGTAGCAAGGCGTATAATTCTGCTACTGGCTTGTTGATTTGCTGTCCTATAAGCTCAAGTGTTAGAGGTGGTCTTTTAGAAGTACCTATAAACAACATAGACAAGCCCTATGCTGTAGTTGCAAATATGATTCAGACGCTTTCTTGGCGCACAAGAAAAGCTAAGTTTGTTGCTCACGCTGAAACAGGTGTAATGAATCAAGTATATGATCGACTGCTGCCAATAATGGGCGCACAAGAATACATTAATTCTAAAGTTAATGAATATGATTAAATGCGTTGATGGTATGAGAGTGAGTGCACTTGAGTAATACACGCCAAGCGCCGCAATAAACGCCGTCCTAAAACACTTACTCAAACCTGATCATCAAGCTCGATGGGTAATCCCCCCCCCCCCGAAAAATAATAGAAGCCAAACGTAGAATTTTCTCTTATTGTAAACACAGGAGAAAATTATGAAAAAAGCACATTTTACAGACAGTCAAATCCTCGCTATTTTGAAGCAAGCCGAAAACGGTGTGCCAATCCCTGAGCTATGCCGTGAATATGGTATGGGCAATTCAACCTTTTATAAATGGCGCGCAAAATACGGCGGTATGGATGCGTCTTTAATGACACGAATGAAAGAGATTGAAGATGAAAATCGCCGTTTAAAGAAAATGTATGCTGAAGAGCGGCTAAAATCTGAAGTCATTCAAGAGGCAATGGTAAAAAAGTGGTAAAGGCTTCTGAGCGCAAAGTATTGGCACACGAAGTCGTTAGCACAAATAAAATGAGTATTTCCTTAGCCTGTCGTACTTTCATGATAAGTGAAACATGCTATCGCTATACGCCAAAACTGTCTGATGAAAATGAGGAAATTGCAGGGTTGTTATTGGATTTAAGTCAATGTCAGCGTAATTGGGGATTTGGTTTATGTTTTCTATATTTACGCAATGTTAAAGGCTACACATGGAATCATAAGCGCGTTTATCGTATTTACCGTGAGCTTGCGAATAAAACCTAGAAAACGTCTAACAAGGGAGAAGCCTGAACCATTAGCTGTACTGTACCTGAGGCCATTAACGAATGTTGGTCAATGGATTTTATGCACGACCAATTATCTTATGGCAGAGGGTGTCGCTTGTTCAATGTGATTGATGATTTCAATCGCGAAGGACTCACAATAGATACTGACTTATCACTCCCCGCTGAGCGTGTGATCCGCTCGCTCAATCAAATTATAGAATGGCGTGGTAAACCAAAAGCTATCAGG
>NZ_WTLB01000115.1 GCF_011378855.1 Pseudoalteromonas sp. Z1A8 | reverse complement strand
TAGGCGCTGTGGAGTTAAATCCAGAGCAACACAAAGAAGCTGCTTAACAATTTAGGCGACAACTGTCTTGAAAAACGCCGGATCTAGTTGAAATCGAGAAGTATGTAAATTCCGCACTCAGCAAGTTAAGTAAGAAAGTAATTCGCCACTGGACTAAAGAAGATGAGTTCTGCCTTACTCATGAAGAAGTAAATCGAATACAGGAGCGAGTTGCAGAGACTGAATGCGAAGAAGTAGAGTTTTCCAATGAGGTTGAAAGATTGGTTGGCAATGAGAGGGAGGACAGCGATCACATAAATGATGAAAATATAGAGGAAATATCCAATAGAATATTGAGAGTTATTGATAACTACTTGATCAAGTCTGGTGAGTCGTTTGCATCCTCTGTAGTGAATGGTGATATTTGCTTAAATGACCACAACACTCTAAATAACTGTATATTTTCAGATATAAATGACTTTCCATCAACGAACAGCTACCTAGCCCATTTTCCTGATATTGCTTTAAATGTAATAGCGAGATTGTTAAGTTCTGACTTGCCCGAAGTAAAGACTCATCTAAAAAAGATATCTGATACTTATACGCTTTATTCATTTTTGCGAGAAACGCCAGACGTTCAGAAAGTGACAAAGAAAATATTCAGTCACGGAAAAATTTGGTTAGACACAACCATCGTATTGCCATTGCTCGTTGAAACATTCTATAGAGAAGAGCAAAGCAAAAAATATACAAACATAGTTTCTTCTTTAATAGATAGCGGTGTTGAGTTATGTGTCACAGATGGAGTGATCAGAGAAGTATTGCAACATATTAACATATCGATTACTTGCTCAAGAAGAAGTCTGAACCAGTGGGGCGGGAGAATTCCTTTCTTGTACTACCACTATGTTGAACAGGGGTATGAGCCTGTAAAATTTACTTCCTCTATTGAGGTTTTTCATGGGCAATATCGACCTGAAGATGATATTGAAGATTACCTTAAGCATAATTTTAATATTGTACTTGAGCCTTTAGTTGATGCTCTTCAATTAGTACCTGAAGATGCAAGATTTCGTATTGAAGCATTATGGTCTGAGGCTCATAAAGAACGACGAAGCGAAAATGGCAATGGCAATGGCAATTTCGATGAGACCATAACTGAAGCATTGATAAAGAATGATGTTGAGAGTTATGTGGGTGTCATTGGAATGCGGCAAAAAGAGCAGGTATCAGAATTAGGTTATAAACACTGGTGGCTTACAATTGATAGCTTGGCTTGGAAGATCAGGAATAAACTTAAAGAAGAGTTTGAGCGACCACCTTCATCCCCGTTAATGTCATTAGATTTTTTAGCCAATACCTTGTCTTTTGGCCCATCTAGGTCGAACTTTAGCAGAGATCAAGAACAATTACTTCCTCTATTTTTTGAAGCTGACGCATCAGAATATATGCCAAGAGAATTAATCGAGATAGCAAATAGAGTTCGTGAAAAAAATGAAGGTCAGCCTGAACATGTTATTCGAAGAAAGGTCAGGGATACATGTGATCGCATGAAGAGGCGATATGGAAAAGTAACGGAAAATGCAGTAGACGCTGAACAAAAAAGAAATTAACAAGACACCCATCCTAAATTTTGATCTTTTTAAAAGGCCAGATTCAAGGTCGAAGTGCACCACCTTTACTAAACAGAAATTAACAAGACACCCACTCTAAATTTTGCACTTTTCGAAGTTAGAGGTTAGCCTTTCTTTAGTGTAAAAAGTAAGCAGGTGTCTTATGGCTATCGCAAGAAAACGTCAAGTAAGTTTGGTTGATACAAAATACTACCATTGTATTTCGCGTTGCGTGCGACGTGCATTTTTATGTGGGGAAGACCGTTTTACTGGTCAATCTTACGAGCATCGGCGAGGGTGGGTTGAAGATAAGCTGCTTGAATTAGCGAAGGTATTTTGTATTGATGTATGTGCTTATGCCGTAATGAGTAATCAT
>NZ_WTLB01000114.1 GCF_011378855.1 Pseudoalteromonas sp. Z1A8 | reverse complement strand
TTTATTTTGACAGGATAAGTCAGGCTTGTAGTTAGCCATAACAGTTTACCGTGGGTGAATAATATCTATTAGATCACAGCGAACAGATGGATTCAAGGTTAAAAAGCAACCAACCAAGAATAGTTGGATACGTTCCTAAAAAGAGTAATTCTACAGCCTCAACGCCTTGCTAAGAGGCAAAATATAGTTGGTTAAAATAAGCGAGGCACGAGCAAAAAACCAACTGTATTTTGTCCTGCTTGTGCAACTTGTTAGTTGCCTTTTGCGAATTGCCAAAAGTCTCTGTTAGCGTACAGAACCCAATTTAAACTTTTGGGGACCATATAGAAATCTAAAATTTCAGTAGAGCTTTGGAATTTATCAAATTTAGACCATTTTAAATTTAGCTGTTCGCATAACCTTTTAGTTAAACCTGAGTGTTTATATTTACGTTCAAAGGTCTCAAATACAAACACTGTTTCGCCATATTTAGATTCAGAAACACCTGAAAAAATGAGACTGAATTGATCTTCAGATAACCAATTATTCACTTCGGAATTAGAGTTTTTAATGATTTCCCAAGAATTAGAAGTAAGACTTAATTCTTGGGCATTTTCAGTATCGATAATCGATTTTAATTCATCAAAGTGCAACTGAAACTCCATAGGCAACTAACGAGCCTGTAGATTAACTCGTTTTTTTATTTATTTTTATTGATAAACAAACCATAGCTGAGTTCCTATTTTGGTTCAATCGATTACTGTATTTTTACGCAGCATATAAAGAAGTGTTTGGTGTTGTTTAAATTGGCGTTTTGGAAGGGATTACGAGTGGTTGAGTGGCTTTTATTTAGGTTAAAAGGGCTTCCCCTTCTTAATGCATCGTGTTTTGCAGCTTTTTTATATGAACAGATAAACCAGATAAACAGATAAACTAGACAGCCACTTTAATTGAACAAACAAAATGTTGCCATTAAATTTAATTTGTAGGTTAATAATATATCTTTTATCGACAGGTTATTTTCATTTCATCCATCAAATAAGTCATTAGCGCTCTTAATCTAAATTGCACGCATGAAAATGACTGCATGGTGCAGTTGTAATTTATTATTGAATAGTTTTACTGAGTAGTTTACGTTTTATGCCAGTAGCTTTTCGCAGTTACTGATATTCGCTCGCCGCTTTCGCTTTAAGTTTTCACAATAAGCTTCTTGTGAGGCTGGCCTGCCCACTGCACCACGAAATACGCGCGTAAATTGGGTTGTAAGCTTTAACCAGTTTTCTGGAGATATATTCACCCTTTCCAGTAAAGACAAATGTGTACTTTCAATATACCCTCGCTTGTCTTCTCGTATGCAACGTCCTGTTAATTCAACAAGTTCAAGGTACGATTTAAGCTCAAACGGCAGCCCTTTTGGCATTATTTGACGTGACATCCCTGCAAAACGAAGGAGTTGTTTTGGCTGCTTGCCTTCTTTTGCGCATATTAAGCGTACTTGAGCGCTGGTATGGTCTGACTCTTCTGGCGTTTTAGCCATCTTGGCTCTAATGGGGTTTAAATCGACATACGCCATACAGGCGGCAAGTGCGGCTTCATCAAGCAGTGCTTGTGAGCTAAATCGACCCTCCCAAAACCTGCCAGTACAGTTATCTTCCTTATTTGCTCTGCGAGCAATATCTTCATTTAACAACCGCATAAACCAGCTAATACTTGATAGGCGCTCTCGATATTCCTTTACTGTTTGATTAAAAAAGATGAGTTCAACTTTACTTAGCTTTTCACCCTGTACATATTTTTGCGTTAACACTGTGCCTTTACAGAGTTTATGCCAGCGAATAACAATCGCTTTATCATTCAGCCTATTCGCTTTCTTATCATCAACATACAGTACTAAATGGGTATGATTACTCATAACGGCATAAGCACATACATCAATACAAAACACCTTAGCTAACTCAAGCAGTTTGTCTTCAACCCAGCCTCTACGATGCTCGTAAGACTTGCCTGTAAAACGGTCTTCGCCACATAAAAATGCACGGCGTACACAACGTGAAATACAGTGGTAGTACTTTGTATCAACCAAACTTACTTGACGCTTTCTTGCGATAGCCATAAGACACCCTGCTTGTTTTTTACACTAAATAAAACGTAGTCCTTAATTTAAAAAAGAGCAAAATTTAGGATGGGTGTCACTGTTAATTGCTTTCACTCATAAATAAAATGTTCGTCTCACACGCTTTAGCAATTCGACGGCTACTGATCAAACCATGTGCATAGCCCAGTAAAATAATCTTTAGCATTACCGAGGATGGATACGCCGCCGCGCCCGTTTTGTCATTGTTGTACCACGCGTCAAACCCCGATAAATCGAGTTTATTTTCGACAATATAACAAAGGGCATACTCAAAAGTGCCAGGCAGAATTTGCTCAG
>NZ_WTLB01000113.1 GCF_011378855.1 Pseudoalteromonas sp. Z1A8 | reverse complement strand
CTGTTGGATCTGAGAAAAAAGAAGCAGCCTAGCATTCAAAAGCTAGACTGTAGAAGCCCATTGATCGACACGTAGTGGCGTCGGTGGGTAGTTCACTAATCCCCGCGATCTCTGATAGCTTTTGTTGCGTGTAGCCTAAAGCTTTCCTGCTAGTACTTATTTGTTTGCCAATATCAGCTCTACTCGACATATATTCACTTATTGAATGTTAGCTATATGGCTAATATATTAGTATGTAACCCCTGTGTTAGCTATATAGCTAATAAAAATTATCAATATTTCACCCAATAGAGTCCAATAATTTTTCTACGGTGTTGAAGGGAACTGTGTGATAAGCGCGTTAAAATCGCAATCACCGCTTACCCGGCATTTTAAGAAATCAACACTGTCATTTGATTTAAATTTCAACCATACCGCCTTAATAAGAAGCTAAAAAATAGTTGCTTATACTTTAGCAACGTAGGATTAGGAGGTGTTTTTTGTCTTTCTTAATTGACTTGATATGTTTTTGATACCAAAATATATTGAATTTTGGTATTGGAGGTTGGCATGGCGAAAAATACAAGTGTTACATTAGGTGAGCATTTCGACTCATTTATTAGTCAGCAATTAGAGACTGGTAGGTATGGATCTGCAAGTGAAGTTCTAAGAGCTGGATTAAGAGCCTTAGAAGATCAAGAATTGAAAATGAACAATTTAAGGAATATGTTGGTTGAGGGAGAAAACAGCGGAATAGCTGACTATTCATATGACACACTATTAAGTGACTTAGATAAAGAAAATCATTGATATGAAATTTCATATATCTAAAAAAGCTAAATCAGATTTAATCAAAATCGCTCGTTACACGCAACTTAACTGGGCCAAACAGCAGAGAAATGACTATTTAAAGTTACTTGATAGCGTTTTTCATCAAATTGCAGAAGAACCAGCGCTAGGTTATATCTGTGATTACATTAGAGAAGGCTATAGAAAGCGACCGCAAGGGAGTCATGTTATCTATTACAAAGAATTCGGCAAGAAAGAAGTTGTAATTATTCGAGTTATTCATAAAAGCATGGATGTACACCGGGCTCTCTGAAAATGTAACGAGTCTGTATAGTTACTTTTTTAGGAACACATCTTAACCATTCTGAATTGATTGCTTTTTGACCTTTAACTTTGGGGCGGACCGTTGCGGGGCCATGGTTCTGATGGATAAAATCGATTTATCGGGATTTTACGCGTGATATAACAACGACAAAACGGAGGCTGCTGTGTATCCGCCTTCATTAATGGTGGCGTTTCAAATAAGAGGAAACATCTCAAGTTTACGTTTGTATATGTATATGTCGTGAGTTTAAGAAACAATTCTAGTCATCACTTTTAATGTTAAAACAAACCCACATGGTTTTAGTACTTTTTTTTAAAATCGATAAGCGAGGATCTGTGTTGTTTTTCTCAATATCACGTAATGTTCTATCTGATACTTTTACATAATTAGCAAAGCGTGTTTGCGACATTTTATAAAGCTTAGTGCGAACTAATCGTACTGCATCACCTATTTCTATCTCATTATTTAAAATATCGCTCTCTATCTGTGCTAAAAATGCTAACCTTTCTAATCCATCATACTTACTCATCCATCCATAACTCCCATTTGTACGAATTCACTCTCTAGAAACTCAAGCCCTATAGACGGAAAATAAACAATACGTTCAGGGCAACCAGCGGCTAAAAGTTTCATGGGTAAATTTTTGAGCCTTTTGGCTATTTCTTGAAGATATGTAATCAATTCATCTGGATCACACATAGGTGAAAGTTGCTCAGCTATATGTAAAAAGTTTACCTTGCCAGCACGTTCAAAACCCTCACCCCACTTAAATAGTCGCGTTACCATTTCAGGATCTGCTTTCATTGGCGCAAAGTCATAGATAGGGGCAAACGAAATCTTATTCTCTTTTTTGATAAATGAAATATTACGTCCATGATTGTCTGAATTTCCAAAGATTAAGTTCAAAAAGTCGCGTGCAATATATTGTTTCACAAACTCTTCAGATGACATATCAGTCGTGTTACTAATTTTTGCCCAAAGGCGATTAATCACATCAAAATGATTCTGCGTACTTCCTAGCTCTGCATTAATAATTGAATAGATACTTTCCATGCCTAACCTATGAGCAATTCCATCAACAATTTCAATATCAAAGCGAGGTAGCCATAAGCTTACTTGGCCATTATGTTCGAGCATTTTTATTAAAGAGGGATCCATAGTCTCTACTGACAAACCATCGAGCACTTGGTTTAGAACTTGGTAATAAACGCCTTCAGCCTTCAAAATATCGTTATCAATCTCTTGCCGGTTGTTTCTAGCAAATTTAGTTAAGTAAGCAGTGCCGGTTAAAGGTTTTCCTGCAAAGTGCATATTCTCTCCAGCTTTGATCACCCAATTGCATTAACTTTGATCGCTTATTCTCATTAAGCTTTGATCACTAAAATCACT
>NZ_WTLB01000112.1 GCF_011378855.1 Pseudoalteromonas sp. Z1A8 | reverse complement strand
ATGGCTTAAGTTACAAGCCATCCTGGAAGGCTACGATTTAGCAAAATCTCTTGAGCCAGACTTGTGATCAAGAGACAGCTAATTAGCGCCTTTTTGCATTGTGGCTAAATACAAATTTAATGCTGGTTAATCATGTGCGTTGCTAGTTGAGAGAATGATTGCTTTAAGCCTTCACGTAACAACGGGTTGTCTATTTCTATATCCAGCGTTTTATTCATGCAGTACATCCACTGATCACGCAATGCTTTATCTACAGTAAAAGGCATATGGCGTTTACGTAGCATTGGCTGGCCATGTTTTTCTGTAAATAGGTTTGGCCCGCCTAACCAACCAGATAAAAATTCAAAAAATACTTGGCGAATTCTATCTAATGGCAGAGGATGCATATCATATAACGGTTTAGCGTATTCATCTGACTCCATTATGTCGTAGAATCGATTGGCAATAGCGCGCGCTCCTTTTTCTCCACCTATTATTTCGTACGGTGTTTTTTCAGGAGTAGGAGCCTGTTGCTCAGGAGCTGGCTTAGATTTAGAAAAAAGTCGTTTAATCATATTACTTATCATCGTTAATAGGCAGTATATAGCTGCAAAGAGGTTGCTTTAAAATGGACAAATATGCGGTTTTTGGAAATCCAATTAAACATTCAAAATCCCCCGCGATACATAAACAATTTGCTGTATCACTGGGTGAGCAAATCGACTATCGCGCAATATTAGCACCTATCGATAACTTTGAAAAAACAGTATTGTCTTTTTTTGAGCAAGGCGGTATCGGTGCTAACGTTACAATGCCATTCAAAGAGCAAGCTTATGCAATGGCAGATGAGCTTACGCCATTAGCTAAAATAGTAGGGGCTGTTAATACCTTAAAAAAACGAGACGATGGCACATTACTCGGTGATAACACTGATGGTATCGGTTTTGTTAACGATTTACTTGCTAATAAAGTAGCTATTACTAACAAGCGTATTTTAATTATTGGCGCGGGCGGTGCAGCTCGAGGCGTTATTTTACCTTTGCTAGAGCATAACCCTCAGGAAATAATAATCGTTAATCGCACAGCACAAAAAGCTAAAGAACTCGCAGAGCTATTTACTCAATATGGACCTGTATCTGGCTTTGGCTTTAATGATTTACCAGTAAGTGATTACTCACTAATTATAAACTCTACATCTAGCAGTATGAATAACGAGCTACCAGCACTTGATGAAAAACACATAACTAACTGTGAAGTAGCCTATGACATGTTTTATTCACTGCAAAATACTATTTTTATGAACTGGATTGCACAGCATAATATTAACGCTAAGCTTTTAGATGGCAGCGGTATGTTAGTGGGCCAGGCTGCTCAAGCCTATTATGTATGGCGCAATAAAATGCCAAAAATACTGCCTGTAGTTGATGCACTAAAACAAGGGGCGCTTAAATGAACCAAGCAATACAATTTATAGATAGGCTAGAATTTAGAGAGCCCGATCATCAGTTAGTATTCTTTGCACAAGTTAGTGGCATGCTGGTGGAGTGTGTAATAGAAGTAAAAAAACTTAAATTAACGGACGAAAGCCATGCAACAGAGTATTTTGAAAAGTACCGTTTTGATTACGAAGAGCGTGCCGAGGAGCTTATCGAAGAAGAGAGTTACAACTCGGCAGGTCAGATAGAAGTAAGCTTATTACTCTAAGTTAGCGATTTCAGTTAAATACTCATCTTTAAGTGATACGTAGTTATCAGCAGATATTTTTAAAAAGGCAAGTTCTTGGTCTGTAAGAGGGCGAGCTTGCTTAGCTGGGCTTCCTACATATAAATAGCCAGACTCTAAACGCTTGTTTGGAGGCACCAAAGAACCTCCTCCAATAATAACATCGTCTTCAACAACAACGTTGTCCATAATAATAGCGCCCATACCCACAAGTATACGATCTCCTAGTACGCATCCGTGTAGCATTACCTTATGACCAACAGTTACATCGTCACCTATAATAAGTGGGTAACCATCAGGATTGCTTTTAGTTGCACGAGATAAATGCAATACACTGCCATCTTGTATATTTGTACGCTCACCAATACGTATATAGTTAACATCGCCACGTGCAGCTACTAATGGCCACACACTACTATTATCACCTAAAGTAATGTTACCAACCAAAACCGATGAATCATCAACATAAACAGACGCATTAAATGAAGGAGTAACACCTTTATAAGAACGAATTGCCATAGTTAGTACCTTTTAGATCATGATTATTAGTATTTGAGTGTATCAGCAAGGTGATTTTTGTACCATACAGTGCACTGTTTGGTTACAAAACTATCAGTTTCGGGGTGTTTAGTTCAGATACTAACCGAACAGCATCTTTTTTTACTTTTTCTTTAAAAAAGTGCTTGCGTAAAAATATGATCTCCCTATAATGCGACCCCACTGAGACGGGAAACGCCAACGCATAGCGAGGCACGAACTACCTCAGAGAGTTAAATAAAACTTCGGTTTTGAATCTTCTAAAAAGAAAGTTTAAAACAAAGTGTTGACTCGAAAAATAAAGGGTGTATTATTCGCATCCCTTG
Source organism: Pseudoalteromonas sp. Z1A8 (assembly GCF_011378855.1). Lineage (GTDB taxonomy): Bacteria > Pseudomonadota > Gammaproteobacteria > Enterobacterales > Alteromonadaceae > Pseudoalteromonas. Next base: position 21 of record NZ_WTLB01000112.1, on the reverse strand, counting down.
AGACGCTAAAGCGACTCAAAA
>NZ_WTLB01000111.1 GCF_011378855.1 Pseudoalteromonas sp. Z1A8 | reverse complement strand
GTGCGTATTCTCATTACTTTGATCACCGATTCTCATCAGCTTTGATCGCTTGATTTATCATTTTGTAGAGCCATTTTTAAATTAACTTAACTGATCATCATCAGTCAATTCATTTAACTGTTTTCGTATCGATTCTCCTTTTAAATTCAACTTAATTGCACCATGAATCAGCCTATCTAAAATAGCATCAGCATGCGTTGATTCACCGATCATTTGGTGCCAATTTTCCTGTGGTAACTGACTAATGATGATGTGTGATTTATAACCATATCTAGCATCGATTAATTCAAGTAAGTCACTTCGTTGCTGAGCACTGAGTGGCTCTAGCCCCCAATCGTCTAAAATAAGTAAGTCGTATTTAATGAGTTTACCCAATAATTTTCGATAACTGCCATCGGCCTGTGCTAGAAATAGACTTTCAAGTAATTCTTTTAATCGAATATAGAAGACACTTTTCCCTTGTAAACAGTGCTCGTGACCCAAGGCACACGCGAGGTAGGTTTTGCCACAGCCTGTGGCGCCTGTAATTAATATATTCTGATGTAAACTCAGCCAGGTGCTTTGGCTGAGGCTACGTATTTGTGCTTTATCTAGATTGCGCTTCGGCGAGTAAATAAGTTGATTTAACTGACCCGGTACGCGGAATTTTGCTTGTCGCACTAGTCGCTCTATTTTTCTTTGGTCACGCGTATCAATTTCATGCGTTAGTAATAAACTGACGCGCTCTATAAAGCTTTGTTCTTGATATAGGTTTGGCTGTTCAAGCTGCTGCTTGAGTGCTTGCTTTATACCCGATAACTTGAGCAGTTGAAGTTGCTGATTAATTGTTTCTATCATGTTTGCATTCCTTAATGGTAGTAATCTGTGCCACGTATGTTGCTATGTGTAATTGGCTTTTCTGGCTCTGTTTGGAGTGTGGGTAATGGTTGTTGGTCTAACCCTTTTTGCAGCATTTGCTTAATAGATCTGAGTGTGGTCGTATTCATGCAAATTGCTCGGTAGCATGCTCGCTCGAGGCGTTCCTTTGAATACGTTTTAGCTAAACTTAACACCCCTAAACAAGTGCGATAAGCTTGCTCTGGATGACGTTTGCTATTAAGCAATAATTCAACGACTTGATGAGTATAATCACCGATATCCAATGCCCATGAGCGTAAATTTATCGGTGACTGCTCATGCTGTTTTTGATGCGCCTTTGGCATATGATGTGTCTGTGTCGTATGTCCGCCTAAACGGTTTGAGCGTGGATGCTGTGCTATTAAAGTACCGTCATAATAAAGCTGCACGAGTTGATTGGATATGTGTGCGCGTAATTGTTTTTTAACCCACAGATAAGGCACGCTGTAGTAATGTTTTTCTATTTCAACATGGTAATCAATATGCACACGTACTGTTTTGATTTGTGTATATTGATAGGGCTTTTCAGGCAATGGCTTTAATGCGTTTTTATCAACCATATCAAATAGCTGTTTACGTGATTGTTGATATTGCTTCATCACCTTATTGTTCATCATATCCAGTAGCTTTGCTATTTCATGATTGAGTTGCGCTAAGCTGTGGAAGGTTTGGTTACGTAAGCGTGCCATGATCCAACGCTCAACAATTTGTACGCCCACTTCAGCCTTCGATTTATCTTTGGGTTTATAAGGTCTAGCCGGAATGACAGCAACGTTAAAGTACTCGGCTAACTGGTGGTACGTCGGATTTAAATCAGGCTCGTAGCGACAGGTTTTACTGACAGCACTTCTGAGATTGTCGGGAATAACAACGTCAGGAACGCCGCCTAAAAATTCAAAGCAACGCGCATGACTCATTACCCAATCTTCAAGTTGCTGACTATACGTTGCTTCAGCATAGGTATAATTTGATGCACCTAGCACAGCAACGAATATCTGAGCAGTGCGTTTTTCCTGTGTCGTCGGACAAGTAATGGTAATTGTGGGGCCACAATAATCCACAAACAGCTTTTCACCCCCTTTATGCTGCTGACGCATTGAGAGTCGTTGCGTACCTAACCATTGTTTATAAGCTCGGCAGAAGTGACTGTAGCTGTAATAAGGCTCACCCATTTTTTCAAGTAACTCATCAAACACGAGCTGTAATGTTAGGTGTTTATGTTGTTTTAAGTCTTTATTGATATTTAACCAGTCAGGCGTTGGGTGTCTTTTTTTACGCGTTGAGAAGCGCTTGAGTTTGGTGTTGAAAAATGTATTTTGCTGTTTATCCTCAGGTATTGGCCATTGATTTAAGCCTAACTCATTGGCCTTTTTAAGGTAATTAGCCACAGTACCAGGTGAAATATTTAAACTTCTGGCAATCTCTCGATGGGATAATTGTGCTGAGTACTTCAGCCGTAAAATGGAATGTAATTTACTCATAGATATAGGTCTTGTTGTCATTGTTGTTATCCTCATCAAACGATTCAGATAACGGTTTAACACACCTACAAAAATGATAAAACGTGAACTCGGTTACGAGTGGTATTAAGCTTTGAACGGCAAAATCATTAAGAGCATAAAAGTGATCATTTACAAGTGATTTTAGTGATCAAAGCTTAATGAGAATAAGCGATCAAAGTTAATGCAATTGGGTGATCAAAGCTGGAGAGAATATGCA
>NZ_WTLB01000110.1 GCF_011378855.1 Pseudoalteromonas sp. Z1A8 | reverse complement strand
TTGAACCAAAATAGGAACTCAGCTATGGTTTGTTTATCAATAAAACAAATTTTAAAACGAGTTAATCTACAGGCTCGTTAGCTGCACAGAAAATTGCGGCATATTTCAATCTATAAGGATATTAAAATGAACAAAATGATCAAATTAGGCCTATTTACGTTAGGCTCTGTAGTTTCATCAGTTTCTATTGCGAATGAGATTTCTTCTGATTATCTTAAAAAAGAAATTGAATTAGCTCATACTCAATACATACAAGGCTCTATTGAAAGTGGACTTTACGCACTTCAAGCTCTAGCAAGAATCCTAGAATCAGATAGCACTAGTTCCAAGCTTGGGCCAAATAACTTGTCATTTACTTATCTAAGAATAGGCTTACTACACGAAAAGGCTGGTAGTGATTCCAAGGCAAAACCATATTTTAATAAAGCTAAAAGCTCCTATAGCGGTAAAAAAATTGAAATTCCTCAATTAAAAGAACTGGTTTCAAAACTAGACGAAATGCGCAGCTAACAAGTCATTAAAGCAGGAAAATTTACAGTTGGCTGTTTTCACTGCGTTCAACATTTTAGCCAACTATAAATTCCCTCTTAATGAGGCGTTAGCTGGAAACTTAGAATTGGAGTTGTCGTGCAGAAATTACAAACCTTCTACAAATATAAATCACTTGATAATTTTGAATTTCTACTTGATTTGATTATCAAAGAAAGAATATATGCGGCAAGTCATCATGAACTAAATGATCCTATGGAAGGTGTTGTAAAGGTAGATGGGACTATTCCTAAAGAAAAAGAACAAGAGTGGGAAGAGTTAATAAAGAAATTCAGAATAGTCTGCTTTAGTAGGGATAAAGACAGCCCCTTAATGTGGTCGCATTACGCCGATGGAGCTAGGGGTTGTGTTGTTGAGTTTCAATTATTAGAAAACCAAATTTTTCATAAAGTCTCATATTTAAAAAAACCTTCAATAACAGAAAAGCATATATCAATGGATAAGGCAGCAGAAATCCTACTGTATAAAGAAAAGCCTTGGAAGTATGAAGCTGAAAGTCGATGTTTAATTGTTGGAGAAAAAAAGTTTTTGCTAATAACTATCAAATCAGTAAGGTTTGGTGGAAGAGCTGAAAAGTCAAAAGTTGATATGCTTGTCCACATATTGAAACTCTGTAAACCAAACCTTGAAGTGTTAATAGAGAGCAAGCAAAATTTAAGTAATAACATAAGATGGGTTTCTAGAGGAAGGCGAACTTATGTTAAAAGACCAGATAGAAGTCAAGATTATTGCCCTAAGTGCGATGAAAGGGAAGATATACAAAAAGATTTTTGTCGCTAGTACACGAGGCTTATTAGTTATGAGCCGTATACCAGCTAACAAGTCAATTTAAACGGAACTAAAACAGTGTGCCATGTTTCGTTCCTCAACAAGTTTGGCACACAATTTTAGTCCGCTTAATGTGGGCGTTTGAGGCTGTAGAATTACTCATTTTTAAGAAAAACAGCCTGTTTTATGGGTTCCAAATGCATTACCTAATGCTTTAAAAACGCTTAGAGTTAACTACAGGAGCTCGCTTTTTTAATTGAATTTGGCTGTTGGAGTTATTCTACAGTCTCGTTATGTGCCTATGCTTTGGCTCTTCTATATATGGGAATATTTATGAATATTAAAATTAAATTTTCGGTACTATCGTTATTTACTATGTTAAGTTTTTCGTCATCAGCTAGTTCTAGTGATTATGCTGGGACTGCTCATGTAATTAAAGGTGAGGCTGAAGTCAACGTTTCAACGTTATTTACCTGTAAAAACGGACGTTCACGTCCGTCTCCAGTCGGCATTAAAAAATATGATAATATTGAATATCTTGTTCCTGCAAAGGTTCAATATGAACAAAAGAATTTTGCCACAGACCTTTATAATGAATGCTCGAAGGTAACCCCAAAATCTTTATCTGAGGTTAACTTGTCGTCCGTACCTATCATAGAAGTAGATAAAGATGGGGAAGTTATTACAGGGTACATATTTGCAGATAATTACTTTGAATTATTTATAAACGGTAAGTTAATAGCCGTGGATCCTATACCTTTTACTCCTTTTAATTCCAATATCGTGAAATTTAAAGTTAAAAAGCCATATGATATAGCAATCAAAGTTGTTGATTGGGAAGAAAATTCAGGCTTGGGTAGTGAAGATAACCGTGGTAAACGTTTTCACCCTGGAGACGGTGGCTTTATTGCAAGCTTCTCAGATGGTACGAAAACCAATTCTAAATGGTCAGCTCAAACTTTTTATACCTCTCCTGTTTATGATCTGAAGTGTGCTAAAGAAATAGGAGATCAGCGTTTAACAACAAAATGCAGTACCAATGGTGCGGATAAGTATATTGAGACCTATTCGTTACATTGGGATATCCCAGTAAATTGGAAATTAAACGAAAGTTACTTATCTTGGCCAAATTCAGTGGAATTTACGGAAGATGAAATTGGTGTTAATAATAAGAAAGCTTATATGAATTTCCAAGAACAGTTCTCAGGTTCTGGTGCTTCATTTATTTGGTCAAGCAATCTTGTTTTAGATAACCTTGTATTATTCAGGTATCGAGTTAAATAAGGCACATAACAAGTCACTAAAGCAGGACAAATAACAGTTGGTTTTTGCTCCTGCGTCGCTTATTTTAACCAACTATTATTTGCCTCTTAGTGAGGCGTTGAGGCTGTAGAATTACTCTTTCTAGGAACGTATTCTACTATTTTCAATTGATTGCTTTTTA
>NZ_WTLB01000011.1 GCF_011378855.1 Pseudoalteromonas sp. Z1A8 | reverse complement strand
CCCAAAAGTAGGACCGTTCGAATTTCAAAAACTCGGTACACCATTAAGTCAAAACATGCTTAACTGAATGGTGTTAGCTATTTAGCGGCTTTAAAAGATGTTTTCAACATTTTGTCTTAGGTCAAAACGGGATATCGTCGTCAAAATCAATGGTTGGTTCCATTGGGTTTGATGCGCCACCTTGCGGAGCATTTTGTGGTTTAGGAGCGAAACCACCTTGCTGCTGCGGTGCACTGTTTTGCTGTGGTGCAAAGCCGCTTTGCGGTTGTTGGTATTGATTATTTTGCTGTGGCGCAGGCGCTGATTGAGGCTGCGCTGCAGGTGCTGCTTGCTGCTGTGGAGTATAACCACCTTGCTGTTGGTTATTTTGGCCTTGATTATTTTGACCGTAACCACCACTTTGCTGGCCACCTTGTGATTGATTATTTTGATAACCACCACTTTGTTGTCCACCTTGTGATTGATTACCTTGGTAACCACCACTTTGTTGATCGCCACCACGTGCGCCTAACATTTGCATTTGACCTGTAAAGCCATCTACAACTATTTCTGTAGTGTATTTTTCTTGGCCTTGTTGATCTGTCCACTTACGTGTTTGAAGTTTACCTTCAACATAAATTTGTGAACCTTTACGACAATATTCACCAACAATTTCAGCTAATTTGCCAAAAAACACAACACGGTGCCACTCAGTTTTATCAACCATTTGGCCAGTGTTTTTATCTTTATAGCTATCCGAAGTTGCTAAGGTAATATTTGCTACACCATTGCCGTTAGGCATGTAACGAACTTCAGGATCTTGCCCTAAATTACCAACCAAAATTACTTTGTTCACACCGCGTGCCATGGAACCATCTCCTATAAATGTTAGATTAAACCAGCTACTTTACGTGCTTGGTCTAGGTCAAATTCTTTATCATTAATCTTTAAATAGCTGCGACTTTCATCGCGAACCACTGTTGCTTCTATTACGCCTGGTAAAGCAACTAACTGAGAAGCAAGCACTTGAGCATGCTCTTCAGAATCTAATTTGGTCATTAAACTAATAACTTTACTTTTGGGTGGGACTTGCATTTTCCACGCAATAATAAGCCATATTAACCCAACAAGTGCTGCTGCCGCAAACACAGCTTGTGTCGTTGTTGTTTGTGCTACATAGCCACCTAACATACCGCCTAAAAAGGCGCCTAAAAACTGGCTAGATGAGTAGCCGCCCATTGCTGAACCTTTTTGACTTGCTGGTGCTATACGCGATACAAGTGCTGGCATTGTGGCTTCTAAAAAGTTAAATGCCACAAAATAAAGCAGCATACACACAGCAATACCAACTACGCTATTAACCCATAACGACATCGCTAACATACTAATAGTTAACAGAGCTACAGAGCCAATAAACGCTTGTTTTTCTTTCTCTTTTTTAATGGCCACAATCATTATTGGTACCATTAATAAAAATGCTAAAAATAGCACTGGAATATATAAATACCAGTGATGGTCGGCAACTAAGCCATCTTTAATTAGCTGGCTCGGCAGTACAACAAAAATAGTGGTTAGCGTTAAATGAAGTAACAATACACCGGCATTTAATCGCGCTAACTGCGGATGCTTAATTAGTTTTTTAATGTCGCTAAAGCTTGCTAATGTATCGCCTTTAGGCGCTTTATTAACTGCTTTAGGAACCAATAACGTAACAATAAATATGCCTACAACAGCTAAAACAGCCGTTAACCAAAATACGCCTGCAATACCCCATGAGGCTGCAACAATTGGCCCAAGTAACATAGCAAAGGCAAAGCTCATTCCTATACTCATGCCAATAACGGCCATTACTTTTGGTCGCTGTTCATCACGACTTAAATCTGAAGCAAACGCTAACAATGCGCTGGCTATTGCGCCCATACCTTGTAGAGCACGCCCTACAGTAACCATTTGAATAGAGTCAGCTAATGCAGCCACTACAGAGCCAATGGCAAATACAACTAAGCCACCCACAATAACTTTTTTACGACCAATTTTATCTGATAATCGGCCCATAGGTATTTGCAGTACTGCTTGCGTTAAACCATACGCACCAATGGCAAAACCAATCCAAATAGGCGAAAAACCTTCAAGCGATTGTCCATAAATAGCCAATACAGGCATCAGCATAAACAAGCCGAGCATTCTAAATGCAAACACACTCGCCAGCGATACTGCGGCGCGTTTTTCTCGTGAATTAAGTGAAGATGCAGTCATTATCTATGTGATCTTACAGTATGAAAAATTGAGGTTGGGATTCTACCATAAGCTTAGCAATAATTAATCGCCTATAAGTAAGGATTTTTCATTGATCAAGGATTAATATTGCTTCGTATTATGCGATACTGAGTAAATAATTTTGGTAATAAACGAGATAGCATGGAAAACATTGAAGTCCGAGGCGCCCGCACGCACAATTTAAAAGACATCAGCCTAACCATTCCACGTGATAAATTAATAGTTATTACTGGTCTATCTGGTTCGGGGAAGTCATCACTTGCATTTGATACACTTTATGCAGAAGGGCAACGCCGGTATGTTGAATCACTCTCTGCGTATGCAAGACAATTTTTATCGCTCATGGAAAAGCCTGATGTAGATCACATCGAAGGCCTCTCTCCTGCCATTTCGATTGAGCAAAAATCAACGTCTCATAACCCACGATCAACTGTGGGTACTATTACCGAAATTTACGATTATTTACGACTTATGTTTGCCCGCGTTGGCGAACCACGATGTCCTACACATGATTTACCACTTGCTGCGCAAACAGTGAGCCAAATGGTAGACACCGTTTTAGCACTGCCTGAAGGCAGTAAGTTAATGCTGCTTGCGCCAATAGTAAAAGAGCGTAAAGGTGAGCATGTTAAGTTATTAGAGCAGCTATCGAGCCAAGGTTATATTCGAGCCCGTATAGACGGTGAAGTATGTGACTTGTCTGATCCACCAACGCTTGAGCTTCATAAAAAACATACAATAGAAGTTGTTGTAGACCGCTTTAAAGTAAAAGATGGCTTACAACAACGCTTAGCAGAGTCGTTCGAAACCGCACTTGAAATGTCTAATGGCGTTGCACATGTTGCATATATGGACGATAGCAGCGCTGAAGAAATTCTCTTCTCAGCAAACTTTGCCTGCCCTACTTGTGGCTATGCAATGACTGAACTTGAGCCGCGTTTGTTTTCGTTTAATAACCCTGCGGGTGCGTGTCAAACGTGTGATGGATTAGGCATACGCCAATATTTTGATCCTAACCGTGTGGTGCATAATCCTGAGTTAAGCCTTGCCGGCGGTGCAATTAAGGGCTGGGATAAACGCAGCTTTTATTACTATCAAATGCTACAAGCCGTTGCTGAGCATTATAGTTTTGATTTAAATGTGCCTTATCAAGATTTAGACAACGACTCGAAAAAAATTATTTTAGATGGCTCTGGTAGCACTAAAATTGCGTTTAATTACCGCAACGACCGTGGCGATTTAATTACACGTAATCATGAGTTTGAAGGCGTGTTAAACAACATGAATCGCCGCTACCGCGAAACTGAGTCAAACTCAGTACGTGAAGAGCTTGCTAAATACCAAACAAGCCAAGCATGTCCTAGCTGTAATGGCTCACGTTTGCGTGAAGAATCTCGAAATGTATTTATAGGCAAAACCAACTTACCTGCAATCACGTGCATGAGTATTGGTGAAGCTATGGAGTTTTTTGAAGGGTTAACGCTCACCGGACAAAAAGGCCAAATAGCTGAAAAAATACTAAAAGAAATTCGCGACCGTTTATCGTTTTTAATTAACGTTGGCCTAAATTACTTATCACTTGAGCGCAGCGCCGACACACTATCAGGTGGTGAAGCTCAGCGTATTCGCTTAGCGAGCCAAATTGGTGCAGGCCTTGTAGGTGTAATGTACGTACTAGATGAGCCATCTATTGGATTACATCAACGCGATAACGACCGCTTACTACAAACACTTGTCCATTTGCGCGACTTAGGTAACACCGTTATTGTGGTTGAGCATGACGAAGATGCTATTCGTGCCGCTGACCATATTATTGATATTGGCCCTGGTGCAGGTGTTCATGGTGGGCATATTATTGCTCAAGGTACGCGCGACGATATTTTAGCAAGCAAAGAGTCGGTTACAGGCCAGTTTTTATCAGGTGTGCGTAGAATAGAAATACCAAAAGAACGTCACCCAACTAACGACAAATGGCTAGAGCTATTTGGCGCAACGGGTAATAACCTTAAAAATGTGGATTTAAAAATTCCATTTGGCTTAATGACCTGTGTGACAGGTGTATCGGGCTCAGGTAAATCAACGTTAATAAACGACACATTATTTAAACTTGCTCATACAGAGCTAAATGGCGCAACAACTGCCGAAGCAGCACCGTATAAATCAATTAGCGGTTTAGATCATTTCGATAAAGTAATCGATATTGATCAAAGCCCGATTGGTCGTACTCCGCGTTCAAATCCGGCAACCTACACAGGAATATTTACCGGTATTCGTGAGTTATTTGCAGGCACCCAAGAAGCGCGCTCTCGTGGCTACAAAGTGGGTCGCTTTAGCTTTAACGTTAAAGGCGGACGCTGTGAGGCGTGCCAAGGTGACGGCTTAATTAAAGTTGAAATGCACTTTTTACCAGACGTTTATGTACCGTGTGATGTATGTAAGAGCAAACGCTATAACCGCGAAACGCTCGAAGTGCAATACAAAGGTAAAAACATACACCAAGTGCTCGAAATGACCGTTGAAGACGCTCATGATTACTTTGATAAAATACCAGCTATTGCCCGTAAGCTTAAAACATTGATGGATGTTGGTTTATCGTATGTGCGTTTAGGTCAAGCGGCTACTACTCTCTCTGGTGGTGAGGCGCAACGTGTAAAACTAGCGCGCGAGCTGTCAAAGCGCGATACAGGTAAAACACTTTACATATTAGATGAGCCAACAACAGGCTTACACTTTGCTGATATTGAACAGCTGCTTGTAGTGCTTCATCGTTTGCGCGATCACGGCAATACTATTGTTGTTATTGAGCATAACCTCGATGTGATTAAAACAGCAGACTGGGTTATCGATTTAGGTCCTGAAGGCGGGGCTGGCGGTGGTGAAATACTGATTGCTGGTACGCCAGAAGAAGTTGCTGAATGTGAGCGTTCACATACTGGGCATTACCTAAAACCTCTATTAAGTAAATAGAGGTCTAGCTATAGCAAATCAATCGGCATTAAAGTTATTTAACTGCCGAGATTACATTTGATTAAAAATAGCGAGAAGAATCACTTCTCGCTATTTTTTGTTCTAACTTTTCTTTTATCAACATAACAATCGAAAATGCTATTAGAGAAAAACAACGTAAACTTAATCTAAAAAGATAGACACGCCCTAGTCGTTCCAACTTATCTGTATTATTTGCATATCTTTATATTTTGATTCTGTAAAGAAAATCTGATTGTTATCACTAATAAAAAATGCGATGGGTTTAAAATCTACATGTACATCTTGTACTGTTTTATCTTCTAAATTAAGCCGAGCAACTCTTGAAATAGCATCTGAGTAATAAAGGTAATTACCATTAATGGCAAAAAGTTGTGCTTGTCGCGCGTCTTTAGGCAATTCCCAATTCTGTTTATTTGATAATTTAATTAACTGATTATTAGTAATTGCATAATTAGTACCGTCAGCGCCTGAAATTAATTTGTTGGCTTTAATATCCTCTAATATAGTTGTGTCTCGCGTTAATAAATTAAACTGAGCAAATAGATTTTCTGAACCACTTCGCTCTAAATAAATTATACTTTCATTATTTTTAGACCATACATAGTTTAGTATTTTTCGCCCTTTAAACTCAGCTATGGTATAGAGCTTGCTCGACAGAACGTCAAAAAATGCAATATCACTATTAACTCTTAATAAAACACGATCTTGCTTACTCGATACTCTTAGCCCGCCAATAGCAAAGTTAGATTTCCCTTCATAAGTAAAGTTACTAAGTTGCTTTGTAAGCCCGTTTTGAGATAACCACAACTGACTGCTGCCAGAGCGCTCGGATACAAAAATATGCGCTGGCCCTTTCTCATTAATGACTTCTACAATGTTGTAGTCGTCTTCATCACTTTTGTAGAGTGCTTCATACTCAGGAACATCGCTAAAAAGATTAATCGCTTTAATTAACGAAAATGCTTGTGTTTTATTTGCTGAGTAAAAAAGGCTATTAGCAGATTGAACTGCAATATAATAAGGTGAAATTGCTGGGGTAACCGTTAGTGTGCGTTTAATGATATTATTTTCATCGAACACAATGGTTGAAAGCTCAGAGTCTTCAAAAACAATCACGCCTTTATCGTCTGCAAGCCAGTCAAACGCGAAGCTAATTATGCTTTTCTTTGCTTTAAATAATCGCTTGGTTTCATGGGTCTCAAAATTGTAGCTAAATACAGAAAAAGGCTTACCCTTTTGACTAAGTACATATGCTATTTTACTACCAGAATGAGATAAACGAGGCATGATTACGCCATACATGACGCCTGGTGGTGGAATCACTATGAATTCTTTCTTAAGTTCTAAATCATATTTATATAAACCTGAACCCTCATGCTCATTTTTATATTCGGTGTAATAAATATGCTCACCACTTTCGTCTACTTGCGCATAACCAGTGTATCTAAGGTCACACTTTTTAATTAAAGTAGCCTCTCCTATAACAGGAAACTGGCTTAAATCAACGAGTACCATTTCACACTTTTGCTGCTTTAAGTTGGTAGCTTGTAACAACACAGAGCGCTGATTTAACTGCCACGATAAAATGGATACTTGAAAGCCAGGATAGGTAATTTCAACTTCCCTTTGATCAGATAGTCGCTTTACAAATGCATGCATTACGTCATTTTCAGGTTCAACATTTGTATAAGCTAAATATTGTTTATCTGAGGACATCTCAGGGTGAACCTCACTGCCTATATTCCACGTGCTTGCTACCTTATTAACCGTGATCTGTTTAATCTTTTCACTAGAAGGTGTATTAATAAAAAACAACCCAAACCATACTAAAAAGCAGAGGCAGATAATGACGAGTAAAGAATAAATCAAAAACTTTTTACTATTCTTTTTTTGAACTGGTTTCGAAATAGTTGCACTAGCTATTTCTTCATTTTTGGCAGAAATACCCGGTGAGTCAGGCAAAATATTTGCAGGCTCTTTCGAAACGTTTGCTTGCGTTAAACGCTCAGGTATTACTGTTAGGCTATATCCTTTACGGTAATGCGTTTTTAAAAGCGGCGCTTTTTCAATTGGGTGGGCAAGCTGCTTTCTTAACTCTGAGATTGCACGGTTAATCGCATTATCATCAACAAAGCTCTGTTGCCACACACTCTCAATAAGCTCTTGGCGGGAAACGATTTGTTGAGGCTTATCTATAAAGTGGAGTAATAACTTTACTAAAAGAGGATCTAATTCCCTTTCTAAATGGTTTGAAGTAATCACACAGCGATTACTAATAAATTGCCAAGGTCCGATTTGATAATTCATAGTCTTTAATTATTTTTCATTTTAACTAACCCTATCACAGGTACATTTTTTTGTGTAGTAACTGCAACCACAAACCTTATATCATCAAATAAGGTTTTAAACTAAATTACTAATTTCAAACAATTAAAGTTATTAAAAACCTTACTTATTAATTGCTCATAACTAGATAAGCGACTCAATGCAAATTCAGCGATATTCTTTAAACCGTCATCAACAAGCAGCTTAGTAAAAATCATTTGTCATTCTAAATTGGCTGCATTTAAAAAATATAAAAGGTTTAATTATGAACAACACAATGAAAAAAGTACTACCAGCTTTACTACTAGCAACGGCTTTTAATACTACTTCAGTTATTGCAGCTGACGCTAAACAAGACACCGTTCAAAATAATTTTGAGAAATGCATGATTAGTGAAAGCATAGAGGCAATTAACCCTGTTAATCAAGAGCTACAAAACACAATCAAAATACACGCTTCTAAGCCTTTAAAAAGTAATGTTGATAAGCAAACATTACTCTCTTCAATAGATGAAAAAATATCAGCTGAGCTTGACTCTTCAATGAGCAAAATAAACTCGCAAATTGATAAAAATCTTTCAAAGGTAACATCGTCAATAACTGCATATTTCATCAATATGTTATCGAACTAAAAAATCAAATTAAAAGCTATATTAAGGAATGATCATGAAAAAATTCACAAAAAAATTAGTGTCTGCTAGCGTATTACTTAGTTGTAGCCTTTTAGCAAATACAGCACAGGCTCAAAGCTCTGTATGGCAAGTAAGTAATGGCAATGACTCACTATTTATTGGCGGTACAGTTCACATACTACCTAAAGCTGAAATGCCACTACCCGCCGAGTTTAACCATGCTTATGAACAAGCAGATACAATTATTTTAGAAGCACCGTTACCTGACCCAGCCGACACCAATGCACAAATGCAAATGTTAGGTGCGCTATCGTATACAAATAACGAAACGTTGAGTCAAAAGCTAGAACCCCAGGTTAAAGCTTCACTTGAAAATAAGCTTAGCGAGTTTGGCGCTAACCTAGCTAAGTTAGATGGTTTTCGCCCTGCTATGGTTAGTATTGTTTTAATGTCGATGGAACTTCAAAAGCAAAACTTAATGGGTGAAGGGGTTGATGCTTACTTTACTAAAAAAGCGACTGAAGATAACAAAACAAAAAATTACTTAGAAACAATGGAATTTCAGTTAGAGCTTTATAAAACAATGGGTCAAGGCAACGAAAACGATTTCATTAAACGTAACTTAGCTGAGCTTCACAACTATGGCGATATGTTTAAAGGACTTTTAGCTGCCTGGCGCAAAGGTGATACAGGCACACTGAATAAAGTGGCACTTGAAGGTATGCAGAAAAATGATCCGAATAGCTATAAACAACTCATTACAGATAGAAATAATGATTGGTTACCAAAAGTAGAAGCCATGTTTAACAACGACAAAAATGAGTTTGTACTTGTTGGAGTTGGCCACCTTGCAGGACAAGATAGTTTACTTACCTTACTTGAAAACAAGGGCTATAAAGTTTCTCTAGTTGATGTTGAAGAGAGCGTTAAAATAACAACTAAAGACGCTGAATAATGGACAAGACAGACAAACAAGCAATGTCGTTATTATTTATATTTGGTTTTTTAATGTTAATTAGTATTATATAAAAAATGCCGCTTATTTGAAGTAAGCGGCATTTTTACATAAGTGGTAAAGCTACCTTATGGACGTGGAATAAATCCAACCGCATCATAAGCCGCTTTTAATGTAACCTCAGCTCGAGCACTCGCTTTTTCAGCGCCCTTTTTCATAATGTTGTTAAGAAGCGTTTGATCTTCTCTAATCTCTTTAAAGCGAGCCTGAATAGGTTCAATCATACTTACAACAGCATCAGCGGTATCTTTCTTCAAATGGCCATACATTTTATCTTCGTATTCTGGCACTAGCTCTTCAATTGAGCGCTTAGTTGCAACGCTTAATAAAGTAAGCAAGTTTGATACACCCGGCTTTTCTTTGCGATCAAAGTAGATACGCGCTTGTTCGTCTGAGTCTGTTACTGCTTTTTTAAGTTTTTTCTCAATCTTTTTAGGCTCGTCTAGCATCATGATAAAACCATTTGGGTTTTCATCTGACTTTGACATCTTTTTAAGTGGATCTTGTAGGCTCATTACGCGAGCACCAAATTCAGGAATATACGGTTCTGGTAGCGTAAAAATATCGCCATATACATTATTAAATCGTGTAGCAATATCGCGAGTCAGCTCTAAATGCTGCTTTTGATCATCTCCTACAGGTACTTTATCTGCTTGATACAATAAAATATCCGCCGCTTGCAGAGCTGGATAAGCAAATAAACCCACGTTAATATTATTAGCGTGCGTTGCTGACTTATCTTTAAACTGCGTCATACGATTTAATTCACCCATTTGTGCATAACAGTTTAAAACCCAACCTAGTTGTGCATGTTCAGGCACTTGAGATTGTACAAATAGCGCTGCTTTTTCTGGATTAATACCACATGCTGTATATAGTGCAACTCCATCCAATACGCGAGCGCGAAGTAATTCTGGGTCTTGGCGTACCGTAATCGCATGCAAATCTGCAAGCATAAAGTAGCTATCATATTCTTCCTGTAGCTTAACCCACTGGTTAATAGCGCCAACATAGTTGCCTATTGTCATACCACCGGTTGGCTGCATGCCACTTAATACTACTGGTTTACTCATGATTTTCCTTTATTTAGCTTAATTAATAATATTTAACGCTGCGTTAGAACAGGTATTATATCTAAGAAGTTATCGCATAGGTACTGCGGATTATAATCTGCAAGGTTTTCACCTTGGTTATAGCCGTAATTAAGTGCAATTACGTCTATGTTAGCGGCTTTAGCTGCAAGTATATCGCTTTTAGAATCACCTATCATTATTCCTTTATTCGGTTCAACATTTAGCTTTTTACAGGCAAATAGCAATGGCTCTGGAGATGGTTTTTTTGCCATATCGTCACCACATACAATCACATCAAAATGGCTCGCTAGTGCTAGTTTATCAAGCAACTTCTCTGTAAACACACGAGACTTATTAGTGACTAATGCTTTGGGCATACCGCGAAGTGCTGCAAGCCCAGTTTCTACATGTTGGTACAACACACTATATTCACCCACATGTTGCTCATAATGTTTATAAAACTGCGTAATAGCTTTGCTGCTGAGTGATTCATCTAAATGTTCACTCACTTGCATATCGCCACTCAAGGCGCGTTTAACGAGGACTTCAACACCATTACCTACCCAGCTTTCAACCAAACGCTGACTTACTATCGGAAATGCTAAGTCAGTTAATGTGAGATTTATGGCTATGTATAAATCGTAAACGCTATCAACCAAGGTACCATCTAAATCAAATAAGGCGATATCGTACTTCATTATTTTACACTTCCAAGCTGCTCACGCATTTGATCAATCACAACTTTGTAATCTGGTTGGTTAAAAATAGCAGAACCTGCAACAAACATATCTGCACCCGCTTGAGCTGCTGCTGCAATGTTATCGACTTTAATACCACCATCAACCTCTAAGCGAATATCTCGACCTGATTCAATAATACGCTGTTTTGTTTGGCGTAATTTTTCAAGCGTATGAGGGATAAAACTTTGCCCGCCAAAACCTGGGTTTACCGACATAAGTAAAATGGTATCGAGCTTATCAATAACATGATCTAAATAACTTAGACTTGTTGCAGGGTTAAACACTAAGCCTGCTTTACAGCCGTGATCTTTAATCAGCTGTATTGTACGATCAACGTGCTCGCTAGCTTCTGGATGAAAAGTAATAATTGATGCACCTGCCTCTGCAAACAGTGGAATAAGGCTATCTACAGGCTTAACCATTAAATGCACGTCGATAGGCGCTGTTACGCCGTAATCTCTAAGTGCTTTACACACCATTGGGCCAATTGTTAGATTAGGTACATAGTGATTATCCATTACATCAAAATGAACCACATCTGCACCTGCAGCGAGTACTTTATCAACATCTTCGCCTAGCTTTGCAAAGTCAGCAGACAAAATAGAAGGGGCAATTAAATATTTTTGCTCTGGGTTAAACATGATTAACTCCATCAATAAATAGTGTATTGCGTTAATGTAACTTAATTGAAGATGTTACCCAAGTAATATGGCGTAATAGCCCCTTTATCAGGTAACTTTAAGTTTGATATTTAATCAATATTTGCTATGATTAAAAAAGTAACAAATTATTGGATTTTACCATGCGTGCATTTAAAACTGGGATATTAATTGCGTCGGCATTACTGCTTATCGGGGCGTTTAGCTTTGGTTCAAGCTCTGAGCAAGAATTAAGCTCGGTTAATAATTGCCATAATACACAAACTGTAAGTGCTAACAGCACATTATCTACGTGTATTAAAATTGAAGAAGAGTCATCGTGGTTTTCGTGGTTAACTGGCGATAGCCGTAGTGCTCAGTTTCATTACCTCGATTTGCTAGAACTACTTACTAGTTCTGATGATTCTAAAAATACTCCTTCTTTAAAACCCTTATTTTAAATAATGCTGCAATTTATTAGTGCGTTGCAAAGTGTGCTAGCAGCATTTTTTGGTGTTCAGTCTGAAAATAAACGCCAAGCTGATTTTAAACAACACTCTCCTACGTCTATTATTTTAATTGCGATTACACTATTTATTGCTTTTGTTATCGCAATTTATGCAGTGGTTGCTTGGGTGCTAAATACATAGCCATTAACTCGTCTACTTTATTACGAGAGCCACCTTTGGGGCTGATAGTGCGCTTTACTTGTATTTGATCAAGTGACGCTTGGCTATAAATTTTTCGAGTCCATACAGTATCGTGATTAGATATAAGCACTGGCGTGTTGTTTTCAAACGCCGCCTTCTCAGCCAAATTAGCCAGATTAGCCTGATCATCTAAATTAAACCCGCCCTTAGCGTAAGAGGTAAACGAAGCCGTTTTACTTAATGGTACATAAGGTGGGTCGCAATAAATAACAGCATTGTTAGGTACTAACTTAAAAACGTCATCGTAATCTAAACAGGTGAACGTCGCTTTTTGTGCTTTTTCAGCAAAAAAATACATTTCTTTTTCAGGAAAGTAAGGCTTTTTATACTTACCAAAAGGCACGTTAAAAATGCCTTTTAAATTATACCTACAGAGTCCATTGTAGCCATGACGGTTCATGTATAAAAACAATATTGAACGTTCATATACATCACGACTTTGATTAAACTGCACACGATATTCGTAATAAGCATCTGCATGATTATTCAGATCAACAAATAGTTTTTTAGCGTCACTAATCAGCTCATCTGGAGAGCTTTTAAGCTCTTTGTATAAGTTAATTAAGTCTGCATTTATATCGTTAAGAATATAGTGTTTAAAGTCACTATTTAAAAACACAGAACCTGCACCAACAAAAGGTTCAACCAACGTATCTGCATGCTTGCTAGCTTGGTTTAATCGCGCATTAATGTTCTCAACTAGGCTGTATTTTCCGCCGGCCCATTTAAGGAAGGCTCTACTCTTTTGCTGCATTGGCTCTTTACTTCAATCTGGTGTTGCGCGATTTTACACTAAAGCAGTGTGTTTTACTGATCAACGAGTGCTATTTCTTGCTTTATTTTACTAATTTTTTTATAGAAAGGTTTATTTTTTCTAACCCCAGCAGATAAAGTATCCATTGCTGATTTTGCTTCTTTTATACTTTCAAAACTGCCAAATGTGACAACCCACCACATTTTATTATTTCGTTTGGTTCGATACGTATGAGTTTGCTGCTGTAGATTAAATTGAGCAATAAAATTATCACTCACTTCCTGCTGAGTTACAGCTAATAATTGAATAACGCTATTTGTATCTGGCTGCTGCATATACCATATATTATCCTGATTAACCTGAGTTTGCTCTGCGGTATCTACTTTCTTTATTTTAAGAATTTTAGATTTAACGTCACTTACTATACTGCTTTTGTTTTTAGCACTGTCATCAACATCATGGTCTAATACATTAACAGTGTTGGTAGGCTCAGTAAGGCTTTGCATTATAGCGGGCACATCATTGGTATGTACACGTTCTGACTTAATAGGTGACTCAACTACCTTTGATTCATTTAAGCTAACTATTGAGTCATTTTTCTTTATAACCGGCTCACTTACTTGCTCTATTGGTATTGCTGTATTAATTACCTGCGTCTCTTCTTGCTGATAGTACTGTTGCCACCACTGTGTCATATCAGATTTATAAAGTAGCCCAATAATTAATAGCATAATCAGCAACATCAAAATCAATAAATGCAACCGCCAAGACACTTTGTCTTTAACGATAATATCGGCTATGTGCTCACTAGGTTGCCAAGCAAGCAATAAACTAGGATTGCCGTGAGCCTCAGCTAAAAAAGTACTGAATACAGGGTCTTCATCATAAGGTAAATCAGTAAAATACCACTGCAATAACATCTTGCTTTCTTGAAGCGTTAGCCGTTCTAAGTAAATTTCAACAGCATTATTTAAAGCTAATTTGGACTGTGAAGCTATTATGATATATAGCGTATTTGGACTATTTTTTGAAAGTAACTCAAGTTCAATCAACATCTCTTCAGATAACTGTCTACCGCCATCAAGTACCCATAAACATGGCCCACATGGTTGCTGCTGCAGTAATTGGTAATAGTTTTCAGGTAAACTTAAGTTATGATCAATCAGGGGGGAGTTAAAGCTTTGCTCTAATAGCTCACTCATTAGCTGAGCGTCAGTCATTTGTGCGCTTACTTGCACAAAGGCTTTATTAAAGTCGTTATATTTATCTGTAATGAAGGTTTCGAGCATATAGCTTTTACCTAGCCCAGAAGTGCCAAGTAAAACAATTAAATTTTGCCCGTACTCAAATTGCAGTGCGATTCTATCCACCAAAGCCGCACGGCTTGGTAAAATTTGTGACTGCATTTACTGCTCGATTAAGTCTCTAACTTGATCATCAGATACATTATCAACTAATGCACACTGGCCAAATTGGGTAGGTAGAATAAAGCGGATAGTGCCTTTTTTATTCTTTTTGTCTTTACGCATATGCGTTAAAAACTGCTCGCTAGTCATTTGCTTTGGAATTTCTGTTGGTAAATTATATAGCTCAAGCAGCTTAATAATTCGCTCAACTTCATCTGCGCTTAAATCTTGGCGTGTCTGCGCAAGTTTAGCTGCCAATACCATTCCCGTTGCAACAGCTTCACCATGTAACCAAACGCCATAACCCATTTCTGCCTCAATTGCATGGGCAAATGTATGACCTAAGTTTAACAAAGCTCGCAGGCCATGTTCTTTTTCATCTTGAGCAACTATAAGTGCTTTTATTTCACAACATCTAAAAATAATATGCTGTAAACATGCTTCATCGAGTTGCTGTAAATTAGCTACATTTTTCTCTAAATAAGCAAATAGTTCGGTATCGTAAATCAGACCATACTTAATTACTTCAGCCATACCTGCTGCAAACTCTCGTTCAGGTAAGGTGTGTAATGTCTGCGTATCAATAAATACAGCTTGAGGTTGATAAAATGCCCCTATCATATTTTTACCCAAAGGATGATTTACTGCCGTTTTACCACCTACCGATGAATCAACCTGTGAAAGCACTGTCGTTGGTATTTGAATAAACGGTACGCCGCGCTGATAACAAGCCGCAACAAAACCAGTTAGATCACCTACAACACCGCCACCTAATGCAATTAAGCATGTATCTCGGCCACAGTTATTTTGTAGTAAAAATGCTGACATTTTTTCAAACCATTCAAGTGATTTATATTGCTCACCGTCAGGAATAATAAAAGATAGCGGATTTAGATCAGCTAATGAATCAAGTAACCTTTGTAAATATAAAGGCGCTATTGTGTCATTAGTAATGATGATAGGCCGACAATCACCAATGTGGTGAACCAGGCGGCCATTATCTTGAAGTGCAGATTCCCCAATATAAATAGGATAACTTCGCTCGTCCAAATTAACAGTTAATTTAAGCATGCTTGGTTATTCCCTTATTATTGGTTTTTAAAAATCTAATTTCTCGATGATTTGGTTAGCAACAACTTTAGCGCTTTGCTCATCGGTACGTACAACAAAATCAGCAACTTCTTTGTATAGTGGCTCGCGTTCTTCTGCTAAGCGCTCTAATACGTTACGAGGTGCTTCTTCAGATTGCAGTAATGGACGACGCTTGTCGCGTTGCGTGCGTGCAACTTGCTTTTCTATAGGTGTCTCTAGGTATACAACGATACCTCGAGCCGAAAGCTTGTTTCGAACTTCTTTGCTCATTACTGAACCACCACCGGTAGCAAGTACAATACCTTGCATCTCGGTTAAATCGCCAATAACAGACTCTTCTCGAAGTCTAAAGCCTTCTTCACCTTCAAGATCGAATACCCATGCAATATCTGCACCTGTGCGGCGTTCGATTTCTTGATCAGAATCAACAAATTCAAGGTGTAATTGGTCAGCGATGTGACGACCAATCGTGCTTTTGCCAGCCCCCATGGGGCCAACTAGAAATATATTACGTTTCTCAGCCATATCTTTTAGTACAAACAAACTCTAAAATTTGAAATAAAACCCCGCCTAACGACCTGGCCCCAAAATTAAGGAGGGGATTATCTCAGTAATTGCAGGGGTATTTCAAGTCAATTAGGATAAAAAGCCATATAACGAGCAATTAATCTAAATAATCACCCGTTGGTTAACATAAAACCACTGTATTTTAATCAATTTGTATTTTTGGTGTCACGAAAATAAGCAATTCACGCTTTTCATTAAACTCACTTGTGCTTTTAAATAGTCTTCCTACATAAGGAATATCACCTAAAATTGGTACTTTACTTGTAGTATTAATGATTTGCTGCTGGAAAATACCACCGAGTACGACGGTTTGGCCATTTTCAACTAATACTTGTGTTTGGATCTCTTGGGTATCAATAGACACAGCTTCACCTGTACCCGTTTGTACGGTATCACCACGTGTATCTTGAGTAATCACTAAGTCTAGTATTACTTTATTATCCGGGGTTATATGAGGCGTTACTTCTAAACTCAGTACCGCTTTTTTAAAGCTTACGGTAGTAGCACCACTTGAAGCTGACTCAGTGTAAGGAATTTCAGTACCTTGCTCTATTCGCGCTTTTTGCTGGTTTGCTGCAATAATGCGCGGGCTTGCAATGATCTCACCTTTGTTCTCTTTTTCAAGCGCACTTAGCTCTAAATCAATTAACGTACCATTAGCCAGTTTTGCTATGTGTAAGCCAATACTTGCTGCAGGGTTTGATGTAGGTAAATTTACATTTAATCGATCTGAAATACTTGGCGCATTTGAAGTTGATGTCGCGTTATAAATGCCTTCTGCGCCTTCAAGTGAGCCTGAAATACCAACACTACTACCTTGGTCACTAAAGCCCCAGCGTACGCCTAAGTCCTCAGTAACATTATCACGCACAGTTACCATACGAGATTCTATTACAACCTGCTGTACTGGAATATCGAGTGTTTCAATCATGCGGCGGATATTTTCTATACTCTTTACCGTATCTTTTACTAATAAGGTATTTGTACGCTGATCAACCGATACACTACCACGGGCTGTTATAATGCTGTTTCTATCTGTTTTTAATAAATCAGCAAAATCTTCGGCCTTAGCATAGTTTAATCGAATGTATTCACTGTACAGAGGCTCTAAGTCTTCAACTTGCTGTTTAGCTTTTAAATCTTTAGCTTCACGTGCAGCTAGTTCTTCTGCAGGTGCTACCATTAAAATAGAGCCATCCATGCGCTTATCTAGCCCTTTAATACGCAGTACTACATCAAGCGCTTGATCCCACGGTACGCCATCTAAGCGTAGTGTTATATTGCCCGTGACTGAATCACTAGTTACTAAGTTAAAGTCGTTGTAGCCCGCAATAATTTGTAGTGCTGCGCGTACAGAAATATCTTGAAAATTTAAGGTCATAGGTCGACCTTGATACTCCACACCACCATCTAAATAGGCATTTTGCGTTTCATCTTTTTCTACTGTCAGCGTTAAAATATTATCTATTTGCTGGTACGTAAACGTGAACTGAGCGTTTGGCTCAATAACGACACGACTTAATCCATCTTCTTTAAATGTCTCGATATTACTTACAACAGTACCAAAATCTAATACATCTAATTCATAAAGTAGGTCATCTAAAATATCGGTATGGTGAAAGTCTGCATAAATTTTCCCGCCACTTTCGTGCACTTCAATTGCAGCTTGAGTATCTTGTAAGAATACGAGTACTTTAGCTTCGCCCTTTTCACCACGTCTAAAATCAATTGACTGAATACGATTAATATAATTTCCGCTTACATCACCTGAATCCATCACTACATCTTCGTTTTCAGATTCTGTAAGTGGATTGTCAGATACGCGTATTGATACTAAATTATTATTAACCTCAGTTTCATAAATTTTTAATCTATCTAGGTTTACCGTTACTTTTAAACCATTATCAGTTAAAACATTGGTGACACTGCTAATCCCAGCTTGGTTAACTGCAACATCATTTAAACCAACCTCTAACTCTGCAGTATCAAAAAACATTTCGATTCGAGCCGGTCTATTAAACACCTGAACTTTTGGCTCAAACGTTAACTCTTCATCAAAAACAAGCTGTAACTCAGTTTCGCCTTTAAGTAATGGGTTATAGCGAACATCATAAAGTAATGGCCCTGCAATGGCTGTATTTACAGTGACTAAAGCAACAGCAGCCAGTAATGTTCGTGAAATACGATGAAGCCAAAGTACATCCTTATGCATGCTATTTTTACCTTTTTTATTATTAATTTGCGCCATCTGTTGCCGCCTCTAACATTTCTAATTTAGTCAAGCGCTCTTTCCAACAGCCAGACCCATCAGGGATTAATTCCACTAACTCTATATAGTCGTTACTTACTGTTTTTACTTTTCCATCATAACTACCAAGGTAATTCCCTACTGTTACGCGGTGTAAAGTGTCATCTGCTGCTGTTATTAATGCCCATATTTGTTCACTAGAACCAATTGTGCCTTTCATTGCTAAGTTATCTAGTGGATATTTTTCTAACGGTTCACGGCGACGCTCTTGATCAGGGTGCAAACAGTTTTTTACTTGCGTTAATTTGTTTTGAATTATTTCAGGTTGAGGCGCTACAAATGGACTACGTAGCTGGCCTGCACTGTATTCAAATATTTCAAACTTTGTCAGTTCAGGGATTGACTCAACCCTTGGCGTTGTACTTGCTTTTACCTGATCAATGAATTCTTTTTGCTCAGAAGTGTCATCATTACAACCAGCTAAAACAAAGGCTATCGCTAAAGGTACTACGCGAAGGAGTTTCATTTTTTAACCCCTTCTTCATAACGATATGTTTTTGCAACAACACTGAATGTTAACTGTTTATCGCCCGATGATAAAATAGAAAAGTCATGCAAGCTCACAATTCGTGGTAACTGGGCCACTTTACCTACAAACTCACCAAACTCATGATAGGTGCCTATCACTTCAATTTTAATCGGCAGCTCGGTATAAAATTCTTTTTCAACCTCTGGCAACCAACCTATTTTTAAAAAAGTCAGGCCACTCGTTGTCCCAACATACGACAAATCATCGAGTAAGCCAGGAGTTTCGTTCGAAGTAGGTAGACGTTTTAATAGCTGTGAAAATTTACCTTCCATGTCAATCATTTGCTGACGATAAACATCGATCCGACTCGCTACTGCATATTTAGTACGATAAGTAGTACGTAATTCAACTTCTTTAGCAACCGCACTATGGTAGCTATCAATTTCATCAGAAACTAATAGGCTGTAACTAAAAAACAATACAAGCCCAGCAACAAACGCACAACAAATTGCTTTAACGGCAATAGGCCAATCGCCAATGTTATCAAGCTCTATTTCATTCCAATCAATTTCACTCAGTGCTTTAAAATCAAGGTTCATCGCTAACCTCACCAATTTTATCAAATGGTTTTACATAAAATTCCATATTAAAATCACTTAGTAAACGCGACGATTGATCGCCTGCAACAATGCCCTGCATTGAAGGATTCTCTAGTAAATATGAACTTTGTACTTCGCGCAGCATTGTCGATAAACGGTTATTAGACTCACTACGTCCTAACACATGTATTTGGCTGCCTCTGCGCTCTAGTTTTGTTAAATAAACGCCACCGGGCACTATTTTGGCAACTTCATCCATTATTTGCGTACCCAGGTTACGACTACTTTGTAATTCTTCAATAAGCCTCATACGCTGCTGTAAGTTTTCTTTTCTTTTATCTAAGCTTCTTATTTCACTTATTTTTTTATCTAACATGCTAATTTCTGAGCTTAAATAGTTATTCTTTAAGTTTTGCCCATCTTTTAAAGCACCATAAAAAGAGCTCAATAAATACATACTCGCAAAACAAATTATAACGACACCAACAAGTATAGTTACAAATTTCTTTTTCGATTCTTCGCGTTGTAATTCGCGCCAAGGCAGTAGATTTATATATGGCATGTTGAAAAACTCCTTAATGCCAACCCAGTCGCAATTGCAAACTGTGTTTTGTGACGCTGCATCACATTACGATCTACTTTAGGGGAAATTTCCATATTCTCAAAAGGCTTAGCAACGACAGAGTGAATACCGAGTTCTTCAATAAGTAATCGGTCAATTCCTTTTATCATCGATGTGCCACCCGTCAAGACAATATAATCTATTTGATCTTTGCCACTGGTTGTTAAAAACATTTGAACTGCACGTCGCACTTGTTGAAGTAATGAGGTTTGAAAAGGGGCTAGTACTTCAAAGGTATAGTTTGGCGGTAAATCACCTGATGTTTTACCAATTTCAGCTTCATCAAAGCCTTTATTATAATAAGCCACAATACTATTTGTATATTGATCGCCACCAAAAACCTGGTCTCGGGTATAAATTGTCTCACCTGCTTGAACAACGCTCACAAGCATTAAAACTGCACCAATATCAACCACAGCCACACATTTATTAAATGCGTCGCTAGGTAGCTGTTGGTAGTAAACATCCATTGCACGACTTAACGCATAGCTTTCTACATCAACTATTTTGGCTTCTAAGTTTGCCGCTTCTAAAGCGCCAACACGCGCTTCTACACTTTCAGTACGAGCTGCAGAAAGCAAAACATTCATTTTACTAGGATCTGCCTCATTCGTTGAAAGCTTCTCAAAATCGAGACTCACTTCATCAAGAGGATATGGAATTAAGCTATCGGCTTCAATTTCAATTTGCGATTCAAGTTCAGCATCAGTTAACGATACATCCATGAAGATCACTTTTGTGATGACTGTTTGGCCTGAAACAGCTACTGCTGCAGATTTTAATGATTTTGGTAATTTTTTTCTTAATTTTGAAATTACGTTACCAATCGCTTCGATATCTTGAATTGTGCGCTCACTCATTGCACCTTTTGGCATTGGCTCAATTGCAAGTGCTTCTAGTCGAAATCCCGTTTCAATTTCACGTAAAAGCACAGCCTTAATAGAGTGTGATCCAATATCAATTCCTACCATCATCGGGGACGGTTTTTGAAATAGTTGACTTAGCATGTTTCAACTTGGCCTTTGTTTTAATAATAAACAAGTTATAATTTTTATATGAAAAAATATTATTCATTTTTTAATCAATATATACTAGCAGTCAAAACTCGCAATTGGGAGTCCATTTAGGGAAATATAAGTGATTTTATTAAAACGAACTTTACAATTTTTTATCATTTGTGTGTTAATTGGTCTGATCACTTTGGTCAGCCTTTATTACTACGTTAAACCTGATATCCCCAGTGTGCAAGTTTTAAAAGACGTGCAATTACAAACCCCTATGCAAGTTTTCACTAAAGATGGGCTTTTAATCAATCAATTTGGTGAAAAACGTCGTATTCCAGTGACTATTGATGAAATTCCTCAAACGTTAATTAATGCGTTCTTAGCAACAGAAGATAATCGATTTTACGATCATATTGGCATAGATCCTATAGGTATTGTACGCTCAGCCCTTGTTCTTATATCTACCGGCGAGAAAAAACAAGGCGCAAGTACTATTACCATGCAGCTTGCTCGTAATTTCTTTTTGACACGCGAAAAAGCCTATATTCGTAAAGTTAAAGAAATATTTATAGCACTGCATATCGAAGATGTATTAACAAAAGACGAAATATTAGAGCTTTATCTTAATAAAATAGAATTAGGTAATCGTGCTTTTGGTATTGGTGCGGCAGCGCAAGTATATTACGGCAAAGAGTTAAAAGATTTAACACTTGCCCAAATGGCGATGATTGCTGGTTTGCCTAAGGCACCTTCTGCCTTAAATCCAATTCGTAACCCGACTCGTGCAAAAGCACGCCGAAATGTTGTTTTAGGCCGCTTACTAACCGAAGACTACATAACACAAGAACAATATAACGAAGCAACAAGCCAACCTATAACCGCTTATTTTCATGGTGCAGAAATAAACTTATACGCACCGTATATTTCTGAAATGGTACGCGCCGAAATGGTCTCTCGTTATGGAATTGATAAAGCATATAACTCAGGTTTTAAAATATTCACCTCTGTCGAATCAAAAGTTCAAAAGGCAGCGCAAAATGCACTTGTAAATAACTTACATAATTATGATATGCGCCACGGTTTTAGAGGGCCTACTGATGTTTTATGGAATCCTGAAACACAACCGGCTTTAACTAAGCAGCAAATACTCAATAAATTACAGAGCATAAATGAGTTAGGCACTTTAAAAGCAGCTGCTGTGCTTAGCGTTAATGATAAAACAGCAACGGTACTGCTTAAAAACGGTGAGCAAACAACGCTGACTTGGGATAGCTTAAAATGGGCGCGTAAATATATTACTCGCTACCGCCAAAGCTTTGCTCCAAAAGCTGCGGCTGATATTTTAACGCCAGGAATGCAAATATGGGTGCGTAAAAATGAAGATGACAGCTACTTACTAAGCCAAATACCAGAAGCATCAAGTGCCATTGTTTCACTCGATCCACAAGACGGTAGAATTAAAGCCATAGTAGGTGGTTACAGCTTTGAGCAAAGCCAATACAACCGCGCGGTACAAGCTAAGCGTCAAGTTGGTTCTAATATAAAACCGTTTATATACTCAGCAGCGCTTGAAAAAGGTTATACGCTTGCGTCTATATTAAACGATGCACCTATAAACCAATGGGATAAAAGCCAAGGCGTAGCATGGCGCCCTAAAAACAGCCCTGCTGTATACAATGGACCTATTCGAATTCGCCGTGCTTTAGCGCAGTCTAAAAATGTTATTTCGGTGCGTTTGCTACGCGGTGTAGGATTACAACGTACAGCCGATCACTTACTGAAATTTGGCTTTAAAAACGCTGACATTAATCGCAGTGAATCACTAGCGCTTGGTAGTGCTTCTATCACCCCTCTTGAACTTGCCAGGGGTATGAGTACATTTGCCAATGGTGGTCACTTAATTGAACCTTACTTTATTTCAGAGATTCAAGATGCCTACGGCAATGTATTATTTGAAGCAAACCCTGCTCTTGCCTGTGACGAAGAGTCTTTACCAACATACAATGAACTCTCAATACACAATAGTAACGTTGAAGTGGATCAACCAAAAAAGTGTGCACCGAGAATTATATCTAAGCAGAATGCATTTTTAATAGCTGATGCAATGCACAGTGGTATTTGGGGCGGCGGAAGCTGGGCTCATAAAACAGGTTGGAGTGGTACAGGTTGGCGCGCGCAAGCCTTGGAACGTCGCGACCTTTCGGGGAAAACAGGCACAACAAACGATTCTGTAGATACTTGGTTTAGTGGTTTTAACAGTAAAGTGATGACTTCTGTATGGGTTGGGTTTGATAACCCTGGCAACTCTCTTGGTCGCTCAACTTACAATAACAACCTTGATAGTAGCCAAATATCAGGCGCTGAATCGGGTGCTAAAACAGCACAACCTGCATGGATTGAGTTTATGAAAGCCGCACTTGAGGGAACACCTGAAGCGCCAATTGAACCGCCTGAAGGGCTTGTTTCAATCCGCATTGATTTAGCTACTGGCCTGTTGAGTCATAAAAACGACTACACAAGTCGCTTTGAATATTTTGAAAAAGGCACCGCCCCTACAAAGTATGTGCTATCTCAGCCTAACGATATATTTGAAGAAGACACAAAAACTGAAGAAGAACTATTTTAATAATATGTATGTAATACAAAAACGGCCGCTTATTTAAGCGGCCGTTTTATTTCGTGTAAATATAAAATCTATTTTAAGTTTTGAACAAGCCAATATAAATCTGAATGAATACCTGCTGCGGTTACTTCCCTGCCTGCCCCAGGTCCTTGAATCACTAATGCGTTGTCATTGTACCACTTACTATTAATTACAAAAATATTATCGCCCGGTGTTAAATTCACTAACGCATTACCATTTGGCACATACGCGATTCCCACTTTAGCAATTACTTTATCGTTTGTAATTTCTAATAACCCGGTGTACCTAAGTACTGAATTTTTAGCTTTTGCTGCGGCTGCATGCTCTTCTATGAACGCATCTAGCTGTGCTTTTTTATTTAAAAAGTCATCCCAATTTCCCAGCGTAAGTTCATCTGGCATCAATGCCGACAAGCTAATATCATCAAGTTCAAGCTCTACACCTAGCTCTCGAGCTAAAATAAGTAGCTTACGCTGCATATCACGCCCAGATAAATCTTCGCGAGGGTCTGGCTCTGTGAATCCCATTTCCTGTGCTTCTAGTACCAACTCAGAAAATGCGGTAGAACCATCATATTTACTACATAACCACGAAAGCGTACCTGAAAATACGCCTTCTATACGTGTTATTTTATCGCCACTATTTTGCAAATCTGCCAAGGCAAAGTTAATAGGCAAACCAGCGCCGACACTTGTATTATATCGCCAATGTAAGTTGCGCTCTGCCAAATTATTTCTAAGGGTTTGATACCAAAGTGTAGGCGCTGTGCCCGCATATTTATTTGCACTAATTAAATGACAACCGCTTTGGACAAAACCAGTATAAAGCTGGCTAAATTGCTCGCTAGCAGTAATATCAATGACTACTTTATGCTCGTAATCAAGCTCGTTAATTGCATTTAATAAATCATTACTTTGGTATTTTATTGCCTCAAGCTGCCATTGTTTTTTCCATGTTTGAGGGTTAACTCCACTTAGATTAAACAGCATCTCTTGAGATCGAACCAAAGCAACTAATTTAATACTAAAGTCACCACTTAGCCGCTCAAATTGATCCGCCAGTTGGTGTATAAATACTTCACCTACATTACCTAACCCTGCAACTATAATCGCAATTTCTTGGCCTTTGTTAACTAGCTTATCGTGCAACGTGCTTTGCACATCGCTATCAATAAATTGGTCAGTTAGTAATAAAACATAACCATTATCTTGATGCACAAAACGCGGTTTTATAGTTTGCTCAGCTAATACTTCTAAAGCTTGCAGTTTAAGTGTGCTGATGTTTTGCTCTGGGGCAACAACTGCACAGCCGTTTAAATTCGACTCACTAATATTAGCTCTACCAGCAAAGTAATTAATAACTTGATATGTTTGTGCAGCCGGTACGACTAAAAACACTTCGCCATTATGGTTAAAGTGATGAAGGCTATGTTGAATAAGCTGGCTAACACTTGCAACCTCACCTTCACTCAAGCCTTCTACTGTTAATAAATCAACATTTTGTAGCGTCGTTATAAAGCGTTTTTTCTTAGCCAGGCCTTCTTTAACAATATGAGTTGGACTTGCTTGAACGTCAAAACTACTGCGTACAGCTAGCTTTATATTAGTGTTTTTTAAAGGCGATAGCGTTTTAGCATGTAAAACAGGATTACCTAAACGAGCCAGTAAATTAGCTTGTCCACGGCAAATTTTGCCGTATTTAATCGCTTTTTGCACTTTACGTGGATCAGTACTAAACACTCCTTGCGTATCAGTCCAAATACATACTTGCTTAGCATTACAATAATTTGCAAGCAGTGTTGCACTGTAATCACTACCATTACGTCCAAGCGTTACTGTCTCGCCTTTAATATCAGCGGCAATAAACCCAGTAACAACATTTATTTTATTAGGTAAAATTAACTGCCCACATTGCTGCACATTTTTTGCATGCATTAATTCGCCATCACTTAAGGTAAAAAGAGTGCGAGCATCTTGAGCACATGCCTCAATATTTAGCTGCTGCAAATAAGTGGCTAGTAAACGTGCTGACCACAGTTCGCCATGTGCAAGTAACGCAGCCTCTTTTAGCTGCTCAGCCTGAGCAAGTTCTGCAATATAGCTAAGCTCGATACTTAGTGTTTTAAGTGCAATTCGCTTTAAATCGGCTTCTAATAGCTGCTCTATTAAATCACTTTGATGGTTATTTAACTGCAATAAAATATCGGCTACTGCTTGAGTATCTTCTTTTTGATAGCTTTGCCAAAGTAATACTAGCGTATCGGTTGTCTTACCCGCAGCCGATACCACGACACAGTCACCCGGTTGAGTATGCGTAATTATTATTTTTGCTACACTTTGATAGCGATCGCTCGAGCTTAAACTCGAACCACCAAATTTATGTATACAATTAACCATATTTATACCAATTCGCTTAATTAAGTGGTCTATTTTGAGGTAAGAAAACCGTGCCGATAACAAGGCAAAAATTTCGTTATTTAGTTGTTATCACTAATTGCTCCTGCATTGCTCTACCTCCTGCATCCATGCAGTCGTATATCAGAAATTTTTAACGACGTTAGCGTGCGGTTTAATCCCTCAAATTGATTAGGTATTATTGTGGATTGGTATTACTTACCAAAGCGCCGGACGGGCTGCACTTAATTTAACGTTACCACCAGAAGTACCTGCACCTTTGCCAACACGGCCAACATTTTTATTTTGCCCTGGTTTTACAAGTTCAAACACGCGCTCAAAATCAGCGACTAAATCGTGTATATCTTCAATACCTACCGAAATACGAATAAGCGTATCGCCAACACCCGCCTCTAAACGTGCTGTTGCATCCATGCCTGCGTGCGTC
This sequence comes from Pseudoalteromonas sp. Z1A8, assembly GCF_011378855.1. Lineage (GTDB taxonomy): Bacteria > Pseudomonadota > Gammaproteobacteria > Enterobacterales > Alteromonadaceae > Pseudoalteromonas. Next base: position 73,302 of record NZ_WTLB01000011.1, on the reverse strand, counting down.
ATGGTTGCAGGATGACAAATTAAACTCTCTACGCCACCTAATGACTCAGCTAAACTAAACGTTTTAAGGCTAGTTAAAAATGCCGCAGCGTCGTTTATATCGCCTTTAATATCAAAACTCACCATGCCACCAAAACCAAGCTGCTGTGCTTTAGCTAGTTCATGTTGAGGATGTGACTTAAGACCTGGGTAATAAACTTGGCTTACAAATTCAGAGCTTTCAAGGTATTTAGCTATTGCCAGTGCATTTTCTTGATGCTGCCTTAGGCGCACATTTAAAGTACGTAAACCACGTAGCGTTAAATAGCTATCAAAAGGTGCGCCCGTAATACCAATGTTATTAGCCCACCAAGCAAGCTCATCGCCTAACTCTTGTGTTGCGGCAATAACAGCGCCACCCACAACATCTGAGTGTCCGTTAATGTATTTAGTCGTTGAATGCACCACAATATCGACACCAAACTTAATAGGATTTTGTAAGACCGGTGACAAAAACGTGTTATCTGCAGCCACCAATGCACCGCATTTTTTTGCAACATCGGTAACCGCTTTAATGTCTGTTAAACGAAGTACTGGGTTACTTGGCGTTTCTATCCATATGAGTTTAGGTTTAATTGCTAAAATTTGTTGCAGGCTTTCTGGTTTTGTTAAATCTAGTATTTCGAGCTTTAGTAAGCCGCGTTTTTGCAGCGATGTAAATAAACGATAACTACCACCATAACAATCATGTGGAATTACTAGCGTATCGTCACTGTTAAGTAACTGAGTAGCTAAATGTACGGCAGCCATGCCTGTGGCAGTAATTATGCCGCGAGCACCACCTTCAAGCTTAGCAAGCGTTTCAGCTAAAATATCCCGATTAGGATTGCCGCTACGACCATAGTCATACTCGCGTTTAGTATCAAAGTCGGCAAACGAATACGTAGTCGATAAATAGATTGGCGGTACTACCGCTCCATGATGTTTATCAGCATCAACGCCGTTACGCACAGCAATGGTTGCTTTATTTTCTTCGCTCATATTCGTTACCTGATTAATTTGGATGTTTAGACGTCTAAAAGAGTAAGTTATCCATTTTGATAAGTCAAAGTATTTTAAAGCTCTAGATGGCTAAAAATAAAGATAGCCATAACTAACGGCACAATTAAGTTTGTTAAAGTGCGCCTATATTTACATTCACAATAGGCTTATTAAGGTAGATCTGTATCTATTATTTGACTATCTTTTTTAAATCGATAGAATTTCACGCATATTTACACGCTTTTTATGCCGTGTGAGAAATTAATAATCTGAGGCAACGATACATCTTATGGCTAAATGGAATGGTGAATATATTCACCCATACGCAGAACACGGGAAAAAATCAGAGCAAGTTAAAAAGATCACCGTTTCGATCCCGCTAAATGTATTAAAGGTATTAACTGACGAACGTACACGTCGTCAAATCAACAACCTTCGCCATGCTACAAATAGTGAATTGCTATGCGAAGCGTTTTTGCATGCTTTTACAGGCCAACCTTTACCAAATGATGACGACCTACGTAAAGATAACGCAGAAAAAGTACCTGAAGAAGTTAAAAAAATAATGCAAGAAATGGGTCTAGAAGTACCCGTTTTAAACGAAGAATAAATATTACAAAGACAAAAAAACCTCAGTAATTACTGAGGTTTTTTTATATCTAAATTTTATTGCATAGCTCTACTGTATAGATTTATACCAATTCGCTTAATGAAGTGATCTATTTTGAGGGAAGAAAATCGTGTCGATAACAAGGCAAAAATTTCGTTATTTAGTTGTTCTCGGCAATTGCTCCTGCATTGCTCTACCTCCTGCATCCATGCAGTCGTATATCAGAAATTTTTAACGTAGTTAACGTCAGATTTAACTCCTCAAATTGATTAAGTATTATTGCGGATTGGTATTACTGCATATAGTTTTCAGGTAGCTCAATTTGTGCAACACCTGACTCAATAGCAGCAAGTGCAACAGCTCTTGCTATACGCGGCAGTAAACGTGGATCCATTGGTTTTGGAATAATATACTGCGCACCAAATTCTAGTTTATCTACACCAGCGGCTTTTAAAACTTCTGCAGGTACTGGCTCTTTGGCAATACTTCGAATAGCATCTACTGCAGCAATTTTCATTTCATCGTTAATAGCACTTGCACGTACATCAAGTGCACCACGGAAAATAAACGGGAAACATAAAACATTATTAACTTGGTTAGGGTAATCAGAGCGCCCTGTTGCCATAATTAAATCGTTGCGTGCGCCGTGCGCAAGTGCAGGATCAATCTCAGGATCTGGATTTGAACACGCAAACACAACCGGTTTTGCTGCCATTAGTTTTAAATCTTCAGCCGCTAATAAGTTAGGGCCAGAAACGCCTACAAATACATCCGCATCTGCAATTACATCTTGCAGCGTACGTTTATCGGTATTGTTAGCAAACAGTTGTTTGTATTCGTTTAAGTCATCGCGACGAGTATGAATAACACCTTTACGGTCCAGCATGTAAATGTGCTCACGCAGTGCACCACACTTAATTAACAGCTCCATACACGCAACTGCTGCAGCGCCAGCCCCTAAACATACAATAATTGCATCTTCAATTGATTTACCTTGTACCTCTAACGCGTTGAGCATACCAGCAGCCGTTACAATTGCAGTACCGTGTTGATCATCATGAAAAACCGGAATACTACAACGTTCAATCAATGCCTTTTCAATTTCGAAACACTCTGGGGCTTTAATATCTTCAAGGTTGATACCGCCGAAGGTGTCGGCAATGTTGGCAACCGTATTAATAAAGTCTTCTGTTGTTTTGTGCTTAACTTCAATATCAATAGAATCAAGCCCTGCAAAACGTTTAAACAATAACGCTTTACCTTCCATCACAGGTTTAGACGCTAAAGGACCTAAATTACCAAGTCCTAAAATTGCAGTACCGTTAGTGATAACCGCAACCATATTACCTTTACCGGTATATTTATATGCATTTGCAGGATCTGCAGCAATTTCACGTACAGGTTCGGCAACACCTGGGCTATACGCAAGTGCGAGATCATGAACCGTTTCAGCGGGCTTTGTTAGCTCAATGCTAATTTTACCAGGTACGGGATGTGAGTGATAATGTAGTGCTTGTTCACGAAAGTCAGACATAACGCGATGGTATCCTGCAATTTAAGTTAAAGTGAGAGGTGGAGTCTTGGGGTACGATACCCTTATTATTTTTAAATTCCAAGCAATATCAGGTCTATCCTGTTATATGCTATATCCTTTGATTTTAAGAGATTTTTTAGTAACTTTGCAGGATTATATCAACATTTCATAAATAAAAATTCACCTAAAAAGTAAGTTTTGAGGTGCTTTTATACTTATTAAAATATTAATAAAATGTATGTATAAAGTATCAGCATAAACTTAAAATAACAGCCTACTACTCTACTTTAAAAACAGATAAGCCCACGTTAGCTACTTTTATCAACCTAGTTAAAAATTATACTATTTAAAATATAGAGAATATCTATCGATTTGTCTGTAAAGGTTTATGCATACTCAGAATAAAAATAGGAAATAGTTATGCAAAAGGGGGTATAGCTAAAATCAACGAAACGAAATAAAATAATAAATAACAAATTTTAGGCACAAAAAAAGCACCCTAAAGTGCTTTTTTTAACTAAACAGCAATAATTATTTCTTGCTGGCAAGTGCACCGAAGCGTTTGTTGAAACGATCAACACGTCCGCCAGTGTCTAAAACTTTTTGCTTACCAGTGTAAAACGGGTGACACGCAGAACATACGTCTAAGTGAATGTCTTTACAAAGAGTTGAGCTAGTTTCGAATTGGTTTCCGCATGAACATGTTGCAGAAATTACTTCGTACTTAGGGTGAATACCTTCTTTCATAGGAACCTCTAGTTAAGGCCGCATCGCTCTCCAAACCCGGAGTTTGGCACCATACGTCGTTAAAACAAATTTGTTGGTGGCGGATTTTATCCAACAACCTCCCCCTACACAAGTATTTATTTATGTTTTTGCCAAAAAAGTGAACAATCTGGCTCTCAAGTACTATTGCTAGTAGGTTTTTAACGGTATTTTTAGTACATTACAGCATTAATTTTACGGGTTGAGTTGTTATGAGTTTTGTTGAAGTTGCTATTAAAGTCCCGCTTCCACGCACCTTTGATTATAAAATAGAAGAACAGCTCAGTGGCTTATCAACTCATTTACTACCTGGCATGCGGGTTTTGGTACCTTTTGGTAATCAAAAAAAAGTAGCTGTTGTTCTCGGTATTAAGAGCAGTACCGACGTCCCAGAAAATAAAATAAAAAGCATCATAGAAGTCATCGACGACACCCCCATTTTAAGTGCCCAGCACTTAGAGCTCCTTAGCTTTACTGCCCGCTATTATTGTTATCCCTTAGGCGAAACTATTCATATAGCGCTACCTGCTGTACTTCGCCAAGGTGAATCGCCTGATAAAACCAGTATTAATATGGTTGCTCTGACAGAAAAAGGTGCAAAAGTACCGTCATTAAAAGCTAAAACACAGCTCAACCTATTAAAGCAGTTATCGCAATCAGGTAAGTCATCATTAACTGAGTTAAAAGCATTGGGCTTTAGTAAAAAAACAATAGATAGCCTAATAGATAAAGAACTCATAACACAAACTATTGAGCACGATAATCAATGGCAAAGTGTTGCGCCAACCGTCGGTAGTAAACCAGTGCTTAATAAAGAACAAGCGGTTGCCTGCACAGCTATCAATCAAAGTACTGGCTTTAGCAGCTTTTTATTAGAAGGCGTAACGGGCAGTGGTAAAACCGAAGTGTATTTACAGTGCCTAGAAGAAGTACTCAAACGTGGCGAGCAAGCCCTCGTACTCGTGCCCGAAATAGGCTTAACCCCACAAACAGTGAATCGTTTTCGCCGCCGCTTTCCTGATACACCTATTATGCTTTGGCACTCTGCACTTACCGACAACGAACGTTTACAAACATGGCGCTTTTGCGAAAAAGGCAGTTGCGCGATAGTTATTGGCACACGTTCGAGTATTTTCCTGCCATTCTTAAAACTCGGAATGATTGTTGTTGATGAAGAACACGATTCGTCATTTAAACAACAAGATACTCTTCGCTATCATGCCCGTGATTTAGCCGCTTACAGAGCTTTTCAGCATAAAATTCCGCTTATATTAGGCAGCGCCACACCCGCGCTTGAAACACTTCACAAAGCAATTAATAACAAATATCAGCTATTAAGTTTAACCGAGCGTGCACAAACAGCGACCGACAATCAATTTAAGTTACTCGATATGAAAGGTCAGCCCGACCAAGCAGGTATTGCGCACGCAAGCCTTGCTACTATGCGCCAGCATTTAAATCGCGGTAAACAGGTTATGGTATTTTTAAATCGTCGAGGTTTCTCACCCACCCTTATTTGCCATGAGTGCGGTTGGTTGAGCGAGTGTAAACGCTGTAGTACCAGCGCTACATTTCATAAAGCGATTGGGCAAATGATCTGTCATCACTGTGGCGATCAATACCCTGTCCCTCACCAATGCCCTGATTGCGGAAGTACACAAATATTTCCTAACGGTAAAGGCACAGAGCAAATTGAAGAGTTTTTATCAAGTGAATTCCCTGATACACCCGTTACTCGCATAGACCGCGATTCAACCCGTCGTAAAGGTAGCCTTGAAAAAGCACTTGATGAAATAAACCTAGGTGGCGCACGTATTTTAGTGGGTACACAAATGCTTGCAAAAGGTCATCATTTTGCAGATGTAAGCCTTGTTATAATTTTAGACGTTGATAGCGGCTTATACTCGTGCGATTTCAGAGCGACAGAGCACTTAGCGCAATTAGTTACCCAAGTAGCGGGTCGTGCTGGGCGTTCAGGAGAGCCTGGCCAAGTGTTATTACAAACGCACTTTCCAGAACACCCTCTTTTACAAGACTTAGTTAATAATGGTTACCAAGATTTTGCCCGTTTTGCCCTTAGTGAGCGCGATGATGCAGACTTGCCGCCTATTACAAATATGGCCATTGTCCGTGCACAAGGACATAGTATTAAGCTAGTCGTCGATTTTTTGACGGATTTGGTTCCTGTGAATGGGGTATCTGGTATACAATTGCTTGGTCCGATCCCTGCTCCACTTGAAAGAGTCGCAGGTATGTATCGTTTTCAATTGCATATTCAAGCGCAAGATCGTCGCATATTACATCAGTACCTTGCGCAAATGGTTGATTATTTAAGTACCAGTAAACTTGCACAAAAAGTACGCTGGAGCTTAGACGTAGACCCTATAGACATGATTTAGGTTAAGGCCAAAATAACACCATGGCACAGCACGATTATATTAATAAAAAGCCTGCAGGCAGAAACAGTAAAAAAAACGCACCCGCTAAAAAACCATTTCCTATTCTTTTAGCCGTTATAGCCATCTTACTCGTAGGTGGTTTTGCCTACACACTATGGTTTATAAAAAGTAATGCCGATCCAAAACTTGTCGAAAAACAAGCTAACCCAACAGCACCCGCAAAAGTAGAAGTTGTTATTCCACGTACACCGGAATTTATTAAAGAAATCAGAAACCACGAAATTCAAGTTGAAGTAAAAGAACTTGAGCAAAAAGGTCCTTATGTTATGCAGTGCGGTTCGTTCAGAACTCATGCACAAGCTGAATCGTTAAAAGCTAAAATCGCATTTGCAGGGCTAATTTCTGAAATAAAACAGGCTGAAGGCAGCAATGGTACTTGGTATAAAGTACGTTTAGGCCCTTATAAAACCAAACGCCAAGCCGAAAGCGATAAAAACAAACTTAAACGTGTAAAAATAGTCGGCTGCGGAATTTGGGGCTGGACTTGAAAATAAACCATTCACCCATATAACCTCATCATAATCGTTTTTTACGAGTTGCCTCTGCAGCTCGATGATGAGGAATAACATGACTACTATCGTAAGTGTTCGCCGCGGCGACAAAGTTGTAATTGGCGGCGATGGCCAAGTTTCGCTTGGTAACACCGTAATGAAGGGCAACGCCCGTAAAGTTCGACGTCTTTATAATGGCAAAGTAATCGCTGGTTTTGCCGGCGGTACTGCTGATGCCTTCACTCTTTTCGAACGTTTTGAAAGCAAATTAGAAATGCACCAAGGTAACCTAACTAAAGCCGCAGTAGAAATGGCTAAAGATTGGCGAAGTGACCGTGCACTTCGAAAACTCGAAGCGTTACTCGCTGTTGCAGACGAAACCGCTTCTTTAATTATTACCGGTAATGGTGATGTAGTTCAGCCAGAAAACGACCTAATTGCAATTGGCAGTGGTGGCAACTTTGCGCAATCAGCTGCAACCGCCCTTTTAGAAAATACAGATTTAAGCGCTCGTGAAATAGTAGAGAAAAGCTTAACTATTGCAGGCAACATCTGCGTATTTACTAATAACTTCCAAACAATCGAAGAATTATAATAGGAACCGTTATGTCTGATATGACTCCAAGAGAAATTGTTCACGAACTAGATCAGCATATTATTGGTCAAGCTAAGGCTAAAAAAGCAGTCGCTATTGCGCTTCGTAATCGCTGGCGCCGCATGCAATTAAATGAAGATTTGCGTAGCGAAGTAACACCAAAAAATATTTTAATGATTGGTCCAACCGGTGTAGGTAAAACAGAAATTGCCCGCCGTTTAGCAAAACTTGCTAACGCACCATTCATTAAAGTAGAAGCGACTAAATTTACTGAAGTTGGTTATGTTGGTAAAGAAGTAGATACGATCATACGTGACCTCGTTGATGTTTCTATTAAAATGACACGTGAGCAACAAACTAAAAAGTTTAAACATCGCGCCGAGGAAGCAGCAGAAGAGCGTATTTTAGATGCACTTTTACCACCTGTTAAAGATCAATATGGCGAAAGCCAACGCGACGATACTTCATCTACTCGCCAAACATTCCGTAAAAAATTACGTGAAGGTCAATTAGACGATAAAGAAATCGAAATAGACTTAGCACAAGCTCAACCAAACGTAGAAATTATGGCCCCTCCTGGTATGGAAGATATGACCAACCAGTTACAAAGCATGTTTCAAAACATGGGCGGCGATAAACGTACTAAACGTAAGTTAAAAATTAAAGAAGCCTTCAGACTATTAACGGAAGAAGAAGCCGCTAAATTAGTAAACCCTGAAGAGCTAAAAGAACAGGCTATTTTTGCAGTAGAACAAAACGGTATTGTGTTTATTGATGAAATAGACAAAATTTGTAAACGCGGTGACAGCTCAGGTCCAGATGTGAGCCGCGAAGGCGTTCAACGCGATTTACTACCGCTAATTGAAGGCTCAACGGTAAATACTAAACATGGCATGGTTAAAACTGACCACATGTTATTTATTGCCTCAGGTGCGTTCCAAATGTCTAAACCATCAGACATGATACCTGAGCTACAAGGTCGCTTACCGATTCGAGTAGAACTTGAAGCACTGACTGCAGATGACTTTAAACGCATCCTTACAGAGCCGCATGCATCGCTTACTGAGCAACAACGAGAGCTCCTTAAAACTGAGCAAGTAACTATTGAGTTTAGTGATGATGCTATTGAGCGTATTGCTAAAGCTGCGTGGCAAGTAAACGAGAAGACCGAAAACATTGGTGCCCGCCGCTTGCACACAGTGATGGAAAGATTGATGGAAGAAATTTCATACGATGCTTCTGAAAAAGCAGGTTCGTCACTTGTCATTGACGCCGCTTATGTTGAAAAGCATCTAGGTGCACTTGTTGAAGATGAAGACTTAAGTCGCTTCATTCTTTAATTGATACCCTTTATACTAAAAGCCTCCGTACGGGGGCTTTTTTATGGGACATATTAAATGAAACACGTTACAAAAGTGCATTATCACAGCGTGAGTAAAAACTTAGACGTTTTTTTTGACGACGACAGCCAAGCCACTTTTAGTTGTGAATTTTTACGCGTTCACTCCCCTTCTGCCGAAGTGCAAGGTCATGGCTCTGGCCCTATGAAACTGGTTTTAAATAAGCAGTCAGTTAGTATTAAAAACATAGTACCTGTTGGGCACTATGCACTGCGTTTAGATTTTGATGATGCGCATAACAGCGGGTTATTTAGTTGGCAGTATTTTACAAAACTCCAAGAGCAGCAAAATAGATTGTGGGATGAGTATTTAGCGCGTGTGGCTGAGCACGAACAAAGTAAAAACAGCGTACCAATAAAGTTTATTCCTTAAACTTATTGGTAATTTTCAGCGAGCCTACTAAGCTGAAAAATCATTAATAATGCCAGACCTTTAATTTTTCACGCTTTTCCATAAGCCTTTGTGTAACGACTCTGTATTATTCCATTGTTTTTTAACCAACCAATTAATTAATGGTGCAGGATCGCTTGGGTAATTTATTTGCTTATTTTGCGGAGCACTATTCCAGTCATCAAGAGCTTGCGGGTTTAAATAGTTCATAACATGCGCCATACCCATGGCAAACAATGTTTGTGCATTTGCTGCTTGCTCAAACTGTCCATACAAGGGCTTTAATAGTAACTTTTTACCTAATTTAAGCGCTTCACTGGCAAGCTCAAATCCTGCATTACCAATAACACCACTGGTATTTGCTAAGTCATTTAAAAAGTCAGAACGTGAGGGGGTTCGCAAATGTATATGCCCAAAAGATTGATTACTGGCATGTGGGTGATAACAATAAAACTCTTTTTCGGGAAAGTCTTTTAAATAATCAACAACGCTATCTAAGTTTTCAAAAGGTAAATACACCAATACCTTATTCATTACTGCAACAGGGTTTTCATGATTATGATGAGCAATAAAAGGCGGTATTATGTTATTTGCAAATGGTTGCCAGTGTACACCTAAGTAAGTAGATGCTGGTGCGTAATGTTTAATGAGCGATTTTCTGAATATACCACGACCAAACATAGGTACATTATCTGACAAAAATGCAGCTTGATGACTAATGCCAATAACGGGTACGTCTGCTCTTTTTGCAGCCCATGCAGTAATGGGCTCAAAGTCATTAAGTACAAAGTCGTACTGTTTTACATCAAGCGATTTTATATCACTCACCAGCTTACAAACTCGTACATTTTTAAGTGTTTTTAAATTTTTGACTTGCCCACTTTCAGTACTAAACGATAAACCACGAAACGCTTTATAATCTGAAAATTCATGCATATCAAAGTAATCTTTATTTGCACGCCCTGAAAAAACATAATCAACCTCAATACCGAGTTTAGTAAAGCAACTTGCCATAACGCGAGCGCGCGTTATATGTCCATTACCAGTGCCTTGTACTCCGTACAGTATTTTCATGCAGGCACCACGAGCGCTAACGCAAATAGGCCACAACAACTACCAATAGTTGCACCTAAAATAATATCTGCAGGAAAGTGCACGCCTAATACCACACGAGAAATAGCCACACCGGCTGCCCAACTAAGTAGTAGCCATGCATATTCTGGAAAAAAATGGCTTAATATAATAGCGACTAAAAAGGCAGCTGCACTGTGACCTGATGGCAAACTAAACTTATCACTGGGAACTATATAGGCGTTTGTTACCAAACAGTCGCATGGACGAATTCGAGCAAATCTATTTTTGGCCAGTAAGTAAATAGGTCTCTCTATAACAAAACCAATTAATATCGTTGCTGGCAATAATTGATGTTGCTCATTATTACTAAGCCACCATACAGCTAAGCAGATCAATACATACAATCCACCATCACCACTTTTAGATAATCCAAACGCCATTGTTTTAAACCATCTAGGTGAATTGCAATTAAACAAAGTTAAAAATAATTGCTCATCTATCTGAGTTACCTTTTTAAGCATATTATTATCCATCATCTACCCTTGTTGCATAATATATGAACACCGATTTAGCTTATGTGTTGTAAATAACAATTGAGTGACGCTTTTAATACACTATTATTGCGATTGATGATCTAACGCTTGTTTTGACCAAATTTACTGCGATTAAGTCGTTGTTATTGCTTATAAGGAGGGTATACTGAGTTATAAATTAATGTACCTTTTGAGGATAAAATAATGGATTACAGCACTTCTGATTTATGCGACCACTTTGCTGACGTGGTTGACGTGCTAGAACCAATGTTCATCAACTTTGGTGGTCGACACAGCTTTGGTGGCCGCATTAAAACGGTTAAATGTTTTGAAAATAATGAACTGATCCGCGAATTACTTTCTCAAGATGGTACAGGATTAGTACTTCTTATTGATGGTGGTGGCTCAACTCGTCGCGCACTAATCGATATTGAACTGGCCGAATTAGCCCTTGAAAACAACTGGAATGGTATTGTTGTTTACGGCGCAGTACGCCATGTTGATGAACTTGAAGAACTTGATTTAGGCATTCAGGCAATTGCTTCTATTCCTGTTGCAGCCGACAGCGAAGGTGCTGGCGAAGATGCTATAGGTGTTAACTTTGCAGGCGTATCATTTTTTGATGACGACTTTATTTATGCCGACAGCACAGGCATTGTTTTATCTGCAGAAGAATTAGAGTTGGAAGTTGTAGAAGTATAACGTGACCTCCCACTTAAAAGTATATGATGAAAGCGCGGTTAGAGCACTTTGTTCTACCCGCGCAAATGAGAAAAAAGCATGGCAAGCAATGGCCTTGCTCGACACTCAAGTAAACCTGCAACAAGCACTCATTGACGCTGCTCAATTTGGTATTCGCTACGTACTCCTCGGTATTTGCGAAGATATTGGTCCAAAAGCAAATTTAGGAAATGGCGGTGCAAACGAAGCATGGCCGGCTTTTTTAAAACGCTTTTTAAACCAACCTCACAATCAATTTATTGCCACTCAAAAAGTACTTTTATTGGGTGAAGTAGATACTGATGATTTAATGGCCCAAAGTAGCCAACTCGATAATCAACAAGCCCAACAGTTAACTCAACTACGAGATTTATGCCAACAACTTGATGAACGCGTAGAGTCAGTATTAAGCCTTATTTTTAAAGCGGGGCTTGAGCCAATAGTTATTGGCGGGGGTCATAATAATTGCTTGGGAATTATTCGTGCGCTAAGTAAGTCAAAAAACACGCCTATAAATGCCATTAACTTTGACCCTCATGCAGACTTTAGAGAATGTGAAGGTCGTCATAGTGGTAATGGGTTTCGCTACGCATATAACGAGCAACATCTAAGTAATTACCATGTTATTGGCTTGCATGAATTAAAAAACAATCAAGCAATTATAGATGCAATGAGTGAAGCTGACTTTAAGTTTGATAGCTATCAATCAATACACGTTAAGCGAAAAGTAACGCTTACGCAGGCAATTGAAAACGCACTGAATAATTTCAACGATTTACCACTGGGTATTGAAGTTGATTTAGACAGCATTACTTACATGCCTGTTAGTGCGTACACATGCTGTGGATTTAGTGTAAGCGATACCGAGCACTTTGTACATTTAGCTGCAAGTAACCGCCACGCTAAGTATTTACACTTGTGTGAAGCCGCTCCCAGCCAGCATCCTAATGGAGTAGAAACGGGTATTACGCATGTAGGGCAAGTAATCAGTGCGCTTGTAAATAGTTACCTACAAGCCAAAGAAAACACCTAACGCTGCTGCGCTTGTCGCCACTCTTTTAGCCAGCTCATCAAACCAATGCTACTTAGCGGGTGACCAAAATAATAACCCTGGGCTGCATAACCTTTTAAGCTTTTTACAAACTTAAGTTGCTCAAGCGTTTCTACCCCTTCAAAAATCACTTTTGTTTTTTGTTGGTTATGCATTTCGACCATTCCGCCAACTAAACTACGTATATTATTTTGATTACTAAAATCAGCCGTAAGTGAAGGTGAAACCTTAATATATTCAACCGCTAAACTAGGCAGTTTAGAGAGCAATACGGGATTATCGCCCAGTCCATCAACACACACTTTCAAGCCAATATTATTAAGCCTTGCGATCATGCCTCTGCCTTTGTCATCTAAACCAGCAAAAATATGCAAAGGACATTCAACAATTAAGTCGCCTGCTTCTAAATGGTGCTCGCTTATAACAACATCAACAAATTCAACAAACTCTTCATTTAGCATTTCAGGGCCAAATACATTAATGCTAAGCGGTATAGAAATACCTTCTACTCTAAGCGCCATTGCAAGCTCAGCGGCTCGCTCTATTACAAATTTAGCAAGCGGATAACCAAGCCCTGCAATTCTAATATCATCAATAAAACGATTAGCCGATAAAATCCCTTGTTTAGGATGTTGCCAACGCAGAAGTAATTCTAAAAACTCAATTTGACCGCTTTCATTACAGATAATAGGTTGAAAATAAAGCTCTAATTCGCTAGCAAAATCAATGTTAGCAAGCTCTTTTAAGCGTGCTTGTTGCTCTCGCAGTTCAATCATCATCTGTTGATGGTAAGGCACAACTCTACGATCTGGATGGCTATCGAGTGCTAAGTATGCGTACGATATTAAATTATCAAAGTTATTATCTTGCTCATTACAATCAACATAACTCGCCCTAGCCTTAACCTCTACAGTGCAATTAGCAACATTAAACGGCTTAAGTGTCGCGCTAAGTATTTGATCTATAACCAGCTCATGTAAGTGCTTTTGATTTGCAAAGCTACAAATAAATGCAAAGTTGAGTCCCCCTAAGTGGGCTAGCTTTTCTTGCCCTACTAAAGTCACTATTTCGTCGCTAGAAAGCAGCTCTTTTATTCTGTTAGCCGATTGCGCTAAAAGTATATCGCCAAAGTCGCGTCCAATATGCTGGTTAACTTGCTCAAATCCTTCAAGACGAATAACGACTAATGCGGCGCTTACTTGTTTGTTATTGCACCATGCGTAGTAACCTTGGCGTAACTGTTTTCTATCTGCAAAAACCGAAAGCGGAGATTCTTCAATAAATGCGTCATCTGCAGGTTCTGCCTCTATAACAACTTGTGCATCGGCGCTTTCATCATTTAAAAAGCCAACAATAGCCAATAATAATATTGCCAATACAACCCAAAATAACGGAACTTCTAATAATAAATGAGCTGAAAATAACACAACAAATAAAAGCCCAGCTGTAGAGCTAGTAATTATCATACTCCAATTATTGCGCTCAAATGCTTGCCATAAATGAAAACAAAATCCAAAGGCAAGTAAAATGGCCAGCCAAGCTGCGCCGCTACTTAAAATAGCTAAACCAACAGCTGCAGTGCATAAATAACTAAATTTAATACTGGCATTTTTAACGGCAAATAAAGTGGCAATCATTGCCATTAATAGTGCACCACTAAAAAATATTGGGAAGTTACTGTCGGTTAGTATGTTCAAATTAACGGCATCCGTATTCGCTAAAAAAGTTAAAAATAGGTTATATTTGGGTGAAAATAATACAAACTAATTAATTCTACCCAAAATCCATAAATTTAACAGTTTATTTACGCCAAATTGGTAACTTAATTGTGATGGATGACTTATTTGCCAATGTGCAATATCGGCTCTTGCACCGAGCTTTAAAACACCACGATCTTCTAGCCCAAGAGCTTTAGCTGCATTAACGGTAACACCTGCTAATGCTTGTTCAGGCGTTAATCTAAATAATGTGCACGCCATGTTCATCATCAAGTGCACTGAGCACAGCGGTGAAGTACCAGGATTAAAGTCACTCGCGATAGCTATAGGTACTTTATACTGATTAAGTAGCTCAATAGGTGGGAACTTTGTTTCTCGTAAAAAGTAAAACGCACCGGGTAATAACACTGCAACAGTACCTGCTTGTGCCATCGCTTTTACACCGTCCTCATCAAGATACTCAATGTGGTCAGCCGATAAACCATTAAACTGCGCCACCAGCTCAGCACCATGTTGATTAGATAACTGCTCAGCATGGCATTTTACTGGGAGGTTATGCTTTTTAGCCGCCTCAAAAACACGTTTGGTTTGCGAATAACTAAACCCTACATTTTCACAAAATACATCGACTGCATCAGCTAGGTTATTAGCGACAACTTGATCAAGCATGTCTGTACACACTAAATCAATATATTCATCAGCACGGTCTTTGTATTCAGCCGGCAATGCATGAGCACCTAAAAATGTCGTTTTGATATCAATAGGATGGTGTTCACCTAATAAACGAGCAACTTCTAATATTTTCACTTCGTTTTCAGTATCTAATCCATAGCCTGACTTTATTTCAACGGTGGTTACACCTTCTTTTAATAAAGTATTTAAACGGTCTTTTGCATCAACAAACAATTGTTCACGGTCGGCTGATCTAGTCGCTTTAACGGTACTGGCTATGCCACCGCCTTGTGCTGCTATTTCCTCATAACTTACACCCTGCAAGCGCTGCTCAAACTCTTGAGATCTTGAGCCTGCAAATACTAAGTGCGTATGACAATCTATTAGACCTGGTGTTAACCATTGTCCTTTTACACTTAATGTCGGCGTTGCAAACACATCAAAGCTTGGCAATGTTGATTGCTCTCCAATCCACGCAATTTTGCCATTTTTGATTGCTATAGCAGCATTTTCGATCGCACCATAAGGCGCATTTATATTGCTATCCATAGTGGCAATGTTGGCGTCGGTTAAAAGTAAATCGATTTCTTCTAACTCATAACTTTGTATATTACTTTGCATGTGCAGCCCTTTTGCGCCGTGTAGTGATTGAAATATAGTCTAACAACACACCTTGTATATACAAGGTAATTATGTCATCTTATTTATATCGTTTATTTTTATATTTAGCCGTTAATTTAATGACAACACCCAAATTTGCGCAAATAAAACAATTCATTGTTGATAAGATTCGCAGTGGTACATGGCAAGAAAACCAACGTGTTCCCTCTGAAAACGAGCTAAGTAGCCAATTTAGTGTAAGTAGGATGACAGCCCGTCGTGCGCTCAGTGAATTAACTGAGGCAGGTATTTTAACCCGCAGCCAAGGGCTAGGTACATTTGTAGCTACATTTAAGTCGCAGTCATCGTTACTCGAAATAAAAAATATTGCTGATGAAGTAAAAGAACGTAACGGCAACTACACCTGTAGTGTACTCATACTTGAATCAATAAATGCAGTCGCACCTATTGCCATTGCGCTTGGTGTTGAGATTGACAGTGTTGTATATCGAAGTGTACTCGTTCATAACGAAAACGACAGCCCCTTGCAGTTAGAGGAGCGTTTTGTAAACCCTGCGCTTGCCGCTGGTTACTTACAACAAGATTTTAGCACGCTTACACCTCATGAGTATTTATCTAGTGTTGCACCACTTACTCAAGCAAGGCATACCGTAGAGGCCATAATGCCAAACAGCGAAATGTGCCAATGGCTAAACTTATATAACGAAGAGCCATGCTTGCAAGTTATTCGACGCACATGGTCTGTTAATGGCATTGTAAGCTTTGCCCGCCTAGTATCACCAGGCAGTAAATATCGCTTAGGTGGTCACTTAACATTTAAAAAATAACAAACAATAGCGCTTACTGCGCTTTTTTTATAACAAATCACCTTGTATATACAACAGGAGCAAAACATGAACAACCGACTCGATACAAGTCGCGTAATACGTGCACCTCATGGCGATAAAATAAGCGCTAAAAGCTGGCAAACTGAAGCCGCTAAGCGCATGCTAATGAATAATTTAGATCCTGAAGTTGCAGAGCATCCTCATGCTCTTGTTGTATATGGTGGTATTGGCCGAGCAGCCCGCGATTGGCCAAGTTATGACAAAATTATAGAAACCCTCGACAGACTCGAAAATGACGAAACCCTACTTGTACAATCAGGAAAGCCAGTAGGTGTATTTAAAACTCACAGTAATGCACCGCGTGTACTTATTGCCAACTCAAACCTAGTTCCACACTGGGCAAATTGGGAACATTTTAACGAGCTAGATAAAAAAGGCTTGATGATGTACGGCCAAATGACGGCAGGCTCTTGGATTTATATTGGCTCGCAAGGCATAGTACAAGGAACTTACGAGACCTTTATAGCTATGGCAAAACAGCACTTTTCGGGCAGTGCTAAAGGCAAATGGGTATTAACAGGTGGCCTTGGTGGTATGGGCGGCGCACAACCGCTTGCCGCTACAATGGCAGGGTTTAGTGCACTTGTTGTTGAATGTGATGAAAGCCGTATCGATTTTCGTATAAAAACAGGCTACGTTGATGTAAAAGCAACAGATCTTGAACATGCATTGCAATTAATAACCAATGCATGCATAAAAGGTGAGGCCCTCTCAGTGGGTTTACTTGGTAACGCTGCCGATGTATTTAGCACACTCGTTAAAACAGGTATTACCCCAGATGTAGTTACAGATCAAACATCAGCTCACGATCCTCTCAATGGATACTTGCCACAAGGTTGGACCATGGAGCACGCAGCAAAAATGCGTGAGCAAGATCCAACAGCTGTAGTAAAAGCGGCTAAACAATCAATGGCAGTTCAAGTTAAAGCAATGTTGGCGCTGCAAAAAGCGGGGGCAGCAACAACAGACTATGGCAATAATATTCGCCAAATGGCGTTTGACGAAGGCGTTACCAACGCGTTTGATTTTCCTGGGTTTGTACCCGCCTATATTCGCCCTTTATTTTGTGAAGGTATTGGCCCATTTAGATGGGTTGCTTTATCGGGCGATCCAGAAGATATTTATAAAACCGATGCAAAAGTAAAAGAGCTCATTCCTGATGACGCACATTTACATAATTGGCTTGATATGGCGCGTGAACGTATTCAATTTCAAGGCCTGCCAGCACGTATTTGCTGGGTTGGACTAAAGGATAGAGCACGCCTAGCACTAGCTTTTAACGAAATGGTTAAAAATGGCGAACTTAAAGCTCCTATCGTTATTGGTCGTGATCACCTCGACTCTGGCTCCGTTGCCAGCCCTAACCGTGAAACCGAAAGCATGAAAGATGGCTCAGATGCGGTATCTGATTGGCCATTACTCAATGCACTCCTTAACACGGCAAGTGGCGCTACTTGGGTGTCACTTCATCATGGCGGCGGTGTAGGTATGGGCTTTAGCCAACACTCTGGTGTGGTTATTGTTGCAGACGGAACAGATGAAGCTAAAGAGCGTATTGCTCGCGTACTGTGGAACGACCCTGCAACGGGCGTAATGCGCCATGCTGATGCTGGATACGACACAGCAAAAAACTGCGCTAAAGAGCAAAATTTAGACTTACCAATGTTAGACAAGGAATGATTATGTTCGAACTTACTCTCACGCCAGGCTCACTTGATTTAAACACACTGAGAAAAATTAATAATTCACCGGTAAAGTTAAGCCTTGTAAAGCATGCCGAGTCACAAATAGCAGCAAGTGCACAAACCGTTCAAAATGTAATAAATGAGCATCGTACCGTATACGGGATTAACACCGGCTTTGGGTTACTAGCCAATACCAAAATAGCCGACGACGAACTTGAATTATTACAGCGCTCCATTGTGCTTTCACACGCTGCAGGCATTGGCGAATACATGGATGACAGCACAGTAAGGTTAATGATCACCTTAAAAGCTAACTCGCTTTCGCGTGGCTACTCGGGTATTCGCCTGCAAGTAATCCAATTTTTTATGCAGCTGCTTAGTAGCGAAGTATATCCATGCGTGCCTAAAAAGGGCTCTGTGGGAGCATCGGGCGATTTAGCCCCCCTTGCACATATGTGTCTACCTTTATTAGCTGAAGGCCAAATGCGACATAAAGGAAAAATAATTAGCGCAGCACAAGGGCTAAAAATAGCAGGGCTTGAGCCCCTTACCCTTGCAGCAAAAGAAGGCTTAGCTTTATTAAACGGCACACAAGCGTCTACGGCGTTTGCATTACAAGGGCTATTTAGAGCGGAAGATTTATATGCACAAAGCTGTGTTATTGGCTCTATAAGCATAGAAGCCGCAATGGGCAGTCGTGCTCCGTTTGATGCACGCATTCATGAAATTCGTGGCCAACGCGGGCAAATAGATACAGCCAAAGTGTTTAGAGAGCTGCTCGATACGCACTCCCAAATTAGTGACTCCCATGTTAATTGCGAAAAAGTACAAGACCCTTACTGCTTGCGCTGCCAACCTCAAGTATTAGGTGCTTGCCTTACGCAAATACGCCAAGCCGCAGAAGTATTGTTATGCGAGTCAAACGGCGTAACCGATAATCCTCTAGTGTTTGCTGATGTAGGCGATATTATATCGGGCGGAAATTTTCATGCAGAGCCAGTGGCAATGGCAGCTGACAACCTCGCTATTGCTATTGCCGAAATTGGTGCGTTAGCAGAGAGGCGAATTGCATTACTTATCGATTCAAACCTGTCTAAACTACCGCCATTTTTAGTTGAAAACGGCGGCGTAAACTCAGGATTTATGATTGCTCAAGTTACCGCTGCTGCGCTTGCTTCAGAAAACAAATCATTAGCACACCCCGCGTCAGTCGATAGCTTGCCAACATCAGCAAACCAAGAAGATCATGTCTCTATGGCCACCTTTGCAGCAAGGCGCTTGGGTGAAATGGCCAATAACACCCAAGGTGTTTTAGCTATTGAATGGTTAGCATCGGTTCAAGGGCTAGAATTTAGAAAGCCGCTTGAACCATCCGATAAAGTGCAAAACGCCAAAGCATTATTACGCGAACATGTTAGTTATTACGATAAAGACCGCTACTTTGCACCTGATATAGAAGCTGCCAATACATTACTAAGTGAGGGTAAGTTATGCGACTTTATTAAGTGCAGTCCCCTACCTTCAGCATATTAAATACCATACTGGTAAGTAAAACCTAACGCCTCAATAGCTGAGCCAATAACTTTGCGCTCAGCTTTATCATTACTGGTAAAGCGTGGTAAATCGCCACCATGTTCTGAACACTTTAATGCGTAATATTCAGCTTTTTTTGGATGCGCAGGGTTAACTACATTATAAATACTTTGCCCTGTATTCCAGTGTTCAATAACCGCAAAAATGGCATTAATTACATCTTGTTGATGCACCATATTTACCACTTGCTCACTTGATGTATTGAGCTCTTTTCCCGCAACAAAACGACCTGGTTCTCTATTTGGACCTAATAGCCCAGCTAAGCGCAGTACTTTTCCATCTTGTTCAAGTACCTGCTCTTCTGCTTCATAAAGCTTTATTTGTCGCTCGTTAGTACACGAAATATCACTGCTTTCGCTGTATACACCAGGTTCTTGATCGTACACCCCAGTAGATGAGCACAATAAAAAGCCTTTTGCGTTTAACTCTTTTGAAAGCTTAAGCGCTGCGGTGAGTGTTTCAGGGTAGTTACTTTCACTGTACCTGCTGCGTGGTGGAATAGCACAAACCCAATAAGCATCTTGTAAATCAACTTGATGCACTAATTGTCCATTTTCAAGTGCAAATTGACGCTCAAAGTTGAACTCATGTACATCCGTTCTATGTGTACCTTGTACTTGCCAAGCCACTTTTTGTGCACTTACGCATAAAGCATGCCCTAACCAACCTGCACCTAATACTACTAATTTATTAGCTTTAATTTCCATTTTTTGCATAACCCTTCATTTTAAACGCATAATTAGTGCTTTTTATCTAACTTTATAGAGATTTTCAGTAATATATGATTAGATATAATTTCATAAATAATAAAAATACGTGCACTCATGCTAAATAATTTATCATTACGGAAGAAAATATTATTATTGATTGGTGGAACAATTACCGTTTTACTAATTATCGCATCAACATTTTTTGTTAAACATATTGCCAATCTCTCCCGAGAAAATATAGAGAACGAAGCGCAAAGTTATCTACAGACCGAGCAACTTTCAATGCAAAGCTACTTTGCAATGTACGGTAAAATGGTATCAACCTTTGTTAATAACCCGCATTTAATCAACTTTTTTGAAAATTGGGATACTCGCGATCAAGCACTTGAAAGTGCGCCTGGTTACAACGAAGTAAACCAAGATTTTGTGCGTTTAAGTTCAAACGATGAGAATATCCTATCTGCCTTTTTTGCTTCAGCAACCACTGGTGAATACTTTAAAGAAAATGAACGCACAAGTCATTATAACGGCCAGCCTTATTACGCCTACAAACGTGGTTGGTGGCAAGAAGCCATACAGGTTAATAAGCTTTATGTAGGCCCTATTTCGGTTGACTTAACCACAGGCGTAGCATCTGCTGTAGTACAACAACCTGTTTATAATATACAGCGTAAACTCATTGGTATGGGCGGTGTTGATTTACAATTAAACAAAATTAACGACATGGTCGAAAATATTCGCTTTAACGGCCAAGGTTATGGCTTTTTACTAGATGGTAATCAAAAAGTGGTGCACTTTTCAAAAGCCACTGGCCATAAGCTTTCAATCACAGATGAAGGCGCAAACGGTAAAGAAGGGCTCGATGCGCTTGAACAACAATTTACAGATACCGCAGGCTTTAAAGAGTTAAACACACAAATGCGAAATAACCTTAAAGGCAGCCAAATGGTTACTTTTAAAGGCGAGCAATTTTATGTGGTTTACCATCGTTTACAACTAGAGCAGCCTTATATAGATTGGTATGTAGGCTTACTTATTCCAACTAGTATGATTGAAGCGCCCGTAAATGCCGCAGTAACTGCAACAACAACTGCAGTAATTATTATCTTAATTATTATATTAGCCATGATTTTATGGGCTACCCATATGATTTCAAAACCCATTACAACGCTTACACACATTATGCGTGATATAGCATCGGGCGAAGGCGATCTTACTCAAAAAATTGATATTGATAGCCAAGATGAAGTCGGCCAACTGGCCAATCACATGAATACGTTTATTGATAAGTTACGCGCCATGATGCTCGAAACCGCAGCCCAAGCAGAGCAACTAAGCAACGCAGCAGCTCAACTGAGACGAGTTTCTGAGCAAACTAATTCTGAAATTCAGCAAGAAAAGCAGCAAGTTGATAGTGTAAGTGCAGCAGTGACTGAAATGGCAACTACCGTACTTGAAATATCACGTAATGCACAACATACAAATAACGCAGCTGAAGAAGTACAAGCAATCACTGCAGAAGGTGCTAGCCGCTCTACGCAAGCACAAAAAGTAATGACTGAACTTGCACTACATATTGGTGAAGCATCTAAAGTAGTTGCGGGCCTTGAACAGGAAAGTAATAACATTGGAGCATTAGTCGATGTAATTAACTCAATTGCCGATCAAACCAATTTACTTGCACTTAATGCCGCTATTGAAGCAGCACGAGCTGGCGAACACGGTCGAGGCTTTGCCGTTGTTGCGGATGAAGTACGCTCACTAGCAAGTCGCACACAAGAATCAACAGACGATATTCGCAATATGATTTCGCGCTTGCAGCAAATAGCACAGCAAGCCTCAGTGATGATGCAACAAGGGCAAGACCAAACCGAGAGTTCAGTGCTTCAAACTAAAGAAGTACTTAGCTCTTTGCACAACATTGCGCAGTCGGTTACTAAAGTACAAGACCAAAGTCATCAAATAGCCACCTCCACTGAGGAGCAAACAGTCGTTGCTGAGGATGTTAATACGAGCCTTTCGGCAATTAACAACTTAGTGAACAGTACCGCTGACCATGCGCATACGCTCGCTGACGAAGCTCGCGATTTAAGTGATTTAGCTGCGGCGCTTAACAAAACGGTTAATCAATTTAAATTATAAAAACACTCATTTTATAGCTGTGCTTAAGTGCAAAATTTAAGCTCAACTATAACCCTTGTTTTAAATTTATTTAGCACCATATCTTTACAGTTCGCTGCTATTTTTATTGTAATTGAGTAATACAAAGTTATTTTTACGAACCAGATCAAATTTTTCGATTTTATACACAGATCTTTTTATTGAGATAGTTTGTTGTTTGCCAGAGTCTGGTATAGTAGCGCACGTAATAAACAGTTCTTTTTGAACGGTTTAATACAAAATTGCTAATTAATATGTTCTAAGTGTTACTTAAAAGCACATATTAATTACCAATTGTTAAAAATGGGTTAGCCGATACTCGGCTGACAAAGAATACATTGTAACGGTTTTATCATGATATCTAATTTATTTACCAAGCTTTTTGGTAGTCGCAATGACCGCACTATTAAAAACTTAAGAAAGACGGTCGCGCTAGTAAACGCGCTAGAAGCGCAACTTGAAGCGCTTTCTGATGAAGATTTAAGAGCTAAAACAGCTGAGTTTAGAGAACGTTACGATAACGGACAAAGCCTTGACGACATTCTACCTGAAGCTTTTGCTGTGGTACGTGAAGCGTCAAAGCGTGTAAATGGCATGCGTCATTTCGACGTACAGCTATTAGGTGGTATGGTTTTACATCAAGGTCGCATTGCAGAAATGCGTACCGGTGAAGGTAAAACACTAACAGCTACCCTACCCGCTTATTTAAACGGCTTAACAGGCAAAGGTGTTCACGTAATTACCGTGAATGACTACCTTGCTAAACGTGATGCTGAAACCAATCGTGCGTTATTTGAATTTTTAGGCCTTACTGTAGGCTGTAACGTACCGGGTATGATGCCACAGCAGAAGAAGCTAGCTTATACTGCGGACATTACGTACGGTACAAATAACGAATTTGGTTTTGACTACCTTCGCGATAATATGGCTTTTAGCATTGATGAACGTGTTCAGCGTCCATTATTTTATGCTGTAGTCGATGAAGTGGATTCAATCTTAATTGATGAAGCACGTACGCCACTTATTATTTCAGGCCCAGCTGAGGACAGCTCTGAGCTATATACTGAAATAAACACCATCGTTCCTTTACTTGAGCTTCAAGAAAAAGAAGACGAAGAAGGTGTTGAAGGCGACGGCGATTACACTATTGATGAAAAGTCTAAGCAAGTTCATTTAACAGAACGTGGGCAAATTAAAGTAGAAGAGTTACTTACCGAGCGCGGCTTAATTGAAGAAGGCGATTCGCTTTATTCAGCAGCTAGCATTACGCTACTAAGCCATGTTTATGCTGCTCTTCGTGCTCACAAGCTATACCAAAAAGATGTTGATTACGTTGTAAAAGAAAACGAAGTAATCATTATCGATGAGCATACTGGTCGTTCAATGGAAGGTCGTCGTTGGTCAGAAGGTTTACACCAAGCTGTTGAAGCTAAAGAAGGTGTAAAAATTCAGAACGAAAACCAAACACTTGCCTCTATTACATTCCAAAACTACTTCCGTTTATACGAAACGCTAGCAGGTATGACAGGTACTGCCGATACTGAAGCTTTTGAGTTTCAATCTATCTATGGCCTAGATACGGTTGTTATGCCAACTAATAAGCCGATGGTTCGTGATGATCGCGCTGACTTAGTTTACCTAACGCAAGAAGAAAAATACGAAGCTATTTTAATTGATATTAAAGACTGTCAGGACCGCGGACAACCCGTACTTGTAGGTACTATTTCGATTGAAAGCTCTGAGTATTTATCGCAGTATTTACGCAAAGAAAAAATTAAGCACAACGTGCTTAATGCTAAGTTTCATGCGCAAGAAGCTGATATCGTTTCAGACGCTGGCCTACCAGGTACTGTAACAATTGCAACTAACATGGCCGGTCGTGGTACTGATATCGTGCTAGGTGGTAACTGGAACAGTGAAGTTGAAAAACTTGAAAACCCAACTGATGAACAAATAGCTGAAATTAAAGCTGCTTGGAAAATTCGCCATGATGCTGTAATTGATGCTGGCGGTTTACATATCATTGGTACTGAACGCCATGAATCTCGTCGTATAGATAACCAATTACGTGGTCGTTCTGGTCGTCAAGGTGATGCTGGCTCTAGCCGTTTCTACCTATCGATGGATGATGCACTAATGCGTATCTTCGCTGGTGAGCGCATGACTAACATGATGCGTAAACTAGGTATGCAACGCGGTGAAGCAATTGAACATCCATGGGTAAACCGTGCGATTGAAAATGCACAGCGTAAAGTAGAAGCACGTAACTTTGATGTTCGTAAGCAGTTACTTGAGTACGATGATGTAGCAAACGATCAACGTCGTGTTGTTTACTCTCAACGCAACGAGCTACTTGAAGAAGGCGATATTTCAGAAACTATTACTGCAATCCGTGGTGATGTTCTTGCTAGTGTTATTGACCAGTACATTGCACCGCAAAGCCTTGCTGAAATGTGGGATATTCCTGGACTTGAAGAGCGTTTAAAACAAGACTTCTTAATTGAGCTACCAATCACTCAGTGGTTAGCTGATGACAATAAGCTATACGAAGAAAAACTTCGTGAGCGTATCGAAGAAGCTGTTGAGCAGTCATACAAGCAAAAAGAAGAGCAAGTTGGCGATTCTGTTTTACGTCAATTCGAAAAAGCGATTATGCTACAAAGCCTTGATCAGCATTGGAAAGATCATCTTGCTGCTATGGATCACTTACGCCAAGGTATTCATTTACGTGGTTACGCGCAAAAGAATCCTAAGCAAGAGTATAAGCGTGAATCGTTTGAGCTGTTTTCTGAAATGCTTGAAAACTTAAAAGTAGATGTTGTAAGCATCCTAAGTAAAGTACAAGTACGTGCTGAAGAAGATGTTGAAAAAGTAGAAGAGCAACACCGTAAAAGTGAAAATGCTCCTCGCGAATACCAACATGAAGAAGCTGAGCAAGTAGGTGGCGAAGCGCCAGAGCCAGAGACAGCTACTGTAATGGCTCGTACAGAACCAAAAGTAGGTCGTAATGACCCTTGTCCTTGTAAATCAGGTCAAAAATTCAAACAATGTTGCGGTAAATTAAAATAGCCCAATATTGTCATTAGCTTATTAAAAAGCGGCGCTAGCGTCGCTTTTTTTATGGAGTTTTAAAGTAATGACTATAGAAATTGTACATGTAGCTGTTGGTGTTATTAAGAAAAATAACGCTATATTCATTTGTAAACGCGCAGCTGAACAACATCAAGGCGGTTTATGGGAATTTCCTGGTGGTAAAGTAGAAGCAGGCGAGAGTGTTTTTGTTGCGCTTAAGCGCGAGCTTATTGAAGAAGTTGGACTAACAATTCACAGCTCTAGTCAACTTATGGTTATTGAACATGACTACGGCGATAAATGCGTTAAGCTAGACGTACATGTAGTTAGTAACTTTAGCGGCGAAGCACATGGCGCTGAAGGGCAACCTAGTGAATGGGTAGCCATTAGTGAATTAGAAAATTATGACTTTCCTGAAGCGAATGCTGAAATTATCGAAAAGATAGTTGCCCGATACGCATAATTAAGTGAGTCACAATGCACACGTCTGTACAGTATAAATTAAGTGAGCTACTCGCTTTAAATCCTGAGTTTACTCAACTTAGTGTGATTGGTAGCGGCCATATAAATAGCACATGGCTACTTAAAAATACTGATGAGCAGTTCATTGTGCAAAAACTTAATACCGAAGTATTTAAACACCCTGCTCAGCTAGTTAGTAATGCACAACTAATTGAGCAGCATTTAAATACTAAACAACTACAAAACAATTATCCTCTTGAAGTAATCAAGCATATAGCCACGTACAACCGCGAATACTTAATAGAAATAGATAACGAACACTATCGTGTACTAAATTATATAAGTAACAGCTACAGCGAAGACGTTATTAAAAATGCGCAACAGAGTGAGCAAGCAGCTTACGCTTTTGGCGTATTTGCTAATGCTTTACAAGATTTTGATGCACAACAACTGCATACTGTCATTCCTGATTTTCATAACTTAGCTATGCGCTTTGAGCAACTAAATACCGCAATCACTAACAATATAATTAATAGAGTAAAGCACTGCGCTGACGAAATAAAATATTGCTTATCGCAGCAGCATTTAATTACCGAACTTAATAACATTACCCAGCACATACCGCTTAGGGTTTGCCATAACGATACAAAAATAAATAATATGTTGTTTTGTAGTACAACCCATAAAGCAAAAGCGGTTATTGATTTAGATACCTGTATGGCTGGGTTTTGGCTTTATGATTTTGGTGACATGGTACGTACATTTTGCTCCCCCGAAGCTGAGGATTCAACAAACTTACACAACGTTGTTATTCGAAAAGATATATTTTCAGCCATTGTTAAAGGCTATGTAGCACCATTAAAAAGTAGCATGAGTACACTAGAGCGAGAAAGCTTATTATTAGGCGCTAAAATAATGCCGCTCATGCTCAGTGTGCGCTTTTTGACTGATTACTTAAATAACGATGTTTATTTTAAAGTGGCTCATGCAGATCATAATTTAGAGCGAGCACAAAACCAACTCGCACTTTATAAAAACATACTCAGTAACGAGCAGTGGATGCATGAGCGCTTGATGAGCTAAAGCTTATTTAACCTGGACTCTGGTTAAGAGATTTATTAACGTATTGAATCATGGTGATATTTAAATTTATTTTCTCTAGCCAGATATTTTTAGTGAAAACAAGGCGAATTTACGCGTCAATAGCTGGCCTATTGCAAGTAAATTCAACGCAGTTAGCGCTGAAAATAGCTGCTTGAGATAGATTTATTATCCATAGTTCAGGTTATTTACAAATTCAAGATACAAAAAAACCAGTAAGCTAAAGACTTACTGGTTTTTGTTATTTATAAAATGTAATTACCAGATTTTTACACGGTCTTCTGGTTTGATATACATTTTGTCGCCTTCTTTTACGTCAAACGCTTCGTAAAATTCAGGCATATTCGACAAGATACCGATTACACGGTAGTGGCTTGGTGAATGAGGGTCTGTTAATAAACGATTACGTAACTCTTCATCGCGATAGTTACGACGCCAAATTTGTGACCAACCCATAAAGAAGCGTTGATCGCCTGTGTAACCATCAATCACTGGTGATTTTTTATCACCTAAAGACAGCATATATGCTTTATGCGCAACGGTTAAGCCACCTAAGTCACCAATGTTTTCGCCAAGCGTTAGCTCGCCATTAACACTTGCATCTTCAAAAGGTTTATATTCATTATACTGTGCAACTAAAGCCGCTGTACGCTCTTCAAATTGCTTAAGGTCAGTCTCACTCCACCAGTTACGTAAGTTACCGTCACCGTCGTATTTAGCGCCTTGGTCGTCAAAACCATGACCAAGCTCATGCCCAATTACTGCGCCAATTGCACCGTAGTTTACTGCATCATCCGCTTCTAAATTAAAGAATGGCGGTTGTAAAATTGCGGCTGGAAATACAATTTCATTGTTTACTGGGTTGTAATACGCATTTACTGTTTGCGGAGTCATGTGCCACTCAGAACGATCAACTGGTTTGCCCAATTTTGCGATCATGTCTGCGTATGCCCATTCGCTATAACGGATGTAATTACCTACTAACTCATCTGAGCTAATCTCTAGCTCAGAGTAGTCTTTCCACGTATCTGGGTAACCAATTTTAGGTGTGAATTTGTCTAGTTTTTCTTTCGCTGCAAGCTTTGTTTCAGGGCTCATCCACTCAAGGTTTTCAATAGCAACACCGTAACCTTTAATTACGTTATCAACCAACTCTTCCATGCGTGCTTTAGCTTCTGGCGGGAAGTTATCTTTAACGTATACCTTACCTAAAATTTCACCAAGTACACTGTTAGATGCATCAACCGCTTGCTTCCAAAGAGGTGCTTGTTCTTCTACGCCACGAAGTGTTGTGCTGTAAAAGTCAAAATTAAGATTAACTAAATCTTCGCTAAGTAGCTCTGCATAACCACTTACAAAATGGAATTTTAAGTAGTTTTTCCACGTTGCTAAATCAGTGTCTTTGTAAATAGTAGCAAGCGCTTCTAAATAGCTAGGTTGGCGTACAATAATGTCACTTGCACTCACACCAGCATCTTTAAAGAATGCAGCTAAATCAAGGTCCCCCATCAACTTGCTTGCATCTGCTACTGTCATCTTGTTATAAGACTTAGTTGCATCACGGCTTTGCACGCGGCTCCACTGTGCATCAGCTAGTGTTTTTTCAAATGCAAGTACGCTCTTAGCAGCTTCTGCTGCATTTTTAACGCCTGACTTTGCTAAAACATCAGTAATATATTGCTCGTAAGAAGCTCGAATTTTAGTGAATTTTTCGTCATCTTTTAAGTAATAATCACGATCTGGTAAACCAAGGCCAGACTGAGATAAGTACAGTGCATACTCGCTTGAGTTTTTAGCATCATTATTTACAAACCAACCAAACGGTAAAGTACCGCCTTGTTTTTGAATTTTAGCCATTAACCCCACTAAATCAGCTTTAGATTTAACGCTATCAATTGTATCTAATGACGGTTGTAATGGCGTAATACCTAGCTCATTACGAGCAGCTTGATTCATGTAGCTTTTATAAAATGCACCGATTTTGTACTCATCGCTGCCTTTTGCAGCGGCTTTGTTAGCGGCTGCACTTTCAAGGGCTATTTTCATCGCTTTTTGCGACTCATCATATAACTGCGAGAAAGAACCGTAGTTAGATTTATCACCCGGTATTTCAGTTTTTGCTAGCCACTCACCGTTTACATGGTAGTAAAAATCGTCTTGTGCACGTACTGAACTATCCATATTGGCTAATTCAATACCAAGCTCTAGTGGTTTTTCAGCAGGTGCTGTTACTACTGGAGCGTCGGTTACTTTAGCTTCTTGTTGTTTTTCACCACAACCTACTAAACCAAGTGCAAGCGCAATGCTCGCAGCGGCCATTGTTACTTTATTCATAATGATTCCGTTTGTTAGTTAGAACTTAATACCAACTCCATTAAATTCTTGAATATAGCAGGAATAAAAATAGCACTGCCTACACGCTTTTACTTAATGGAATGGGTATCAAAGAGCTTCAATCAATATAAAGCCTACGCAGTATCATAAACCTCATTAGGCCAACAATAAAATGGAATATGTAACAAAGTATTTTGAATGCGGTGAGCTGCAAAAATAGCCCTACCAATGACAAAATGGTGGGTAGTTAAGGCTAACTTTTATTTTTTCCGTGAAGCGCTAAACGCTCTAGTTTTTCTTTTAAAGAAGGAGGGGCCGAAGATGCTATCGCGTTTAAGTAATCAGCTGTTTGCTCACTCATTTTACGAGAGTTGGTAACTGCAGGACTGCCCGACTTATTCGCAGTACTTAATCGTTGAGTTGCTTGCGGATTTGCTGTGATTTTTATTTGCCCGAGCTCTGCCATTCCGGCAGCTCTAAAATGTGAAAGCATATCCATTTTTAAATAATTAAGCCTAAGCGCGATAGGTGCAGACACCGCCTCTATCATTAGCGTACCGTCTCGGTAATTACTTACTCGGCATTTATCGCCTAACTTAGGACCTAAAAAATCTTTAAGTAGTGTTTGCTGTGTATCAAGTGCTTGGCTTTTGCCTGCATAAGCCGATAAACGATTATTTAACCCCGCCATAATATCGGTTAGCGGTTTTGGTGCATATCTATCTTTTGCCATTTTACACCTCGTAAATTTAAATAAAGCATACTTAAGCCAAGCGCTTTAATGCTTGGCTTAAAAAGTCGCTTTTATATTAAGCGCCGGCTATTTGCATTTGCTCTATTAATACTGAGCCGGTTTGAATACCACCACGGCGCTCTATGTCACCACCAATAGCAGATATGCCTTTAAACATATCTTTTAAATTACCAGCAATGGTAATTTCGCTTACAGGATATTGAATTTCACCATTTTCGACCCAAAAACCAGCAGCGCCACGAGAGTAATCACCCGTTACTGTATTTACACCCTGCCCCATTAGCTCGGTCACTAACAAGCCAGTGCCCATCGTTTTTAATAGCGCTGTTAAATCGTTATGAGTTTGCTCAACTAACCAGTTATGTATACCGCCGGCATGCCCTGTAGGGGTCATATTCATTTTACGCGCAGCATAACTTGCTAATAAATACGTTTGTAGCTCGCCGCCTTGAATAATTTCTCTATCGAATGTTTTAACACCTTCGCTATCAAACGGTGATGATGCCAACCCTTTTAAAATATGTGGGCGCTCGGCAATATTCACACAATTACTAAATACTTGTGTGCCTAAGCTATCAAGTAAAAAACTTGATTTACGATAAAGTGCGCCACCACCAATTGCCGATACTAAGTGCCCAAATAATGAATTTGCAATATCGGCTCTAAAAATAACAGGTACTTTCATTGTGCCTAGCTTTTGACTATTTAATTTAGCGAGCGTTTCAGCTGCGGCTTCAAGCCCAACTGCCGCTGCGTCATTTAAACCCGCTTGGTCGCGCGCAACAGTATAAGCAGAGTCGCGTTGCATCTGCTCGCCATCTTGACCTATTACCATTGTACTAATGCTATGACGAGTACGCGGAAAGCCCGTTATCAAACCATGGCTGTTACCATAAACACGTAGCCCCTGATGCGATGAAAAGCTTGCGCCATCTGAGTTAACAATACGCTCATCAGCATTTAGTGCAGCTTGCTCAGCAGCATGACAAAGCTCAATGCCTTCCTCAGGACTTACATCCCAAGGATGATATAAATCTAAATCTTTAGGATTAAATTCCAGTAATTCTTTATCAGCAACGCCGTTAAATGGATCATCCGATGTAAATTTGGCTATATCAATCGCTTTTTCTACTACCATGCGCAATGTTTTTGGATTTAAATCAGCGGTTGATGCCGAACCTTTATTATTACCAACGTATACACTAATGCCTAAGCCGCCGTCTTGGTTAAACTCAATGGTTTCTACTTCACCCATTCGTGTACTAACCGATAACCCAGACGTGCTAGACATGGCTGCTTCTGCAGCTGTAGCGCCTAATTTTTTAGCATGTTCGAGTACTTCTGCTACCGCATCTTTAACTTGCGATATTTGAGAATAAATTGGATCGTTTTGTTGGCTTTTCATAAATTAAGTCCTGAGCCTTAGAGGCATAATGCACGCATTTCTTATATTTAAATGCTAAC
This sequence comes from Pseudoalteromonas sp. Z1A8, assembly GCF_011378855.1. GTDB lineage: Bacteria > Pseudomonadota > Gammaproteobacteria > Enterobacterales > Alteromonadaceae > Pseudoalteromonas. The sequence goes on along the minus strand of NZ_WTLB01000011.1, from coordinate 41,428 downwards.
ACACTCAATGCATCACATCAGCTAATATTCCTAAGTATCATATTCATGTATAATGGCAAAAGTTATTTTTATTTAAGAGCACCCCATGGCAAAGAAAAAAGGCAAGCCTGCTGAAATTGAAGAAGAAATTGAATATGTATCAAGAACAGAGCTTAAGCGCGAAGCGCAAGAGTTTCATCAGTTAGGTACTGAAATTGCCAAAATGGGTAAAAAACAGCGCGAACGCCTGCCATTAAATGACGATTTAAAAGCCGCAATGGTGGTTGCTGATAAAATAAGTAATAAAAGTGACGCGTACCGCCGTCACTTAAACTACATCGCTAAAACGTTGCGTACTGTAGAAAACATTGACGCTATTAGAGCGATTATCGATGTAATGCTTAATAAAAATAACCAAGCTGAAGTATTGGTCAAAAAAATTGAGCAACTACGTTCAGACCTAATTGAACAAGGCGATGACCTTATCAATGAGACCATTGAGCAGTTCCCGTCTCTTGATCGTCAGCAAATGCGTCAATTGGTTCGTAATGCGGCAAAAGAAGCGAAAGCTGAAAAGCCGGGTAAAGGTTATAAAGAGTTATTTCAATATCTCAAAGATGCCCATACCATTACGTATTAATTAGACCGCATTAATTGATATTTTATTAAAAAAGGTGCTTCGGCACCTTTTTTGTTATAGATCAAACCGCCTTACTGCGTACTTTTTTATAATCACCCCCTAAATAAATACTTAGGTGCGCGTGATGATTAAACTTCCACAATGGGATCAAACCCTAATAAACAAATATAATGTGTCTGGCCCGCGTTATACCTCGTATCCCACAGCTCTATCACTGCGTGATGGATATCAACAACAAGACCTATTAAGCGCTGTAGAATCATCAACGAGTCGCTCACTTTCGTTATATATTCATATTCCGTTTTGTAGCCAACTTTGCTACTACTGTGGTTGCAATAAAATAATTACCCGCCATCAATCTAAAGCAGATACGTATCTCGACTTTTTAGCAAAAGAAATTACTGCCCAAGCACACTTATTTAAAAGCTACACGGTTGAGCAATTACATTTAGGTGGAGGTACTCCCACTTTTTTAACCGCAAAACAAATGACTCGTCTAATTAAGCTTTTAGAGCAGCACTTTAATTTTACAAGCACCACAGAGCGCGGCATTGAAATAGACCCACGTTCACTTGCCGATAATATGCTTGTTGATTTAAGAATGCTTGGTTTTAACCGTGTCTCGTTTGGGATTCAAGACTTTAACGACGACGTACAACTTGCTGTTAATCGCCCTCAAAATGCAGATACGGTTAAGCAATTAATTACACAAGCTCGCGATCTGGGATTTCAATCTATTAATGCAGATATGATTTACGGTCTGCCTCTACAAACGCCAGAGAGCTTTAAGCAAACTATAGAGCAACTTATTGAGTTAAGCCCTGATCGTGTATCAGTGTTTAACTATGCGCATTTACCAGAGCGCTTTGCCGCACAACGTAAAATTAAAGATGCCGATTTACCCAGTGCGCATAATAAGCTCACCATGTTTAAAAATACGCTGGAGCAGATGACGCAAGCAGGCTATCAATTTATTGGTATGGACCACTTTGCAAAAACCGATAACGAACTAGCTGTTGCCCAAAATGAAGGTAAGCTACATCGTAATTTCCAGGGTTATACAACCCATGGTAATTGTGATTTATTAGGTTTGGGAGTTTCATCAATTTCGCAAATTGGCACCGCCATTTTACAAAATCAAAAAGAGTTAAAACATTATTATCATAACGTAGAAACACAAAGCGGCTGTGCTCTTAATAAAGGTATGCACTTAACACATGATGATGTTATTCGTGCTGATGCAATTAAACAGCTCATTTGCCAATTTGAGTTAGATATACAAGACTTTAGCGAAAAGCATGCGCTTATATTTAATGACTACTTTGAGGATGCGTTATTAGCGCTTGTACCACTTATTAAAGATGAGTTAGTAACTATTACTAATAATAAAATTAGTGTAACACCGCGAGGCAACTTATTTATCCGCATTATATGTATGTGCTTTGACGCTCATTTACAAAAACAAATAAATGCGACGCGTTTTTCACGAGTGATTTAGCTAAAATTTGTTCGGCATAAAAAAAGCAGACCAAGGTCTGCTTTTTCTTAGTACTCGAAAAATTAAAGCTAGTTAAAAACTACTTTATCGCTGCCAGGGGCTGCTTTAAATTCGATGATAATTTTAGCGCAATCGGCTTTAACTTCATCTTTAAGTGTTTCTTCAGCTTGCCAGCGAGCTGTATCAAGCTTAAAAATCTCTTTTTTAGCGTATTTTTTTCGTGCATCGTGTGTCGGCATTTCTTTAACTACCTGGTACATTTTATAAATGCCAGGATATTGCGTCGTTAAATCACGCTCACTCTCAAAGCCATATTGAGACATAAGTACCCAAATACGTAAACAGCCTTCAGAAAACTCACACTGCTCTTCATTCATTGCACGCGCAATTAAATGAATACTATCGGCTAGTTTAGCATTTCGCTTTAAACGCGACTTTTCAAGCTTTTGCTTTTGTTCAGCCTGCGTTTTAGCAATTAACTTTTTTTGCGCATTTAACTTATACAGCAACTGACCCGCATAAAATGCCAAACCAACTATTATAGCAGCACCTAAAAGTAAGGCTAAAATTACCGCAGTACTCATTATTGGCCCTTACTATTTGTCGTCTTCATCTAGCCATTCGTTAGCTAAATCGTCAGATAAGTATTGATCGAAATCAGAGCTGCCCTTGCTTTCAATATCATCTTCAAGGTCATCTTCAAACTCGTCTTCATCTTCATCTTCAATACCAAGAATTTCACATAACGCCTGATGGCGAGCAATTCGGCTATTAAAGTACTTCGCATCTTTACCTGTTAGCATTTCACCTTCTTCATGACGCTCTACTAATTTAAGTAGACGTTCGTCATTTTCAAGCGCTTCTAGCTCTTGTTCAGGTGTAAACTGTGGCTCAATTACTTTTTTAAGCTCAATAGTTGGCTTTAAGTTGCGTTTCATTTCAACTTTAGGTTCTGGCGCAGTTGCAATCAATGGCACTGGCTTTTTACTGCCCACACGCTTATCTTTAGGCGCGTGACCAGCATTATGGCTTTCGCTATCTAGTAAATCTGGCGCGTTACGAGAACCCGGCTTAGCGCCTTTGGTTTTTTTAACTCGCTGCTCTTTTAATGCGCGCATTTCTTTAAGCTTATCTTGGCTTAAACGAACAGGTCCATTTGCTGGGCTTTTGCGTGACTTTTTAGTTCTACTCATATCTTGATCATCTCACTTAAGAGGTTTTGAGCGAAGCGCAAATTAATGGGCATCGCAGTGCTGGCCTAGCCAGAAGAATTCAGTTTGCGCTATAGAGGTTGGGTTTCCCATTTAAAAGCGCCTTAGCTAATTAATCGCTAATTTTAAACGGTGGGTATTGTAACAGGACAAATAAAAAGGCGGTAGAGAAAACATCTCTACCGCCTGCTAATCTGAGCGCCATTATCTGGACACTTCTCCCTTCGACTTTTTTTAGTCTTTATTATTTTTATTATTATCAGTCCGTATTGTTATTATTTTTACGTTCCTTGTTACATTCCATTTTGTTTTTATTATTAAACTTCCATGAGTTTTTTATTATTTTCGGTCATCCTGACACTTTTTTATTATTTCCTTTAGTAGCACCAATCTTGTGCTATGTAGTCATGCCGCGCTACTTTCCTTATAGCTGTTTCCGTTTTGTTATTGTTTTTGCGACAGGGGTTAATTTACTCGTTAATAATTTTGTTACAACTGATTTATATAACTTTTATTATAATTATTACATTGGAAAAACACATAAACAATAAATTACAATAACTTAGCTTATCATTTAAAAATAAAAGAAGACTTTTCTCACAGCGGAGCATAGTCAATGTCTTACATACAAAAGGGTGATATCGTTAATTACAGGCACAAAAAAAGCAGCCTAAGCTGCTTTTTGTAACACATTGTAGTGTATTTATTATCAACTGCTAAATAAATACGACTTTAGTGTAGACCACCTAAGTACTGAGAAAGTACTTCAATGTCTTTATCTGTTAATTTCTTTGCAATGTCGCCCATCATGCCATTTAAGTCATTGTGGCGAGTGCCATCACGGAACTTTTCAAGTTGAGACTTGATGTATCCAGGATGCTGAAAAGAAATCTTTGGAAATTTAGCCAGTGACGAGCCATTACCACGTGGGCCATGACATGCTGCACATGATGGAATTCCACGCTCTGCGTCGCCTGCTTTAAAAAGCATTTCGCCTACTTCAACAACATCTTTAGGTGTAGCACCTTCAGACATGTTCATTGAAGAAAAATAAGCAGCTAGATCTTTCATGTCTTGCTCGCTTAGTGGCATAGCCATAGCGCTCATTACTGGATCCATACGCCCTTCTTTGCCGCCTGACGTCATACCTAATTTTAAATCCTGAAGTTGCTTAAGGATATAATCTGGATGTTGACCTGCAATTTTAGGGTAAATATTAACCGGCGCATTACCGTCTGGGCCGTGACAAGCCGCACACGTTGCTGATTTTTCTTTACCTGCGTTTACATCGCCATCAAATGCTGTTGCGTTGCTTGCTGACAACGCACCAAGCAATATTGTTAAAGATAGTGCTATTTTTTTCATGGTGAATTCTCTGTTTCCGACCCTGTATCATCTACAATCGTGATGCTGTAATACATATATTCTACACGATAATAAATTCTCTGGCACGTTTTCTACACATATTAAGCTTATAATTTACAGGGTTTTGACTTAGATTAAGCTTTAACATGTTTTAAATGTACCATAGGTGCTGTTTTTAGGTGGTTAAATACGCTTTTTAATACATCCTTTATAGTATAAAATACGCGCCCTGAGTGAATTTGGTTTACTCAACGTTATTTTTTTAAGTTTTAGGAGAGCCTGTGCTCAAATCTCGTATCAAATATAATACTGCGTCTTTCGTAACAAGCGCTCCCGACATTACTAAATTACCTGCTGATACGGGAATTGAAGTTGCGTTTGCCGGTCGCTCCAACGCAGGTAAGTCGAGTGCATTAAATGCATTAACCGATCAAAAACTAGCACGCACAAGTAAAACACCTGGACGTACTCAGCTAATTAATACATTTGATTTAGCTGATGTTGACGATATGCGCCTTATCGATTTACCAGGCTATGGTTTTGCTAAAGTGCCAATCGAAATGAAAAAGAAATGGCAGAAGTCGCTAGGAGAATATCTGCAAAAGCGTCAAAGCTTAAAAGGTATTGTTATTTTAATGGATATTCGTCATCCGTTAAAAGATTTAGACCGCGATTTAATTAATTGGGCTATTGGTAGTGAAATTCCAGTATTAGCACTATTAACTAAGGCCGACAAATTAAAGCAAGGTCCTCGTAAATCACAAGTGCTGCAAGTTCGTCGTGAATTAAGCACGCTTGATGGTGATATTACAGTTCATGCGTTTTCATCATTAAAAGGCACGGGCTTACCAGAAGTTGCTAAAAAGCTAGATGAATGGTTTTTAGGGCCAGTTATTGCTGTACCACCTACTGATGAAGTAGTCACAGACGAAACTAACCCAGAAGCTTAAGCTTCTGGTGTTACGATAAATAAAACTGCTTTCCTGCAGATTTAATAAAATAGCCGAGCTTATCAGACTCGGCTTTTTCAGCCCACTGATAAAACACACTTCGCGCAACACGCGCACTACAGCCATAAGGTAACTTTAAATAAGGTACTTTTGACCCTTTATAGTCTTTTATAACTAAAGGCTGCTGGGCGCTCACCAACCACTGTCTAGCTAAATTATCAATACAACACAACACCTGCCCTTGCGCTGTATTTTCAAAACGCCAATCAACAATAATAAACGGCGCATCATCAACCGTTATTGTTATTTTTTCGACAGGTGTTTTTAAATAAAATTGCTCACCTTCTTTACATAGAACAGAAGCAAACAGCTTCACCATGGCTGGGCGTGTTATTTCGCTGCCATCGTAAAACCATTTACCGTCATGATTGATGACAATCGGCAGTTCCCCACAATGGTTAGGCTGCCAACTATCAAAAGGTTTGCTTGGCTCGCTTAATTGCTTGCTAAGCTCACTTAAAGAAATCACTGCTTTTTAAGTGTAATTGCAAACGTAACAGGCACCGCTGTTGCGATTGAAGGTAGGCCTGCTAATTTTTGCAGCTGTTTAACACCTTCCGTTACACCAAAATCAGCACTATTAATAATAATAGGTGTAAATGATGACACAGTTAAATCGCCACTTTGTGTGCTATTAACAAGTACATCAATAGCCAGTGGTTTTTTATTACCATGAAAATCAAGCTCAGCTTTAATGCCTTTCAATACATATTGACCAGGCTTTTTAATATTATTCAGCTCTTTAGCTAAATTGGCAGTTAAAACAGCATTGGGGAATTTAGCCGCTTCAAACAACAATGCCGTTAAACGCTCATTTCGAATAGGAATTAGGGTTTCAGCTGATGTTAAATCAACATTAACGCTAAACTCGCCTTTATCAGAAAGCATACCTTCAAGATTGGTAAAGTGGTGAGCTTCGGCAACAGAGTCCTTTTTTATAGAGACAAAGCTTAATTGGCTTTTATCATTCACTAACTGCCAATTAGCCTGGGCAACATTAGAGATAACTAAACTTGATAAAGAAAAACCTGCAATAGCTAATGCTTTAAACATAACGCACTCCTTAGTGATAAATTGAAAAATAATAAAAATGAAAAATAATAGCGCTTTGATGGTATCACCTGCAATGTACCCAAACCACCACAAAGTGACGAATGAATAGCACAACAAAAAGCATCAATATAGTAGAATTTTCAAAGATAGAATAAAAAACGGCCCACCAAACAAGTTGGTAGGCCGGTATAGCAAACTGGGGAGAAGCTATCAATTTGTTGCACCCTTTCAGATGCATCATCAACAGGATGTCCTACAGGATAGGACAGGCGGGACTTTAACAAAAGCACGCATTAAAATACAATCATATTCCTGTAAAACAGCTCGAATTGACGAACATATAACTATTTAATACAAATAGTTGCTTAAATTAACCTTATTTTAACTAAAGCTTGCATGTAGCAAATTAAATAGCTGTTATTCGCCATTTTTATTAAACATAAAAAAAGCGCCAAAAGGCGCTTTTATTAAAATGCTCAAATTGCATTAATGGGCTTGTTCCCAGTTGTCGCCTTCATCGGCTTCAACTATAAGTGGTACATCAAGCGCAGCAGCTTGCGACATCAGCTCACAAATATGTTTTGTGTATTGCTCTGCGCAGTCTGTTTTAATTTCAAATACTAATTCATCGTGTACTTGCATAAGTAACTTAATCGTATTTGGTGCTTGTTCGTGTACCCAGCGATTGACGCTCAGCATTGCCTTTTTAATAATATCAGCGGCAGTACCTTGCATTGGCGCGTTAATAGCAGCACGTTCGGCTCCTTTTCTGCGCGCACCATTACGTGCGTTTATTTCTGGCAAATGCAAACGACGTCCAAAAATAGTTTCAACGTAGCCATTTTCAGCTGCTTTTTCGCGTGTTGTTTCCATGTACTCTAGTACACCTGGAAAACGCTCAAAATATTTATCTATATAATGCTGCGCTTCATGGCGTGGCACATCTAGTTGACGTGCTAAACCAAATGCCGACATACCGTAAATTAAGCCAAAGTTTACTGCTTTCGCTTTACGGCGCATGTCGGTGGTTACATCATCAAGCTCTACACCAAATACTTCAGCAGCAGTTGCACTATGCACATCTAAGCCGTTAGCAAAGGCATTTAATAGGCCTTTATCTTGTGAAAGATGCGCCATAATACGCAGCTCGATTTGGCTATAATCGGCAGCGACAATTTTGTAACCATCTGCGGCTATAAATGCTTCACGAATACGACGCCCTTCTTCTGAGCGAATAGGAATATTTTGTAAGTTAGGATCGGTTGAGCTTAAGCGCCCTGTTGCTGTAATTGCCTGATGGTAAGAGGTATGCACGCGCTGTGTTTTCTCGTTCACCATTAATGGTAACTTATCGGTATACGTTGATTTAAGCTTTGATAAACCACGATGCTCTATAATTACTTTAGGTAGCGGATAATCATGCGCAAGCTCTTGCAGTACTTCTTCTGCGGTAGAAGGTGCACCTTTTGGCGTTTTTTTGATAATTGGCAGCCCAAGCTTTTCAAACAACAATACCTGTAGTTGTTTTGGAGAACTTAAATTAAATGGTTCGCCTGCTATTTCAAACGCTTCTTTTTCAAGCTCAATTAAACGCTCACCTAAGCGTTGGCTATGCGCTGCAAGCATATTGCTATCTATTGCAACACCGGTGCGTTCAATATCAGAAATCACACTAATAAGTGGCATTTCTATATCTAAAAACACCGATTTTAGTTTTTCATCCGCTGCTATTTTTGGCCAAAGTACTTCGTGTAAACGCAACGTAATATCGGCGTCTTCTGCGGCGTAAGGCGCTGCTTTTTCAAGTTCAATTTGGTTAAAGGTAAGTTGCTTTTTACCTTTGCCAGCAATATCTTCAAAGCTAATATTTTTATGACCTAGGTATTTAAGTGCTAGCGAGTCCATATCGTGACGTGTGCCCACACTATTAAATACGTACGACTCAAGCATGGTGTCAAACTTAATACCATTTAACGCAAAGCCTGCATTCGCTAATACGCTTTTATCATATTTAAGGTTTTGCCCTACTTTAGCTTTGTTTTCATCTGCCAAAATTGGACCCAGCTTTTGCATTACAAATTCAAGGCTTAATTGATCAGGCGCACCGGGGTAGTCATGCGCTACCGGTAAATACGCAGCTTCACCCGTTTTGACAGCAAAGCTCATACCCACTAATTGCGCTTTCATGTAATCAAGGCTGGTTGTTTCTGTATCAAATGCAAATAGATCAGCACTGTTTAATTGATTGATCAGCGTATCAAATTGCGCCTCAGTTAAAATAGTTTCGTAATGAGTGTCTTCTACTTTTGGTAATTCTGTCGCTTCGGTAGGTACCGCTAGGTGTGTTTCTGCATCTTTAGGGTTATCAAGTAACTCAGCTAACCAACGACGGAATTCGCACTCACCATATAATGCAATTAATTCGTCTTTGTTAGGCTCTTGTAGTTTGAATGTATCAAGATCAGATTCGACTTCAACATCACACTTAATTGTCGCAAGTTCGTAGCTCAAAGGCAGATGATCGAGCGCAATTGCTAACTTTTCACCTATTTTACCTTTAATCTCACTGGCATGATCCATTACACCTTGAAGCGAGCCATACTTTTCTAACCATTTAACTGCAGTTTTAGGGCCACAGCCTTCTACACCCGGGATGTTATCAACCTTGTCGCCCATGAGCGCAAGGTAATCAATAATAAGCTCTGGGCCTACACCAAACTTTTCAACCACAGTAAGGGGATCTGAAATACTGTCGGTCATCGTGTTTATTAACGTAACGTGTTCATTAACAAGCTGCGCCATATCTTTATCGCCGGTAGAGACGAGTACATGTCGCTTTTGTTCTGACGCTATACGTGCAAATGTACCAATAACATCATCAGCTTCAACGCCTTCGATACTAATTAGCGGAAAGCCCATCGCTTTGATAATACTGTGAATTGGTGCTATTTGAGTGCGCAAGTCATCCGGCATTGGCGGACGATTTGCCTTATATTCGCTATACATATCGTTACGGAACGTTTTGCCTTTAGCATCAAATATAACCACCATATGTGAGGGATCGTATTGTCTGATCAAGCTTTTAAGCATGTTGATCACGCCATAAATAGCGCCCGTAGCCTCACCTTTAGAATTAGTTAAATGCGGCGGAGAATGATAAGCACGAAATAAATATGACGAGCCATCAACTAAAATAAGTGGGTTTTCGGGGATCTGAGCCATGGTGAATTTGGATCCTAAATACAAAAAATTAAGGTAATTATAAGCATGCCATAAGGTAGTTCATAAAACGACAGTGAATTACTGCTTATCGTGTTATTAAAACTAGAGCAAGCTGTGGATAAGTGTGTAGATAACAGCCACGAGCTATTCTTCCAAAGCATTTTAAAATGCCTAGAAAATACTTTAACTGTATGTTTTAATTTAAAAAAGATAATACGAGGTTCTTTTTTTATTATTTTAAACCAATGTGGAAAAAGGTTTTCTAACGACTGCTTGTGTTGTTATTCACTTTGATTATTCGCGTCCATTTAAATAACCGGAGGAGTATTCTAGCACAATGGATCGAAGATCATAGCGATCCTTTATAATTTTTTTATAGGCAAAGTGATCGCAAATGGCATAAACCGCAATACAACTTGCACAGCGAATGATTCGTGTACTGTAAATTTATTTTCGCGAGAAATTTTGAGCATGTTAAACTTCATCCGATAGACTTATAAAAAAGACTTTAGGGGCACAAAAGCATGAAAAACGTAGCGGTAATATTAGCAGGTTGTGGTGTATACGATGGTAGTGAAATAAATGAAGTAATTTTAACTTTATTACACATAGCCAAAAATGACGCGACTTATCAGTGTTTTGCACCGAATATTGAACAACTTCATACCATTAACCATTTAACAGGCGAAGTAATGCCTGATAAACGCAATGTATTAACCGAAGCGGCTCGTATTGCACGAGGTGACATTAAATCCTTAATTGAACTAGACGTAACTCAGTTTGACGCATTAATTGTACCTGGCGGTTTTGGTGCGGCAAAAAACTTATGCGACTTTGCAATTAAAGGCGCACAAGCAAATATTAATGAAGATGTACTCAATGCTTGTAAGTCATTCGCAAAAGCAAATAAGCCTGCTGGTTATATGTGTATTGCACCCGCTTTGATCCCGTTTATTTATGATAACGCCGTACTTACTATTGGCAACGATGCAGATACAGCACAAGCACTTAACGCATTAGGCGCTAAACATATAAACTGCGCAGTAAATGATATAGTTATTGATGAAGCAAATAAGCTAGTTACCACACCAGCTTACATGTTGGCAGAATCGATTCTTGATGCGGATGCGGGGATCGCAAAGCTCGTTAGTAGCGTATTATCAATACACTGATTATAGTTTTAAGCTCCAAAAAGTTAATTATCTAACTGATTGCGCTTATTAAATTGCTTAACAAAAGTCAGTAAATAATTAATTTTTATTGCGTTAACGCAAAAAGTAGTCAGTTTTATTAATAAAAACGCCTCTTAGCATTTTATAAATTGGCTCAGAGAGTTATAATCGGTTTAATTTCCGTCATCTTTAATCGTGATTGATCACGTTCAAATCGAAGTGAGCAAGGCAAAATGAAAAAATTAACAGCTGCAGCATTATTAATGCTAGCAACCACCGCATACGCACAGCCATATGATAACTCTATGACTGAAGATGCAATTAAAGCACGTCTCGCGCCGGTTGGTGCTGTATACCTTGAAGGCGATAAAGCTGCTGTTGCAGCGGCGCCTACAGGCCCTCGTTCTGGTGAGCAAGTGTATCAAGGTGCATGTTTTGCATGTCACGGTACTGGTGCACTAGGCGCGCCTAAATCGGCTGACGATTGGGCTCCGCGCATTGCAAAAGGTAAAGACACTTTACTTGAGCATGCACTAAATGGCTTTAATGCCATGCCTCCAAAAGGTACTTGTATGGATTGTTCTGACGATGAAATTAGCGCTGCTATCGATTTCATGACATCTAAATAAGTACAATTGAAATACACAAAAAAGGTTTACTTCGGTAAGCCTTTTTTAATGCATAGAATAGTGCTTATGGCCGCTATTTTAGTAGGAATATCAACTTGACGATAAGCACTAAAAGTGAAATTATAAGGCTAATAACTATACAATAAAAATAGCCGGTTAGATCATTGGAAGATAAACACCCCGTATCGAGTAAATTAGCGTATCAAAATAAACGTCTTAAAACGCTACTCGAAAAATACAAACAATCACATCATTTGCAAAATGCCCTGATCCAATTATCAGAGCAAGCTAGTACTGTTGCCGAGCTAACCCTATTATATCCTGCCATCCACGATATTTTACAAAAGTATGTACCGAGTAAAAGCTTTTACGTGGTGCTGTTAAATCAACATAGTCAATCGTTAGAGCTTTCTTACTTTTCAGATGAGAAAGACGGTATTGCTGTTGCTCTTAATCAATCAAATAGCTTTGATGAAGGCGCCACTGGTTATGTATTTAAGCAAGGTAAAACAACATGCTTTACCAAAAAACAAATGCAAAATGCTGCAGCAGAAGGCTTATTTAAAGCATTAGGCACTCCAGCAGAGCATTGGGTAGGTGTACCAGTTTACCAAGAACATAACATTATTGGTGTATTAGCAGCGCAAAGTTACGATACAAAACAAAGCTATAGCTCACAACAAATACAATTACTTGAGTTTATGTCGCTTTACTTAGCGACTGCAATAGAGCGTGTAAAAAAACGAGAGCTCCTTGAGTCAGAAGTTAAAATTCGTACCCGAGCACTCACTCAAAGTAACGACGCGTTAAATCTTGAAATAGAGCAGCGTAAACGTGCGCTTCAACGCCAGCAGATTCTGTTTAAAATATCTGAAATAGCAACGCAAGCTAAAAACCTTGAAGATGCTTACTTTAAGATACATCAAATAATAAAAACAATTACCTACGCAGAAAACTTATATATTGCACTTTATGATAAAGAATCTGGTTGGATTAGCTTCCCCTATTGCGTTGATGAATTTAAAGAAAACACACAACCCAGGCGCTTTGCTAAAGGCTATAGTGAGCTGGTAATAAGCACAGAAGAAACACAGCTTATACACCCGTATAGAGCAAAAGAATTGATAGAAAATGGTGTAGTACAGCGCTCAGCCCCTGTGCCTAAAGAGCAAATGGCCACTAGTTGGCTAGGCGCTCCACTTAAAACAGCTCAAGGTGTTATAGGCCTTCTTGTTTGCCAAGCTTACGATAACAAACATATTTTTAGCCAAGATGATTGCGAATTAATGACCTTTGTATCGCATCAAATTGCAGCTGTATTACAAACCAAACTCGCTAATCAAGCGATTGCAAAAAGCCATCAAGAACTTGAATTTAGAGTAAACGAAAAAACCAAAGAGTTGCGTCAAACTAATCTGCATTTACAAATGCAAATAGATGAGCGTAAAAAAATAGAGCAGCAGCTTTATCATGATGCACATCATGACTCTCTTACTAGCTTACCTAATCGCAGCCTATTTTTAACTCAGCTTGAAAAAACGCTACAACATTATCAGCGTTTTCCTGAACATCACTTTGCTGTTTTGTTTATCGATTTAGATAAATTTAAAGATATTAATGACCAGCTTGGTCACCATGCTGGCGATCAGTTTTTGATTAACGTGAGTGAATTATTTGCCCAGTGTATACGCGAGCATGATTTACTGGCACGCCTAGGTGGCGATGAGTTTGTAATTTTATTAACGCATTTAACTGAGCCTCAACAAGCAGAAGATGTTGCTAATCGTATTATCGACTTAATGGAAAAGCCTTTTTGCCTTAAAGGGGAGTATTTACAAAGTGGTGCAAGTATAGGGATAACCTATTCAAAGAAAGGCTATATGCATACGGATGAAATTATTCGTGATGCTGATGCCGCAATGTATCACGCTAAAAATTCAGGAAAAAATCGCTACGAGCTATTTCATCCGCTACTAACACAATCAATACCTGCGCAGGCTCTAAAAGCACAACATCATCTTGATATACTCCCTATGAGTTTTAGAAGCTCAGAAATAATTACGCTTGATGAGCAACATCAGTCTGAATCTTTATTTGAAGCATTTGGTGAGCACCCAATACTTGGCTTTACTAGCTTTGATATTTTGAAAAAGTTTGCATCAGATAAAGAGCAGCACCTGCAAGTGGAGTTACAACTATTACAACGCGCTTATGCACAAGCAATTACTGCAAATGTAACTATGGCGCTGGTTCCTTGCTCTGGTTTGCTACTCGAAGAGCACGAATTTGTTTTATTTACAGATACGCTAAATAAACAACAAGGACAAAGCCAGCTCTGTTTACTATTTGATGAACAAGAAATTCGCCATGCAAGTGCAACACAAATAGAAAACCTCAAAAAGCTACCGCAACTAGGCTATTCAATTGGTTTAAATAATTTTGCTAAAGACAGATGCGAGCTGAATTTACTAACCGATATTAACTTTGATTATCTGCTACTTAGCTCGACCTTTAGTAAACGTATTTTACAACAAGAAAGTTACGATTTTCAGCTACAAGGTGTACTAGCCATTACAAAACTTAAAGCAATGAAAGTCATTGCTAAAGGCCCATCAATACTTAATTTTAGGGCTTTGCTAGACAAGCATGGCTTGGCTTTTTTTGTGGGGAAACAACACGCTTTAGTGTGCGCTGAGTTACCTGAAATACAAGCAACTCAGTCTTTATAAAATCAGCCTGAGGTATTACTCAGGCTTTTTAAACATAGCGCGAAGATTAGCGACTCGTGCTTGGCCTTTTTCCATTCGCTCTGCTTGCGTATTTGGCGCTTTTTTGTTTTCAAACGCGAGATCGTCCTGCGGTAACTCTTGTACAAATCGGCTTAGCTCTGTTTGTGAAGTTTCACCAAATTGACGACGTATTTTTGCATAAGTAAGTGTTAACTCCTGCTGTGCACGAGTAATACCAACATAAGCTAAGCGGCGTTCTTCATCTACATTATCTTCATCAATACTTACCTGATGCGGAAGTAAGCCCTCCTCCATACCTACCATAAATACGTATGGGTACTCTAAGCCCTTTGATGCATGCAGTGTTGATAAGTGCACCGCATCGGTTTCATCCTCTTCTTCGTTACGCTCAAGCATATCGCGAAGGGTTAGTTTGCTAACAACCTCAGCCAATGTCATTGGTTCGTTGTCGGCATCACCGGTCAACATATCGGTGATCCAGCGATACAATTCAGAAACGTTTTTCATACGCATTTCAGCGGCTTTAGCACTCGGTGACGACTCGTACAAATATGCCTCGTAATTAATATTACGCACTAAGTCTTTAACAGCTTCAAGCGTATCACCGCGTACTGCGTTATCAGATAGCTCAACAACCCAGCGTGCAAACCCAGCAAGCGCATTAAAGCCACGCCCTTTTAGTCTGTAGCCTAAATCGTTATCAAAACAGGTCGCAAACAAGCTCGCGTGTTTTTCGTTAGCCAGCGTACCCAGCTTTTCAAGTGTAACCGTGCCTATTTCGCGGCGTGGTGTATTTACGATACGTAAAAATGCATTGTCATCGTCTTGATTAACTAACAAGCGCAAATACGCCATAATATCTTTAATTTCTGAGCGAGCAAAAAATGACATACCGCCACTAATTTTATAGGGGATACGGTTACTCATTAGTGATTTTTCAAAGCCACGAGCTTGGTGATTACCACGATATAAAATAGCGTAGTCTTTATAGCTAGTTCGCTTCATAAACTTATGGGAAATTATCTCGGCAACTACGCGCTCAGATTCATGTTCTTCGTCGCGGCACCCTATTACTTTAATTGGCTCACCGTAACCAAGTTCACTGAATAGCTTTTTCTCAATATCATGCGGGTTATTTGCTATCAAAATATTAGCGGCTTTTAGTATTCGCCCTGCACTTCGGTAGTTTTGCTCAAGCTTTATTAGCCTAAGCCCTGGGTAGTCTTTACCTAACAACACTAAGTTTTGTGGGCGAGCACCACGCCAAGAATAAATTGATTGGTCGTCATCACCTACCACAGTAAAACGGGCACGCTCACCAACGAGTAATTTAACAAGTTGATATTGACTGGTGTTGGTATCTTGATACTCATCCACCAGCAAATATTTAAAGCGCTGCTGCCAGCGCTCACGCGACGTTGCGTTATTAGTAAGTAGCAAAGTAGGGATCATAATTAAATCATCAAAATCCAATGCGTTATAAGCGCGCAGCTGATTTTGATAACGAGCATAAAGCTGTGCAAACAACGCCTTTTGCGCATCGCGGGCTTCGCGTATTGCTTGCTCTGGCAGTACTAATTCGTTTTTCCAACTACCAATTTCCATTTTAAGTAGTTTGAGTAAGTCTTTGTCTTTTTTTAGTTCATCTTCGGTCAGCTCACTAAGAAGCTGATTGGTATCTTGATCATCAAATAACGAAAAGCCGGGTTTAAATCCTAATGTGCTTAACTCTTTTTTTATTATTTCTAAACCGAGTGTATGAAACGTTGATACCCATAACCCTTTAGCGTCTTGTTTACCAAGTGTTTGCAGTACTCGTTCACGCATTTCTTTAGCAGCTTTATTGGTGAAGGTAACGGCAGCTATATTTCGCGCTTTGTACTCACATTTTTTTACCAAATAAGCGATTTTATTAGTAATAACACGGGTTTTACCAGAGCCTGCGCCAGCGAGTACTAAGCATGGACCACTAATATATTTTACGGCTTCATCTTGTTTAGGATTGAGTTTCATAACGACCAAAGAAATTTAAAAGACGCGTAATTTTAACGTAACCATTACAGCGAGCATAGCAATTGCCTTAATTAATTAAGGTAAAGATGATCATGTGTTAAATACCATAGGTATAAGGTAATATTAGTTATTATTATTTTAGGCCGCATCGAAGGGACAAATATGATCAACCCAGCAAAACTTGAAGAAATTGCTAAGCAAATTACTAGCAATATGCCACAAGGTGTAAAAAACCTAGCAGACACACTCGAAGGTAAAACAAAGCAAGTTTTACAAAACAAGCTTGCTGAGATGGACTTTGTGAGCCGTGAAGAATTTGATGTGCAAAGCCAAGTACTTATTCGTACTCGTGAAAAACTGACTGACCTTGAAGCTAAAGTTGCATTGCTTGAGCAACAACTCAGCGCTAAAACTGACACTGAATAATTATACCAATTGCATTAAATTAGTGTTCTATTATAGCGATAAGAAAATAGCTCAATAACAAGGCTAAAATTATGGTACATAGTTGTTCTATATAAATAATTTTTAACGTAGTTAGTGAGTTATTTAATACGCTAGAATGATTATTTTTTTAATAAAATTGGTATTAATTTAGTGTACAAAAAAGGCAGCTTAAGCTGCCTTTTTACTATGTAATTTTGAGCTGGATTTATTCAAATAACTCATCTAGTACATAATAAGATAACTTAGCCTGTTGCTCTGCGCTCACACTCAGCATTTTTTGTGCAACTTGCTCGCCAGTTATTGGTTTGTAACGCTTTAAAAACGCAAATCGTGTAATAACTGGAAAAATAATACTGCCTATCTTTTCTGCCACTCTAAATTGCTCACGATCACCTAATAATAAAGACGGTTGTAAAATACTTATTTTACCAAAAGGGAGTGCTTTAATATGTTGCTCAAGCTCACCCTTCATTTTTAAATAAGCACTATTACTGTGCGTGTTCGCCCCGCTTGATGACACTAAGCAGTAATGCGTAACACCATTACATGCCGCTAACTGCGCTGCTATAAACTGATAATCAAAATCTACTTTACGCTGAGCTTGTGTAGAGCCCGCGCGTTTACGGGTTGTGCCCAAACACGAAAACAATACGTCGCCTTTAAAAAGCTCAACGTATTGAGTTAATTTTTCAAAATCAATAACGTGATTAACTAGCTTTGCGTGTGTAATAGACAAAGCCCGACGACTTAACGTAACCACTTTGGTATAACGATCGCTATTAAGTAGCTTATGTAGCAACTCGTTACCAACCAAACCTGTAACACCTATTAATATCGCCGTTTTAGTCATAAATTTATTTATTTTCGCCCACTTTTTTAAGTACGTGCTGCACTGCTTTTTTGTAGCTTTGCGTTTCTTCACTCGCGCACGTTACTACAGATTCTAAATCATGAAGATGGCCGTTCTCTAAACCATAAACCCAACCATGAACGCTTAACTCTTGGCCGCGTTCCCACGCATCTTGCACAATGTTAGTACGGCATACATTACGTACTTGCTCAATTACATTTAGCTCAATAAGGCGGCTTAAACGTTCGCTTTCTGGCATTGCATCAAGTTGCTCAAGGTGCTTTTCTTTTACATCACCTACATGGCGTAGCCAGTTATCAATAAAGCCAAATTTTGCATTGTTTAAAACAGCTTGTACGCCACCACAACCATAGTGACCAACTACCATGATATGCTTTACTTTTAAAACCTCTACAGCGTACTGCATAACCGACAAACAGTTATGGTCAGTGTGTACAACCACGTTAGCAACGTTACGATGTACAAATAATTCGCCTGGTAATAAATCAACTATTTGATTAGCAGGTACACGAGAGTCTGAACAACCTATCCATAAATACTCTGGATTTTGTTGCATAGATAAAATTCTAAAAAACTCAGGATCAGCTTCACTTGTGCGAGCAGCCCAACGTTTATTGTTATCGAATAAATTTTTTAACTTTCTCATTGCATCTCTTATTAAGTCGAGGACGGAAATTTAATGGATATTAGCGAGAATCAATATATTACGAGGCGTTAACTGCTTTTCACAAAACGTTTTAACGCTTACTTGATAGCCTTGCTGTTGCAAATATAAAGCACGATCGAGCACAAGCCAAACTTCAATTGCTCTTCTGAACACATGTCGAACCAGTTCAACTCTGTCAGTTATTTTTTTTCGAGCAACCCCAACCTCTAAATATTTATTATAATCAGTATCTTGAGGTAGGTTTATTGCCTTTTTGTCCGCAGCCCATGCACAAAATGATTTAAACGAATCTGAGAATATAGCTTTGTTAACCGAAGGTACGCTTACATAATATTGCTCGCCAGTAATCGATTTTCTAAGTGCATCAAAACCAAGTCGCCATTCAAGTTCTGTTTTACGTACTTTTTCCAGACGAGAAGGCGCTGTAACGGTTTCTTGCAAGGCGAGCTTTAAATCGCGATGCGTTAGGTTAAGCTCACTTTGGTTTGCAACCTCACTCATTGCAAGGTACTTATTAGTCGTAAATAAGTGATAGCAACAAGGTGAAAAGCTAATTTGTTGTACTTTTGCCAAACTTGCTTGGCGCATAAATGTTTGATGTAAACCGCCACATGCGTGGAGCGCTACAGCATGCATATCAGTATTAAAAAATTGAGTAATATCATCCTTTAATACATCTGCTTGGCTAAAGTGCATTGCCAAGCCTTGTTGCTGTACACTTTTTTGTCCTTGCTCGCATAAGCTTTGTTGCAGTTCAATACTATGCACATCACTTGCGCCATTAAAAGCAAGCATTCGCCCTAAGTGCCCTTTACCCGCACACCACTCTAAAACCGGTTGCTTAGTAGTAGGTAGTGCAGATACAAAATCTTGTAACTGATCAAACTTACGACCTTTAATGCCGTTACTTATCCAAAACGGATAATCAGCTCGAGAGTGTGCAGAGCTAGGTAATTCACATAGCTTAGCAAGTTCATCAAGCTGGTTTATGTGTTGGCTAAAAAATTGGTATAGCTGATTTTGATCGTTATCAAGAACGCTTACCTGATCATCAGTTAGTTCGCTAAGTATGCCTTGCAGCTCTGGCCAAGGAATAGTGTCAAAATCAAATGCGGTGCACTGCCAATACTGACGATGGCGCATCAAAAGTGAATCAAGTGCAAAAAATTGCTCGGCTAAAGTCATAACAGCTTAAAAAATAAAAAGACAATTAATTATATCAGCTCAGTGAGCTCTCATTAAGCAGTTATTTTTGGCTAAAAATCAGCCGTAAATACAAAGGTATTGAAATAATACTCACCAAAATAGCGGCTATAAGCATCCATGATAATTGCATCTTTTCTGGCTCTTGGTATTTATAAATAAAGTGAGATTTCACTTCGTCAAATTCGTTTTGCTGTATGCCATATAAGTCAGCAATTAAACGCCACTTTGCTATCGACATATGCCCTAAACTGGTAGTGGGTGGGGTTATATAACTTTTTAGTACTTCAGCCTCAAAGGCGAGCTGATGAAAGCTCTTACTCGGTGCATAGTTTTGCTGGGTGACTGCAATGGCTTCATCCATATTCATCATTGCATAGCGCCAACCTTTTAGGCTCGCTTGGTAGAATTTTTCGACCGTTTGTGGATTTTGCTTAAGCATGTTTTCGCTGGTAAATAAAATGTCGCTATATACATCCATACCATAACGCTGTGGGCAAACAAGCCGATGAGCTACGCCTTGTTGAGTCATATAATAAGGCTCTGTAGTAACATATACTTGCATTGCATCTAGCTTGTTTTCAATCCAAGCTTGGCCTGGATTTTCGCCGTTGTAAACTTTAAGATTATCCACTTCTACACCGCTGCGTTTAAGCATAACAAGTAACTCGGTACCATCACTTTTGCTCACAGCAGTGATACGTTTATTGACAAAATCTCGTGGATGAAAAATATCAGACGTATCTTTTACCATCCAGCAATAAGGAGAAAACTGCAGTAAAGCTGCCATTGCAACAAAGGGCTGACCATCAATACGTTGCTGTAAAATACCAGAATGTCCTACGCCAAATTGCGCCTCGCCACGAGCGACAGGACCAAAGGTGTCAGGTTTCATTGGATTAGCTTGTTTAATGGTTACATCGAGTCCTACTTCATTATAAAAGCCTTTTTGCTTTGCCATATAGTAACCGGCAAACTGAAACTGATGTGTCCATTTTAGCTGTAATGTGACTGATTCTTGCGCCATTATATGGCTACAAAAAAAGCACAATCCAATGACTAATCCTTTTAATAGCAACTAGGTGACCTCAAAAAGTGTGACGATTACCTGTAACTATATGTAAAACGTGTGATAAAGCAAGCACCCTAGTTAGGTGCCTGCCTTTAAAGAAAGGTTATACTGAGGCGAGTTTTTCGGTTTTTTCTGCTTGCGGTTTTGATGTTAAAAATTGGCTAAAACACGGGTTTTGTGTTTCATCCTGTACACTGTAACCTAAGCGATTTAAATGCTCGTTAAACATTTCATACTGACTAGGCTCAATAGCAAAACCTGCCAGTACATTCCCCATCGAACCACCGTGATTACGATAATGAAATAAGGTAATGTTCCAATTGCTGCCTAAAGTATCTAAGAAGCGTGCAAGCGCACCCGGATACTCAGGAAATTCAAAACGCAATAAACGTTCATGTAATTGCTCTGGTGCTTTTCCGCCAACCATATAACGCACATGTAATTTAGCGAGTTCGTTATCCGACAAATCGCAAAATTGATAATCGTTATTTGTTAAGTCTTGCTTTAACTCATTAAGCTCTTGCTCGCCTTGGCGCAGAGCAATGCCTACAAATATTTGTGCTTCACCAGGCCCTGCATAACGGTAGTTAAATTCAGTAATAGCACGGCCACCTAAAGAAGCACAAAACTGTTTAAAACTGCCTTTTTCTTCTTTAATAGTAACCGCTAATAGCGCTTCGTTTTTCTCACCCAGCGCAGTGCGCTCTGCTACATAACGCAGGCGATCAAAGTTTAAATTAGCACCCGATAAAACAGCCGCTAAGTGCAACCCTTTTAACCCCGACTGCTGACTCCACTTTTTAAGCCCTGCCGTTGCAAGTGCACCAGATGGCTCTGCAATTGCGCGCGTAGATACAAAAATATCCTGCATGGCTGCACATATTTCATCGCTAGTTACTGTAACAACTTCATCGCAAAACTTTTGCGCTAAACGAAAGGTTTCGGTGCCAATAATTTTAACCGCTACGCCATCGGCAAAACTGCCAACGCGATCAAGCTCTACCGGTTTACCTGCTTTAAGCGCTGCTTGTAAACATGCACTTTCGTCGGCTTCTACACCAATTACTTTTATATCAGGGCGCAGAGATTTAATATAAACCGCCATACCCGCCAGTAAGCCGCCGCCGCCAACAGGAATAAACACAGCATCAAGCTCGTTTAATTGCTGCATTAGCTCGCGTGCTACAGTGCCTTGACCAACAATTACGTCAGGGTCATCAAACGGTGGAACAAATATGCCTTTTCGTTGCTCTGTAAGCTCAAGTGCATGTGCTTTTGCAGCATCAAAGTGATGCCCATGTAATACCACCTCTCCGCCAAGTGCACGCACTGCGCTGACTTTTATTTCAGGCGTTGTAACTGGCATTACAATAGTAGCTTGGTGCCCTAAGTGAGATGCACTTAATGCAACCCCTTGAGCATGATTACCGGCAGAAGCCGTAATAACCACCGAGCCTTTAGGTAATTTATTTAATTTGTTATACGCACCGCGTAATTTAAACGAGTACACGGGCTGTTGGTCTTCACGCTTTAACCAAACATGGTTACCTAGCTTTTTACTGAGTTCAGCCATTTCGCTGACCTCAGTAACTTTAGCCAAAGGCTCCATGTTTGCTTGAATGATAGCGCGAAAATAATCGAGCTCTTGAGAGACCATAATTAACTAAGCGCCTCCAATTTAGCTAAATCGCGCACTGCGCCTTTATCAGCACTCGTTGCAAGTAATGCATAAGCTTTTAAAGCAGACGACACATAGCGCTCACGATCAACTGGCTTGTACGCCATTTTTCCGCGTGCTAATTGCTTTTGCTTACGTGCCTCAAGTTCTTCATCGCTTAGCGCTAATGTGATTTCACGTGTTGCGATATCAATAATAATTTTATCGCCATTTTCAACATAAGCAATTGCGCCACCACTTGCTGCCTCTGGTGACACGTGGCCAATTGATAAACCCGAAGTACCACCCGAAAAGCGACCATCAGTAATAAGCGCACATTGTTCAGCTAGGCCTTTTGATTTTAAATAACTTGTTGGATAAAGCATCTCTTGCATACCTGGGCCGCCTCTAGGGCCTTCATAACGAATAACAACAACATCGCCGGCTTTTACTTCGTTATTTAAAATCCCTTCTACTGAATCATCTTGTGATTCGTATACAATGGCGGTGCCTTCAAAATGTAGCATTTCGTCAACTACGCCAGCACTTTTAACAACGCAACCATCAACGGCTAAGTTACCCGAAAGTACAGCTAAGCCACCGTCTTGGCGAAAAGCATGTTCAACGCTTCGAATACAACCATTGACGCGGTCATTATCGCCTTCATCCCAACGACACTCTTGGCTCATGGCTTTAGTAGTACGAATACCCGCAGGACCCGCACGATAAAACTTGCGCGCTACTTCGTTAGTCGGGTCTGTTGCATCCCATTTTTTAACAAGCTCAGCCATTGTTGATCCAGCGACGTGATTCACTGACATATCAACCAAGCCCGCTTTACCAAGCTCGCGTACAACTGCCATCATGCCACCAGCACGGTGTACATCTTCAATATGGTACTCTGGTGTTGCCGGCGCCACTTTACATAAAAACGGTGTTTTACGAGAAAGCGCATCAATGTGCGACATATCAAAATCAACGCCTGCCTCTTGGGCTGCTGCAAGTAAATGTAATACGGTATTTGATGAGCCGCCCATTGCAATATCAACAACCATTGCATTCATAAAGGCTGTTTTGTTAGCAATAGCGCGTGGTAATACTTCTTGATTATCTTTTTGATAATACTCACGACATAAATCAACAATACGAGCACCCGCTTCAACATAAAGCTGTTTACGGTCTTTATGAGTGGCAAGCGTTGTGCCGTTACCCGGCAGTGCTAAACCTATTGCCTCTAACAAACAATTCATTGAGT
This sequence comes from Pseudoalteromonas sp. Z1A8, assembly GCF_011378855.1. GTDB lineage: Bacteria > Pseudomonadota > Gammaproteobacteria > Enterobacterales > Alteromonadaceae > Pseudoalteromonas. The sequence continues at coordinate 17,714 of NZ_WTLB01000011.1, read as the reverse complement.
TTGCCGTAAACATACCTGAGCACGAACCACATGTAGGACACGCAGATCGCTCTACTTGCTCTGAATCTGCATCACTTACCGATTCATCTGCGCCTTTAACCATGGCATCAACTAAATCAAGTTTAATGTCGATGTTAGCAAGTTTAGTTTTACCCGCTTCCATTGGACCGCCCGATACAAATATTACCGGTATGTTTAAACGTAGCGCTGCAAGCATCATCCCTGGGGTGATTTTGTCGCAGTTTGAAATACAGATCATCGCATCAGCACAATGGCCATTTACCATGTACTCAACCGAGTCAGCAATTAAATCGCGCGAAGGCAATGAATAAAGCATGCCGCCGTGACCCATTGCAATCCCATCATCAATCGCAATGGTATTAAATTCTTTAGGAACGCCACCAGCCTGTTTAATAGTCTCACCCATAAGCTCACTAAGCTGGTTAAGGTGTACATGCCCAGGTACAAATTGTGTAAACGAGTTAACTACGGCAATAATCGGTTTACCAAAATCAGAGTCTGTCATACCTGTTGCGCGCCATAATGCTCTTGCGCCTGCGCGTTTACGTCCTTCAGTTGTTGTTGCACTTCTTAATTTAGCCATAGTTACCTCAGTGTTTGCCGCAATATAAGCGGGCATTCCTCATTCTAAAATTGGTGAATAACCGAGTGACTCAGTTACTCGTAAATTATTTTTTTATTCGTAATTACACAGCCTGTTGGTGCTGTAAATTTTGTAAAGTGACTTCTTTAACATCCACCAGCTTATTTAGCTGACTAGTTAATAGGTGAATAGGTTTATCACTATCTACCGTCATGGCTACGTTATATAAACCATCATCTATATTGAGCTGAAAATGCGTTAGGTTAAAACCACGATGACGCACCACTCGTAAAAAGCGCTCTACCGCTATACTTTGGCTTTTTAATGCAATAGTTAGGCTATGTTTCATTTTGCTTTCTCCGTCATCATTTCGTCGTTAGCAGCCCCAGGTGGTACAAGTGGCCAAACATTTTCTTTATCATCAATACAGGCATGTACTATGTACGGACCTTTGCTGTTAACTAATGCTGTAATAGCATCATCAACTTGGTTAGCGTGGGTAATTGTTTGCCCAGGAATACCAAACACTGCAGCTAGTTGAACAAAGTCAGGGTTATCTGAAAGGTTAGTTTCAGAGTAGCGCCCTTCAAAAAACAGCTCTTGCCATTGGCGAACCATACCTAAACGCTGGTTATCTAATATTAGTATTTTTACTGGTAAATTGTTACGGCGAATAGTGGCAAGCTCTTGAATATTCATCATGATTGAGCCATCACCCGACACGGTAATTACAAAGTCATCTGGGCGTGCTACTTGTGCGCCAATAGCAGCCGGTAAACCAAAGCCCATTGTGCCTGCGCCACCACTACTTAAATGATTACTCGGATGGCTAAATTTCATATGCTGCGCGACCCACATTTGGTGCTGGCCAACATCACAGCACACAACGCCAGTTTTTGGCATACGCTCACTAAGCTGACTAAGTAAATAAGGTGCATAAACCTTCTCACCTGGGTAGTCGTAACGCCACGCGTGCTTAATATTCATTTCTTTATTTGTGTCACACCAGGCTTTTGGTGTTACAAAGCACTCAAGCGCTGGTAAAGAGGTTTTTAAATCAGCAATTAATGAGGCTTTAGCAGGTTTTCGCTTACCGACTTCAGCGGCATCTATATCTAAATGGATTACTTTGGCTTTAGCTGCAAATTTAGCTAAGTTACCCGTTACGCGGTCATCAAAGCGCGCCCCTATACATACAAGCACATCACATTCTTGCACAGCAATATTAGCCGCTTGAGTACCATGCATACCTAGCATACCTAAGTAGTGTTCGTAATCTGGTAGTACACTACCCAATGCTTTAAGTGTTGATACAGCCGGCATTTGCGTTTTATTTAAAAACTGCATTAGCTCGTCTTGCGCATCAGCGGCTTGTACACCACCGCCTACGTACGCTACAGGCTGTTTTGCTTCACTAAGTAATTGATTAGCAATAGCAACTTGATTTAAATCTAATTGTGGTAAGTATTCATCAGCTGCAAGCCAAGGTTTAAAAGGTACTTGCGCCATTTGAATATCTTTTGGGATATCGACAAGTACAGGACCCGGTCGGCCACTTTGCGCTAAATGAATCGCTTCTTGTAATATCTCTGCTAAGTCTTCAGCTCGTTCAACCATGTAGCTGTGCTTAGTACACGAAAGCGACATACCTAGTACATCTATTTCTTGGAAAGCATCTGAACCAATGGCTGCAGTAGGCACTTGGCCGGTGATCGCCAATAATGGCACTGAGTCCATCATCGCATCAGCAAGGGCAGTGATTAAGTTAGTTGCACCTGGACCCGATGTTGCAAAACACACACCTAATTTACGCGTGCTGCGAGCATAACCAACAGCTGCAAACCCTGCACCTTGCTCATGACGAGTAAGGTAGTGTTTGACTGGCGCGCCATACAGCGCATCGTAAATTGGCATAATAGCTCCGCCTGGGTAGCCAAATACTTCATTTACGCCGTGTTTGGCCAATAAGTCGATTGTTAGTTCTGCGCCTGTCATTAATAAAACCCTCATTCCTCAGTGACAACCCAATTACATTTTTACGCTTAGAACTTTAGGCTTAAAACTAAAAAGCCCTCCGAACGGTTAGGTGCGGAGGGCTTTTTTAATGCTTAAGTTTTTAAAGCACTACGAAGCCCTCGCGGGAATAATCACCACGATAATAATCAGGACTAGGTTAAGTGCATTTGTAAGCATGTAATTAATACCAAATTTTGTTCAATTATCGCGAAGGTTATTCCTTCGCTCTCTTTTTATATTAGTACCGCGCTAGGCCCTTTAAGTCAACACCAAAGTTAATCTAACAAAAAGACTAAAAGGCAATTTATCAGGTTTTAAAATTCATTATACAAGCTGGTAGTGGTTTTTTTATGCTCTAATTTTATTCTCAGAAATTCACTATTCTTATATACCTTATTTAAGGTTTGATTAATTTTTAAGAATATTTTGATAAATAAAATTATTTATCACCTTCAGGTAATGCGTAGGTTCTCTTAAGCGACTCTTAAGTGTTGTTACATAGCATGGCGTTGTTATTTTAAACGAGCCTAAATATGAACGTAACTAGCCAAACACCAACACAAAAAAAGCCAAATCGTAGTAAACGGTTTTACATTCACTGTAGTGCAAACGCCTTTGTAGTGATGATTGCCTGTTATTACTGCTTAGTTATAAACATTCCTTTTATTCAAGGTTCGTTTAGTGCCATCACCTCCCTTGCTTCTTTTTCGTGGCTGTTTTTACTTTCAGTGCCTCTGCTTTTGCTATGCCTTTTAATTATTTTCTTTTCGATAGTGTCGGTTAGGTGGTTACTAAAGCCACTTAATTACCTTTTACTGATAATTTCGAGTGCCGTGCTTTACGGCTCATTAAATTACGGCGTCGTGTTTGACTATTCAATGATTCAAAACACATTCGAAACGGATTCAAGCGAAGCGCTGAGCTATTTAAATCCACAGCTCATAGGCTTTTTACTGCTATTTTGTGCGCTACCTGTTTTTATATTAAGCAAAGTAAAAATACACTTTACTCGCCCCCATCAAGAAGCGATTAGTCGTATAAAACTTATTGTAGCGTGCTGCTCACTAATTGCTTTAGTGGTCGTAAACTTTTACGCCGACTATGCAGCTACTGGCCGTAATAACCGCATTTTGAAAAAAGAAATTATCCCATTTCAGTATCTCTCCAGCGGTTATAAATATATGCGCGATCAACTGCTGTACACCAATATAAAGTTTAAAAATATAGATACAACACCCACTTTAATTGCGCCTAACATCACCAGCGTAACCGTTATGGTTGTTGGCGAAACCGCACGAGCAGAAAACTTTGCTTATCAAGGTTATAAGCGCAACACCAATCCTTATACACAAAAGCATAATGTGACGTATTTTAATAATGTGGCGTCTTGTGGCACCGCTACTGCAGTGTCTGTGCCGTGTATGTTTTCACTGCAAACACAAGATAACTTTGATCGATTAGCAGCCGACAATCAACAAAACCTGGTTGACTTAGCACAACAAGCTGGCAGCGACGTACTGTGGGTTGATAACAACAGCGGCTGTAAAAACGTATGCACCCGTGTTGTTAACATTGATATTTCAACCGCTGCATCAGCGCTTTGCGATGGGAAATATTGTTTTGATGAAGCACTTATTGCTCCACTTAAACGCAAACTCGCTAATTTAAGCCAAGCTAATACCGTTATCGTCCTACATATGATGGGCTCACACGGACCAACCTACTTTAAGCGCTACCCAGAAAAGTTTAAGCAATTTACGCCCACGTGCGACAGAAGCGACATTCAAAACTGCTCTCTCGATGAATTAGTTAATACCTACGACAATACAATTGCGTACAGCGACTTTGTTAACGCCCAAGTAATTGATCAATTAAAAATGCTGCCAAACAACATAGATAAGCAATTTTTATATGTCTCCGATCATGGTGAATCACTTGGCGAAGCCGGTGCGTATTTACATGGTTTTCCGTATAGCTTTGCACCTAGCACACAAACACACGTCCCCCTTTATATGTGGGCTGATGAGCATAATCAGCGTATTACCAATACCTGCTTAGCTAATTTAGACACCACTGCTGCACGCTCACACAACAATATTTTTCACACCCTTTTAAATTTAATTGGCATTAAAAGCAAAACGTATCAGGCATCGCTCGATTTACTTGCTAGCTGCCAAACAACACCAAGCGAAATACAACTATGAGTAATAAAACCGTTATAAAACGCCAAGGCTTAATGCGCCTTATTTTTACCTTAAGTCATTCTTTTAACGGCTTAAAATGGATGAGCCGATTTGAAGCCGCGTTTCAACAAGAGCTAGTACTATTTTCGTTACTAGGTGTGTTTGTGTGGCTACAAAAAATTGTATTAAGCGACAAGTTATTACTGATAGCCAGCCTGCTTTTTGTTTTGTTTGCTGAATTGGTAAATACAGCCGTTGAGGTTGTAGTTGATAGAATTGGCAGCGAATACCATGAGCTTTCGGGTCTCGCTAAAGATATTGCCTCAGCCAGTGTGTTTATAGCCATGCTAATTACTGCTCTTATTTGGTGGGCTGTATTATGGGCTTAACACTTAAAAGTAATAATTTTACAGTCAAGCAAGCACTTGGCCCTGTATGGATTTTTGTTGTATTTACTATTTTGGCACTGAGTTTTTTAACACTTGCCCGCTTTGGTTTGAGTGTTTGGCAAGGTGAGCGTGTATTTGGATCGCATGCGTGGTTGTCTATATTTATAGGCGGCTTAAGGGTAGATATAGCCACTTTAAGCTACATTATTATGCCCGCATTACTACTGACTTTAGTTATGCAAAGCATAGGGTGGCAAAATAAAGTACGCGGCCTAATTAAAATTTACTTAGTGGCTATGTCGGCTTTACTTGTTTTTTTTGAAGTGATTACACCTACATTTATAAACGAATACGATTTACGCCCTAACCGCTTATTTATAGAGTATTTAATTTACCCTAAAGAAGTCTCAAAAATGATTTTTTCGGGCTATAAGTTAGAGGTACTTATTGCTTTTATAGCACTTATTTTAAGCTGTAAATTTGCAAGTAAAGTATTTAGCAATCAATGGCAAAGCAAGTCATCACTAACGAGACTAAACCAATCAATTTTAGCGCTTGTTTTAGTGTGCTTAACTATTTTAGGCGCGCGTAATTCATTAGGGCACAGGCCGCTAAACCCCGCTATGGTCTCGTTCTCTACTGATCACTTACTTAACGATTTAACCCTTAACTCACTTTATAGCGTCGCGTTTGCGGTAAAACAACTCTCTAACGAGCAATCAAGCCAAGAGTATTATGGCAAAATGCCTACCGATGAATTGCTTAGTATTGTACGCAGTAACATGCAAAATACGCAGGCCAAATTTAGCGACTCAGCTGCCCCAACAAATACGTTCCATGAAGCAAGCAATACAGGTAAGCCAAAAAACCTAGTCATTATTTTACAAGAAAGTTTAGGCGCTCGTTACGTAGGCACACTGGGCGGTTTACCGCTTACACCTAATATCGACGCCCTTTATAAACAAGGCTGGGGATTTGATAATTTATATGCAACAGGCACACGCTCGGTACGTGGAATTGAGGCGGTAATTACAGGATTTACACCCACACCATCGCGTGCGGTTGTTAAGCTTGATAAATCACAACGTGACTTTTTTACTATTGCTGACTTTTTAGCGAAGAAAAATTACAACACACAATTTATTTATGGTGGCGAAAGCCACTTTGATAACATGCGCAGCTTCTTTTTAGGTAATGGCTTTAAAGATATTGTAGATACTAATAACTTTAATAAAATAGATTTTAATGGCTCGTGGGGCGCATCAGACGAAGACTTATACGACCAAGCAGATCTCGAACTCACTAAACTTAAACAACAGAATAAACCATTTTTGAGCCTTATATTTTCAAGCTCTAATCACAGCCCATATGACTTTCCTGACGATAAAATAACGCTGTACGACAAGCAAAAGCAAACCCGAAATAATGCTGCAAAGTATGCCGATTACGCACTAGGTAAGTTTATCGAAAAAGCTAAAAAATCGAGCTACTGGGACGACACTGTATTTATAGTTATTGCAGATCACGATTCACGCGTATCGGGCTCGAGCTTAGTTCCTGTTGATCACTTTAAAATCCCGGCCGTTATTTTTGGTAAAGGCATTCCCCATAAACGCGATGACCAGCTAGCCAGCCAACTCGATATTCCCGTGACTTTACTGTCTTTAATTGGTGCAAGTGGCAAGCACCCTATGATAGGCCATGATTTATCAAAGCCAATTAGCAACAATAAACAACGCGCCATGATGCAATACGACAAAAACTTTGCCTATATGCACGGTAATAAAGTGGTGGTGTTGCAACCACAAAAACCAGCAACCACCTATACGTATAGTAATAATCAGCTTGTACCATGTGAAAACGATGAGCAACTGATTAAAAAAGCTCTCGCCCACGCGAACTTAGGTAACTTAGCTTATACAAACGGTTGGTATCATTAACCAAGTGACTTGATAATAAAGCCTTGTTAAAGTAACAAGGCTATTTTTATAAACCGAGTAAACATGAAAATCCTCGTTATTGAAGACTCCGAAGCACTAAGACGCAGCTTGCAAGTTGGCCTTAGCAACCTTGGCTTTACCGTAGATGAAACCGGTGATGGCTCAGAAGGTTTAAGCATGGCACTGACTGGAAACTACGACCTCCTGGTACTTGATTTAATGCTGCCGAGTGTTGATGGCATGAGTATTTTACAAGCACTACGTAGCAGTAATAGCCAAAGCCGTGTGCTTATTTTATCTGCACGAAGTGAACCTCAAGATAAAATTAACGGCCTTATGAAAGGCGCTGACGACTATTTAACTAAGCCATTTTCGTTTGAAGAACTCCATGCTCGAGTCCTTGCATTGCTTCGCCGTGGTTCACTGCAAAACCAACAAAATACACTGACCGTAGGCGACTGCGTATTAGATCTCTCGCTTAAAACGCTTCATTACAAGCAACATGCCATTGAGCTCACGCGTAATGAATATAAAATAATAGAATGCTTATTTAATACTCCTGAGCGGGTGTTAGGACTAGAGTTTATAAGTGAAGCAGTAGTAGGTCAGTTCGATATGCTCTCTAAAAATGCGCTTGAAGCACACATATCTACTATACGAAAAAAAGTAAGACAGTTTGATGGCGAGCTCCCTATAAAAAACAAACGTGGATTTGGTTATGTCGCAACAACAAAATAAAAGTCACTCAATAAAACGTAAACTGGTTAATAATATTAGCGCGGTACTTTCGGTGATTTTATTCACCATATTTTTAACCGTTGATTTAAGTGTGGATACTTGGGTGGAAGATCAGTTCAATCAGTCTTTAACTAACAAAGCTAACTACTTAAAAACCTTAGTTGAAGATGACAACAACGTGGTTGAATTTGATTTTGCTGGTGAGTTTATGTCGGAGTATGAAGCAGCCGATGCCACGGAGTTTTACCAGTTATGGCATGGCCGTGATGTGTTTGAGCGCTCAGACTCATTAGAACTTTATAAAAATGCTAACCTGCCTTTTTTAGAAATGCCGATAAACGAATCTAAAATTATAGATTACGAGCTTCCTAACGGGCGTGATGGCCGCGCACTTATAAGTCACTTTGTAGCCCAAAAAGATGATAAAAATCCCACTCATTCTGCTGTTTTTAATACCATGACTCTTGCGATTGCTGCGCCGACAGCGGAACTTAATAAAGTACTTATTATTATTGATGTGGTCTTTATTTTAACCTGTGTACTTGGTGTGTTTGGTATGCGCTATTTAGTGACGCGTATTGTAAATAAAGGCCTGCACCCGCTACACAATTTAAACGACCAAATTAAGTTACTCGATATTACCGGTGTTGCGCAAACAATAGAAAGCGACTTTAAAGTAGAAGAAATAGAACCCATACGTAATGAACTAAATAAGTTTATTACCGTTAATCAGCAACTCTATAGTAATGAAAAACGCCTAACAAGCGACATTGCACATGAGCTAAAAACCCCAATAGCTGAACTAATAAGCCTTTCAGAAGTGGCTATTCGCTACCCAGACGATAAACGTATTAGCGACACCTATACCAGTGATGTACTTAATATTTCACAGCGCATGAAAACAATTGTTAGCAACCTATTATTATTGCAGCGCTCAAATAGCAGTACAATGCAATTAAATGCACAAAATATCATTCTAAATAACTTAGTAAATCAAATTGTTGATGAGTTGACCTTTAAGCACCCAAGTATTAAAGCGCGTTTAAATAATGTGATAAGTGACGAACTTACACTTAATGCTGACGAATTTAGTTTAAATACCATTTTGTGTAACTTAATCGATAACGCACTATTTTATGGACTCCCTGAGGCGCCAATTAAATTAACTGCGGTAAATAACAACACAAACATGACCATTTCTGTTAGCAACAAAGTAAATCAACCATTAAGTAATGAACAGCTAACCGCTATTTTTGACCCGCTCTATCAGCTAGATTCATCTAGAACTAATAACCAGCGCCACGGTTTAGGGTTATCTATTGTGCAGAGCTTATGCAACTTAAATGGCTTTACTATTACGGCCAGTAATACCGAGAACAATACGCTAACATTTATATTAACGTTACCTCTGAAGTAAATTTAGGTTAGTATTTACATTACTAATTTTGAGATTTAAGGACAAACCATGAATGCTCTTATCCGTGTTAGCCACTTTTTTATTTTGGCGTTACTTATAACATTTAGCCTTAACAGCTATGCAGCTCCTGCCTTATATAAAATAGAAAAAAATGGCGTCAGCTCTTACTTATTCGGCACTGTACACGTTGGTGATGCCAGCATGAAAGGCTTACCTAAAAATGTAACCGAAGCAATTAGCGCAAGCAAAGAAGTGATTGTTGAGGTTGATATAAGTAAACTCACACCCCTTGAAATGCAGCAGCGTTCAATGCCATTTATGATGCTAGGCAACGGTAAAACATTGCAAACTGAGCTTTCAAAGCAAAACTATACCAAGCTAAAAGACTACTTTGCTAAAAAGTCGATTGATATTGCTATGTTTAATGGCTTAAAACCATGGGCTGTTATGGTGACTATGATGCAAATTGAATTTCAAAATGCAGGTTATTCAGATAAAACAGGCATAGATAAGCAAGTACTTGCTTACGCTAAAGAGCATAAAATAAAAATAGGTGAGCTTGAAACACTAGAGCAACAACTACAGATGTTTGATGGCATGGCGCTACTGAGCAATGAAATGATTGAAGAAACATTTGAGCAGCTAAGCGATATTAATACTTACTTCATCAAACTAGTTAATGCCTGGAAAAACGGTGATATGGATACACTAACCGATTACTACAACATGAGTTTTGATGACAGTAATTACGGTGAAATTAGCGAGCAAGTAATGCTAACTAACCGCAATAATAATTGGGTTAAACAACTCACACCGCGTTTAGCAAACGAGCAACTATTTATTGCTGTAGGAGCCCTGCATTTACCTGAAAAACACGGGTTACTTAAACAGCTACGAGATAAAGGTTTTAGCGTTACTCGTCTTTAAAATAAAGAACGTTTGAGCGAAGTATCGCTCAAACATTCTCATCGCTTTTAATTAAAGTCTTCCATTTTTAAGTAGTTCTCTATTCCTTTAATTTTGTCTGCCGCATGATGATTTACATAAATCACAGTACTTGTATTGGCAGCACAAATTTTCTCGATTAGTAGTAGTACACGTTGCCTGTTTGCTTCATCTAAGCCTAAGCAAGGTTCATCTAAAATAAGTAACGTTGGATGCTTTACCATAGCCCGTACAATTAACAGCATACGTTGATCGCCGTACGAAAGTTGGGTGAATGAGGCGTTTTGTTTATCACTTAAACCAATAAATACCAGCCACTGCTGAGCAATATTAGTTTGTGCGTCACTCGGTTTTTGATATAAGCCTATGCTGTCGTAAAAGCCCGAAATAACGGTATTTAAAGCCGATATACTTACGCGGTAATCCATATGTAGCGCGTTAGATATAAAACCAATATGCTGTTTTATATCCCAAATACTCTCTCCGCTTCCACGTTTAAAACCAAATACTTCAATGTCGTTGTCATAACACTGCGGGTTATCACCTGTTATTAAATTTAATAGGCAGGTTTTACCTGAACCGTTCGTCCCACTAAGCTGCCAATGCTGATGCTTTTTTATAGTCCAATTAAGATTTTTGAATATGCTTACGCCACTATAACTAACTTTAGCATTACTTAGTTTAACTAAAGTATTACCAGTGAATGCCTTTTGCTTTTGATCGGCGTCAGGAGATGGCACATCTAATGAAGTATGTTCTAAATGGAGTAGTTTTAGTAAGTCACTTAATTGCTCACTACTTGGCTTTGCTAAAGTATGTAACAAGCTGCCTTGGTTTACATAACCGTAGTGAGTAATGAATGAAGGGATTTCGTCTAGGCGGTTTAGTACAAAAACAAAAGTAACCGTGTGGCTAAGCGCTATCAGTATTTTATTAAGCTGCTGGCAAGATTGTACGTCGAGTCCATCAAATGGCTCATCAAGCACGACTAACTCGCTATGGGAGCTGAGTGCTTTAATAAGTAGGAGTTTACGAGTTTCACCGGTTGAAAGATCTCTAAAATGCCTATTTAGTAATAAGCTAAATTTAAATAATTCTATTAGCTGCGCTAATAACTCACCACTATTACTATGCTTTGTAAATATAAGATCTTTAACGAGGCTATGCTTTTCACGCTCTAATTCTTGGGCCAGTAACTGTTTATGCGAATCAGAAGACACGAGCATAAGTTTATTTATACTACTTGTACGCTTACCACTTTCGCACTTAGCTTCGCCGACTAACGCAGCTGTTAATGCAGATTTACCTGTTCCATTAGCACCTAGAAGCAACCAATGTTCTCCTAGATTCACTTGCCAATCTAGGTTGCATATATCATAACGACTTTTGCCTTGCCCTTGTAAGTAACCATTAAATTGCTCAAGCGTAATTGACTGCACTAACTTTCCCTAATAGACCTTAAAACAGTAAATTAACGCATATTAAAAGTGCTTAGCAAGCTTGTTATCTGCAAAATTAATTAATTTCATTCACAACGCTAATACTATTTAATGCGTCTTTAATTGCTTGCTGACTTATTGGTTTATGAATATGAAGGTTAGCGCCGTATTTATAAACTCGCTCCATATCATTTTGTGAGGTGTTTGCTGTTATAACAATAATTGGCATTACTTTATTAAGCTCTGATCGTATTTTTTTTATAGCCTCAAACCCATCCATTACTGGCATATTTAAGTCCATAAAAATAATATCATATTGATTTTCACTCACCATATCGCACGCGACTTTGCCGTTTTCAGCGCAGTCATAGTTTAATTTTAGCAAGCCAAGTATACGGGTTAATAACATGGTGTTTAATGGATTATCTTCAACGACTAAACACGTTAGCTTGTCGTTTACTTTAAGAGGTGTTGGGAGGGCTTTACTTATTGTCACTGGTAAATACAAAGACACCAAAGCACCATGAGTTTTATTATTTGTAAAAGTAATTTCACCATGCAGTGCTTTTACAACGTATTGAACCCGGGTTATGCCTGTTCTTAACCCTTGAAAGTGATTGGTTTGTTTAAATGAGTCAAATTCCAGGTCAGTAATTTTCTTCGAAAAGCCACTGCCAGTGTCACTCACCGTTAAATGAAATTCATCATTAAAAAGCTTTGCAGAGACAGTAATTTCACCTTCTGTCGTAAACTTAATAGCGTTACTAATTAATTCTGTAAGTGTGTTCTGCAAACGTTGGTGATCTAATTTACATACACAATTTAACGATTCATCTAAACAACTAACTAGTTTTAGACCTTTTTGCTGACACGCATACTCGTAAGCTATTACTACTTTGTTACACGACTCTAAAAGGTTTTCATCTTTTAAATGCGGTATCCATTTACCTGCGCTTAAAGCCTGTAAGTCCTGTAGCTCATCTAATATAGCTATTAACCTAAGCGCACAATAATTAGCTTGGGTTTTAACGCTTTGCTGAGTATCAGAAACCTCCAGATCCTCAATAGACGTAATAAGCCCTTGCAAAGGTGTCCTAAATTCGTGACTTGCTCTAGCAATAAAGTGCTCTTTATTTTGGCTTGTTTGATGAACAAAATCTTTTTGTTTTTGTAGTTTTATAAGCGTATCTGAAATCTCTTTTTCCATTGGCATAAAAACAAATCTTAGCTCAACAAGTAGCAGCACCATTGCCAATAACCAGCATAATATCTCTAGGTTGGCGACTCTGTTAATTTTTTTAACAGCTTGGGACTCAAATAAGCTAACCGCTTTATCAAGCGTAGCTAATAGCGTTTCAACATGCCCTATTGAAAAAAGAGACTGGTTTACCTCACCTTCTTGATACAAAAGCCTCTCAGTTTGCTCCACATATTCTAATACTGTCTTATCCAAGCCAGTAGTTGCACCAAAATATAAATCCACTAATGCTGAATCTAAATAAATGTATTCATCATCAGAATTTTTTGTTAATAGTGTTTGGTGGGATTTTTTAAATGTATTGAGAGATTTCTCAAGCGATTCTGTATGAAGTGGTGAATAATTACTAATGCTGAGTATGGCATTGCTATGCCACGCTATTTTTTGCGACAGCATTCTTTGCTTACCAGCAATATTAATAACTTTTGCATCATATTTTTGAACGGAAAAACCATATTGTAACAATAGAGCAGAACCACTGATTAAAAGAGCAATAGTCAATAACGCCCATCGATATCGCTTTCTAACACTTTTAATAATATCGAACATGCAAAAGCCTGTTTTTTATTTAAGTGTAGACTAATTTTATAAAACAAAAAATCAGTCAGAGTAATTATGTTTTTAAGTTAATAAGCAATAAAAAGCCCAGCAAAAGCTGGGCATATATAAAGGTAAGCGTTAACGATTCTCTAATCGATTATAGTCAAACATTCCATATTCTATTCCTCGATATTTTTTAGCCGTTTCGTGCAATATATCGCTGTATTGCCAAAACTGTGGGTGAGTACGACGAATACCATATTTACTTTTTAAAGCGCGGTAATCAGCTTCAATTTGCATCATTGGTAATTGCTCAGCAAAAGCATTTACTTGTTGCTCATTATTTAAATACCAAATAGCAGCTGGATAATCACCGATAAAGCCAGGAACGATTGTTGCTGTATCTTCATCATAAGCACGCTGACCATCTTCGTTTAATAAACTAGATATATTATAGTGCGCATTATGATGAATAATAGTGTAGCCCTTATGGCTATTATCTTCTTGCTTTACAAGTATAAAAGAAAGCTGAGGTAGCAAGTTAACCGTTTTTGCTGGCATGTTGCTTATTACATTTAACGGCTTTGGCACTTCAGTGTAGTTGTATCGTTCACTTAGAACTGGCGCTAAGGCTTCTTTCATTAAAGTATATAGCTCATGTTGTGGATCATCAGTTTTATAATTGATACCACTTGGCTGACTAAACTCTCGATTATTTTTAAAGAATTTAGATAAGTCTGGTGGTGAATTACGATACCACTGCTTTTTAATTTGATTACGCTTTTCTTCTGGAAGTAACGATAAAAAGTTTTGCTCCCCTTCTAAACGTAAAAAATCCATGTATAGCCGTGTAACCATTTGATGGCCAATATTGCCATACACATCAAAGCCTGCCACGAGCAAATAGTGAATACGTTCAAATAACGCATAATCAAGTATCCACGTGGTTTTAGGCTCTTGACCAATAAAGCCTTTAACAACGGTTGCACTATCAAAGTGGCGGAAGATAGTCAGTGCCGCATTTTTATTATGCCCATCACCTTTCCAAAGTAAGTCGGTTGTAAGATGCTCACCACCTTTAAACATTTCGTTAGCAAGTTCAACTTTTGCCTGTAAATATTTTTTCTCACGGACTGAATACTTAACCCAGCTAGAAATAGGTAACGCATTACTTTCCTCTGCGGCAGGAAGTTCTAAAGCTTCTTCATGCTGCATTAGCATTTCGCCTACAGCAGGCGTAGCAACTTTACCTGGATCAGCAAATGCCACCCAAAAATTATCATTAATTACATTTAATGCAATTTGACCACGACAAACAGGTCCTTTAATAAAGCCCATAATAATCAATTCAGCTTCATCTAGCATAAATTGGTATTTTGAATTAATGGGAATAACTTCAAAAGTTTTAAATGGGTTAGATGCCGATTCTGGTTTATAACTTGGCATTTGCGTAACTGTATAATCTGGTGCAATAAACTGCTCGTATAAGCGCAGTAACTTAGCTTCATTAAGCTCAAGCGGTAAATGCGTTTTAGAAAGTATTGTTGTACGCTCTTGCATAAAGCGATAATAAACACGACTAACTTTAGGATCGTCATATGGACGACGCGTATTTATTAATTTTATTGTTTCACCAGGAGGCGTACTCGAGCGAACAAGTTTAAAAAAGCTTTGTGGGTTTTCTGACGTAAAATAAATATGTGCTAAAAACCAATGTTCATAAATATAACGTGCTGATAACTGATACTTTAAATCGTCTTGATTTAAAAATGCTTCCCAACCCGTTATTTTATTCTGATCAAATTTACTTGGCGGCTTAATGTGTGACATTTTACCGCCATTTTTAAGCCAGTCCTGTAAGTGATTAAACTCTTCACGCGAAACACCTGGTAAACCATAAGGCATGCCGCCATGAGGCTGATCATCTGCTAATCTATCAAACTCCCCCATTGTTGCACAGGTTTGTGAACGCCCTAACGAAAAATCAAATTCATCATCTAAAACTTCATTAACTGGTAATTCATAGCTTTGCTTTAATACCAAGCTGTTAAACAACACACTGCCCGCTAAGTTAGCCTCTTCACTTTGCATGCGTTCATTAAGCACTGGGGTAAAGTTTTTTTCTCGCCATTGCTTAGTATTTGTTGCATCAAACAATAAACGGCTTGGGGTTGTTGCCAATAAACGAGTTCCATCGTAAACAAGTTCTTTACTCAAGCCACGGTCAATACCTTCAGGGGATGAGAGCTTAAGCTGACAAGGTGCGTCGTAACAACCGTGGCAAACAACACAGCGGGTATCGAGCACAGGTTTTACATTTTGTAAAAAATCAGCGCCTGCACCTGTAGTATGAGGAACCATTCGCTCTTGTGCTTGTTCAGGTCCAAAAACGTCATCGTAATGAGCATTTCCTAAATATGCACAACCACTTAAAATAATGAGAACTACAGCGCTTATTAATATTTTTCTCATTCGTCGTCCTCATCACCTAAATCAAAGGTAGGCATCATATCCATTTGTGGCGAAACAAACGTTTGCAGCTCTGAGGTGTTAAGCACCACGCTTAAAAGTGGCCCATGAGTTAACGTTATTTGTGCATCATGCTCTTGCTCTAATACATTTGAGAATATAGAGTCAGAGATTAACAGCTGATAGTTACTTAAAGTAATAGCAATACTGCTATCTTCACTAGGGTTTTGGCAAATTTGGGCCAGCAACTCATCATTTAGAGAAATAGAAATTTCAAAATCAGGTTGCTCTAAATCTCTTTCATTTAATGTTTCATCAAGGAGAAATAAAGGGAGTGTTAAATTACTATCTTGTTCGATTTCCATTGTGCTCACAGTGCGACTAACTATTTAATTGTAATATTATAGCAAGAAAAATTGAACATTAATTCATAATGAACAGTCTAAGGACACTGGTTGAACCAATGCAGACTTTAAATTATTTTTATCTAAGCCTTTCCTTATTTACAATCTATAGGTGTATCATTCATCGTTGATTGAAGTACCGAAAATACAGCACCTTGTGGATCGCATATAACACTAAAGCGGCCAACATCGGGGATATCTGTGGCAGGGACACATATTTGCCCACCTAAACTAATTGCTTTACTTATTGCTGTATCGCAACTCTCTACTGCAAAATAAATCATCCAATGAGCAGGAATATCTTCAGGCCAGTCGCTTGTCATTTCAAGCATACCAGCAATAGGCTGCCCATCGACTAAAAATAAAGTGTAATCCATACCATCCATAGGCTTTATTTCACTTTCCCACCCTAGTAAAGCACAGTAAAAGTCCCGACTTACTTTGCTATCTCTGGTTGCTAATTCATGCCAATAAGGCGTATTTAACTCCCCGAAGTGCTTACAACCTTTATGCTCATTTCCTTGCCATAGTGCAACAGTTGCACCTACAGGATCTTTTAGCATCAACATTCGTCCTGCATTCATAACATCATGCGGACCTGCAATAATTTCAGCACCCAGTTCTTTCGCTTTTACAGCACAGTCATCTATATTATCGACTGCAATATAGGCCAACCAATTACTTGGTATCTCTGCACTAATTTGCTCTTCAGGCATTTCGTACATAGCGGCTATATCATCATCTTGCTTTTGTAGCATAGTGTAATATATATCCTCCCCAATAGGCTGATCGTCATATCCCCAATCAAATAATGAGGTATAAAACGCCTTACCCTCTTTCCAATTGTGCGTACAAAGTTCCGACCAACAAAAAATCCCATGTGGATGATTTTCAATTTTACTCATTATTAAGCCCTTATTATTCTAATTTTATTTAAACGAGCTCTGTCACATTTTATAAACTATATAATTGAACAGATCATAAATTGAGATTAGAGCAATAACTAATCAGAGTCGATAAATAAAGGTATTATTCTAAAGTTAGAAAAACGTATTTTAAAAAAGGGATATTGAGAATATGTTTTTATACCAACCTGCATAAATCTTTGATCAATTTAACGAATTAAATTTCACTATAACGTCGTTAAAAATTTTTTATTTAGAACAACTAGATACAAAAATTTTTGCCTAGTTCTAGCGTAATTTTCTTAACGTTAAATAGACCCCATATATAAGCAGATTGGTATTATTATTTTATAGAGCTGAAATATTGAGGGGTTTTA
Source organism: Pseudoalteromonas sp. Z1A8 (assembly GCF_011378855.1). Classification (GTDB taxonomy): domain Bacteria; phylum Pseudomonadota; class Gammaproteobacteria; order Enterobacterales; family Alteromonadaceae; genus Pseudoalteromonas. The sequence continues at coordinate 90 of NZ_WTLB01000011.1, read as the reverse complement.
TTGTGATTTTATACCAATCTGCCAAATTATGTGATCTAATTAGCATACTGATACTTATCTACTTTTACTAAATTGAACTTAGAAAAATCC
>NZ_WTLB01000109.1 GCF_011378855.1 Pseudoalteromonas sp. Z1A8 | reverse complement strand
TAGATAGTGGTTTGGCGATTACTATCAGATCAAATTCAGAGCATGTTTTCAAGTTTTATTCCTTAAGATCCAACCTATGAATATTTACTCGTAACGCTCGATTAAGTAAATATTATGGTGGCTATAATTACGAAGCAAATCAAAATATAGCCACCCGTTTTACTTTAAGGCTTATTCAATCGTTACCTTTGCATCACTTACCCATGTTTCGGTTATCGCGTCATCATTTTTATCAACTAAATACGCGCGTATGCTTACTGGGTCGTTATTAGTCTGTTTATAGTCAAACGCTAATCGCCATTGGTTTGTACCTACAACCGGATAAACTCCAATAGGTTCTAGTATTTCACCATTACTGGCTTCAACAATCGGCTTTATACCACTTTCATTATCTAAGCCTTTAAATACTGGCCCTTCAAAATCAATCACCATTTTGTTAACACCTTCTGGAATAGGCTGGCCGGGAATTCCGCCTAAGCCTTGGCGAGTATTTACAACGCTTGCAAGCGTTTTTGATTTTGGATCCAGTGGACGCCACTCAATATCATAAGAAAAGATAAACTCATCACCTTTGCGCGCCTCTTTTTCAGGCACCCAGTAGGCAACAATGTTGTCGAACGTTTCATCTTTTGTAGGGATTTCGATTAACTGAACAGCCCCTTTGCCCCATTTCCCTTTAGGTTTAATCCACGCTGATGAACGCTTATTGTAAAATACGCCGTCGTCTTGGTAGTTATTAAAGTCACGATCTCTTTGAATTAAACCAAACCCTTTTGGGTTCTCATCAATAAAGCTATTGGTCGACACCGACTGAGGATTATTTAATGGGCGCCAAACGTATTGACCCGATCCTGTGTGAATCGCAAGGCCATCGCTATCGTGAATTTCTGGGCGCCAATCTTTAGCTTCTGTTTTATCTTTTTGTGAGTACCAATACATACTGGTTAACGGTGCTACGCCTAAGCGTTCAACATCGGCGCGCATATACAAATTAGCCGTTACAGAGGTAATATGGCCTTTGGCTTCTTTGTTATCTTTGCTTAAACCAAATCGATAAGCACCAGTGATAGAAGGCCCTTCAAGCAATGCCCAAACAGACACACTTTCACCTTTTTTCTCTGCGGGGCCAATCCAAAATGCAGAAAAGCGCGGAAATTCTTCAGGTTGGTTCATGCCCGTATTAATTGCAATACCTCGGGCCGACAGTCCATATTGCCCTTGTGGCCCATCCGTACGAAAATAAGACGCACCTAAAAACGATATCCAATCTGGTTTCATATCTGGGCGCATTATTCTAAAGCCTGCAAATCCAAATCCTTCAGGGAGGTCGTGAGCTGGGCTGTCATCAGGCATATCAAAAACATCATTACTAAAAGGTACATTTTGAATCTGATTTTTATCGTCTCTGATGTAAATACTTACTGGCTCAGGAAAATATCGGCCAGGGTAAAATAATTGTACAGGTGCGTTTTTTCCACTTGGGTATAAGGTTTCATCTTCTTTAAAGCGTATTTTCCAGTGTTCGTCATACGTAATTTTATCGATTAACTCCGGCGCTGGCACCTTAGTCGGCGTATAGGGCTTTTCGGCTGAGGCTTTTGCAAGTGCTTTTAAGTCTTCGAATGAAAACTCCGTTTTATCTACTGCTTCTGTCGCGTAAGACGACATCGAAGTGCTAAAAATAATTGCGATGAATAACTTTAATTTCATAAAAAGAATGTCCAATAAATTGAGTCAAATAAAAATGGGAACGCTGCACGAACGTATATATAACTTAAAGTTCTGCATGGATATTACGTGACGTAATATGAACTAGCGTTTACTAAGGTATTGTTATTTGACTACAGGACCTCCCATAATTATTTTTTTAGGGTATTGGTTTTAAGGGAAATTGCGCGCGTTTGATGATATCGCTGAAGTGAAATAAGCGGGGATAGAGTAATTTATTATCAGATCGGTGGTATTCAAATGGATAAGGCTTGTATTTAGCCGATGAAAATGAAGAGGCTCACTACTTTTAAAACTTGCAATTAATGGCTGAATTTTACTAGTCGTCCACCTTAGGGCCTATTGTTAGCGCGTACTTTGCTGAATACTTGGCTTTTCCCAACCAAGAATATTTACGCAATAATTTACACCAACCACTAAATATTCCGTTATTTCTGAATTACCACACGACGAAAAACCATTACGCTTACTTTCTAAGTCGAACCAGCCACCAGTAATTATTTCGTGGAGCCACCCTGCTTGTAAGGAACATTCAGGCCAAAACTCTAACAAGTCACCTTCATCTAAGACTCGAAAACCTGCAGGCTCTTCGAAAATAATATCAATTTTATCACCGTCAATAGATATTGTAATTGTTAGGAGATCAACATCAAAATTAAGGTTTATAACCTCAATAGTATTTGTTGAATTATCACTCTCTAAAATTTTATATTTCACAAAACCTCTGAGTACCGCTAACGCCTCGTTAACCGGAGCGTAGGTTGATAGCGTTTTTGCGCCTTTTGTTTTCTGCAAAAACGATGGCGACCGTTTACGCTTCTGTGCTTAACGACTTGTTAGGTGTTTTTATCACTTTTGTTTGGAATGTCATTGCACAAAGCACACTCTACACCTTTACGTGATTGATATAGCCTTGAACATATAAATATTGTTGTTGTGATTGAAGACCAAGTACAAGCAAAAATTAATGCTTCTTGGACTGAATGCTGTTTAAGCAACTCAACTATAAAAAGTAAGGCAGCTACTCCAAGAAATACTTTTAATGCTCTAACGAACCAAAAATTAAATCCCATTTGAACTCCAAACCTGAGAAACACCTAACGAGCCTGTAGATTAACTCGTTTTAAAATTTGTTTTATTGATAAACAAACCATAGCTGAGTTCCTATTTTGGTTCAATT
>NZ_WTLB01000108.1 GCF_011378855.1 Pseudoalteromonas sp. Z1A8 | reverse complement strand
CCACTTCGCCACATATCATTACCTGCAGGGCAGCGGCAGGTTTGGGTGGCTTCATCATAATGAAAATCGTCTGAGGTAAATAATCGTGGCTTGCCTTTACTGCGTTTTAGTCGGCGTTTTTCTTGCTCTGTTTCATATGTTTCACTGTCTTTAAACAGCGGATTTCGTTTTCTAAATTGATTATCTGCAATGTAGCTATCGAACCCACTTTTCGCCATATATTCAAGGTTCACTTCGCTGTTAAACCCACTGTCTGCGGTGAATTTAATCGTGTGCTCGTCTTTGGGTTTGTCAGTGTTCAATTTATCAAGCTGCTGCTTTAATTGCTTAACAGCTGGCTGTAGGGTTTGTTGCTCACCCACTGAGCCCCACGCTTGTGCTTGCAGGATGATTTGATGTTTGTCATCGTTTATCGCTATGCCGTTATAGCCTTGAATTGTCCCTTTTGAGGTCGTCATCTTCGCGCTATCAGGGTCAGTGATATTACTTTTAACTGGCTTGCCTTTACTGCCTGTTTTTTCTTTGTGAGTGGCTAAGAACTCGGTGATTTTATCTGCACTTTTATCCAGCTTCTCTTTTTGTTTTAAATCCTGAGTTATTAACTCTTCACTCAGTCCATCTTGTGATTGGTGGCGTTCAATAATACGTTTGCTTGCGCGTTCTAGTTTTGCTTTTTTGCGGCCTAACTCATCGAATGTGCCACTCCACTCTTTACTCGCATTGGACTTTAATTTACACCCATCAATGGCAAACATGTTACGGCCTATCAAGCCTTCTTCATCACATATCATCAGCACTTGCGTAAAAAGTGGCTCAATCTGTTCATGCATTTTAGCCACGAAGCCCGCTATTGATGTGTAATGCGGCTGGATATCTCCCGACACACTCATAAATAAAATGTTCGTCTCACACGCTTTAGCAATTCGGCGGCTACTGATAAAACCATGTGCATAACCCAGTAAAATAATCTTTAGCATTACCGAAGGCGAATACGCAGCAGCGCCCGTTTTGTCATTGTTGTACCACGCGTCAAAGCCCGATAAATCGAGTTTGTTTTCGACGATATAACAAAGGGCATATTCAAATGTGCCTGGCAAAATTTGCTCAGCGAAATTGATAGAAATGAATTTATTTTGACAGGATAAGTCAGGCTTATAGTTAGCCATAACAGTTTACCATGGGTGAATAATATCTATTAGATCACAGCGAACAGATGGATTCAAGGTTAAAAAGCAACCAACAAAAAATAGTTGGATACGTTCCTAAAAAGAGTAATTCTACAGCCTCAACGCCTCACTAAGAGGCAAAAAATTGTTTGCTAAAATGTTTGAGGTACGAAAAAAAGCAAACTGTTTTTTGTCCTTTTGAGTGACTTGTTAGCTTTATTCGAAACCACTATCAGACAAGTAAAGGTGAACAGTAGCCTTAATTACTTCATCTTTAGCTGATGGTAACTCTTCTGTAATTTGATATTTCTTGGAGCTAGAAATTAATGTCCATTCGTTTTCATTTGGCACTTTTTTGGATGTAATTTTACCATCTTGAAACCTCGCTAAAGCACGATCAAACCCTGATTGAGCACCGATTGAGTATGCTTCCAGTATTAGTGCGTCTATATCTTCACTAATGTTTGAACCTTTACTTTTTAATTGGGAGATAATGCTTTCTAATTTTTCCGTTGGCTTACTCCCTGCGGCTACTACATCAAATTCATTTTGGAATCGTGACACAACTTTATTAATAGATTGCGAGTGTGCTTGAATTTTAATATTTCGAGATGACATGCAACTGATCCTTTTATAAAGCTAACGCCCAATTAACAGGCAAAAAATGGTTGGCTAAAATAAGTGAACGCAGTGAACAAAAAGCCAACTGTTTTTTGTCCTTGTTTAATTTCTTGTTATGTTGCTATTTATCACCATAAGTACATTTATAAGCAACGCCTTGGACTTGATCAGTGATAACACCATAATTATTAGAAGTCATAATGACCGCATTGGCACCTTTAACATACGCCGCATCTTTTAACCTAATATGAGCCGCTCTTTTTCTCCCCCAAGGAGAGTGCATTGTTACATCATACGTAGCGTTGACTGCATCAATAGCTTTACAATTAGCAAATTGCTTCATTTCATCTAGATTTTTATATTCTGTGACTTGTGCGGAAGTCTCTGTAGGTGAAGTCGAACACCCCATAAGAATAACTATCCCCGATAACAACACCGATAACTTGATTGACATTAATGTATCCTTTCAAAAAGTACTAAAAAAAGTGGAAATGACATAGAGCTACGTTAAGCAACATAACGCCCTTAATAACCGGCGCGTAGGTTGGCGTTGTTTTTGCCATGTTTTTCTTTTGCAAAAACGATGACAACCGTTATGCGTCCGAGTTTATTAGCTTGTTAGCTTTGGCTTATTTTAAGCTTGAACCCTTCGTGAGTTGCATTAAACCCAAGCTTTTTATAGAACCTTAGGGCATCAGGTCGCATTTTATCTGATGTGAGTTGAACCAGATTACAGCCTTTTTCTTCAGCTCTATTAATTGCCCATTTAAACATCTGCTCACCTAAACCTTGTCCTCGATGTTCAGTGCTAATTCGAACACCCTCGATCAGACATCGCCATGTTCCCATGTGAGTTAAATAAGGGATGTAAGTTAATTGAAGCATTCCAGCAACTTTATTAGCCACATCAATAATAATTAATTCATTGTTTTGGTCATTAACAATATTTTGAAAAGCAATACGATATTTAGAATTTAAAGGTCGGCTGACATCTTCTCTTTCTGAGCCAAGCACATCATCCGCTAACAATGTAACCAAATCTTCAAGATCGCTTTCTTTAGCTATCCGATATTTAATATTCAACGACTTTTCCTTAGAAGCTAACGAGCCTGTAGATTAACTCGTTTTAAAATTTGTTTTATTGATAAACAAACCATAGCTGAGTTCCTATTTTGGTTCAA
>NZ_WTLB01000107.1 GCF_011378855.1 Pseudoalteromonas sp. Z1A8 | reverse complement strand
TAATCTCTGACTCGTAAAGCTTTCTAGCTTTGCTGATTCGTTGTGTACTATTTTCGCGATAGCGTTCGATGCTTGCTCCGTTTTCTTCTGAAAAGCTTCGACTTGCTTTAAAACTTTGCTCATAAATATCTCCTGTTAGCCTGGTATTTTTTGAGTCTCCAGGAATGCGAATGGAAATGAATTTTTCTGTATCTCTGACAACTGGAAAACCGTTATCATTCAGTGTATTAACAATGTCGTCCCGATTTTTAATGCCCCCAACAGCTATTAAATTCACTAAAGAGTCGGTTAAGGTTTCTCTAATTTTTTTTCTGTCAACGTCAAGAAGAGTACGGGGGCGAGGAAAGTCGCTAGAGTAGCTCAGTGGTCTAGTTTTGGCGGGGTCGTTTGGGTCTGATAATTCATGCTTACAATTCATGTAAGTTTGAAAAGCATCGTTTCTAACTCGATCAACTGGGTCATAGTAGGGCTGTAAACGTTTGCCCGTTGTTAATTCGATATTTGGAATAACAAAATTAAGCTCTAATCTGCCCTTATCTCTATGCTCAACCCATAAGATATCGTATTGATTAGCATCTAAACCCGCTAACAAATGACGCTCTAGCTCGTTCATAAGCTCTTGTTTTTTACTGTCGGGTAAATCAGATTCTTCAAACGTAAGTACGCCACTCGTATACTTTTTAGCAAAATGTAACGAGTCGATTAGCTCCCTTGTTTGTTCAGGGTCGCCGCGCAAAACACTGGCAAGTTCACGATTTCTATCTTTGCCGAGCAAGTAATCTACAGGGCCAGAGCCTCCACCTTTCCCTCTATTATGAAATTTTACTAGCATGATCATCCCTCAATTTTTTTAAGAACGTCTCAATTGCGTCAAGTCTGACGAGCACTTCAAGCGCATCGGTAGGTTCTAATTTTGAATTACATTGCCGTGCAATTTGATTAACGTTATTACCCAGAGCAGCTAATTGACGAAGCAAAAGCGGATCAACCGGCGGCGGTGGATTTCTGCGTTTTGCTTTTTTATTCAAACAAGTTTCACGCATCCAAGTAGCAAGTTCGCTACATTGTTTTGTCTGTTGTAGTTGTTCAAATTCAGAATCAAGCAATCTGATTTTTACTGATTTAGTTCTCTTTTCTTTCATAAAAATGCCTGCGTTTTTATATGTGTTTTCGGGGGATTTAGGGGTCTCCCCTAACCAGTCACAGTGAACCAAGCAAACGAAGTTTGTGCGGGGTCGCTGTGTATACTGGCTAAAGACGTGTTCAAAATATGGATAACGCGTCTTTTTGTTTAACTTATTTTATCACACGATTAAAAAAAGAACGGAAAGAGATTTTTTAAATTTGAGTGGGAGAGGATCAACTGATATGGCTTGTTTAGTGCTACATTGAAAAGACAGAGACTAAAACTACTTTGTAGTTTTCCACCTATGGTGGATCAACTGATATGGCTTGTTTAGTCTCACGCAAAAAAAAGGACTATAAAGCCCCTGTTTTTTTACGTCTAAAGTATGTTGCTCTTGATATGTTTAAATCAAGCCAAGGCTCTCCAAGTGACGTTCTACCGCCACCACGACTGACTAAGCCACCCTTGCGACCTCGCTCAGCTTGTCGAGCACAAAAAGCCGCATAGTCACCCTGATTGAATGTTTTATTGAATGTGTACTGTGCTACTGATTTTGCTATTGATTCAACTTCGCTGAGTTGCATCGGATTTTTATACGTGTTGTAACTAATCGCTTTGATTAAAACTTTGTTGAAAAAGTCGCTATAACTTATTTCACTTGTATCTTGCTTGTATGCCCATCTTCTTAAATCGTCAAAAACTTCTCTGTTCCGTCCAGTTCCTTGAACTTCGCGATTACCTGCTCTAATCCGCTTTTGATTTAAATTAACGACTTCTGCAAGCTCATTCAGTGTGTGCTCTCTGTCGTGTCTCCAATCAGTGTCTGAGAAGGGGTATAACGGATTTCTGCTGATGTATCGTGCAAAATGATTATCACAGTCGTATTTTTCGTCATACGCTCGCTCTATAGCTTTTAAAAACAAATTCGGCTTGTTGAACTTAGATTTATTTTGAACGTGAACTGGATCGCGTAAAAGCCAAAAAGCTTGGTGATTTAAATTGGCGGGGTTGTATATAATAAAATTTGGCTCTATATCGTAGTGATTATAGAATTTTGGTTCTTTGCCGTTTTTTACGTCATAATCAACGATAAGAAAATGCCGATCATTTTTATGTAAGCACAATCTTTCATATTCTATAGCTCTTGATTTTGGCATCCATATTGCTGGCTTGTTTTTCTCTGGTAGCACATGAATAAAGTCAGGTAGCGTTGATTTTACTTTTTTTAATAATGACATATCTCACCCAAAAACTTTGGGGGATATAGTTGAAATGTTCTGCTTTTTAGCATAATATTAATCCCGTATTTGAAGAAGAAAACCTCATAGGATTGCACTCCAATAATTGAGGTTTTTTTTCGCCTGAATTTTGGCGACTGGCTTTAGTTTACTCTTTTAGTTTTTAAATTCAATAACGCTCTAAAAAGCATTCTAAGACGTTTTAACGAATTAATTAGAATCTATGTCTAAAGCTTGGTTCACTTTCGACACGTTGCTCTCTATGAAGTCTATTAAGCTTGATAGCTGCGTTTCCATATTGCTCAAACGTTTCTCCGATTCTATCAAGTGCTCTTGATATTTGATCGCTTGTTCCTCTAATTCGATACTTTGCTTTTTGTTCAACTTCTCTAAAGTCGCTATCGTGTGCGTCAATTGTTTTTGAATCTCGTTCATACTGATTTAGCCTATCATTAATTTGATTATTTGAAATTTCAAGCCCAGTGCTAGTAACCCGATTACCATTGATATGCCTAAAATCACCCCGATACTGAAGATCAGCATTGTTTTGCTCTGTGACTTCTTTAATGCTGTTTCGTACTGTTTCGAGTGCGTTGTTAACTGATTTAATACTTCCGAACTCTGTTTGTTTATAGCGTTCTCGATTGTATTTTTGCTTTTTT
>NZ_WTLB01000106.1 GCF_011378855.1 Pseudoalteromonas sp. Z1A8 | reverse complement strand
AGTTAGATTTAACACTCACTGATACCCTGGGCGATACGGTTGCTCCAAGTGCTATTCCTCAAGCGAGACAGCGCCTGAGTAGCCCTCTCTGTCAGACTCTGACTCTTATACACAAATAAATTAGGCTTCAATTGAACTTTATTTATATCAGTCGATCAGATCAGTTATAACGAAAAAACCGGTCGAGTTTAATTATTATGCTGATAAAAGATACTGAAAAATGGGCTAATCATTTGTTTAAACATGCTGAATTAGGTGATGAACGACGCACTAAACGCCTGGTAAAAATAAGTCATCAAATGGCGAGCAACACAGGAAGTTCTATTGTGAAAGCATCTGGCTCACAGGCCTCTATTGAAGGCGCATATCGCTTTCTTCGCAATGATAAAGTTGACGCAGATAACATCGCTACCGCCGGTTTGAATTCGCTGTTACCTGCAATAACGCTGTCAAACACAATCCTTGCGCTAGAAGATACATCAACATTGTGTTACCGACACAATGTGACTAAAGAGCTCGGACATACTGGCGCATATAAACAAAGCTCTTCTAAAGGGATGTTGGCGCACACCGTCCTTATGGTCGATGCAGAAACAGAGCGTACTATTGGCTTGGGTGCACAACATCGTTGGTGCAGAAAAGATGAAAACTTTGGTACCGCTAACGACAGAAAACGCCGCAAGTACGAAACGAAAGAAAGTTATAAATGGCAACGCTCGTCGGAAGAAATGAGTACCCGATTTGCAGATGTCATGGACAATATCATAAGCGTTTGTGATCGAGAATCTGATATGTTTGAGTATATTGATTATAAAACAATAAATAATCAACGGTTTGTAGTGAGGGCCAAGCATGAGCGGGTCGTGAATGCAGACGGCGATAAACTAAGTCCCTACATTGAAAATCAATCTAGCGAAGCTTCATATTCGGTTAAGATACAGCAAAAAGGAGGCCGAAAAGCACGTATTGCGAAAGTAGCTGTACGTTATGCTTGCATTACTATTTATCCGCCTAAAAAACACAAGAAACTTGGTGGTATGAATTTAACAGTAATAAGCTGCAACGAGATTGATCCACCAAGTGGAACAAGTCCTTTGTCGTGGAAATTGTATACAGGCGAACCGATAAATAGTGCTTCTGATGCACTAAAGATAGTTAGATTTTATGAACTAAGATGGCGAGTTGAAGAGTTCCATAAAGCGTGGAAGTCAGCGGGCACTCAAGTTGAGTCGTTTCGCATGCAAACGCGAAATAATCTAGAAAAGATCATTGTAATAACAGCATTTATTGCGGTGAGGCTTCTCCAATTACGCGAGCTTGTTGTCGATAAAGATAATGCAAAATCAATTGGTTGCGACAATTTTTTCAATCTTCTTGAATGGAAACTGTTGTGGTCAAAGACTGAAACTAAAAAAGCACCTAACACAACACCTTCATTACATTGGGCTTATTATGCACTTGCCAAATTAGGCGGGTGGCACAACAGCAAGCAAACAGGTGTTGTTGGTTGGGAAGCTTTATGGAAAGGTTGGTTTTCACTGAGCCAACTGCTAGAAGGCGCTCGATTCATGCAAGCGCAACAACAGGAGATGTGATCAAGAGACAGCTGTCAGACTAGTTGTCGCGCTTAATATTTAATCATTAAAATTAAGTAGAGGGCGTGGAAAAACAATGCCAATTTATTCAACGCAGCAAAAAGAGTCGGCTCTTCAGAAAATGATGCCGCCCAATAATATATCGATATCAAAATTGTCTATCGAAATGGGTATTGGTGAATCAACCTTGTATAATTGGCGAAAACAAGCAATTGATAAGGGGCATCTAGTGCCAGGTGATGGAAGTAATGCAGAGCAATGGTCTTCAGCAAACAAGTTCGCAGTTGTGCTGGAAACAGCGACGTTAAATCAAGCTGAATTGGCTGGATATTGTCGTAAGAAAGGACTTTATGCAGAACAAATAGCGGCTTGGCGCAGTGCTTGTATGGATGCTAACGCTAATGTAAAAGAGCAAGAGAAAGCCTTCACCATCGAAGCAAAGAAAGATAAAAAACAGATCAACCAATTAGAAAAAGAGCTACGCCGAAAAGATAAGGCGCTCGCTGAAACAGCAGCACTACTGGTGTTAAGAAAAAAAGCAAATGCGATCTGGGGGGAAGCCGAGGACGAATGATCCTCGACTCAGCTCGCATTCAAGCGGTTGAATTAATCAGTGAAGCGGTATTTTCTGGTGCAGCAAGGTTTAAAGCCTGTGCTGAGCTTGAAATTAGCGTAAGAACTTATCAGCGCTGGATTGTTGAAGGTGGCGTTAAAAGTGATGGAAGGCCAAGCGCTAATCGCCCTACACCTAAAAATAAGTTATCAAGCGAAGAACGAGACCATTTATTAGCTACTGTTAATAGTGATGAATTTAAAAGCCTACCACCTAGTCAAATAGTCCCTGCGTTGGCTGATAAAGGTGTTTATATTGCATCAGAGTCGACCTATTATCGTGTACTACATGAAGAGAAGTTACAGAATGCTCGTGGGCGTAGCCAAATTAAAGAGCGAAAAACACCAACAACGCATTGCGCGACAGGCCCTAATCAAGTGTGGTGTTGGGATATAACTTGGCTTCCAGGACCAGCCAAAGAGCTACATTTTTATCTGTATTTAATACTCGATATATTTAGCCGAAAAATTGTTGGATGGGAAATACATGATGAGGAATCGGCTGAGAACGCTTCGCGATTGATTAATAAAACGCACTTAAAAGAAGGCGTTAGAGATAGCCCGTTGGTGTTACATTCAGATAATGGTAGCCCAATGAAAGGTTCATCAATGCTTGAAACACTCCATAGTTTAGGTGTTGTATCTTCTTTTAGTCGACCACGAGTGAGTAATGATAACGCTTACGCATAATCAATTTTTAAAACGTGTAAGTATCGACCTGGTTATCCTTATAAAGGATTTTTAACAATAGAAGAAGCACGTGACTGGGTGCTTAAATTTAGTCATTGGTATAATTTTAACCACAAGCATAGTGGCATCAAATACGTTAGCCCACATCAGAGGCATTCTGGATTGGCGGGTGAAATATTGGCTAATAGAAAAGAGGTATATCAAGGTGCTAAGGATGCTCATCCTGAGCGCTGGAGTGGTAATGTTCGTAATTGGGATTTACCAAAAGAAGTGTACTTAAACCCTGAACAAGAAATCGTCAAAGCGGAGAGTGCATAACGTAGTGATCGCGACAACTAGTTTGACAAACACCGGTAGCGACCCCCTCCAAGCCTTATTTCACCTATGTGCAGCCCATTGGACACAAGAAGAAGATGCTGATGATACGTGGTATGGACTCCGGTTATTTTCTGTCGATGGAACGCAATTTCGTGCACCTGATACACCTGCTCT
>NZ_WTLB01000105.1 GCF_011378855.1 Pseudoalteromonas sp. Z1A8 | reverse complement strand
CATAATCAAAAGATGATAAGGGTATTGTGAAGCAACCAAAAAATCGGTCAACCGATCAAAAATACCTTAACTGATCGGTGTTAACCCATATAGGCCGCTTTAATAATAGTTACTGTTGTTTAATTTGTGTTTTGTAAATGGGGTACTCACTTAATAAGCCTTGAATGAGAGCAACACACATCAAAATAAGCACAATAGAGAATGGTAGGGCAGTCGTAACGACTCCTGATTGTAGCGCTTGCAATGCTTGTGATCCTCCTACCCAGAGTAATACAGCTGCAATAACCCCTTCAACTGTTGCCCAAAAGATTCGTTGTGGAACAGGTGCATCAATTTTACCGCCAGCTGTAATACCATCTATAACTAGGGAGCCTGAATCAGACGATGTTATAAAAAATACTAAAACTAATGCAATCGACATAATAGATATAAAGCTAGAGAACGGTAGTTGTTCATATACTTGAAATAGTGTTACCGAAATATCAGTTAGACCATTTTGTCCAAGTGGTCCTACTTTATCTATAACTTGGTTTATTGCCAAATACGCCCATCCAAACCAAACTAAGAAGTGTGGGTAGTCCGATAACTACGAGTAAAAACTCACGTACGGTACGTCCTTTGGAAACACGAGCAATAAACATACCTACAAATGGCGACCACGATATCCACCACGCCCAATAAAATACAGTCCACGAGTGCATCCAGTCTTCGTCAGTTCTTCCAAAAGGATTACTTAATGGAATAAAGTGTTCTACATATGCACCAAGGGTGAACCATACGGCTCCAATCGCATCAGAAAAGGTGAGTGCAATAACGGCGAGCAATAAAATAAATGCACAAATCAGATTTATATTACTAAGGACTTTAACACCACCCTCAATTCCTCTCATCACAGAAAAAATAGCAATACATGTTACTAAGCCAATAACTGTAATTTGAAATGCGGTGCCGTAGTCGGTACCTAATAAGTAATTTATACCACTTGTTGCCTGTTGCGCGCCAAGACCTAATGACGTCGCTAAACCAAACAATGTAGAAAGCACAGCTAGTATATCAATGATATGCCCGAGCCACCCCCATGCGCGATCGCCAAAAATTGGATAAAATACAGAGCGTATAGATAAAGGCAATCCCTTATTGAAAGCAAAAAATGCTAAGCTTAATCCTACAACCGCATAGATAGACCAACCATGTAGTCCCCAGTGGTACATCGTTGCGCCCAATGCTAATGAATGTGCTTGCGCTGAATTGGGCTCAGCATTCATTGGCATATGGTACCAACCTGTAAAATAAGCGGTTGGTTCTGCAACTCCCCAAAATAGCAAACCAATGCCCATTCCTGCAGCAAATAACATTGAAAGCCAAGATAAGTAGCCATGCTCTGGTTTAGCTTTTATGCCGCCTAGTCTAATTTTCCCTAAAGGTGAGAGCGCTAAAACAAAACAAAAAATCACAAAGCTATTCGCGACAAGCATAAAGTAGCTATCGAATTGGTTTATGATGGCGTTTTTGGTGGACGTTAAAAAATCTCGAGTGACAGTAGGGTCAAAAACTAAAGTTAGCACGACAAATAATACGACTAAGAAGGCGCTTATCCCGAATACAGGATTATGAATGTCAAATCCCCATTTTTGCACATTATCTTGACCTACCTGATAATCGGTCGTGTCGATACTGTACTTTTTACTCATGTTATCCATTGGTGCTCCTTATTATAGATAACTAATTACGCTTAATTTACGTAGTTAAATATAAAATAGTTTTAAGCTTAATATAAGTTTTTTATTAAAAGTGATGTTTGACATTAAATTGGGTGCGTAAATAAATTATAGAACTAAAAAAGCGAGCCGTAGCTCGCTGTTTGTTGTTTATTTCCAGGCTTCGGGGTCAACCTCTTTATCGAGTTTTGGATGTTTACTTTTATCAAAGGTAGGTATTAGACCTTTCTTGCGTTGCTCGTTATAATCTTTCGACAGCCATACAACAACTCCTGAAAGCATAAATAACGCTATAACGTTTACAATGGCCATTAAACCCATTGATATATCTGCCAGCGTCCAAATTAAACCAAGCTCACCAACAGCACCAAACATCACCATACCTAGAACAACCAGTCTAAAGATAAACATCCCTTTATTAGAGTTGTGCTCTAAAAACATTAAATTTGTTTCAGCGTAAGAGTAATTAGCCACAATAGAAGTAAAAGCAAAAAACAATATAGCAATGGCAATAAAGTAAGTACCCCAGTCGCCGACATGTTCTTGTAACGCCGCTTGTGTAAGTTCAATCCCCATAACACCTGATTCAGGTACTAATTGCTGCGATAACAGAATAAGAGAAGCAGTCGCTGTACAAATAACAATAGTATCAATAAATACACCTAGCATTTGAACATAACCTTGTGATGCAGGGTGAGGAGGGTAAGGCGTTGCAGTTGCAGCGGCATTAGCTGCACTACCCATACCAGCTTCGTTTGAAAACAAACCACGCTTTATACCTTGGATCATAGCTTGCGTAACACCATAACCAATTGCACCTGCACCGGCTTGTTCAATACCAAAAGCACTTTTTACTATAAGTACAATTACATCAGGTAATGCAGTGAAGTTTATAGCGCATACGTAAAGGGCAACTAATAAGTAAGCTAATGCCATAAACGGCACAACCATTTCGGCAAAACGAGAAATCGTTTTCAATCCACCAAAAATAATAATACCAGAGCCGATAACCAAGCAAATGCCTACTATATACTTAGGTACATCAAACGCTACTTCAAATGCTGCAGCAATAGAGTTTGACTGTACTGCGTTAAATACTAAACCAAAGGCTAAAATTAAACATAAGGAGAATAAAGTTCCCATCCAACGTTTGCCTAAACCGTTTTGCATATAATAAGCAGGGCCACCTCGAAAATTACCATCTGCATCTTTTGTTTTATAAGCCTGAGCTAAAGTACTTTCGGCAAAACTGGTTGCCATACCTATTAATGCAATAACCCACATCCAGAAAATAGCACCTGGACCACCTAGATATAAAGCAACAGCAACACCAGCCATATTACCTGTACCAACGCGTGCTGCTAATGAAGTACAAAAAGCCTGAAAGGATGAAATTTCGTTATCGGCACATTTACGAGAACCAAACATAACTTTGAACATATGTGGGAATTGCACAAATTGAATAAAGCCTAGTCGAAAAGTAAAGAAGAGGCCCGCTGCTATTAATAAGTAGACGAGAACTTGCCCCCATAGAAGGGCACTTATACTATTTATTATGTCTGTCATGGATACTGCCTAAATACATGAGTTAAAAAAAGTGACCGCAACTTATCACATCAGGGTAAAAGTGTTTAGTTTTAAAGTTCAAAAGCAGAGTTATCAACAGGGTTTTGTGGGTAACTTGTGCTTATCATGTGTGCTTGCTTGGGGCTTAATTTTAATTACTATTTTATGCAAATAACGCTTGCGTAAAATCCGCCGCTCCCTATAATGCGACCCCACTGAGACGGGAAACGCCAACGCATAGCGAGGCACGAACTACCTCAGAGAGTTAAATAAAACTT
>NZ_WTLB01000104.1:0-2826 GCF_011378855.1 Pseudoalteromonas sp. Z1A8 | reverse complement strand
TGCTCTTTAAAAATTTGGAAAAGCTGATAATAAAATTCTGATAGATACATTGTATTTATCAAGAGTTTTCAAAAGTAAAAAAAGAATGGTAGCAGTACCATTCAGTGCCATTTAGTTAGCTCTTTGAGTTGATTGATTGGTATCTACTTTAGTATTCAATATTGACTTCTGGCGAAGTTAAACTGTCACAAAACAAAGACCCGTTTGGGTTGTATGGTTAAGTGACTAAGCGTACACGGTGGATGCCTTGGCAGTTGGAGGCGATGAAGGACGTATTAACTTGCGATAAGCCTAGTCAAGCTAGTAAAAAGCACTTGAGACTAGGATTTCCGAATGGGGAAACCCACCTGCTTGCAGGTATCGTTAACTGAATACATAGGTTAACGAAGCGAACGCGGAGAACTGAAACATCTAAGTACCCGTAGGAAAAGAAATCAACCGAGATTCCGAAAGTAGCGGCGAGCGAAATCGGAACAGCCCTTAAGCTTATTATGTGTTAATGGAAGGCTGCTGGAAAGCGCCACGATACAGGGTGATAGTCCCGTACATGAAAAGACATTTTAAGTGAAATCGAGTAGGTCGGAGCACGTGAAACTTTGACTGAATATAGGTGGACCATCATCTAAGGCTAAATACTCCCAACTGACCGATAGTGAACCAGTACCGTGAGGGAAAGGCGAAAAGAACCCCTGTGAGGGGAGTGAAATAGAACCTGAAACCGTGTACGTACAAGCAGTAGGAGCCCACTTGTTGGGTGACTGCGTACCTTTTGTATAATGGGTCAGCGACTTATATTTTGTAGCGAGGTTAACCGAATAGGGTAGCCGTAGGGAAACCGAGTCTTAACTGGGCGAATAGTTGCAAGGTATAGACCCGAAACCCGGTGATCTAGCCATGGGCAGGTTGAAGGTTGAGTAACATCAACTGGAGGACCGAACCCACTAACGTTGAAAAGTTAGGGGATGACCTGTGGCTAGGAGTGAAAGGCTAATCAAACCGGGAGATAGCTGGTTCTCCCCGAAATCTATTTAGGTAGAGCCTCGGACGAATACTTACGGGGGTAGAGCACTGTTAAGGCTAGGGGGTCATCCCGACTTACCAACCCTTTGCAAACTCCGAATACCGTAAAGTAATATCCGGGAGACACACGGCGGGTGCTAACGTCCGTCGTGAAGAGGGAAACAACCCAGACCGCCAGCTAAGGTCCCAAAGTCATAGTTAAGTGGGAAACGATGTGGAAAGGCCCAGACAGCCAGGAGGTTGGCTTAGAAGCAGCCATCCTTTAAAGAAAGCGTAATAGCTCACTGGTCGAGTCGGTCTGCGCGGAAGATGTAACGGGGCTAAACTATGCACCGAAGCTGCGGATTCAGAATTTATTCTGAGTGGTAGGGGAGCGTTCTGTAAGCCGTTGAAGGTGTACCGGGAGGTATGCTGGAGGTATCAGAAGTGCGAATGCTGACATGAGTAACGATAATGGGAGTGAAAAACTCCCACGCCGGAAGACCAAGGGTTCCTATCCCATGTTAATCAGGGTAGGGTAAGTCGACCCCTAAGGCGAGGCCGAAAGGCGTAGTCGATGGGAAACAGATTAATATTTCTGTACTCGATATAATTGCGATGGGGGGACGGAGCAGGCTAAGCAAGCATAGCGTTGGTAGTCTATGTGAAAGTGAGTAGGGCGTTTGTTTAGGTAAATCCGGACAGACATTAAACCTGAGACACGAGACGAGTCACTACGGTGATGAAGTTGCTGATGCCATACTTCCAGGAAAAGCCTCTAAGCTTCAGATTATATGGAATCGTACCCCAAACCGACACAGGTGGTCAGGTAGAGAATACTAAGGCGCTTGAGAGAACTCGGGTGAAGGAACTAGGCAAAATCGTACCGTAACTTCGGGAGAAGGTACGCTCCTATCTGTGATGAGACTTGCTCTCTAAGCGGACGGGAGCCGCAGTGACCAGGTGGCTGGGACTGTTTATTAAAAACACAGCACTGTGCAAAATCGCAAGATGACGTATACGGTGTGACACCTGCCCGGTGCCGGAAGGTTAATTGATGGGGTTATCCTTAGGGAGAAGCTCTTGATCGAAGCCCCGGTAAACGGCGGCCGTAACTATAACGGTCCTAAGGTAGCGAAATTCCTTGTCGGGTAAGTTCCGACCTGCACGAATGGTGTAACCATGGCCACGCTGTCTCCACCCGAGACTCAGTGAAATTGAAATCGCAGTGAAGATGCTGTGTACCCGCGGCTAGACGGAAAGACCCCGTGAACCTTTACTACAGCTTGGCACTGAACATTGAACCTACATGTGTAGGATAGGTGGGAGACTTTGAAGCAGCGACGCTAGTTGTTGTGGAGTCAACCTTGAAATACCACCCTTGTAGTTTTGATGTTCTAACGTTGGCCCCTGAATCGGGGTTACGGACAGTGCCTGGTGGGTAGTTTGACTGGGGCGGTCTCCTCCTAAAGAGTAACGGAGGAGCACGAAGGTTGGCTAAGTACGGTCGGACATCGTACGGTTAGTGTAATGGTAGAAGCCAGCTTAACTGCGAGACAGACACGTCGAGCAGGTACGAAAGTAGGTCATAGTGATCCGGTGGTTCTGAATGGAAGGGCCATCGCTCAACGGATAAAAGGTACTCCGGGGATAACAGGCTGATACCGCCCAAGAGTTCATATCGACGGCGGTGTTTGGCACCTCGATGTCGGCTCATCACATCCTGGGGCTGAAGTCGGTCCCAAGGGTATGGCTGTTCGCCATTTAAAGTGGTACGCGAGCTGGGTTTAGAACGTCGTGAGACAGTTCGGTCCCTATCTGCCGTGG
>NZ_WTLB01000103.1 GCF_011378855.1 Pseudoalteromonas sp. Z1A8 | reverse complement strand
TCAAAAGATGATAAGGGTATTGTGAAGCAACCAAAAGATCGGTCAACCGATCAAAAATACCTTAACTGATCGGTGTTAGCCAAAAGGCGGTTTTTTTAAAAGTTAGCGATTAGTGAGTTTTTTCAAACTCATCAACTTCACGCTCTGCTTCTTCTTTAGATTTACCATACTGCTGCTGGATTTTGCCAACTAGCTCTGTACGGCTACCTTCAATTTTGTCTAAATCGTCGTTGGTAAGATCGCCCCATTTTTGTTGAGCCTTACCTTTAAGTTCGTTCCAATTACCTTTCATACGATCGCTGTTCATAAGTTTCTCCTTACTTAGATTTAATTAACGTTCAGTATAAAAGGAGCAAGGCGTGTACCAATAAGTTTATTTTTTATTTTTCGTTTATAATCATGGCCTTACAATTTTATTAAGGCAGTGATGATTAATGTTGTGAGCACATCCTTAAAAAATATACAGAGCGGTCTGTAATTATTGCTGACATAAGTTACGCAGCTTTGATGTAACTCATTCTTAAATTTTTGTTTTAAGCTAATATGCAGGCATTAAACAAAGCAGCTAACTTGAGTGAGTTATGAATACTAAAACGTATAAATACGGAGTGGGCGACTACTCGTACAAAATGGCAGGCGAATTAGCAGGTATTACACAACTGGTGAATGCGTTTTACGATAATATGGAAACTTTAAAAGAGGCTGAACATATAAGGGGCATGCACTCAAAAGATTTATCGGCATCGCGTAAAAAGCTCGCTTACTTTTTGTCGGGCTGGCTAGGCGGCCCTAAATTATACGCTGAGCATTTTGGCAGTATAAATATTCCTCAAGCACATAAGCATTTACATGTAGGTGTTGATGAAAGCGATGCATGGTTGTTATGCATGCAAAAAGCGGTCGATGAGCAGCCTTACGAAGCCTCATTTAAAACTTACTTAATGGAGCAATTACGCGTACCTGCTGATCGAATTAGAATGGTATCGGGTAGTTAATAGCAATTATTAATAAACATCAATCGCAGCTAGGCTTTGGTTTTTTGTTACAATGCCTGCAAAGCAATTTAGGGTAAATAGCTGTGCTGCCGGTTCAAGACATATATCAACAACTCGTTACTACATTACAACGTAATCCTATTACGTTATTACAAGCGCCGCCTGGTGCGGGCAAATCTACGTGGTTGCCGCTACAACTTATGCGCGACGGGCATTTTAAACGCATTGTAATGCTAGAGCCGCGCCGTTTAGCTGCACGTAATATTGCCAGTTATTTAGCAAAGTGCCAAAACGAGAGTGTTGGGCAAAGTGTGGGTTTGCGGATTAGAGGCGAGAGTAGAGTAAGCGCTAATACGCGCCTTGAAATAGTCACCGAAGGCATGCTTACGCGCATGCTGCAAAACGACCCTGAATTAAGCGATATTGATTTACTTATATTTGATGAATTTCATGAGCGCTCAATTGCAGCTGATACCTCACTTGCCTTTGCGCTAGAAACTCAAAGTGCACTGCGTGAAGACTTAACCATAATGCTTATGTCGGCAACCCTTGATACCGAGCGTTACACCGCATTTTTTGACTGCCCAGTTATTCAGTCAAGCGGGCGTAGCTACCCAATAGACGAAGTCTACATACCCATAAAAGATGAAAGCCGCTGGCTTGATGCAATTCCTAGCATAATAAAACAAGCGCTTAATGAGCAAACAGGCAGTGCATTGGTATTTTTACCTGGGCAATTTGAAATACTACGGGTGCAGCAAGCACTTAGCGATTTACCCAGTAACTGCACTGTAGCAACGCTATTTGGAGAGCAAGATAAAGCCAATCAGCAAGCCGCTATTGCTCCCGCGCCAAATGGTATGCGTAAAGTGGTGCTTACTACTAATGTAGCCGAAACCAGTTTAACAATTGAAGGTATACGCATTGTAATTGACAGCGGTAAGCGCCGTGCGGCTACCTTTAATTTAAAAACAGGGGTAACTGAGCTTACAACGCAAAGTATATCGCGATCGTCTGCTGTGCAGCGCGCAGGGCGTGCAGGACGAATAGAGCCAGGCATTGTGTATAGGCTGGGTTCAAAACAAACCTTTGAGCGACGCAATAGCCACGACAACCCCGAAATACTCACATCAGACATAAGCCAATTTATGCTTGAGGCAAAGCAGTGGGGAGCCAGTATTGATGAATTAACTTTGCTTGATAAACCTACCGAGCAGCAATGTGTACAGGCAAGCAACTTACTTAATATGCTTGAAGCCATCGATAGTAAAGGCAAGCTAACACCACTTGGCGGTAAAATGTTAGGTTTTGGTGCTGATATTCGTTTGGCGCATATGCTATTAAAAGCACAAATACTTGATGACCAACTCCCTGGTATTTTTAGGCTCGCTATTTATTTAGTTGCCTTACTTGAGAGTAGAGTAAGCAGTGCAAACGAGTTGAGTTTAGCGCTGCATAGCCAACAGCAACGTCCGCATCCAGTATTTAAGCAACAGTTAAAATATTGGCAAAGCCGCTTAAAAGTAAAAGACGATAACAGCGAATTAAATACGCATTATATAAGTTTGCTGGTGGCACTTGCTTATCCCGATCGTATTGCTAAAAAACGCGGTAATGGTTACCTACTTGCCAATGGTGCAGGTGCTGAGTTAAATGCCGATTACTGGCACAACGACGATTACTTAGCTATAGCAACCATGGGCGGGCACAAAGGAGGGCGTATATTTGCAGCCACCGCGCTTAACCCATTTGAGTTACAAGACTATTTACCGCATTTATTTAGCGAGCTTACTCGCTGCGAATTTGACGAAAAAGCCGCACGCTTTATTCATCAAGATGAAGTAAAGCTTGGTGCTATAACGCTTACCAGCCAGCCTAGTAAACACAAATTAGACAAAAGCGAGCGTGCCAAAGCGTGGCTTAACTTATTTACAAAACACGGTTTTGCATTATTTAACGAGCAACCTGATGCGCAGCAATTGCTGATACGTATGAGCTTAGCAAGTAAGTTATTGCCCGATAAATTTCCACAAATAAACGAGCAACAACTTATTCAAAATGCAGCGCAGTGGTTAGGCGTGTTTTTAGAAGATATTAAAACGCTCACGCAGCTTAAAAAGTTTAACTACTTTGAGGCATTACAAAACTGCTTTGATTGGCAGCAACAAACGGCGTTAAAAGCATTGTTACCGCTGCGTTTAACTGTTCCAAGTGGCTCAAATGTAAAAATAGAATATCAGCTTGATGGCCCCGCAAAACTAAGCGTTCGCATGCAAGAAGTATATGGTTTAACGAGTACGCCTATGCTTGCCAACGGTAAACTACCACTGCTTATGGAGTTACAATCGCCAGGTAAACGCTCACTGCAACTTACTCAAGACTTAGCGCATTTTTGGGCTAGCAGTTACCGCGATGTGCAAAAGGAAATGAAAGGCCGCTACCCTAAACATTTTTGGCCAGACGACCCCGCCAACAGCGTTGCAACGAATAGAGTAAAGAGCAAAATGTAACTTGCCGTATTTTATAACTTTATTTACTTTAAAGAGTGTGTTTTTATATTAGAAACAATAAGGAATGTTAAAAATGAAAATAATATTTGCTGCTTTACTTCTACTCTCATCGGGTGTCAGTGCTAACAATTACCAAGAAGAAGTTGATAAATTTTTTGAATTGTACGCTGATGAAAAAATAAGCGATGCTGTTGACTCCATTTACGCAAGTAATAAATATGTGTCGTCGATACCTGATCAGGTAAAACAGATAAAAACACAGCTATCCTCACTTGATGATCTTGTTGGTGAAATTAATTTCATTAATAGGGTTTCTGATTATAAAGTTGGGGAGCTTTTTGTTCATGTAACTTACCTAGTAACTTACGATAGGCAGCCTATTCGTTTTTAATTTCAATTTTTTAAAGTGAAAGAAGGTTGGAGAATTTATTCAATGTCTTTTGATGACAATATTGATGAAGATATAAAAGAACTTGCAAGAAAAGCTGCGCTAAAAAATTAATGTATCCTAAATTCGGATAATAAGTGCAATTTCTCAGATTAGATGGCCAGCTGTTATAATTCGGCCATTTTCTCGCCAAAGGAAAT
>NZ_WTLB01000102.1 GCF_011378855.1 Pseudoalteromonas sp. Z1A8 | reverse complement strand
TTCCCGTCTCAGTGGGGTCGCATTATAGGGAGATCCGAAAACAGATCAACCCTTTTTTGAAGAAAACTTGAAATAAAGTGCTGTTCGCTGAGTATTTGAGCTAAACACGTTAAAAACACAACATAACTAGCAAGTTATTAACAACTAAAGGCGTTTTAACTATTCTAGTATCAAAAATTGTATCAAACGATCTTCATGTAGAGGCTTGCACCCCAAATGATCAACACGATCGCTAATGAAAGTGTTACGGCTGCAGATCCCATATCTTTAGCTCTACCCGATAACACATGCAATTCTGTACTTACTCTGTCTGTTAATGCTTCGATGGCAGAATTTAATAATTCAACTATTAGTATAACCAGCAGTGAACTTACTAATATTGCCCAGTGCAGTAATGATGAAGCAAGCCAAAATGAAATAGGAAATAATATAAGACTTAGTAATAGCTCTTGTCTAAATGCAGCTTCCTCCTTTAATGCAGCTCTAAAGCCTAGGTAGGAACAATAAGTTGCTTTGAAAACACGTTTGAGGCCTAAGCCATTTGGTTTAAGTATATCTTTCATTAATAAACTCTATGAATGAAGGTCAAAATAAAGCCCCGCATTGCGAGGCTTTTTATTTATGCTACACCGTATTGATCACGATAAGCTTTAACTGAGGCTAAATGTTCGTCCATCGTCCCTTGAACTTCAAGGTAGCTAATAAGATCAGCTAATTTTACAATAGAGATTACTTTGGTATCAAAGTCGCGCTCAACTTCTTGAATAGCTGATAACTCAGCTTTACCTTTTTCCTGGCGATCTAATGCTATTAAAACGCCACTAAGGTCTGCGCCATTCTCAGCAATAATTTCCATAGACTCACGTATAGCGGTACCAGCGGTAATTACATCATCAACTAGCATTATTTTGCCATTAAGTTCTGAACCCACTAATGTGCCACCTTCACCGTGTGATTTTTTTTCTTTACGGTTAAAGCAGTACGGTACATCTTTATCATGGTGATCTGCTAATGCAACTGCTGTTGTTGTCGCTATTGGAATACCTTTATAAGCAGGACCAAATAATACATCATACTCTATCGATGAATCTTCCAATGCTGCAGCATAGAAGCGACCTAAACGCGCTAAATCACGACCAGTATTAAATAAGCCAGCGTTAAAAAAGTACGGACTTGTTCGCCCTGACTTTAAAGTAAACTCACCAAACTTTAATACCTGCTTCTCTAGAGCAAATTCTATAAACTCTTTTTGATAATCTTTCATATCTAGTGGCCTACCTATTTATGCTAATGCTTGCTTTTGTACGTCAATGATTTCGCGTATAGAATGTTTGGCTAAAGTAAGTAATTCATCCAGCTCATCAAACGAGAAAGGTTCACCTTCGGCTGTACCTTGAATTTCAATAATTTTACCTGTCTCAGTTAAAATTACATTCATATCAGTCTCAGCAGCTGAATCTTCTATATACTCTAAATCGCTAATTGCTTGACCTTTGTATATGCCGACTGAAATAGCCGCAATCATATGCTTAAGTGGGTTTGAGTTAATCATACCTTTAGCACGCATATGCGTTAGTGCATCAACTAGTGCAACACATGCGCCACTTATAGAAGCAGTACGTGTACCACCATCTGCTTGAATAACATCACAGTCGATAGTAATCGTGTTTTCACCAAGGGCTTTTAAATCAACAGCCGCACGAAGTGCACGTGCAATTAAGCGTTGAATTTCCATAGTACGACCGCCCTGCTTACCACGTGCAGCTTCACGCGCATTACGTGTATGCGTTGCTCGCGGTAACATACCGTATTCAGCATTAATCCAACCCTTACCTTGGCCTTTCATGAAACGAGGAACGCCCGATTCAACAGTCGCTGTACAAAGTACTTTGGTGTTACCAAACTCAACAAGTACTGAGCCTTCAGCATGCAAAGTATAATTACGTGTAAATGTAACAGGTCTAATTTGGTTAGGTGTTCTTTCGCTTGGACGCATTGACGATCCCCTTAATTCAGAATTTGCGACATTATAAGTGTATGTGGGTATAGATACCATGCTGATTTAAATAAATAGCTGTATGCAAAATATTCAGTGTATTAAATTTTCCCTAGAGCTTAAGCGGTGTTACGGTATAATCATCGTAATATTGTATTTATAAATTTAGGAAAATATCCATGATCCACAGTATGACAGCTTATGCGCGTCGCGAAATAAAAGGCGATTGGGGAACTGGCACTTGGGAAGTTCGTTCAGTGAACCAGCGTTACCTTGAAACATTTATTCGCGCACCAGAGCAATTTCGTGGCATGGAGCCAGTTATTCGTGAGCGTTTACGCAAACACTTACAACGCGGTAAAGTTGAGGTTTTTTTAAAGTTTGTAGCAAATCCTGCCCATGTTGGTGAGCTATCAATTAACCAAGCCCTTGCTGAGCAACTTATAAATAGTGCTAAATGGGTTCAACAGCAAAGTAATGGCGACATTAATCCTGTTGATATATTGCGTTGGCCTGGTGTTATGGAAGCTGAAGAACTTGATATGGATAGCGTTAATACAGCACTAATTGCTGGTCTTGATCAAGTAATCGAAGATTTTAAATCAGCTCGTGGCGATGAAGGTGCAAACCTTGAAGAAATGATAGCAATCCGCCTTGATGCGATTTTAGAGCAAGTAGAAATTGTAGAAACGCATATGCCTGAGATTGCTAAGTGGCAGCGTGAAAAACTGGCTCAAAAGCTAGAAGACTTAACAGCAAACATTGACGAGTCACGCCTTGAACAAGAACTTATTTATCTTGCTCAAAAACAGGATGTAGCTGAAGAATTAGATCGTTTAAAGTCTCACGTTAAAGAAACTAAAAAAATCCTTAAAAAAGGTGGCGCATGTGGTCGTCGTTTAGATTTTATGATGCAAGAGTTTAATCGTGAGGCTAATACATTGGCATCTAAGTCTATCAATAGTGACATTACTACTGCCGCTGTAGAGCTAAAAGTGTTGATTGAACAAATGAGAGAACAAATTCAAAACATTGAATAATTTTCAGCCAATATAGAATATTCATTACTTATCAAACCCGAGCTTGGCTCGGGTTTTTTATTAATACCAATAATGATATTTCGAATGTTGTTACCTAGCACTTCGCTTAATGTGAAATCCTTACCTTCAAATCACACTTTATTTTAGACATTAAAAAGCCCGAGACTAAGCTCGGGCTTTTTGGTAACAATTAGCTAGGCTAATAATTACGCTTTGAACGTTACTACAACGCACCTACGCCTAAAGTAAGAGCGCCACCTTCGTATGACACTTTATTTTAGACATTAAAAAGCCCGAGACTAAGCTAGGGCTTTTTGGTAATAATTAGCTAGGCTAATAATTACGCTTTAAACGTTACTACAACGCACCTACGCCTAAAGTAAGAGCGCCACCTTCATATGACACTTTATTTTAGACATTAAAAAACCCGAGACTAAGCTCGGGCTTTTTGGTAACAATTAGCTAAGCTAATAATTACGCTTTGAACGTTGCTACAAAGTACCTACGCCTAAGGTAAGAGCGCCACCTTCATATGACACTTTATTTTAGGCATTAAAAAGCCCGAGACTAAGCTCGGGCTTTTTGGTAACAATTAGCTAGGCTAATAATTACGCTACGATAGTTGCTACAACACCAGCACCTACAGTACGACCACCTTCACGGATAGCAAAACGAAGACCTTCATCCATCGCGATTGGCGCGATTAGAGTTACTGTCATCTTGATGTTATCACCAGGCATTACCATTTCTACGCCATCTGGTAACTGTACGTCACCTGTTACGTCAGTTGTACGGAAGTAGAACTGTGGACGGTAACCTTTGAAGAATGGAGTATGACGACCACCTTCATCTTTCGAAAGTACGTATACTTCTGAAGTGAATGTAGTATGTGGGTTAATTGAACCAGGCTTAGCTAGTACTTGACCACGTTCAACGTCTTCACGTTTAGTACCACGTAGAAGTGCACCGATGTTTTCGCCAGCACGACCTTCGTCTAGAAGCTTACGGAACATTTCAACACCAGTACAAGTAGAACGAGTTGTATCATTGATACCAACAATTTCTACTTCGTCATTGAT
>NZ_WTLB01000101.1 GCF_011378855.1 Pseudoalteromonas sp. Z1A8 | reverse complement strand
TATTTAACTCTCTGAGGTAGTTCGTGCCTTGCTATGCTTCGGCGTTTCCCGTCTCAGTGGGGTCGCATTATAGGGAGATCCGAAAACAGATCAACCCTTTTTTTAGATCTTTTTACTGTTCGAACAAAAATAGAACAAAACCACGTAAAACCATATGAAAACACACCTAAGGTGATGCTTTTTTGTGCTCTTATTTATTATTTAATACAAATATCATTGCTATGTTTGATTTAGACGTTAAGATAGCAAGTTCACAATGTTAAATTAATGTTTATTTCCTGTTTATTGGTAGATCTAAAATGAAATTACCCGATCAAAAATCTTTTATCTTCTCTGTTATTCTTGCTGTAGTTGGTTTTGTTGTTGTTGAGTTTGCTTTTGGCGGCTTAGCTTTAAACCCTGCGTTACTATTTGGTGCTGGTTTATTAATAGGTGCGATTGCTATTGCTGCAATGTCATCTGATGTGACTGAAGAAGCTGAAGTTAAAACAAAAACGCTTTATGTTGGTAACCTTCCTTATCGTGCAAACGAAGGTGTGGTTCGTGCATTATTTGAAGAACAAGGCAAAGTATTCAATGTTCGTTTATTAAAGGATAAGAATACTGGCAAGCGTCGTGGCTTTGGTTTTGTTGAAATGGCGCAAGCTGATGCAGACAATGCAATTGCTAACTTAAACGATAGCGAGTTCCAACAACGTACTTTAAAGGTACGTGAAGCAAAACAAAAACAAGAAGATGATTCTAATGCTCTACGTACTGAGACGGATCAGTCAGTGTAACTAGCTTTACCGCTAGCTTATTGCTAAACACATCAGCCGTTGCATAATATTGCAGCGGCTTTTTTATGTCTGTTAGTTTATTCACACATAAGTTAAGTTCGTTAAGTAAGTAACGAACTCTATTTGCTATCGCTACACCTGAATCAAGTAATTTTACATTCCCTTCAAAATACTGACTCATCGGCCCTGCTAGTATTGGAAAGTGCGTACACCCTAGTACAAGTACATCTATAGTTTTATCTATATGCAGGCCATCTAGTACTTGGTGCAACTTGTCTGTATCTAATGAGTCTGTAAAAAAGTATTGCTCAGCTAAGGTTACTAACTCCACACTGCTATATAGATTAACAACTACATTACGCGCATGTTCAGCAATTAACGTTTTAGTGTATGAACTGGCGACCGTTGCTGGTGTGGCTAATAAGCCAATATGATTTGAACGTGTTAACTCTGCGGCAGGCTTTATAGCTGGCACAACTCCTACAATTGGAATATCTGTCACTTGGCGAACCGCACTAAGTGCGGATGTGGAAGCGGTATTACACGCTATTACAATTAAATCAACGTTAAGAGCGTTAGTTTTGATGAAATGAATAAGTGAGCATAATCGGTTAATGATTGTTTGCTGGGATTGAGCTCCATAAGGTAGTAAAGCATTATCCATAAAATAGCTGTACTGAGCATTGGGGATACTTTGCTTTATATGCTCAAGTACAGTAGTTCCACCAATACCTGAATCAAAGACCATTATATGCGCTGACAAACTACCGTTCCCACTTTACTTTAAGAACGGCAGTTTGCCATGAGGTATTTATAAAAGAAAGTAGTTTAACTTTGCGTGGTTTCTAAATCAGTAAGCCTGTCGGCTGCCGAATTTAACTGATTAAGGTTTTCGAACATAGACTTTGTGTAATCTACTAACTTATCTATTTGTTCCTGATCTTGATTTAACCACTGTAGAATTCCAGCTAGTTGATTTTGTAATCCAAGCTCACCCGCTTTTTCAAAAGCATTTTTAAGGTCGTCATTAAAAGGGGCTAAACCCTCTGCTACTTGTTTTTCTGGTGCTGGTTTATATTCTTCATAGCTTTTAACTGTTGCTATTGTTTTTGTTTGGCGTAAATCCATAGAAAAAGCCACCAGCTGATCACTCTCTAAACTCAGCTCTTGTGCTTGTTCAAATGCTTTATCTAGATCACCACCAAAAAATGTTTTACTTAAATCTTGTAAATCTTCCATCATCGCATTAATCGCTTCTTGCTCTTGCTCATTTAAGTCACCATTTACCGACATCGAAAATGATACCTGTCGAGATTGCGATGATGAGCTTGCGAACGACTCGCTATTACTGTTTTGCTGATAGCCGCTTGCCGACTGAGATTCAAATGCATCTGCAAAGCTAATACTTACCTCGTCACCTTCTGCGGTGGTAAATTTATACTCTGCATTACTCGTCATACTGACATATTGAGCCTGGCTTATATTTACGCTGGCAGGTTGTGGGTTAAATAACGACTCTTCAAACTTATCGAGCCCATTGTAAATTCCCTCTTTGGACTTATTAATCCCCTCTTCCATGTCATCATTAAATACACCAGTACCTTTGAGTTCATCAACAGCGTCATCAATCCCTATTTGGACTCCTTTGCGCGCGTCGCCTAACATATCTTTGAGCTTTTCGTCATCAGCGCCGTTAGCTTTTGCTTTGTTAACAGCACTACTTACAAAATCGAGTACGTTTTTTACTATTTCATCAAAATCAAAGAGTGGTTTATCTGCTTTTTTTTCTGCGATAGGCAATCCAAGTTGCTCAGCCATTTTATCGCCAAGCACCTTTGCGGCCAACTCTCGGCCTCGTTGTTGATAGCTATCTTGAGGAGACGTAATTGTAGGTTGCTGTATATCAGCTTTATTATTGAATTTATTGATGTTGTTGTTTGGCGTAAAGCCATAATTACCTATTTTCATGATTCGTCTCCTAAGCGTGCGTAGTTTATTATCGGCTATAACAATAAAAACTAAAGTACAATGTTCAATAAAACAGCATAAATGCTAGCCAAAACTAGACAAATACGCAGCGCTCCCTACAATAGCGCCGATAAACAGATCTTAGAGAAGGTAGTAGCGTTAATGGCAGTTATTAAAATAGATACCACACAGTACCAAACGCAGTTAAGTGAAAAAGAGCAGCGTATTAGTGCGCAGTTTCAACGTTTTGGTGTGGAGCAACTAGAAGTATTTAGCTCAGAGCCAACTAACTACCGCCAACGTGCTGAATTTAGAGTATGGCACGACGGTGACGATCTGTTTCACATTATGTTTGATCAACAAACAAAAGAAAAAATCCGTGTTGATACATTTGACCCCGCAGCGCCTTTAGTAGGTGAAATAATGCAGGTGATGATTGAAAGCCTCAAACCTTGCGAGATATTACGTCGTAAGTTATTTCAAATTGATTACCTATCAACGCTAAGCGGTGAAATTTTAGTAAGCTTGCTTTATCACAAGCCACTTGATGAAGAGTGGCTAAGTGAAATTAAAGCACTTAAAGAAAAGCTAAGCAGTAAATACAAAATTGACTTTATAGGCCGTGCTCGCAAACAAAAAGAAGTGCTGGGTGATGACTTTGTAACTGAGCATTTAACTGTTAATGGTCAAGAGCTTATTTACCAACAAGTAGAAAATAGCTTTACTCAGCCTAATGCAAAAGTAAATATTAATATGCTGGAGTGGGCGCAAGACTTATGTAAGCCACTTAAGAATGATTTATTAGAGCTTTACTGTGGTAACGGTAACTTTTCAATTGCGTTAGCGGGTTCTTTTAATAAAGTATTAGCGACGGAAATATCAAAATCATCTGTTCATTCTGCTCAATACAATATTGCTAAAAATAACGTAGAGAACTTAGATATTATTCGTATGTCGAGTGAAGAGTTTACCCAAGCAATGAATGGCGAGCGTACTTTTTCTCGTTTAGACGGGATTGACCTTAAAAGCTATGACTGCCAAACCATATTGGTTGATCCACCGCGCGCCGGCATGGATGAATTAACGTGTGACCTTGTGGCTAACTACGAAAGCATAATTTATATATCGTGTAATCCAGAAACCCTTGAACGCGACCTTGATCACCTAACACGTACGCACAACGTTAAGCGCTTTGCTATATTTGATCAGTTCCCTTATACACATCACATTGAGTCGGGTGTGTTCTTACAGCGTAAATAATAAATATGCTCAGTAAACGTTACCCATAAAAAAAGCTCCTTATAGGTAATGCCGTTCACTTAAGGTGAGCGGCTTTTTTATTTCTAGCGTACCGCTGCGGTCTTGGCTTGACTGAGCGAGGAAAACTT
>NZ_WTLB01000100.1 GCF_011378855.1 Pseudoalteromonas sp. Z1A8 | reverse complement strand
AAAGTAGGAGAAAGATGAAGTTTGAAATAGTTAATATAAAACAATTGTTTAAACATTTTATAAAAAATAACTTGTAACATTGATGCCTAAGGCCAGCTACTAGTTGATCAAGTAATTGAAGAGGCTAAAATAAGTCAGGCTAAAAAGCAGAGTACGCAACGTTTACTCATTAGTGATTTAAATTTGTCAGCAGTAAAAAAATCATTGGGTAATATGCGCTCCAATCGAGACTTTATTCCGTTAAGTGTATCTGCTTTAGCACGTTCTCGTGCTGATTGGCTATTTGGTATGAATTTAACGCGAGCATATACATTAGCAGGGCAAAAAGCAGGATTCGGCAATGTACTTTCGGTAGGGCGGGTACAAACCCCTATTTTAGGCCTCGTTGTTAATAGAGATAACGAAATAGCGAACTTTGTATCTAAGCCTTTTTACGATGTACTGGCGCATTTACTTACTCCAGATAACCAGCCATTCATAGCTAAGTGGGTTCCTAGTAAAGCATGTGAGCCACATCAAGATGAAGAAGGCCGAATACTTAACAAAGCACTCGCAGAAAATGTTGCTTCGCGTATTAGCAAACAAAATGCTGAGCTTACAGCGCTTGAGCAAAAACAAAAAAAACAAAGTGCACCGTTACCGTATAACCTATCTGCACTGCAAATAGATGCCGCTAAAGCCTTTGGTATGCCAGCTCAAAAAGTGTTGGATATTTGCCAAATACTTTACGAGCGACATAAATTAATTACCTACCCACGCTCGGATAACCGCTATTTACCCAAAGATCACCACCAAGATGCATCTGCTATTTTTAAAGCTATAAGTGCTAATGGTGGGCAAAGCACAGAATTGGTAAATGGGGCTGATGTAAAAAAGCGTAGTAAATGTTTTAACGATTCAAAAGTGGCTGCACACCATGCAATTGTGCCGACGGCAAAACAGTTAAAGTCAGCGAGTTTGAGCGGTGACGAAGCGAAGGTATATCAATTAATAAGCCGCCATTACCTAATTCAGTTTTATCCCGACTATATATATAACGAAACTAAAGCAGAGATAACAATTGCTGGTGGGCTTTTTAAAGCAAATGCAAAGCAAGATGTAAGTTTGGGCTTTAAGGTGTTAATGGGTAAGTCTGAATTAAAAGATGAAGCTACGTTACCTCCTTTAACAAAAGGTATGTCTCTTTTTTGTGAGCAAGGCGAAGTAGTCGAAAAGCATACATCACCCCCTGCTTATTTTACTGATGCTACATTACTTGCGGCTATGACTGGCATTAGCCGCTACGTTAAAGATCCGCAGATTAAAAAAGTATTAAAAGACACAGATGGTTTAGGAACTGAGGCAACACGTGCGGGAATAATCGAGTTGCTATTTAAACGACGATTTTTAAAACGTGAAGGTAAGTCAATTAGAGCGACCGAAACAGGACTTGCCCTTATTAGCGTATTACCACAAGGGTTAGCGAGTCCTGATTTAACCGCAAAGTGGGAATCGAGCTTAGGTGATATCGCGCAGCAAGTGATGAGCTATCAGCAATTTTTGCAACCATTACTTGCCGACTTAAATGGGTTTGTACAATTAGCAGGAAACTGCGATGGCAATGCATTTGCAAGGTTACCAAAAACCTCAGCTAAAAAACGTTTTGCTAAACGAAGTGGAAAAGCAACGTCTAAAAAATCGAATTATAAAAATAGCTCAGCAGCAACTTAACGCTGAGCTATTTAAAACAACGTTTTATTTGTTAAATAAAGCGACCGTAGCATTACTCATTGCTTTTATTCCGGTAGGAATTGCAACTTTGTAGTCAGGTGCAAATTTACTAGAGTGTAGGGAAGGGAGTACTTCACCTGTTTTTATCGAATCCGCGTATTGTGCTTGGTTTACACCACCTAGCCAAAATAAGGTAATAGGGATGTTTTCATCAGTGCGTCCGTATAGGCCAAAATCTTCACCTGCCATTACAGCTTGTGTTTCAAGTACATTAGTATCGCCAATTGCGCTTGCGATAGACTGTCTAACAATATCTGTTTGTGCTGGGTTGTTATAAGTAGATGGAATAGATTCATCTTCATGTACATATACTACAGGGTAGTTTGATTCATCTAATCCAGCACTTTGTGCAATACCTGCTGTGATTCGTTTTATTGCTGCTATTTGAGCGCTTCTTACATCGGGGTTATAGCTTCTGAGAGTGAGTTGTAACTTTACTTCATCCGAAATAACATTATGTTTTGAGCCACCATGAATAGACCCAACCGTAATAACCGAAGGCTCTAGTGGTGAAAGTTCTCGGCTTGTGATTGTTTGCAGAGCAAGTACTGTGCGTGCAGCTATAATCACAGGGTCTATAGTTGTATGCGGATAAGCACCATGACCACCTTTACCTTTTATTGTAATATCGACAGAATCGACACTTGCCATAGTGTATTCGTTTTTCATTGATATCTTACCAGCGGGGACGCTAGCACTTACATGCAAAGCAATTATATGATCAGGTTTTGCATATTTACTAAATAGTCCTTCGCTTAGCATTGCTTTAGCACCACCGCCCACTTCTTCGGCAGGCTGTGCAACCATCATCAAAGTGCCTTTCCATTGATCTTTGTGTGCTATTAATTGCTCAGCAGTGCCAATAAAAGAGCTCATGTGAATATCGTGGCCACAACCGTGCATTACACCTACTTTCGCACCATGTTCGTCTATGACTTTAACTTTTGAGGCATAGGACTTTCCTGTCTGCTCTATAATAGGTAAACCATCGGTGTCTGTACGGATCATCACGGTTGGACCGCTTCCGTTTTTATAAATGCCGACAACACCAAAACCACCTACATTGCTTGTTACTTTGAAACCCAGCTGAGTTAATTTATCTGCTATCTTATTACCCGTTTCTTGTTCGTGATAAGAGAGCTCTGGCGATTGGTGTAAATCGAGGTAAAACTTTTCAATAGCTGGCATAGCTTTGCTTAAATTCAAATCGAGTCCATTTGCCTGCACAAATGGGCTTGCTAATAAAAGTACTGCACTTAAGTAAGTTAGTTTCATGTTTTCCCTCATTGTTGAATATGTATACCGAGTGATTTAGGTATATGACTTGTAATTATTATGTTCACCACCATATAAAAACCTAAATAGATGAATATGGCAATCAATTCAATGAGCAACATAGTTAGTATTAATGCGCAAAACCTTCAACAAGTACTCGGTGAAACATCACAGCAAAAATTGGTGTTGCTTAACTTTTTCTCTCCTCAAAGTCCTGACTGCATCGGACAGGCTGCAATTTTAGATAAAGTAGCGGCTGAATATGCAAGCTATATAGTAGTAGCAAACCTAGATTGCGATGCAGAGCAAGCTCTTGCTTCTCAACTGGCGCAACAAGTTGGCCTTCAAACACTGCCTACGCTTGTATTATTAAAAGATTCTGCACCAGTAGATTTACTTGCAGGTGTTCAAAGTGAGGCACAAATACGCGAAGCCCTAGCAAAGCATTTACCTGCGCAACAAGACTTACTGTTAGAGCAAGCAAAACAAGCGTTATTAAAGTCAGATTTAAATGCTGCATTTAATTATGCAAAGCAAGCTTATGAAATAGACAGCGGTAATGCACGCATCAAATTAGTGCTTGCAGACATATGTATTCAAATTCACAAGGTAGATGAAGCCCAAGCGCTTATAAATACAATAGACGTACAAGAGCAAGATGCTTACTTTAATAATATAAAAGCAAAATGCGAAGCTGCGCTTGAAGCAAAAGACTCACCAGAGATTAAAGAAAAGCAACAACAAGTAGAAAAGTACCCAAATGACCTAGAATTAAAAGAAGAGCTCAGTATTTTACTCAATGAAGCAGGCAGAAAAGAAGAAGCATTGGATATACTATTTACAGTGCTGCAAAAAGATCTGAATTTCAATGAAGCGAAACCAAGCTTTTTAGCCATTATTGCCTCTTTACCTGATGGCGACGCACTCGCAGCAAAGTATCGTCGCAAGTTATATAGTATTTTATACTAGGGTCTGTTGCTCTTTGCGGATTAAAATTTGTTCAAACTAGGGGGGTAATCGCGGCGCGAGATT
The DNA here is from genome assembly GCF_011378855.1 of Pseudoalteromonas sp. Z1A8. GTDB lineage: Bacteria > Pseudomonadota > Gammaproteobacteria > Enterobacterales > Alteromonadaceae > Pseudoalteromonas. The sequence goes on along the minus strand of NZ_WTLB01000100.1, from coordinate 654 downwards.
TGTAACCTAGTGGGCTCGGTAACTGCTCCTGCGTTACCCTACTGGCTTACATCCATGTAAGAATAAGTAAAAACCGAGTAACAAAGAGTAAATAGCCCCTAGGAAGAACCCTTTGGGCAGCGCCTGTTTGGCATTAATGCTACGTTATCGCCTATTTATGGGGAGTAACCACACTACATAGGCTCTACCTTGCCTGAATACCAAACAGGCTGCTGCAAATTTAACCTTGAAAGATAAACAGACCCTAGATTCTAATAACTATTACTTTTGAGAAGCACCTATATAAGGTGCTTTTTGTATTTTTAGGGTTTTAATTAAAAGCTTTAGTATGGTTTAGCTATGTAAAAACAAGAGTTATCAACAGGTTTTTGTGGGTAACTTGTGCTTATCATGTGTGCTTGCTTGGGGCTTAATTTTAATTACTATTTTATACAAATAACGCTTGCGTAAAATCCGTCGCTCCCTATAATGCGACCCCACTGAGACGGGATATGGCGACGCGCAGCGGACAACGCATAGCGAGGCACAAACTACTCAGAGAGTTAAGTAAAACTTCGGTTTTAAATCTTCCAAAAAGAAAGTTTAAAACTAAGTGTTGACTCGAAAAATAAAGGGTGTATTATTCGCATCCCTTGAGACGCTAAAGCGACTCAA
>NZ_WTLB01000010.1 GCF_011378855.1 Pseudoalteromonas sp. Z1A8 | reverse complement strand
GTAATAAAAAACCAAGAAGCGTTTAAGCTCCAAGAAAGTTAAATACGACCTTGAAGCTTAAAATGAGAGATGGTATCTACAGGTGTTTAGGCGGGCTTTGCTTGTTGATTGAGGTAATGAGCTAGTTACTAAAGAGCTAGTTACTAAAGAGAAAGTGCGATGTAAAATCGCACCTGCGGGGTTGGTGCTTACGTTTGGTAGGTGAGGTTTTATACCTCGCTTTTAAATACATTTTTTACCACAGAAAAGTGAATTATTGTTCTAGGTGTAGCGAGCCGCAGCTCTGTGCCCTTGGTGATAAAAAGTGTTGTTGCATGAGCGCTATAAAAATTTGTGCCTACGTTTCCGGTGTATAAATTTATGTAGGTGGAGTTTTATATCCCACATGGCGTAATTTTGCTCTCTAAGTTTTAATTACTGAAACGCTTTAGTTAACAGTAACAGCCCCCAGCCTGCTATATGTATAAATGAGGCTACTTTAAACAGGGTATTTTGGTTGTGTTATCAACGAGGCATATTCGGGAGGGACCAAATATGCCTTTAACCACTAAATTGTGAACTGAAAGGTTTTCGTTAATAAAGGCAGCATCTCTGCTTTTATTGGTATTGGTTTACCATTGCTGAATCGCTTTGGATCAACGCTAATGAATCCCCAAAACTGTAAGCAGCGATTTATAAATCGAGATTCTATTAATAAGCCCAGTAGACTTTTTGAATCATGATATTCATTAGGCGTAAGTTGCAGTAGTAAATCTGGGAATGCGGTAGCTACTTCTTCAATTAACCTTTCAATCGAACCGTGGCTTTGTACTCGCCAAAGCATGAATACCCAAAAATCACGTAAATCTATATCATCGGGAAAGCTGTCGAAGTAAGCCCAATTATATTTTGTGGTTGCAGCTTCGAACATAGGTAAATAAAAGGCTTTAAGACCATGAGTTTGATACTGCTTTTGCGCTGTCTTTTTTATATGTAAACGCCCACTTTTATTGTAAATAATGCCTGCTGCGATCGCTAAAATACGTGTGTAATGTAGCGCATTAAACTTATCTTCATTACTACCAGCAAACTCATTAATACTAACCGGGGTAGAGTATTCGGCGACTGCAAATTTAGGGAGTAACTCTGTAGCTTGTTTTACTAATTTAGCTGGTAAGTTGCCTTTGCTTGTTGTTTTAAATGAACCACCTTGCTGCATGGCTTCGTCAATAATCAACGCTAAATAACACATTACAGGGGACGTTGATAAATCAACTGGAGTATTAATTATAACGCCTTCCAGTTCGCTAAAGGGGGCGTATATCCAATTGTGCATTTGGGCTGGCGAAAGCCCTGCAAAGTCAGCATTAGCTTTATTATTACGCTCTGTATTTTTATGCTGTACTACAAGGTTTAGTTCATCAAGGCTTAGCTCGGGGCTCATTGCTACAGTTTGAGTTATATCGTCAAATATTGAGGTATGCTGTTTTGATATATTATCCATACAGCAGTGTTTATATTTTTTACTGCTGCCGCAAAAACAAGGATCGTTTCTTCCTGGTGCCATTTTAAGTTACCTTTAACCCTGCTACATTTTTAATTATATTAGCCTATTATACTCAAATCATTTAGCAATACCCAAGCCTCAATTTTTTAAACTAACCTTTACTTATCGATGAGCTATCAAAACAGAATTCTATTCTCGGCAAACACCAAGTGCTTAATCTTTTTAAAAACGATGCTTGCACATGGATGTGCTTTCATCGCGTTTACGTTCATATTAATTTAGTGTTTAAAGATAAGTGAAATTGAGTGGCGCTGTGGGTGACGAATGACCAAAGCGTAGCTTTGCAGCTTGAGGAAGTGGAAGCATGGATGCTGACAGGAACCCGGCTTCAGGGATGAATTATTAGCAGCAGAGCTTATTTGAAGAAGACCGCCCCTTGGTTGCCATCGCCAATGCGATATAAGTAAATTAAATTACAAACCAAAAGCGCGAGGTAAACTCCCGCCTACGGCTTTTCGCGCGAGCAAACTTGGCGCCAGCAGGTGTTTGGGTGAGCTTTGTAGCGTTGATTGGGGTAATGAGTTAGTTACTAAAGAGCTAGTTACTAAAGAGAAAGTGCGATGTAAAATCGCACCTACAAGTGCTAAAGCTTAATAGGCATACTTGTCTCACAATCTTTGCACACTAAAGAGTAATTTTCTTTACGTTTGCTTGTTTTAGTATTAGTGCTTGAGCACTTAGGGCATGGTGATTTCATTGGCGTATTTGCATTGCAATTACCGCATTTTACAAAGTAACCATAGCGTCCAGAAAGAGGCTGTAAATTACTCGAGCTATTACATTGCTTACAAGCTAATGTTATCTCTTTGATTAGATCAGTTTTAGGTTTTACTTGTTCAGTAATGGTTTGCTCAGAAGCGATTAAAGTATCATCGTAAACAGATTCTGGTTCGCTTATTTCCGCAGATACATATGAAGGCTCTTGTAAGTTAGGCGATATATTTTGCTCTAAAATAAATTGGCAAATTCTATCGAGTGTTTCTTCACTGAACCACGGTCGAACGTTTGTTGTAAAAAGGTGAAACGCATTAGGTTTAGACGCAGGAAGCTTCATTATTTCGAGTAATTTATCAGTTATAAATTCTGATTTAACCAATCGATCTTCAATTGCTTTTGGTGTGTTTTTTCGGTTAATAATGGCGTTGCTCGATATGGCACAAATACTATGCCACTCTCTGCCACCAAACCCCTGTTGCAGTTTGCCAAATAATTTAGTGAGTAAGTTAGGTGCATTGTCGCGCATTAGGCTTTTTAATAGTTCTAGTTGTAATTCAACCTGTTTTATTGGCGATGGCATACCTTGCCAGTTACCGCGATAACTGCGACTCCATTCTTGATGTTCATTAATCGTTACTTCCCCTGTAATGCTTTTAGATTCGATAAGAATAAAGCCATAGGTGTATGCGATTAGGTGGTCTATTTGTGCGGTTTCGCCATTGTGTTTAAATTTCACATCGTTAAACACAAATACCTGACTATGATCTTTAAAGGCGCGGCGTAAATAAAAGGCAATGTCGAGTTCTTGCTTTTGACCTGCTTGTATTTTAGCCGAGTTGCTGCTGATGAGGGTTTTATCTTTTAGAATCATGAGGCGTCCTTTCAATCATGTATTTGCTTAGAATATCATTGAAGTACCGAATAATAATACTGCTTAAGTTCAAAAAATGCGAGGTAAACTCCCACTTACAATTTAAAAGCTACGCTTTTCGCGCGAGCAAGCTGGGCGCCTACAGGTGTTTAGCTTGGCTATTAAGCTCAAAATGTCATTAACTTACCATAAGTAATTTATGCTTTACTTATGGGGTTGGGTTTTATTTTACTGCCTATAAGTAAAGTAAGATTTACTTATAGTTGATGAATATACATTCAAACTTAAAAGTAAGTTATGTTTGACTTTTGGGAGGGCTACCACGGATGCAACTACTTATGAGTCAAACTGTTGACTCTGTATTAGCCGCAATTGATACGGCTAAAGTTTCTGCTGTTAAAAATAACTTATCTACTGCTGAATTAGCACACATTGATTTATGCATAAAAATAATTAATAACGCTGCAAATAAGCTGAGTGAGCAAATAATACAACTACCAAATATGGATGCATTTATTTAAGTTGATTTAGGTTCGAAAAATAAACACGTGTATTTTGATCGCTAGTGTTAGCGCGATATAAACTCCCACCTACAACTTGAAAGCTTTAGTGTCTGTGTCAGTAAATAATATGCCTGTAAAAATGAGGCAATTAAATTGTTATTCGCCTCACCATGTGAGGCGAATAGGTGTTTAATTGTTGTAGGTGAGGTTTTATACCTCGCATGGTGTTTTTATAAAGCCAAAGCGCGAGGTAAAATCGTACCTACAATTTAAAAGCTTCGCTTTTCGCGCGAGCAAGCTGAGCGCCTACAGGTGTTTAGCTTGACCTTATTTAAAAGCCAAAGCGCGATGTAAACTCGCACCTACGGGTTTGTTGAGTGCGGTGGTTTAATTATTGTAGGTGAGGTTTTATACCTCGCGGGTGCTTTTTAAAAACCAGGCACAAGGTGAACTCCCACCCACAGCTTTAATTTTTGCTTTTTGGATTAGTAATGTTGATGTGTTTTTTCACATTTATAGGTACACTCTTTTAAAGTTTTAATTCAGGGAATGAATAATGATTAAATGGGTTGTACTGGTATTTATTAGCGTATTTACAACTTTCCCTCAAGCTGGTGAGGCTTACACACAAGCCCAATGCGATAGCATTAAAAAGCAGCGCGAAGCTATTCGCTCTCAATTTAGAAGTGGCTACAGTAATAAAGAAGGTGAGCGTTTAACTGCGCGCGATAAAGCGCTATTTACCTTACTTGCTAATCACTGCCGTAAACCTAAAAAGAGTGGTAGCGCTTATCAGGCTACTTCTTCTACCCCAACTCGTACGCCTAATAGCAATTGGTTACTCAATCAAAAAGTGTCAAACATGTCTTTGCACAGCGATAGCTATAAAGGTGCCGCTAAGCTTGATGCTTGGTCAAAATTTTATAAATTGCCTAAACGTTGCCGTAAAAAAGGGATGGAGTCGGCCGATTTTGTATGGTGTAGCGAGTATCGGGGTAAGCAAAAAGAGTTGTTTGAAGCACAGTGGCAAGGGCGCCCATAAATATGTTTAAAACAAAATTACGCGTGGTGTTTGTATTTTTTGTGCTGCTAATTGCATCGGCGCTCATTGCTAATCATTTTACTGGGCGGGTATTTAATTATCATGATCCTATAGGCGAGGTTAAACGAATTTATAGTAGTTTATCGTCGCAGGTAGTTACTGAACCGTTAGCAACTAAACAGCTCAAAAATATAAGTACGGCTACTTTACAAAATGTATCAGTACCTGCCGATAATCATTTATCGCAAGCTAACAATACGCGCTGCGTGGATGTATCGTTAGGGCAGGTTAAATATAAACGTAATGGCGATATATTTACGTGGACAGACAGTGACGGTGTGCCGCATTTTAGTGACAAAAAACCGGATTTTGCGGTAGCAACTTACGATACTGGTTTTATTGAACCGTTAGATTACTTTGACCTCACTTTAAATACGCCTAATTTACCTTCGTCATTTAACCAAGCGTTACGCATAAAACTCAATACTGTATTTAAAGTATATGGACAGATTATTGGCGTGCATGCACTTAAAAAGGTAAAGCTTAATTTAACGGTATTGCCTACGCGCGGCGCTTATGAAGCCGTAATTAAGCAACGCAGTGCTGACCCTACAAACACTGCGGGTATGTATTTTCACGCGAGTAACTCTGCTTTTATTCATTATGATAATGCACACAGTGCAATGCGAACCGCCGTACATGAGGCAGTGCATGCCATTAATAAAGCAGTTTTAGGTTATACCCCTAGATGGTTTAATGAGGGATTTGCTGAATACTTTGAGCTTACTAAAAATAATATGCAAATAGCTATTATTGAGTCTAATAGTTCATGGACGAAAAATAATAATATTACTAAAAGTGTATTTTTAATTGATTCGTTAGTGGGTTTAGATGACTCGTGGAAAAAAGGTGATACCAGCAAGCTGTATGCAAGCAGTTGGGCTGCAATTTACTTTTTAATGGATACGCAAGCAGGGAGAGCGTTACTTAAGAATATAATGCTTGCTGAGCAAGAATTCCTTTGTAAAAAACTATCTGAAAAGCAATTAAAAATGATGATGAATAAGCAATTTCCTAACCTTAATCGTGAATATTCTAAGCGGTTAAAAAGTCCTTTAAAAGCGCATATATTTTAAATTACAAACCAAAAGCGCGAGGTAAACTCCCGCCTACAGCTTTTCGCGCGAGCAAGCTGAGCGCCTACAGGTGTTTAGCTTAGCCTTATTTAAAAGCCAAAGCGCGATGTAAAATCGCGCCTACGGTTTTGATGAGAGTGGTGGTTTAATTAATGTAGGTGAGGTTTTATCTATGAATCTTTGTTTAGCTCTGTAATCGCTTTAATACTAAATGCGTGCATAGTTATGTAGTGTTGCTTTTTAATGATTGTTTTTACGATACTTTGATCAATATTTAAGTAATCGTGAACAAGTGCATTTCGTAAGCCTATAATTTTACGCCATGAAAGTAGTTCCGCCTCGCTCAAAAAGCCTAAATTAGTAAGTTCGCTAAATGTTTGATAGGCGTTGCTACTGGTACTACTTTTATGCTGCTTTAGCCAATGCTTTGATAAACCAATACACACCTCGGTCATTAACTGTAGTAATCGCTCTGCAGCTCGGTAGTCTCTGCTATTAAGTGAATCGATTTGACTGAGTTCGTCGAGTTCTTGTATATATTCGTCAATATGGCGTGTTACTTCACTTAAATAAAGTGTAATTCCGGTATCAGTCATGTTTACTCGCTATGGTTTCAAATTCGAACTGGCTATATATACGCTGCTGCTCTTTCATCGCTCTAACACTATTATTGCTTATAATTATTTTTCCATATTCAATAACGTTGAAAGCTAAATAACTTGGAATAATATTTATATCAACAATCGAAATAAGTTGTTCATTAAGGTTAAGTGCATTACTTATTTCAAGCTCAAGCTCTTTTGGCCTAAGGCGCTTATCGAACGATTCCAGATCAAAGTTTTTAAATGCTATGGCTAAGTCAATGTCACTATGGGGCTGGGCTGTCCCTTTTGCGTGGGAGCCATATAGCCAAACTACATCAATGTCGGTGTTTTGATGTAAATACTCAATTATTTTTTGTATAACTTTATTTACCACGAAAAGTAACCATTGATAAAAACAGTAATAATAACCTATCAGTTTTATAGTGAACATTAAAACTGATATTTGTTTTATTTAATTTAAAAGCTTCGCTTTTCGCGCGAGCAAGCTGAGCGCCTACAGGTGTTTGGGTGAGCTTTGTAGCGTTGATTGGGAGTTATGAGCCGTTACTAAAGAACAAAGCGCGATGTAAAATCGCACCTACGGGTTTGTTGAGTGCGGTGGTTTAATTATTGTAGGTGAGGTTTTATACCTCGCGGGTGTTTTTATAAAGGCAAATCGCGATGTAAAATCGAGCCTACAATTTAAAAGCTTCGCTTTTCGCGCGAGCAAGCTGAGCGCCTACAGGTGTTTAGCTTGGCCTTATTTAAAAGCCAAAGCGCGATGTAAAATCGCACCTACGGTTTTGATGAGAGTGGTGGTTTAATTAATGTAGGTGAGGTTTTATACCTCGCTTAAAAATGGATTGTTTTTACCATTGAAAAATGAATTATTGTTCTATGTAGCCCTTAAAAGTAATGAGGCAATTAACTCTGCTATTCGCCTCATTGCATGAGGCAAATAAATAACATAAACTGAAGCTAATTAATTTTAGGACTAAAGACTATGTGGATATGGCAACAGCAAAACTGGCCAAACTTTACGTGGGATGCTGCGGCGCTTGCTCCTTTACTAAGGGAGCTTTCATATAATCAAGGTTTATTAGTAGGGCGTATGGGCGTGCAAAGTGCTCAACAAAAGCAGCAAGCTCTTGATACTTTACTAGCAAATATTATTCACTCCAGTGCGATTGAGGGTGAAAAGCTTAATGCATTTTCGGTTCGCTCTTCACTTGCTAAAAAGCTCAATATTAATGAGCAGCCTTACCCAACAACTGTGCAAAGCGATAATCTTGCAGAGATTATGCTTGATGCAATAAATAACACAGATTCTGCGCTTAATTTAGAACGAGTGCTTAATTGGCATCGCTTATTGTTTGCAGGTGAGCAAAGCTTATTTACTAAAATTGAGGGCGGGCAATTGCGTGGTGACGAGCCAATGCAAGTGGTGTCGGGGCGTTTAGATAAACCGGTATTACATTTTACAGCGCCTCCTAAAGAGCGAGTAAATAAAGAGCTTTCGCTATTTTTTAAGTGGTTTAACAATACGCAAAACGAATCACAAATAGACCCTTTTATTCGGGCAGCTATCGCACATTTATGGTTTGTAACAATACATCCACTTGAGGATGGTAATGGGCGTATTACACGCCTTATAACCGACCTAGCATTAGCGCAAGAACATGCTGAGTCAATTCGATTTTACGCTATGTCGGTGGCTATTTTAGAAGACAGAAAAAGCTACTACGAGGTGCTTGAAGCGACTCAACGTGGAGATCTTTGTATTACAAAGTGGATTAAGTGGTTTTTACGTACGCTCAATAATGCGATACACCATACGCTTAATAATATTGAGCAAACAATTTTTAAAACCAATTACTGGGCAAATAAAGATCAAACAAAGCTAGGTGAGCAGCAAGTAAAAGTGCTTAATAAGTTACTTGATGGCCAATTTGAACAGGGTATTAGCGCGAGTCAGTATCAAAAGGTGGCTAAGGTTAGTCGTGCAACCGCAACACGCCATTTATCGGACTTGCAAACGCTTGGATTTTTAACAAAAACCGCCGCAGGTGGGCGTAGTACACGTTACAAGGTTGCCCAATGAGGCAATTAAATCGTTATTCGCCTCACTATGTGAGGCGAATAGGTGTTTGAATTGTTGTAGGTGAGGTTTTATACCTCGCATGGTGTTTTTAAAAAGTCAAAGTGCGATGTAAAATTTTAAAAGCTTCGCTTTTGCGCGATGTAAAATCGCGCCTACAATTTAAACGTTTCGGTTACCTCTTATCCCAACCGCGTTACTTTCACTTTTATTTTACCCGCATTAGCGCCATAAAAGCGGCTTAGGTCGTTTGCAAATGGGCAAAACTCGCCTGATTTATCTATTTTAATATCGGCACCGTCGGCTATTTCAAAAAGGTGGTCGTCGTTTTTATTAATAGCACCAATGAGTGAAAACCATTGCGCGCGAGGGAATCGTCTAAATGGTTCAAGCACGGCCATTGGGATTTCTTTTACGCCAAGTTGAACGTTGTCTCGGTTCCAGCCTAATGGCGTGCACTTTATGCCATCGTCAAACCAGTATTGATTTGGGTATGGGGTAAAGCGGTACGTAGCGCCTTGCTCTAGCATGAGGCCGGTTGTGTTGTATTGCTCAGAGGCAAATACCACTATATCTTGGCTTTGGTTAATGCTCAGCACACTCATGTTTTGATTAGCGAGCTCTATATGTTGGCTTAAACCAATAAAGCTAAGCGTGGTGTTGTCGTTGTAGCTAATTTTGTAATGCAGTTTTTTAAGCGATTCTGGGCGATAGCTGGTTAGTTTATTAATGCGTTCGGCTACGCTGTAGTGCACTAAAGGCTTAAGGTTGCTGGCTTGATCATCAATTAATACATAGCACTCTCTATCTACTAATTTAAAAAACGGGTTAAACCAAAAGTAATTTTGCTGATGACTTAATGCGAGTGGGTCGGGTGTTACGGTTACGTCATCTTGTGCTACTAAGTTGCTGTCGGGGAGTAGGGTTTCGTAATCTATGTCGTGGCTAGTGAGTAACGATATATTAAGCGGTTGTTCTATTAACCACTCAAGTGCATAGCGCAAGCTAATATCGGCTAGGCCATCGCGGTAGTAACCGCCGCCAATGTCTGAATGCGCACCTGCAAACCATAGCTCAGTAATATTGTTTTGATGGTTCATGAGTGTGGGTTCAAATGCGCGGCGTTTTTCGTCAAGGGCTACGCAGTGCAGCGCGTGAGTAATGTTGTTGGCAATGGTGTGGTTTTCAAAAATAACATGCTCTGCGCCACGTGTGGCTTTACTTACTTTTGACAAGCCAATAGAGGCAACGGTATCAAACACACATAGATACACGTTGTTGCTTATTAAGGGTTCTAAACATTTAGCAAAGCGTCTGGCAAGCGCGGCGCCTCGGCTAAAGCCCGTTAGCAGTATAGTGTCACCTATTAGGTAGTGATCTTTAAAGTCGCTTAACGCTTGATTTAAAATACTGGCTACGTCGTCACCACGAGGTGCAAGGGTTTGGTTTAAAATACGTTTAAGCCGGCTGCCTTTAGTACCAATACCTTGATAATAAAAACTGAGTTGGTTAGCAAAAGGAGTAATGGGGGAGTCTTCTAATTTACCGCCAAGCAGTAAATGCAATTTTAGAATGTTGGTAATATTAGAGTCTTCTTTAAAATGCTCTGAGCTAAATTGTTCTGCGTCACGGGGCTCGTTTCCTGTGCCGTCAAAGTTAAAAATTAGCGTTTTACCCGTCATAACCCAATTCCCTTAGTTGTTTTAAATACTCTACACAGACAATGTTAAAAATTAAAGACAATATTCATCAGGTAATGACGAGCTAATTTATGGCTCGCCTGCTATGAAGATCAGTGATTATAAAAAGTATAGCTATTTAACGTTGTTTCCTCTAATGGTTTAAGCGCAGAGTTAAGTTGTACCAACTGCTGATAAACTTCAGGGTAAAATATTTTTAATCGGGCAACGCGAGAAAAGTGGTTTGGTTCAAATTTTTCAACAAGCTGCAAAGCTAAAGGAACCATTGGGCTTAACTCACCTTTGGTGTAGCTTTGTTCTAGCGCTAAGTCGAGTATATCTACGCCAAGTTTACTGGGAACAGTCGGTATTTTGTTATCAATTAGAAATTGGACTGCTTCGACAGAAGACGACGCAGCTTGTGTATAAACGTCGCGTCCATGTATATCGGTAATCGAAAAATCAAAACCAAGTTGTGCAAGTTCTTGCCATTGACTAAGCGGAATCCAGCTTAGTCTAACCAACTCTGTTGGAGGGATAGGTAGCGTTCGACTATTCCAAATAGGCACTAAGTCATATGGATTCTTAAGTAACCTAATAAATAGCACGTTTGTCTCTGTTTGATTTAGTGGAGTTGTCTGGCTGTATTCATGTGCTTTTTGAAATTCTTTTTTAGCTAAATACTCACGAAATACACTATCGCTTCTATCTGAAGAGGTGCGGCGGGCAAGAGTGTTCCACCAATAATTAACTAAAACAGGGTCTATATTTTGTAATACGTCTTCAAAGTTACTGCCATACTCTTTTTCAATTTTGCGCACTTTGTCGTAAGCATCACTATCTCGTATGAGCTTTTGGGCTGCAAACAGCTTTTCTGTTAATTGATTACAATTGCTTGAGGCTGAATCTAGGTCTTCTTTTTTATGTTGTAGCTCTAGTAAAAATTGAGATATTTCAGAGTTATCTGGCTCAGTTACTCTAGGCAGCATAGAGTTTTCAATTATAGATATTTGGCTAAAGTAGAGGTAACTTAAAGGGTTTGTTTGCTCACTAATAAAAGTACCTTGTTGATATTTAAATTTGTTTTCAAAAAGTAGAGTCTTATCTGATGAATTTTTATAATTAAACTCACCATGGGCTTTATATCCTTCGGCGATTAAGTAATCCAGCATATCAGTCTTACTTTTATCTAAATCTTCTAAAGTTAAGTTTCCGTTTTTAGGTAAATTAATTATGGCAATATCTAACGCTGTAAATAGGCCTGCTTTATTGGTTGGCGAGACTCCTGCTTGTTTTAATGCTTTTACTAAGGGTAAATTAAATTGGCTAATAGCTAAATCGGCTAAGTTATATAAAACGGTAAAATTGTCATAAATAGGCATATCATTAAGTGAAGGTACTTGCTTCATTAACGCAAAAATATACTCATTAGGTAGACCGTTATTTATAGCTACTGCGAGTTCATTTACCGTAAATTGATTTACTGCGATTACATGCTCAAATTCGTCAATTGAAAGTTTATTTGCATTGAGCATAAGTAGCGTGGCGGGAGAGATAACATTACTACCTTCAATACGAATAAACGACTGCAAATAAGTGGTAAACGTGTCGGAATTGTTTAATAGTGCATAGAGGGTTTCTTTTTTTACATTTTCATCAAGTGGAACGTTAAATGTTAAACCAGCAGGGCTTTGGGTAGCCGAACCTAACTGCTGCACCATCTCTTTTACTTTATCAGTGGTGAAATTTTGAATAGCTTCAATGCCTTGCCAGTCAGCTAAAATAGCTATGCTTTCAATTATTTTATAGTCTTTTTTTTGTTTATCTTTAATCGCTTCTTTAAGTAGCGTTGTATATGACTGATAAGATGCCTCATACAAACCTGAATACATTAATAGGTCGGCGACAGAAGTACCTTTGTTGAGTTCATTTTTAAAAAATAAAGTAAGCGATTGGTTTATTTCATTTATTTTGTATGCTTTATCAGCCGATTTATTTTTACAAAGGCTAATTTCGTGTTTTAGTTTTACTACTTTCTGTTGTGGGGATGCTTGAACGATCTGCTTTTGTTGTTTTATTTTGGGCTGAACTATATTTGAGGCAGGTTTTAAATTTTGCTTTACTACTGGTGAGCTGGATTGAGCTATAAATATATAAGTTGCCAATACAACCGTAGCAATGGCAATAAGCGCCAGGGGTCCTTTTTTCATAAACGTTAATCCTTTAGGTTCACTATTTCAATTATCCACATGGTACTATTTTAGATACTAATAGTGTAAGAGGCTTTAATAAAGTATTAATTTATTAAAGCCATTTTATAGGCTGCTAATTCAGTTTGCTTTTAATGCAATTTCATTTTAGGACGCACTACACGCAGTACTTTTTCGCTTATCCATAATGCAAAGGTTTTTGCGCTGCCATGTATGGCGCGTTGATGCATACGGTATAAAGATATATACATAAAGCGGGCAATTTTACCTTCAATAAAAAAGGTATTGCTGGTTAGGTTGCCCATTAAGTTACCTACCGTGCTGTAGCTCGATAAGTTAACTAGCGAGCCATGGTCGCTGTATTTAAAGCCGCGTAGTGGTTGCTGCTTTAACGTGGCGATGAGATTTTTTTCGACGCATAACGCCATTTGATGCGCCGATTGTGCGCGTGGTGGTACTTGCTTGCCGTCGGCTTGGGTAAATGCGCAGCAATCGCCTAATACAAAAATGCTTTCGTCTACGGTGCTTTGTAAAAACTCGTTTACTTGAATTTGATTGCTGCGAGTAAGCTCAAAAACACCTAAGTCTTTTATAAAATCAGGTGCTTTTACGCCTGCCGCCCACACCATAATATCGGCATCAATGTGCTCTTCGTCTTTGGTGATAAAGCCTTGTGCGGTGCCTTCTTTTACTTGTGTGTGCTCGCGCACGTTTACGCCAAGTTTTAATAGCTCGCGTTTGGCACTAACGGCAATACGCTCTGGTAATGCAGGTAAAATACGTGGGCCGGCTTCAATTAAATGAATATGTAATCGCTTAGACGACATATTAGTAAGCCCATACAACTTTAATAGCTCAGACACATGGTAAAGCTCAGCTGAGAGTTCAACACCGGTAGCACCGCCGCCTACAATGGCAATATTAAGTGATTGCTGTTGGTTGTCGTCTTGATGAAGGCGGGTAAAGCTATCTAGTAATGAGTGCTGAAAGCGCTCTGCTTGTTGGCTTGAATCTAAAAAGTAGCAATGATCTTTTATGCCGGGGGTATTAAAGTCGTTACTTACGCTGCCAATGGCAATAACAAGGTGATCGTAGCGTACGGTACGCCCAGGTAAAATAGTGTGGCCTAATTCGTCGTTAAGTGGTGCAAGGGTAATTGTTTTATTGCTTTGGTCTATATTGCAAAAAGTACCAAGTTGAAAGTTGTAATGATGTTTTGCGGCATGGGCTGAATACACAACGCCATCTAAATCGGGGTCAATAGAGCCTGTCGCTACTTCGTGCAGTAACGGCTTCCATATGTGGGTACGGTTTTTGTCTATTAGTAGAATTTCTGCTTGTTTTTTCTTTCCTAGTTTATGACCTAATTGCGTTGCGAGTTCTAATCCGCCAGCACCACCGCCAATAACGACAATTTTAGGTGTAGTAATATTCATAACGTTGCCCTCAAAAATAATATACCCAAATAATCTGTATTATTTTTATTGTTTTGAGGTTACTTGGGTATGGAAAAAAGTTATTTTTGGCAAACGTGACTATTAATTTTTACGCTATTAGTCTGCGCCTAAATAAAGGATATGTCAGCAAAAAATGCTGAATAAAGGCATATAAGTTATACTCACTTTTTTATCGTTTAGCTGTGCAGTTAAATTGCTGTTAAAACACCAAAAGGACATTTATGACCACGCCACTAATTCAATCACTTGAGCAGCACTTTGGTTTTAGCCAATTTAGAACAGGCCAACAACAAACTATTGAGCAGCTTTTAAATGGTCAGTCGTCGTTGGCTATATTTCCTACGGGCTCGGGTAAATCGTTGTGCTACCAGCTAACTGCGTTGCATTTACCCAACTTAACCTTAGTGGTTTCGCCTTTACTTGCATTGATGAAAGATCAAATTAGCTTTTTAAATAGCAAAGGTATTTATGCTGCCAGCCTTGATTCGAGCCAAGATCAAATGCAAAGCAGCACCGTAATGAACGATGTGCGAAACGGTAAAATTAAAGTATTAATGGTGTCGGTTGAGCGTTTTAAAAATGAGCGCTTTAGAGAGTTTATAAGCCAAGTTGCGCTTTCTATGTTGGTGGTAGACGAAGCGCATTGTATATCTGAATGGGGCCATAACTTTAGACCCGACTACCTTAAATTGCCGCGTTACCGCGAAGAGCTTAATATTCCTTTAGTGTTGTTACTTACGGCAACGGCCACTAAAAAAGTTAAACGCGATATGGCTGAGCGCTTTGCTATTGCCCCTGAGTGCATTGTGCAAACGGGTTTTTACCGCGCTAATTTAGATTTAAGCGTGCTGAGTGTTAAAACCGCCGATAAAAACACCGAACTTGCTAACATTGTACGTGCGCAAAGTGGCCCTGGTATTGTGTATGTAACGCTGCAGCAAAGTGCCGAGCAAGTAGCAAACACACTGAGTGCGCAAGGCATTCATGCTGTTGCCTACCACGCAGGGCTTGAAGATACGCTACGCTGGCAAATTCAAGATGACTTTATGGGCGGTAAAATTAACGTTGTTGTGGCAACTATAGCCTTTGGTATGGGCGTTGATAAATCGGATATTCGTTTTGTTATACATTACGATTTACCAAAATCGATTGAAAACTACAGCCAAGAAATTGGCCGAGCAGGGCGCGATGGTAACCCATCAAACTGCTACACGCTTGCTAATTTAGATGGCCTAAACACAGTCGAAAACTTTGTATATGGCGACACCCCAGAGCTTAGCGGTATTGAACATGTAATTAACGATATTCGCCAAAGCCACCAGCAATGGGAAATGCAAGAATATAGCCTTTCAAGCGAAAGCAATATTAGGCAACTGGCCCTTAAAACCTTACTTGTACAGCTAGAAATGCAAGGCGCTATAACGCCGCAATATGCTTACTACGCCGATTTTAAATACAAATTTTTGGTTGATAAAAACGAGCTACTTGGTCATTTTGATGAGCAACGCCAAGCATTTTTAACACAAATATTTAGCCATACCGATTTTAAAAAAATATGGGGCACGCTAAATTTTGACTCCCTTACACAAGCCGCGCAGGTTGATCGAAAACGCGTAGTGGCAGCGCTTGACTACCTAGCCGAAAAAAACCTAATAACGCTCGAAACCAAACGTATTACCCAAGTATACAAAGTGCATGAAGAGGTTATAAATAACCCTGAACTTGCCCAGCAACTTCACGACTATTTTACTGACAAAGAACAAGCCGAAATTAAACGTATTGCTGCACTGGTGCGCTTTTTTGAGCTACAAAGTTGCTTAAGCTATAACTTAGCGCGCTATTTTGACGATCAAAATGCACCACAGCAATGTGGGCATTGTAGTGTGTGTAGAGGTTATGCGGTTAAGCTTGAATACTCTATAGAGCCTGCATATATTGACGAGCAACTTATTTATCAAAAGGTAGATGAGTTTTTAGCGCATATGGCAGGCAAAGGTAATCATAATGTGGGTGTTGAAACCCAATGCCGCTTTTTAGCAGGGATGAGTGTGCCGTTATTTGCGCGTAATAAAGTGCGCCAATTGAGTGGTTTTGCGCTGTGCGAGCAAATGCGTTACAGCGATATTAAAGCAAAACTACTAGCGCGTTAAATTAGTTACTGTATCCTAGTGGCTTATTCAAAAAAGTAAGCCACTATGCCTCATATTGTTATCCCCGTTGAAAATATTTCTACTACCCCAGAGCCCGTTACGTGTGCTAACTGCCAAGCCTGTTGTTGCCAATTAGAAGTGCGCATAGTAACCGACACCGGCGTGCCTTTTAACTATATAGAGTACGATAAATGGGGCAGCGAAGTAATGAAACGCGCTGACGACGGCTGGTGCCAAGCACTCGACCGTAATACGCTTATGTGCTCTATTTACGAAAACCGCCCATTAGTATGTCGCGAGTTTGAAATGGCGTCGGGTGAGTGTATTACCGAGCGCGATTTAGCGGGTATATAGTCCGCTATTATTAAAGTACATAAACAACAAAGGGGCTTAAAAGCCCCTTTGTTTATTGCTTACTATAAAAATTAAACTTTAAAGTAGCTAATATACTTTTTAAGTGTGTTTGAAAGGTCAGCTAATGCAACAGCTTCTTGTGCGTTACTGTTAAGCGACATGCTGGTTTCTTTGGACATACTGGCAATTTCTTCAACGCCGGTACTAATTTGCGCCACGGTGGCTACTTGGTTTGATGTTGATTCAACAATTTCAAGCACGTTACTTAATGAGTCGTTAGCTTGTTGCTGTATTTGATGCAGTAACTCGTTTGCTTCGTGAGTAAGCGTTAAGCCATTTTCTACTTGTGGTACTGTGGTTTCCATAGCTGTTACCGACGCTTGCGTGTTTTCTTGTACTTGCAAAATCATCTTTTCAATATCGCCTGTTGCGTCGCCAGTGCGCTGGGCAAGTTGTCTTACCTCGTCAGCAACAACAGCAAACCCTCGGCCTGTTTCGCCTGCTCTTGCTGCTTCTATTGCCGCATTTAGTGCAAGCAAGTTTGTTTGATCAGAAATACTGCGGATCACACTTAAAATATCGCCAATGTGTTTTACATGTTCTTGCAAAACATTTACTTGGGTAACGGTAGCTTTTACGGTTACTGAAATTTGCTCAATTTCGGCCGCTACTTTTTGCACAGCAATACTACCTTGCTGCGATAATTGCGCGGTTATTTTTGAGTTATCTTCTGTTTGTTTAACTGAATCGGCTACGGCATGAATACTACGGCTCATTTCTTCTAGGCTGCTTACTGCCGAGTTTGTATAAGTTACTTGTGCGTCAGCGGCACTAAGTGCTTGCTGCGAGCCAGACGCTACGCTTGCAGAGTGAGTAGAAAGCTCTTCAGATGAATTAATAATGCTATCTACAATGGTTTTTAATTTAGATTGCATCACCCCTACAGAAGCCATCATGCTATTTGGGCAACACGACTGTACATCGCCTCTTAAGTCGCCTTGTGCAATAAGGGCAATTACTTCAGCAGCTTCTTGTGGTTCGCCACCTACTGAATTTCTGATCAGTTGGCTAATAACATACGCAACGCTTATGCCTATTAAAACAGCAATTACAGTAAGCGCAATCATCCAGGTTTTAAACGAGCTAGCTACTTCGCGGGTATCAATTGTTGTTATTTGGTTTGCTTGCTCTTGCAGGTTTATAAATTGGTTTATAACATTTAGCCACTGGGTAAACGCAGGGCGTGCATCAGTTAATAAAATGCGCTCTGCTTCGTTTAGGTTTCCAGTACTTTTAGCGTTTATAACACCTTGAATAAAAGGCTGAGTGCGTTGCTCTATTTGATTTATTTTATTAAGTAATGATTGCTCTTCACTCGACATTTTGTCGGTAAGGTCGCGCATTGCGCGGCTAGATGTTTGGTAAAAAGCATCTAGCTCTTTTATGTTATTTAAAACAGTGCGTAAATTGTTTTGGTCGGTAATTAACACTACATCGCGCACGGCTATGGCTCTGTCGTGTACGCTGCCTCTAAAGTTAATAGCGTAACGCTGTTTTACCGAGTTTACGTCGGTCATGTGGGTAATGTTATTATTAATGAGGCTAACGCGGGAAATGCCAATGATGGTTAAAATAAGCATCATTGATAAAATTACGCCAAAACCGGTCGCTAAACGCATGTTTATTGTCATGGATGATTCCAAGTTTGAGTTAATACCAGTAAGGGGAGCCAGCATTATTAGTGATAATTTCAAAATAATATCGGCATTATGCCCTATAAACTGAAGCTTTATTAGCAATAAGGGGGTATTTGTTAATTTAGTTTACAAGCGTAACTTTAGTGGGGTTGTTTTACAGGTATATTTTACTGACATATTTATAGGCATAAAAAAGGGGCTAAATGCCCCTTAGTGTTACATAAAAAGATTATATAAAAAGATTATATAAAAAGATTATATAAAAGTAGTTAGTCGTACTTTGCTTCTAGCTCATTCGCTGTATGAAACTTCTCATGGCTTTGTAATTGCTCGTCGTATTTAACGAGGTTTTTAAAGTGCGCTAATTGACCTGAATTTTTAACAATTTCAACAATAAACGACATCATAAAATCAGCGCCCGTTAGGGTATCGCCCACTAAATAACGCTTACCTTCAAGGCGGTCGTTAAAGTAGCTAATTACTTTAACTGTTTCGGCGTCGGCATAGCCCTCTAAAAACTGCGTTTTAGCGCCGTCTTTTAGTACAAACATTTTAAGTAAAAGTGGCAAAATTGCTGAGCTTTCTGCAAAGTGTAGCCATTGCTGATAATCAACGTATTCAGCGGTATCTACTTTTGGTGCAAATTTAGCGTTACCGTATTTAGTAATAAGGTAGTCGGTAATAGCGCCTGATTCAGCAATAATTAGGCCGCCGTCTTCAATCACTGGCGACTTACCAAGTTGATGTATATGCTTTAATTCGTCAGGAGCTAAGAAGGTGTCTTTATTGCGCTGATAAGCCACAATTTCGTAATCAACATTTAGCTCTTCTAAAAGCCAAATTACGCGTTTTGAGCGTGACTTATTTAAATGGTGTAGTTTGATCATGTCAGTCCTTTTGAGCTTATAAGGGCTAAGCCCTTATAAGCTATTTAAATTAAAGAGGGTTATTAATTTTAACCACTGTTTTACCAAAGTTTTTGCCGCATATCATATCGTTGAACGCGCCTACTGTATTTTCGATGCCTTCTACCATGTGTTCACGGTATTGAATTTTTCCGTCTTGCAGCCATTTTTGCATGTCTTGTGCAAACTCGTCATAACGGTCGCCGTAATCATCAAAAATGATAAAGCCTTGCATTTTAATACGCTTAGTAAGCAATTGACCCATTAGCATACCTAAACGGTCTGGGCCTTCTGGCAAGCTAGTGGCGTTATATTGCGATACTAAACCACACAGTGGTACGCGTGCTGCGGTATTTAGTAGTGGTAGTACGGCGTCGAATACTTTACCGCCCACATTTTCGTAGTAAACATCAATGCCTTTATCACAGGCTTTTTCTAGCTGTTCTTCAAAGTCATCTGCTTTATGATCAATACAGGCATCAAAACCTAGCTTTTCAACAGCATGTGCACATTTTTCGCTACCACCAGCAACACCCACTACTTTACAGCCTTTAATTTTAGCTATTTGACCAACCGTTGCGCCCACCGGGCCTGTTGCTGCTGCAACTACAACTGTTTCACCTTCTTTAGGCTGGCCAATATCGAGTAAACCCATGTACGCGGTAAAGCCAGGCATACCCATAATACCTAATGCGTAAGAAGGATTAGCAGGCTCTTTACCTAATTGCATTAAGCCTTCGCCATTGGTAATGGCGTAGTCTTGCCAACCAGTGTAGGCAAGTACCCACTCGCCTTCGCTAAATTTATCGTTTTTAGATTCTTCTACTTGGCACACTGTTGCGCCAACCATTACATCGCCAATATTAACTGGGTCAGCGTACGACTTAGCATCACTCATGCGACCACGCATATACGGGTCTAGTGATAGGTAAATAGTGCGCAGTAAAACTTCGCCGTCTTTTAATGCAGGAAGCTCTACCGTTTTTAATTTAAAGTTTTCGTCTGTTGGAGCGCCATTAGGGCGTGATTCAAGAGTAAGTTGGCGACTAGTCGTAGACATATAAGATCTCCTATTAATATAAATAAACTACTTACCGAATGTTTACGCTTTAAAAATCGTGTTCAGCTAAACAATAATGCGCGCTAAGTAGTATAAGCATGTACAAATTTGTACCTTATAACAGGAGTTTTGGGCGGGGGACTGGTAATTCAACCCTTATAGGCAGAGTATTTATTCTAAATACTTTATTTAAGCTTGCTAAAAATGTGACTACTGTAAAATTCTCCATTTTTATAAATAGCTTGTTTTAGGACGGCTTCTTGCTCAAAACCACTTTTAGTAAGTGCTTTTATAGAGCCGGTATTACCAGCAAACACAGTGCCAAAAATTCTATTTAGGTTAGATTGGGCAAACGCTTCTTCGCAAATAAGTGCAATAGCGCGAGTAATAATGCCTTGTCCCCAGTAGGTTTTATTTAGCCAATAACCAATTTCGCCACTGCGGCTGTATTCAAACTCTCCTGGGGTTATGCCAATACAGCCTGCAAATTGCTCATTTACTACAATGGCCTTAACCGTTGCATCAATTACGTCATTTTTAGAACCTTGGTTTATCCACCAATCAGCGTCGGCTTGCGTATACGGAAATGGAATTTTTGACGATAAATACCGTGTTACCTGCTCATCGTTTAAGGTTTCAATAATGTGTGGCGCATCGTGCGGTTGAAAATCTCTGAGCGTGATCATAGCGATAGTTAATTATTAGTTGAATACACACTAACTTAGCAATCATTTAAACCTTGTACAATCATTAAGATTAAACGGTTTACGGCTATTACTTTGTTTTAAAGTACTCTAATATAAGCAAAATATTACACCTGTTTAGATGCCATTATGCACCCACATATAGCCGCCCTTTATAATAGTGCCCAAAAGCCAAGCCGTTTAATTATTGGTTTAATGAGCGGTACCTCGTTAGATGGGCTCGATGTTGCACTCTGCAAAGTAACGGGCGCAGGCTTAAATACACACATTGAGGTTTTAAATTTTACCACCGTTGACTACAACGACGACTACAAAACCAAAATAAAGCAGGTATTTGCTAAGCGAGAATGCGATTTAGAGCTAGTTACCTTACTGCACCCTTGGGTAGGTAAGCTGCACGGTAATATGGTTAATCAGTGCTTAGCTAAGTGGAATATAAACCCAGCAAATATTGATGTAATAGCAAGCCACGGGCAAACCATTTACCACTGCCCGCAGTCGCAGCATAACCATAAAGACTTTAATAACGGCACCTTACAAATTGGCGACAGTGACCAAATAGCCGTTACTACCGGTATTACTACCATTGGTGATTTTAGGCAAAAACACATAGCCGCAGGAGGCGAGGGCGCACCACTGGCGGTGTATGGCGATTATTTATATTTTTCAAGCGCTGCTGAAAGTCGGATTTTGCTAAACATGGGCGGCATAGCTAACTTAACGTTCCTACCCAAAAATGGCGATGCAAACGGTGTGTTTAGCGCCGACATTGGCCCCGGTAATACCATTATGGATGCCTACGTACAGCAACACTTTGCAGGGCTACATTATGACGACGGTGCAAAAATAGCAAAAGCAGGCAAGATAAATACGCCATTATTGAATGCATTATGTAATAACGCATTTTTTAAACTCCCAATGCCTAAAACAACTGGCCCTGAGGTATTCAACTTAGCGTATTTAAACGCCGCACAGCAGCAAACACATACTCAGCATTTAAGCCATGAAGATGTTATGGCTACCTTAAATACCTTTACAGCCACAGTAATAGCAAATGCATTAAATGAGTGTGCGGAGCGCGCACAAAATTGTGTGGTGTATGCAAGTGGTGGCGGTATTCATAACCCGTTACTAATGGCGCAACTTAAAGCGCTTTGTCCACGTATTAAGGCTTTTAAAAACACCGACGATTTAGGTATAAATCCCGACGCAAAAGAGGCTGTGTTATTTGCTATTTTAGCAAACGAATGCCTAGCAGGAGAGCAGCAACACCTAAGTAATACTGCACAAGGTATTGCGGGAGTTACTATGGGTAAAGTAAGTTTTGCTGATTAAGGTTTTATAAGTAGCGTCGCGTAATTTAAGTACAGCCAGCACTAAAACAGTGATAAAAACGTAGATCCCATACTCGCAAAGTAACTACGAACGCCCTGAGGCTTAGCATGTTCAGTTGTTATGTGTTCAGGAATATAGCCTTGCTCAAATGCTTTAATGTACACATCGAGTTGTTGGCTTTCTTTTAAGGTCGTGTTTTTTCCGTGCAGCATCATTTGCACTACAAAACATTGGCTTTGTGTAATGTTACTTAAAGTAAGGTTGACAGTACCAGATTCAAGGTCGTCATTGCTCAGCGTTTTTTCAGTAAAATACTGCGCTCCACGTGCACTGGGCTGCGTAGCACTTAGTGAAATAACATCGCTCTCATTTGCGCCATCAGGCAACACACACTGCAGCGTAATGTTATGCGCAGCATTGGCTTTTAGCGATAGTTTTTCGTATTCCATAGCGTGGCTCATCGCCGCAGACATAGAATCATCAAATGATTGCGGTGCAAATGTTAGTTGCACTAGTGGTGTACTCATCTTACTTAGTCTTCTTGATTATAAAAAATACAGTTCGAGTTTGAATTATCATCTATTTTGATTGCACTTTTATGACAAATTGCACTTAATCGGATAATCACTGTTTTTTGATCAAAAAAGATCGCTATAAGCAAAGCTGTTTTAGTAACTTATGAGGAACATGAGAATTGTATCGGGCGGTTTCAATAGCGATTACTTTATATATAAAACAAAGCAGCCATTAAAACAGTTAAGAAGTATTTAGCTGCTTAGAAATAATACTTAAAAGCTCTTCAGCATCACTATATTCAATTTGAACTGCTCTGCTTATATCTAGTACTAAATTGTCTACTTTGGACTCAACATTGAACAATTTTTCATTAATGAACGAAAGAACTTCTGCGTTAGCGATGTTGCAAGCATCAGTGGCTAGTTTCATTGTGCTCGCTTTATGTTCATCATAGTCTTGTGCGTCCATAAAATCATCTTCATAAAGTGAGTCTGTGATAGTAGGTATTTTTGAGTAGTGCCTAGTAAGATAAAAAATATCCATTGCGTCTTTACGTCTAACGCCATGCTCCCTTTCTAGCCATGAGATTAACTTCAACAGTAGCATTCCAGCAGGCGATGCAACTTTAATATTAAGGTTGGGGCTATTGGTAATTTTTACGTCAAGTGCATGTTTAAATGCCTCGTTAAAGCCTGTTACTGATATTCCAATATCGTGCTGTGGCGGCCAAGTAATAGAGTTACCATCACCAGCAATATTTCCAAATGGAATAATATCAATTTCCCATTTTTCACCGCTAGGAACGGTAGTTACTAGTTGGTGTACTTTTGTTTTATCAGGTGTAAAACCATTTTTTAGGAGATGCTCCTTTAACTGTTCAAACTGATCCCAGTTTTGGAATTGTATACCAAAATCAATATCTCTTGTACCTCGCTCAATTGCAGCACCGTAACCATGATGGAGTATAATGTCTCTGGCGGTAGCACCTATGACTAGGTAAGGGATCCCTAATGCTTCAGTTTGGACGTTTATTTTTTGATAAAGGCTAACTAACCCTTGTGGTAATTTACCAACGACATCAAGCAATGTGCTTTTCATAAAACCTCGTTGCGGCATCTATGTTTCTTGCATCTCTACTAGCTAATAAATTGGCATAGATTAAATACGGGTGTGCTAAATTAACCTTTGGGCCGACAAGTTTTTCTATGGCTAAAAATGGCTCCACTAAAACTACTTTTGTTAGTGCATCGTTTATATCATCTTCTGCTTTTACTTTTCGTAATCGTGCGGTTTTTAAAATGACTTTTTTATGTTCAGGATTTACGTAAATTAGATAATTTTTTGCATTTAAATAATTGTCATATTGTTGAACAGCATATTCGCCTCCCCACATCGCTTTTACATTATTTAGTTTAAGTTTTTGTAGTAGCTCTGTGTTATCAGTGGTGAAGATTTCTTGTTTTAATTTAGCTTCAACAGTTACAGGGTAAGCGTCTAACCACTTATCTAGTAAAGCTTTTGAATTGTAGATTATTTTAGTGTGTTGGTCTTTTTGAACTATAAACTCTTGATATATTAAATCGTCAATTACTTGTTTAACCGTTCCCAGTGCAACTTCGGCCACCTTTGCAATTGTGCGCATGGGTTTATTTACTAGCTCCGGCTGCACTAAAAACATAAATACTACTTTCATGCCCTTAGGTTGAAATGCCTTACCTAATTGTTTAGCCAAGGCTATTTTATTGTGGGCTTTTTCGGGCTTATTTCCCTGAATATCAATATAAATTGGAGGGCAATTAATATACGTGTTACCAACACAGTCTATAAAAGATATTTTTTGCTCTTTTAATAAGGCTGCTTGATTTTGATTGATGTACTCAGTAATTAATAGGGCATCGGTTATCTGATTCTTTATTTTGAATTCAGCAATATACTTTTGTAAGGTGGTTGTATGTAGGTGTTTTTTGCATTTAATAATTAAATTGCTTTTAACATTAGGCAAAGTGAGTTCGCCCTCAACACACTCTTTTTTAAAAGTTTTATACTCTGCGCCTAAACCTGTTTGCAAGTTTAGTTTTTCAATAGCTGCCTGTATTAGCCCTTGGTTTATCATTTGTTCACTAAATTAAACTGTTCATTATTTGTGAACATAGATAAAATTTGAACGACAGTCAAGTTTTGTTCACTAAGGTCGTATGTTCATTGTTATTGAACAGCTACTTTTAATGAACGCGGAGTATGGTAAGTTCTATTCTTTATAAAAGCTCAATATAAATAGCCCCTGTGTTAAACGTAAAAAAGCAGATACCTAATTAGCATCTGCTTTTATATTTAAAAACCACAGTGCTAAGCGCTGTGGTTTTTAATTTTTAACGAAGAATATTTAATTAAGCTTGAGGTTTAATTAAGTACTTTTCGCCTGTTGCTTGTTTAGAATAAGCCGCGATTGATTGTAAATGTAATACCTCAGCTAATGACACTTCGTGCGTATAGTTGCTCGCAAATGTTGTGGTGATTTCGTCTACAATACGTTTGCGCATTTTTATTACTGTATCTGTGCCTAATTTACCTAAGGCATTAAATAATAAGAACCCGTTTACACCCCACGCAAAACCAAAGTTACGGTTTAATGTAATAGGGCCGCGGTCTAGTGCGCCATAAATATACACTTGTTTGTAAGTGTCTGAGCCATAAACACTGTGCTCTTTCATATCGCGTGCAGCTGCAACTTCCATACAGTTAAGAATATCACTTGTTAGTTGGCCGCCACCGATTGGGTCGAACGCTATAGTTGCACCCGTTTCAATTATTGCAGCGGTTAGATCAGCAATGAAAGTGTCGCTGCTTGAGTTAACAATATATTTTGCACCCATATCACGCAGTAATTTTTCTTGTTCTGGTTTACGAACAATATTAATTAAATCAACGCCATCAGCAATACAAATACGGTTTAGCATTTGGCCAAGATTAGAAGCTGCAGCCGCGTGAATAATAGCTTTATGGCCTTCAGCGCGCATGGTTTCTACCATTGCTAGTGCGGTAAGTGGGTTAACAAAAGATGATGCACCTTCTTTAGCGGTAGTCCCTTTTTTTAGCTCTAAGCAACTTTGTACATTGGCACATATAAATTGACGATACGTACCACCGCCAATTACAGCAACGGTTTTACCCATTAATGCTTGTGCGGTTGGTGATGAGCCTGCTGCTACTACGGTGCCTGCGCCTTCATTACCTACTTGTGTGGCTTTACCTACGCGTGTTTTAAGTGATGGCATAAATTGAGCTGGAACATCGGCAGTAATTACTGGATTTTCATCAGTACCCGATTGCTTTGCAGTAGACATATCAGCTGCACTGAATAAAACGCCTAAGTCTGATGGGTTTAATGGTGCAGCTTCAATACGAATAACCACTTCATCGGCACTAGGCTTTGGCATCTCGATGTTTTTTAAGGCAAGTGTTAGTTTATTGTCTTCGCTGATAGTTGAAGTAAGTTGGATATTTTTATCTGTCATTATGTTTGCTCCCACAAAAATGAGTATTGATTACTGTTATAGCTAAGGGCTTCTTATATAGTTAAGGGCTATTTAGCACTTGCTGCTTGAATTTGTGCTTTCACTTTTTGCATAAAACCAGCCATATTTGCTTGGCGGTCGGCCTCTATGCTTTGTGCAATGGTTAATTGACTCATTGATTCGTTCCACTCTTTCATGCCGGGAACTTGTGCTAGTACATCCCAATCAAGCTGGCTTGAGCCAAAGGCGCTAACAATGGTGTTTACGTAATAAACGTAAATGTCTGCCATTGTGAATTGCTCGCCTGCAATCCAAGGTGAAAACTTACCTAGTTTGCTTAATGCAGTAACGCCGCGAGTTAATACTTGGCGTACTTCTGTTTTAAGAGCCTCAGGAACTTCATTACCCGAAAATACATAAGGGATGAACCGTCTGCTTGGCAGTTCAAAATAAAGCTCTGCTATTTTCATAATTTGACGAACAACTGCGCGCTCACCTGCATCTTTAGGGTATAGCGGAGTTTGTGGGTACGACTCCTCTATAAAGTCGCAAATAACACTCGACTCAGAAATATTAAGGCCATTAGCTGTTGTGATTGCAGGCACTTTGCCTGCAGGGCTGATTGCTAGTAACTCTTCACTACCGCCGTAAACAAGGTGTTCTTTAAATGGCAGTCGTTTGTGTAAAAGTAGATGTTTAACTAGGTTGTAATAATTGCTAGCAGCAAAACCGTGCAAAGTAATCATAAGTCAGCTTTCCATTATTAACGTGAGGATACGCATTGCCAAATAATGCAATTTTGGTCACCGTGTTTAAGTTGAGCCTATTATTACTTGTTTTAATTTGCTTATATATAAGGGAAAATGCGAATCACTTTTGTCTTTAAGACAATAAAGAATTTTATTTAATGGAGAGGCGACTTGGATCAACTAAAAGCCATACGGTATTTTATTAAAGTGGTTGAAACGGGCAGTTTTACCAAAGCTGCAAAAGCATTTGGTGTGCCGCCTTCGTCGTTGTCGAGGCGAGTTGCCGATTTAGAAAAAAGCTTAGGAGCAACACTTTTAAAACGTTCAACCCGCATAGTTAAGCTGACCGAAGTAGGGCAAATTTACTACAGCGATGTACAAAAAATAGTGAACCAGCTTGAGCAAAGCCACGAAACGGTTCGAAGTTACCAAACAACCCCAAAGGGGCGTTTATCTATAAGTTGCATGGTAGGTTTTGGCGACAAAATGCTCATGCCGCTGCTTGATGAGCTTAGCGCGTTATACCCCGAAATAATACTCGATGTAAGCTTAAGCGATGAGCTGTCGACACTTGGCCGTGACGATGTTGATATTGCTATTCGTGGTGGTTATGCACCCAATGAGCGCGTGATAGCAATAAAACTTATGGATAATGGCTTTATACCTGTGGCGTCCCCCTGCTATTTACAAAAACACGGAGTGCCAAGTAACGCCATGGAATTAAAGCACCATAATGGGCTTTATTTTAAAACGCCTTCAGGGCCAACGCCGTGGTTATGTAAAGTAGATGAGCAATGGCATGACGTTTCTGGGCCTGCGGTCGCTATTTCAAATAACGGGTCGTGGCTTGCCAAAAAAGCATGTAACGGGGAAGGTATTTTAATGTCAACTCGATGGGCACTGGCTTCATATCTTGAGCTGGGTGAGTTACAAGAGCTTAAGTTTGAGCATGAGGTGGCAATAACTCAAAATTCTAATATGGCTGTTTATTTGTTGTATCAAAAACAACGTTATTTGGTACCAAAGGTAAAAGCGGCGGTCGATTTTTTAGTACAAAGAATAAAAGAAACAGGTGAAGGTAGTAAGCAAATAAAATAGCCCTTAAGAGTAAGGTGAGTTGATTAATAGAGTGTCGGATGGCGCTGCGCTTATCCGACCTACGCTTATCTGGTTTATCTTATCTGGTTTAGATTTATGTTTGTTTAACTTATTAATAAATTATTTGTATAAATAATAGGTAAAAAATGCGCCTTTAGGCTAAAGCTTTTAACTAAGCGCCCGATAAGTTACTTAATAGGGTTTAGCGATTAAGGATAATCATGGTTAATAATATATTAGGCAGTCAGGCTAATCTAAGCACTATGATTGCCCTATCAGTTAATAACGCCAACCAAACATCTGCGACACCTTCACTGCACAGTAGTGGCGACCTTCAAGCTATTAATGATTTACAAACTAATGCCTCAAAAATAACCGACGAGCTACTAAGCCAGCTAAATGATGAAACGATTTACGAAACGATAAGTAGCAATCAAAAAGTAGGGGATATTTTACAACAGCAACTTACCTCGCTATTTATTATTACAAGCACGCCTAGCACGCTTAACTATAAACTCTCCGATGAAGAACTCGCCCTGCGCACCGTAATAAGTTCTCGGCATGAGGGGTTATTAAAAAACGAAAACAGTACCCAATTAATTGAGCGATTAAATACATCCGTTAAAAATATTCAGGGTGCTTATGCTAATACCAGCGATATTTTATCAAGCTTGGGGCAACTTGGGCATGAGCAAAAAACGTTTTTAGCCTCAAGCCAGCAACGTGTTGAGCGCACGCTTAATCCTTATATGGAAAGTGCTAATCGTAGCAAGTACGAGGATGACGATAATTATTTATTTGAGCTCTCGGTAAAAACCAAAGAGGGTGATGTTATAAACATTACCTTTAACTCATCGCAAGGCTTTGATGAAAAAACGGGCGAAGCCGTTGATGGCTTTGGCATAAGTTACGAAGTAAATGGCGATTTATCTGAGGCTGAACATGCGACTTTAACGCAGGTTATGGCGGGTGTTGGCGAAATGGCCGATGAGTTTTTTAAAGCGAGTGAAAACTCATTTAATCCTATTATAGTGCCAAACCAAACAGATATGAGTTTAGATTTTTTATCAGGCTTTAATAGTGAGCAGCTAGCGGGTTTTAATGTGTCGTTTTCAACAACGCAAAATGATGCGCTTGATACAGGCGAAAACACGCTTGATTTAAGTTACTCAATTGATGAAGCGACAAATCAGCAAGCACTTGTGTTTAAATCACAAAGTGGGAAAAACGAAATCGACTTTGCACTCGATATGTCAACCATTGGCGCTAAAGACACACAGCAAATGCAGCAATATTTAGCGTCGCTCGATCAAAGCTTAAAAGATAGTCGAGTAAACAGTACCGAAGATAGTAAAGACTCGGCATTTGGTCGCAAAGGGGATGAGACAATGCAACAAGGTTTTGCATTGTTTAAAGGTGCTTTTGCAAGTATGTCGTCGGCGGCTGAACGTTATAGCAATTTAGAGTCACTTGCAGAGCAGCAATTTAATGACGGGCGCGCCATGGTTGCCGATTTGGTTGATAACATGATCGAAAACGATCCTCGTTACCAAGGGTTAGGTGATAAAGCGCCAAATACATTGGGGGCGGGTGTGTCTAAGCTCGCTGATTTTGATGCTACCTTTTCGTATGCGCTGGATAGTGGCGACTATCAGCCTAAAAGTACCATTGAGCTAAGCCAAGCGACTGAGCAAACCCAATTAGGCGAGCTTAGTGGTTTAACACAAAGTAAAAATGTAAGTAGCCACTTTGATTATCAATATAGTCGCCCCGACTACTACGACAAAGAAGAAAGTTATAGCGTAGGTACCGCAGTTAAAAATAAAGAACTTGTGGGGCTTGATCAGTCTCACGAAGTTGATGTTGATACAAAAATGTATGCGTTTAACCCGCAAACAAATCAATACGAGCTGCAAATGGCGATGCAAGAGCAAACCGTTAGTAAAAGTGACATTCGCTTAATTGATGATATTTGGCTCGAAGAAAACGAAAACAGCTACAACATGAATAAAAAAGAACGTGTTGAGAGCGATGAAAAGCAAGACGAATTTAAACAAACAAGCAGCCACTCTTACAATAAGTTAGTTACCTTAATTGGTGATTTAGATAAGCTTGCCGAGAATAAAGACGTAAGACGCGAGTATTTAACTAACTTATCGCAAGTTAACTTTTTTATGGATAAAAAGTAACGGTCTGAGTTGTTCACTCCACACTCAATATTGGGTATAGTCTTTAAATGCTTAATTAAACACCTAATTAAAGAGTACCTTATGTTTAAACAATTAATTTTATTGTGTGCTTTAAGCATGCCCCTGGTAGGCTGTGCTGCCAATGCGCCGTTTTCGGGCGGAATTACCGCCGATGTACTGCTAAGCGACTACGACAAGTTTAGCGAAGAATACAAAGCTTTTACGCCAACAACACAAGATATTGCGTTAATGCAAAAGCTAGAAGGTAAAGAGCTTATTGTATTATTTGGTACGTGGTGCCACGACAGTGAGCGCGAAGTGCCAAAGCTCATTAAGTTACTTTCTACGTCGAAAGTGGAACTTGCAAGCATTGAGTATGTGGCCGTAGGTTACAACAAGCAAGACGATGCAGGCATTGCACAGGCTCACGACTTACAATACACACCTACGTTTATTGTTAAACAAAATGGCAAAGAGTTAGTACGCGTAATTGAAAAACCAACGGGTACATTGGCACAAGATTTAACGCAGGGTTTGTAAGGTCTATTCTTATGTTAGGGTTTACCGATTTAGCTAATAGGTTTATAGGTTAGCTGATGAATGATATAAACGATGAGTTGTCAGTTAATAATTGTGATATATGAAGTCAAGGTTTAATGATTTGACTTTTTCTGATTATAAAAATGGGATCGTAGTGAATGTTAATTAAAGGAATACTTAGTAATATCAAGAAGAAAGCAAATAGGAGAATATCTGAAAAGTTAATAAGGTCAGAGAAGCGAGGAGGCAAAGCATTTACTGGAACTCGTAAACACCCTCATAAAAAATCTAAATTAAAATCAGAGATTAAAATAATTGCGCCTAAGTTTATTGATCTCTATAAAGCAAGAAATCACACCAAAACAATGGACTTCATACAGAAGCTCGAAACCTCCAGTTTTCAAGCGGTAAGAAGTAATGCAACGTTAAGAATATGTTTTCGTGAAACGATGGTGATTAGTGCAGCAGCTGGAATATTACTTTTATCAACTATCGAAATTATTGCTAAAAACCACCCTAGCTTAAAGATAACTATCTCAAGACCCCCTAATAGTAAACAAAATGGTGATAAAGGTACTATTAACGTTGTTCATGCAGTTTTACAAAGGATTGGCTTCTATAAAGCAATCCGTCTAGGACCCTTTAAAACAAAACCTTTTCCCCATGTAGATAATTGGTATATTGGCTCTTCAACTCAAGTTGACGGGCAAAATTTAGCCGATGCGATCAAAATTACCGAAGATTTAGGAGTAAAAACAAGCGAGTTGTATCGTAGTGGTATAGAGGCTATAAGTAACGCTGTAGAGCACGCATATTCAGATAAAGTACCGACTAATAAAGCTTTTTCTTTAAAAAAATGGTGGATTTTCGTTGGTGTTATCGATTCAAGACTAGTCATTCTAGTATGTGATAGGGGCCATGGTATTCCTGAAACTCTTCCTTACACACAAAGCACTAAACTTCTAGGATCAATTAAAGCTCATCTAGCTAATTTTTATAAATTAAAAACAGCTAAAATAGCTCATGATGGTGATGTTGCACAAATTCATGCTGCTACATTGGTCCAAGAAACTAGGACTAAACTTGGTCATCGTGGTAAAGGGGGGAAAGACATAAAGAGTTTTGTTAAAGCCAATAAAGATGCAAGACTAATTATTTTTTCTAATAGAGGCCAATATAGATTTGTGAAAAAGAATTCAAGGCACGTTGATTTAGGATACAATAACCACCATTCTATAGGTGGCACCATTATTGAATGGTCTTTACCTATACACGTTGATTAAGAGAGTGATAAGTGGAAACTATAAAAGTTAGTGATTTTTCTCATTATCCAGGCCCTCGTTATGTCAAGTTGGGCAAATATAGTGGTGAAGAATTTCGAGATGAAAAACTAATACCCGCTATAAAAGTTTATGGAGATAGTATCCAGATTGATTTAGATGGAGTTGCTGGGTATGGCTCATCATTTTTAGATGAAGCATTTGCAGGGCTGATTAGGTGTGGTGTTGAAAAAAGCATAGTGCTTAGATTGGTTGAGAATTTAAAGTCTGATGATGACCCTTATCGTATTGAAGAAATTAAAGAGTATGTTGATGATCAAATAAAGGCGAAAAACTAGTTTGTTTGAGCAAGCTCTACATATCCTTTCATATATATGCTTTTTCATAAGGTATCTTTTCAGTATTGATTTTTCATGGATAACCTCTTTAAGCCCGTTTTTTTTACTTCTTATTGGTTCATTTGTAG
This sequence comes from Pseudoalteromonas sp. Z1A8, assembly GCF_011378855.1. Lineage (GTDB taxonomy): Bacteria > Pseudomonadota > Gammaproteobacteria > Enterobacterales > Alteromonadaceae > Pseudoalteromonas. The sequence goes on along the minus strand of NZ_WTLB01000010.1, from coordinate 70,164 downwards.
GTTATTTGTTTAAAGGACATCTGCAAAGAAGAGCTTCTAAAACAGAGGTAATAAACAAATTGATCGATAGTATAGAGTCAACTTCGACAGAGATGAGAAAACAAGCATTTCGCCTTCTTAAAAGCAATGATAATGGGACAACAGAAATAACTCATCATATATTCGTAGCTTTAAACACTAAGTTAAAAAGGTTGTGTGAAGATATAACACACCATGATAGTAAGAATTACAAACAAATTCCTAATAAAGAGTTAAAGGAACTTAGACAAGCTTGTGATGAGATTATTGAGAATCATAGTGATGCTTCTGTGTATGGAGCTCTAATAACAAAACAATCAGACTTACAAGCATACTATAGGTACGTAGTAACAAATTGATGAACTTGCTTATGTCATACTCATTACCTTCAGGCTGCAAATATTATAAGCTAAACAGGCTTTTTTCGAATGCTTGCGCAGCATGAGAAGACGGTCTGTCTTTGTAGTGTAATTGGTATAATGGTCTTGATAACTCGACGTTATTTGGCTGTTCTAGCCGTGTTAATTTACCTAGCTGTACTAAATCTTCTGTGACTACATTAGGCAATAAAGCAACGCCCATTCCTTGTGCTACTGCTCTTGCTATTGCTTCATTACTTCCGAGCTGCATACAGTTTTTTGCTGTAATTCCGTGTTGCTGTAGTAATTTAACCGACACCTCTAAAGTGCCAGAGCCCGGCTCGCGCAGTAGCCAAAATTGTTTGTTTAACCATGCTTTTAAGTCTTTCGTGGGCTTAAAGTTACTGGGTATAACCACACTCATTAAATCGTTTTGCCAGTGCTTACTTATTATATGCGACTCAGTCGGCGTGCCTTCAACCAGTGCTAAATCGATGGTGCATTCAAGTAATGCGTGCTCAATTTGCGCGGTATTAGCCACTTGTACTTCTACTTTTATATGTGGAAACTGCGCGCAAAATTTAGCTAAATAGGGGGGCAGCCAATAGCTGGCAATGGTGGTGCTGGTGCCTATAACAAGTGTGCCGCGCTTAAGCCCTGTGCGCGATTTAATATCTTCAATAGCGGCTTTTTCTATGGCAAAAATACTACGCGCATGTTCAAAAAGCGCTTGCCCGCCTTCACTTAAAGTGAGTTTTTTGCCTTTAGATGCACGTTCAATAAGTTGTATGTTTAGTTGATACTCAAGCTCTTTTAGCGCTTTAGATACCGCCGGCTGACTTATAAAAAGCGCCTCGGCTGCGCCTGAAAAACTACCAAGCTTTGCTACCGTATAAAACACCCTAAGTGCATGTAAATTCATTGCGCCTCTCAAATTACATAACCTTAAATTATCGAATCATGATTTTAATATATTGGAGTTATATTTTGGCCTTTATTAAAATGAAGTCAACTAATTAGAGTTGTTTGATTGAGGGAATATTATGCTTAGCGCTATTAAAAATGGGTTACAGCCTTTAGGTGTTAACACTAAACAGTATGGTGACTCTCGCTGGTGGATTGGCATGTTACTGGTTATAGTACTTGCGGGCGTTGCTGTTGCGCTTAGTAAATTACCAATAATGCAAACTGCGCAATTTAGCTCACTCACCATTGGTATTGTGGTTGGTATTATTGTGGGTAACAGTATTTTTTCGCGTATAGCGACTCATACCGATGTGGGTGTTGATTACGCTAAAAGTATTTTGCTCAAAGCGGGCGTTGTGTTGTTTGGTTTTAGAATAACCTTTACGCAAGTAGCGGGCGTTGGTTGGAGTGGCTTACTAACCGACATTGTTATGCTTGTTGGTACATTTATATTAGCAATTCAACTTGGCAAACGTGTATTTAAGCTAGATGAGCAAACAACTATATTAATTGGCGCGGGTAGCTCTATTTGTGGCGCTGCAGCGGTGATGGCAACCGAGCCTGTTATAAAAGCACAGGCGCATAAAGTATCAGTAGCGGTAGCAACGGTGGTGGTGTTTGGTACGCTAAGCATGTTTGCCTACCCAATAATGTTTGAGTACATGGGATTGAGCGAGCACGCGTACGGTATTTTTGTAGGCTCAACCATTCATGAAGTAGCGCAAGTGGTTGCGGCGGGCACTGCGGTAAGCGCTAACGCGGCCGACACCGCTGTAATTGAGAAAATGCTAAGAGTGATGATGCTTGCGCCATTTTTAGTGGGTTTATCGTTTTGGCAAAGTAAAAAAAGAGCAAAGGCAGGTAATGCTGCAAGCAGTGAGGGCGATAAATCAGATATTACTATCCCTTGGTTTGCGGTGTTATTTATAGTGGCCAGTGGTGTGCATTCACTCTCTATTATTCCTCAAGTGACTACAAACGCAGTTGTTTGGTTTGATAATATATTATTAACGATTGCGATGGTGGCTTTGGGTTTACGCACACATGTTGGGGCAATTCGCCAAGCGGGTATTAAACCGCTGTTACTGGCGCTGTGTTTATTTTTGTTTTTAACGTTAGGCGGCTTTGCCATTAATATAGGTATTGCTGAGCTGTTTTAAACGTTGCTTTGCAAAAGTTGATTGGCTTAAATTGGCCAATCAACTTCGTTTAAGTCATCCAGCTGCGCGCTGGTATTTTTATTACCTTGCCATTTATTAGTGTAAATACCGAGCGGATCAAACTGTAACGTTTGCTTCTCAATATTAAAGTGCCTACCGCCACGCGGATCTACACCTACGCCCGCTATGTATTGCCAGTTGCCCCAATTTGCGGCTACGTCGTAATCAATCAATTGCTGTTCAAAATAAGCTGCGCCATAGCGCCAATCAAGACCAAGTTCGTTAACTAAGCAGCTCGCTGCAACTTGCCTTGCTCGGTTTGATATATAACCAGTGGCATTAAGCTCATTCATAATGGCATTGACCAATGGGAAGGGTGTTGAGCCATTACACCACGCAGCAAATCGGTTTGGTATAAACGTTGTAAGGGGTTTTGTTTGCTTTTGACCTTTAAAGCTAAATAAGCTGTTGCCCGCATTGAGTGCATGCCATTTAAAATACTCTCGCCATAGCAATTCAAATTTAATCCAATAAGTAGATTCGTTTGCGATATGTTTATGTTCGTACTCCTCAACTGCTTTATACACCTGTTTTTCACTTACACAGCCAAAGGCAAGCCAAGTACTAAACTTTGTGGTGTTATTAAAGCCATCAAGCTCGTTTCGAGTTGTTTTATAGGTACTTGGCAGTAAGCCCGAAAAGTACTGCGCCAAATGAGCTTGCGCACTTTTAAATCCGCCGTGCATCATCGCGTTGTTGTCATCAGTATGCTCAGTAAGCTCAATTGGTTTGGCCGCGCATAATGTTATAGGTTGAGGGAGTAAACCTTCAGGTGTCGATGTTGTTATAGGTATGTTTATCGCCTCTACCTTTTTACGAAACGGGGTAAAGCTTTTAGGTAGCTCGTTTAAATCAAAAGGTAGGTCGCTTTGTTTAAATAGGGTGTCTTGCAGCACGCCTGTAAATTTTGTATTTGGGCAATGCGCTTTAAGTAAACTTATTTGGCGCTGCTCGTATAAACCAATTTGCTCGCTAAATACAACCTCATCAATATTTTGCTTTGCAATACGCGCTTTTAAAAGTGCTATTGGCTCGCCTTCAAGCACGTGTAGTGTTTGCCCGCGTTCAATAAGTGCTTGTTGTAGTTCAAGCAGGCTTTGCATTAAAAACTGTTGTTTATGCACGCCATATGGTTTTTGTTGGTAGTTATTATTTTTAAACCAATGCGGATTTATTACAAATACAATATCGAGTGCACATTGCCCAGTAGCAAGTTCACTTAAAATAGGGTTGTCGTCTATTCGTAAATCGTTTTGTAGCCAATATAAAATGCGTTTGCTCATAGGTTTGCTCAGGTTTTTAAACTCTAAAGTATTACGAAGCAAAAGCGGGTAGGGATTAATTATGTGTTTTTTAGTAGACTTTTAATAAGAGGCGGTTACTAAACTGCCTCTTATTTTATTAAAGTATTGTTTTTAAATAGCTGATTTTTGCTCTGCTATCCAATCGTTTATTACATCCTCAAGTACCGACATAGGGAGCGAGCCTTGGCCTATAACGGTGTCGTGAAAGCTGCGAATATCAAATTTAGCGCCTAGTTCTTTTTCAGCTTTTGCGCGTAGCTCTCGTATTTTTAGCTCCCCCATTTTGTACGAAAGCGCTTGGCCTGGCCATGAAATATAACGATCTATTTGATCTTCCACTGCGCTTTGTGGCAATGCAGTATGATCTGCCAAGTAGTCTATTGCCTTTTGGCGGCTCCAGCCAAATGCATGAATACCGGTATCAACTACTAAACGCACCGCGCGCCACATTTCGTAACCTAAACGACCAAAGTCGCTGTATGGGTTTTGATAAAAGCCGGCTTCTTTACCTAAGCGTTCGGTGTAAAGTGCCCAGCCTTCGCCAAATGCTGAGTGGCTAAGTGTGCGTCTAAACTGGGGCACGTCTAACTCCATTGCAATGGCGTTTTGTAAATGATGCCCTGGTATTGCTTCGTGTAGGCTAAGTGCTTCTAAATTATATAAAGGTTGTAGCTTAGGTGTTGAGGCTAAAAAATAAGTACCCGGTGAGCGATTATCAGACGGTGGCATATAAAACGCGCCACGACTCGCTGAGCCTTTTATTGTAAAGGTGTTACGTGGTAAATGGCCAAAGTAGGTGGGTAACTTGCCATACATTTTTTGCGTAATAAAGGCTGTTTTTTCAAGCAAGTCTTGCGCGTCTGTAGCGTAAAATTGCTCATCGGTTGCTAAAAATTCTAAAAAATCGCTGTACGTGCCATCAAAGCCTACTTTATCAATAATGTTTTGCATTTGCGTTTTAATGCGCGCCACTTCTTTTAAGCCAAGCTCGTGTATTTGCTTGGGTGTTGCATTGGTTGTGGTGTAATAATTTACCGCATATTTATAATACTCAAGCCCGCCTTTAACGCTTGAAATACCTGGCTCTGCTCTGCAATTAGGCATGTAATCGTTTTCAAAAAAGTCGTAAAAGTGCTGATAAGCCGGGACTACTTTTGAGCCAATTAAGGCTTTAGCTTTGTTTTGGTATGCGGCCTTTTGCTCTGCTGTAAACGTATTTGGTATACGGGTAAAGGGCTCGTATAAGGCGCTGTTTTCAGGTTGCTTAACTATATGAGCGCTGATGCTTTGGCTGTAATTTTCAAATGTTTTGCAGTAGTGGGTGTAACCCTTTTCAATACCTTCTTTCATCAAGTTAATGTTTTCTTGATTAAAGCGAGGATAGTCGGCAAGGCTTACTAAAAATGCGTTGTAATCATCAGGCGTTAAAAATGCCATATTAGCCGGTGCTTCGGCAAAGTAGGTATGCCAGCCACTTAAAAAATTAACCTGAAAATACTTATCTTGAAAAAGGTAGCTTTGCTGCTCTGTTTCACGCTCGTATTTAAATAAGCGGTAGTTCATTAGTTGTTCGTTGTTGAGCGTTTTTGGGTCAATGCTGGCTAAGCTTTTTAGTACGCTGTTGTTATAAGCTTGGCGCTTTGCAATGGCTTGCTCGCTCCAATTTGGTAATGTGCCACTGGGTTTCCAACCGTCTGGGTCGGTACGAAAGAATATTTTTTCGACTTTTGCGTTTTGCCAGTGGCTATCAATAATCGTTTTTAAGTCACTGTTACTATCGGCAATGCTTGGCAGTGATGTAACTGTTAAGCAAATAGCTAAAATACTTTTTTTAAACATAGTCATCCATTTATTGCGCGTTAATTTTTATTAGTTTTCGTGTATTTATCGTTTTTGTTTTTAATATAGTACCAAGTTAACTTTATTAATGCGCTTAATTTAATAACCTGTAACTATTGGTTTTTCTTTTTGATTGAACAAATTTCACTGTGCAAGTGAGTGGCGCACTAGTTTATTGCTTTATCAGCGTTTAGAATGATTAAAACTAATTATAATAAAGGTCGTCATGTTTAATAAAGTAATAGCGCTGATTGATGAAGCGAATAATCAAGATCCTAATAGCGAACAACACAATGGCGAAAATTTCCCAAAAGAAAGTTTATACGCCCTACGCATGAGCGAAATGCTAACTCGCTTTAAACCTGATGCCGATGAACTTATGCAAATTGCAGTGCGCGCACAGCATATTCAGCGTTGGAAGTCGCCACGTAGTGACTTTGAAATGAATAAGCAGGGCTATCATCAGTGGCGCAGTGCACTTTATATATTTCATGCGTCACGTGTTATTGAATTAATGAAACAAGCTGGGTTTAACGATACAGACCAAAACCGGGTTTATAACGCTGTTGCTAAAAAAGATATTAAACGTAACCCAGACAGCCAATTAGTAGAAGATGTAGCTAGCTTGGTATTTATTGAACACTACATGCTTGGGTTTGCCAATGCAAAACCAGATTACAATGAAGAAAAGTGGATTGGTATAATCCGTCGTACTTGGCAAAAAATGTCAGATGAGGCACATGAGTTTGTACTTGCAGGTAATATTACATTACCCGCGCCGCTAGTTGGACTTATCCATAAAGCGCTTGAGTAGGGCGTGTAAATTAAGTATTAAAAAAACGGCGTACTAAAAAGTATGCCGTTTATATTGCAATAAACTAATTTTTAACGAATTTATTTATTACGGTTTTCTTTGGCAAACGCACGTATTTTACGTTTTTGCGACAGTGTTACTTTATTAACACGGCCAGCAAATGGGTTTTCACCTTCTCTAAATTCGATTTTAATAGGTGTGCCCATAATTTTAAGCGCTTTACGGTAATAGTTCATCAGGTAGCGTTTATAGCTATCTGGTAAATCTTTAACTTGGTTACCGTGAATAACAATACGTGGTGGGTTATAACCACCGGCATGCGCATATTTGAGCTTAACACGACGACCACGAACAAGTGGCGGCTGGTGATCGGCTTGAGCCATGTCCATAATACGGCGTAACATTGCAGTACTTATACGCTTAGTCGCTGATTCATACGCTTCGTCAACAGACTCAAACAAATGACCAACACCTGTACCGTGTAGTGCAGATATAAAGTGTAAGCGTGCAAAGTCAATAAAGCCTAAACGGCGATCGAGCTCTGATTTAATACGATCTTTAACGTAATCGTCTAAGCCATCCCATTTGTTCACGGCAATAACCAATGAACGACCTGAGTTAAGAGCAAAGCCTAATAAGCTTAAATCTTGATCTGAAATACCATCGCGAGCATCAACAATTAATAACACTACGTTACAATCTTCGATTGCTTGAAGCGTTTTAATTACTGAGAACTTTTCAACAACGTCGCTTACTTTTTTACGTTTACGAACACCTGCTGTGTCAATTAACACATACTCTTTTTCATTTCGAGTCATCGGAATGTAGATAGAGTCACGTGTTGTGCCAGGCATATCGTATACAATTACGCGCTCTTCACCCAATATGCGGTTTGTAAGCGTTGACTTACCAACGTTAGGACGGCCAATAATCGCAAGCTTTACAGGTTTATCTGCAAATGCTTGATGATCGGTATCGCTGTCTTCATCTTCTTCGTAAAGATTAATAAGCTCTTCGTCATCGCCTGTTACGTCTTCGTCTTGTGCAGCTAATTCAGCAATAAGCGGCTGAAGTGTTTGCTCAAGCAGTAACGTAATACCACGGCCATGCGATGCAGCAATATGATGTATTTCACCTAATGATAATTGGTAAAATTCAGCACAGTTTGAATCTGCATCAATACCATCGGTTTTATTAGCAACAACAAAACACTTTTTATCTTGCTTGCGCAAGTGATTAGCAATTGCTTGGTCAGCGACGGTCATACCAACACGAGCATCTACTAAAAACAGAACAATGTCGGCTTCTTCAATGGCTAGCAGAGATTGATCTGCCATTTCGATTTCGATGCCTTCTTCTGAGCCATCAATACCGCCCGTATCTACCACGATAAATTCATAGCCATCGTAACTAGCTTGGCCATATTTTCTATCTCGTGTTAAACCTGGAAAATCGGCTACGAGTGCATCACGAGTACGTGTTAAACGGTTAAATAATGTGGACTTGCCCACATTGGGTCGCCCAACTAGAGCGATCACGGGAAGCATAAACTACCTCTTTAAAAAACAACAAAAGGCTTCGCAGTGCGAAGCCTTACAAAAAACCTTTTAGTGTTAGTGACTTAGTTTGGTATTTTTACCACACTAACTTCACCATCACGGGTGTATAAAATTAACTTGTCGTCGGCAACAACGGGCTCAACAAAAAAGCCTGAGCTGTCAAAGTCTTCACGAGATACTAGCTCGCCAGTTTCTTTATTTAGCCAATGCAGGTTACCTTCTTGGTCGCCTATAGCCAAATGGCTACCTGCAACAGTAGGGCCTGTTAGGTACCAACCACGTAGAGCGGGTTGGCTCCAACGCTCAATACCTGAATCTTTATCTAATGCGTAAATAACACCATCGCTATCTACTAAATAAATTGTTTGTGCATCCATCGCAAGGTCGCGGTAGCTGCTGTATTCACGTTTCCATACAACATTGCCAGAGCGAATATCAACAGCAGCTAAGTTGCCGTTATACGCAATAGCGTAAGCATATGGGCCGCTAATAAGTGGTTGAGTGTCTACGTCAACTAGGCGTTCAAATTCTGATGCGCCTTTGGCAACCGCAATTTCTGCGCTCCATGCTGAGTAACCACTGTCTGAAATTAATACGCTTAGCTTACCTGTTTCTAGGCCAACTAATACACCACCGTTAGCAACTGTTGGTGAGCTTTGTCCGCGTAATGTTAGTGGTGGAACCTCTTGTTCAAAGTTCCAACGCTCTTCGCCTGTATCTGGGTGAAGTGCTAACAGTTTACCTGAGCCTAAATTAGCAAATATTAAGCCATCGCCAGCTGTCGGTTTAGACAGTGATTCGCCTGGTACGTTTTTACGCCAAACTTCTTCACCGGTTTCGCGATCAAGAGCAATAATAAAGCCGTGTTCAGAACCTATATAAATTTTACCATAGGCTTGCAAAATACCACCTGATAATTTTGCATTACCGTTATCAGCCCATGGCCAAAACGATAAATCTTGGCGTACATCGGTTTCCCACTTGGTATCGCCATTAGCAAGCGAAAACGCTTCTACTTGGCCTTCGCGGCTAGCAACGTATACGGTATCTTTATAAACAGCGGGTGTTAAACGAGAAAAATAATGCTCTACGCCATCACCTACAGACTCTTGCCAAACAACGTCTGTCTCAAACTGGTTTACAATTTCAGGAAATACGAGCTCTTCTTCATCATCACTCGATGAACAACCCATCAATGTTGCCATACATAGTGCAAGGGCTGCTGTTGTTAATTTTTTCATGCCTAAAACCTTATGCCGCTGGGCTAGTTACTGCTAGGTCATCTAACTTAATTTGTAATAGTGGATTACTTGTTAATCCACCCGCATCTATTGCTGCTTGATATGCAGTACGTGCTTGATCTTTATTACCTTGCTCAGAGTAAATATCGCCTTTAAGTTCGGCAACGTTTGCGTTGAATGCTTCAGGTAATGGTGCATTTAATGTCGTTAATGCATCGTCATATTTAGTTTGCGCAATTTGAATACGCGCTAAACGTGTAATCGCAATTGCTTTTAATTCTGTGTTTGATGTATTAGACACTATCCAGCTTAGCTTTTCGCCAGCTACGTCTAGCTTTTGTGCTTCTACTGCATCTTTTGCTGCTACAAATGCTGCAAGTGTTGCGTAGTTTGTATCTTTATTTTCGCTAATAAACGCATCAGCTGAAGATAATACATCATCGCTTTCAACAAGTGTTGTATATGAATCTGATGCTTTTTCAGCTGTCGTAATTTGGTTTTGGTTATATGCTTTCCAGCCATATAAGCCACCTAGGCCAACAAGTATACCTAGCGCAAGTGAAATGCCGTTTTCACGGAAAAAGCGTTTAATGGCTTCTGCTTGTTGTTCTTCTGTTGAATAAATGTCCATTCTTACCTCTAATGTTCGCTTAGCCGTTAATAAGCTCAGCTAATAGCGCTTTAGCTTGTTCTAATTCTAATGTGACTTGTTCTTTACGCTCGCGTAAATACTTGATGGTCACAACGCCTTTTTCTAATTCATCTTCGCCAATAATCACTGCAACAAGTGCATCGCTTTTATCAGCACGTTTTAATTGTTTTTTAAAGTTGCCGCCACCCGCATGTACCATAACGCGTAAACCTGGTACGTCTTTGCGTAGTTGCGCTGCAATTGCAGGAGCTTGAATGCTTGCTTTGTCGCCCATTGCTGCTAAATATACATCAGCATTGCGACGAATGTCACCTACGCACTCAAGTGCTTGTAGTAATAACACTAAGCGCTCTAGACCCATTGCAAAACCAACTGCTGGTGTTGCTTTACCACCAAGTTGTTCAACTAAGCCATCGTAACGTCCGCCAGCACATACAGTGCCTTGTGCGCCTAAACTGTCGGTTACCCATTCAAATACAGTGCGGTTGTAGTAGTCTAAACCACGTACTAACTTTTCATTAACCGTATATGAGACGCCAGCCGCGTCTAAACGTTCACATAAATTTTCAAAATGTTCTTTTGATTCAGCATCTAAATTTTCAGACAATTTAGGCGCATCAGTTAAAATTGCTTGTACGTCTGGATTTTTGCTATCAAGTACGCGTAATGGGTTTGAATACATACGACGTTTTGAGTCTTCATCAAGCACATCAATGTGTTGCTCAAGGTAGGCTACTAACGCATCACGGTAATCTGCACGCGCTTCGTTAGATCCTAGAGAATTTAGCTCTAAACGAACGTGGTCAGTAATACCAAAGGCTTCCCATAGTTGCGCTGTTAATAAAATAACTTCTGCGTCTATATCTGCTGTAGCAATACCAAATGTTTCTAAACCAAATTGGTGAAACTGACGGTAACGACCTTTTTGCGGACGCTCGTGACGAAACATTGGACCCATGTACCAAAGGCGTTGTTCTTGGTTGTATAGTAAGCCATTTTGGTTGCCAGCACGTACGCATACTGCGGTGCCTTCTGGGCGAAGTGTTAATAAGTCGCCATTGCGATCGGCAAAGGTGTACATTTCTTTTTCTACTATATCGGTAACTTCACCAATAGAGCGTTTAAATAAGTCGGTTGATTCTACAATAGGAAAACGAATTTCTTGATAACCGAACGATGCTACTGTCTCGCGTAAAATGTTTTCTACTTTCTGCCAAACTTGTGTATCGCCCGGCAGACAATCGTTCATACCGCGAACTGCCTGAATTTGTTTTGCCACTGATAAATCCTAAATGCTGTTTTTTGTGTAATGAAAAATGCTTACACAACAAGAATGCTAAAAATTGACCCGTCATTATATACCCAAATGACCCCATGATGCGAGTTTCAGTTGGAATTAAAAGCGATTTAGGCAAGGCATTGATTGAAAGTAATAGTGGTTCTATTGTTAAAATCAATAACGCAGTATAAATCGCTTTTAAACCAACCCGTTGGGCGGTTCACAGACACTTACTCTCATCGTTGTTACTTTTTAAAAGGGATTGCCATTCTTGCAAAGTAACGCCTTGATATTAAGAGCCTGTGAAACGCTGAATTCTGTATCTTGGGGTCGTTTGGGTATCCACTAGCTATAAAGGTAAACGGCAAACCACGGGGTTTGCCACCTTAAACGGTATTTATTCGACTATTTTTATGTCAATCGGTGTTTGTTTTTGTCTTTTAGCAATAAAGTCGCGTACATAACCTTCAAGCTGATCAACAATGTTGTTGTTATCAATGCGCGCTTTTTGGCGTTCGCCATTTATATACAAACCAGAACGACGATTTGCACCGGCAAGCCCTATATCACTCACAAGCGCTTCACCTGGTCCATTTACAACGCAACCAATTACCGAAACTGACATAGGTTCGATAATATCCTCTAAGCGCTCTTCAAGTTGGTTCATGGTGCTTACTACATCAAACTCTTGGCGTGAGCAGCTAGGGCAGGCAATAAAGTTAATTCCACGCGAACGAATGCGCAATGAATTTAAGATATCAAAGCCGACTTTAATTTCTTGAACAGGATCGGCAGCAAGTGATACACGCAGGGTATCGCCAATACCTTCGGCAAGAAGCATACCTAAACCTACTGCAGATTTAACAGAGCCTGAGCGCATGCCGCCCGCTTCGGTAATACCTAAATGTAGTGGTTGGTCTATTTCTTTAGCGAGTAAGCGATATGCTCCTACAGCTAAAAATACGTCAGACGCTTTTACTGATATTTTAAATTGGTCAAAATCAAGGCGGCGCAATATATCTACATGGCGCATTGCTGATTCGAGTAGTGCTTCTGGTGTTGGTTCGCCGTATTTTTCTTGTAAGTCGCGCTCTAGTGAACCGCCATTTACACCAATACGAATAGGAATGTTATGCTCGCGTGCTGAGTCTACTACGGCTCTAATACGCTCTTCACTACCTATATTCCCTGGGTTTATACGCAGGCAATCAACGCCGTATTTTGCCACTTTTAAGGCTATACGGTAATCAAAGTGAATATCGGCTACTAGCGGAATAGTCACTTGTTCTTTAATACTTTTAAACGCTTCGGCTGCATCCATTGTTGGTACTGATACACGGACTATGTCGGCACCTGCATCTTGTATTGCCTGTATTTGTGCAACAGTTGCATCAACATCCATGGTGTCGGTGTTGGTCATTGATTGCACTGCAATAGGGGCACCATCACCAATAGGGACGTTACCTACATTGATTCGGGTGGATTTTCTGCGTTTAATTGGAGATTCTGAAAACATAGCGACTACTCTGCTAGTGGTAATGTAAATTTGGCTAAACGGTTTTGAGGAAATGCAGAAACATCTACAGGTTCACCGTTTAAAGTAATGTCTACAGCGTCATGCTTACCAAGCACAACTGAAAAAGGAGGCGTACCGCTTACGGTCATAATGTAGCCTGCTTTTTTAACGCCGAATGCTATTTTTTCGCCTTCGCCGTCGTAAATTTCAACCCAACTTTCGCCATTAAAGTTCATGACAATTGTACTGCTAGCATCGTCTTGACTTGCGCTGTTAGAAGCAATAGGAGCCGTTTCTTTAACTATTTCTGGGCTTGTTGATGTTTCACTAGACGTGCTTTGTGATTCTAATAATGATTCATCGTCAATTTCGGCTTGTTGCTGTTGCTCTGAAATACTGGGTTGAGCGGCTTGGCGCTCGCTCATTTTTGAGTTGGCAACGTTTATGTTACTCGTTTGCTCTTCAATAGGTGTCGCGTTTTGCCAAAACCATAAAGCAGATGAGCCAATAACAATCGCTAAAATTAAATAGCTAAAAAACATTAAGCGGCTGTCGTTTGCTTCTTTTTCTGTACGGCGTGAAAAACTCTGCATATTAGCGGGTTTAGCCGGCTCCGGTGGGGCTGGCATCATTGCTAATATAGGTGCGCTATCTACTTTTAATTCACGGCAATAGTTTTTTATATAGCCTTTAACAAAAGTAATAGGGCCTAGTAATGTAAATTCATCATTTTCAAGGCGTTTAATTTGAAGTTCAGACAGCTTTAACGGTGCAGCAATAGTCGCTATGCTAACGTTCGCTTGCTCTCTATGATTTTTTAATATTTGGCCTACAGTTGGCTGTTCGCTCTGTGTTTGCGTATTTTCTTCATTCATAATGTGTATGAGTCTGGATCCACTAGTAAAAGTTTGTGCCCTGGTTTTAGTGCTATATCAGGACTTAATTTATTCCATCGCATTAATTCATCAATTAATACATGCCGCTGGGTAGCTATATCGTAAAGGGAATCACCAGCTTTAATTTCGTAATAAATATTTGGATCGTTTAGGTATATTTTACTTCCATTCATTACCCGATCCGACTCTTTTAGACCATTCCATTGCAGGAGCTTTTGTAGTTTAACATTGTATCGCACCGAAATGCTAAATAGGTTTTCGCCAACAGCAATTACGTGAAATGGCACGCGTAAAGGCGATACTTTAGGGTTAAGCATTGGGAGCTCTGTTTTTTGTACTGCTTCGTAACTTTTAAATTCAATATCTGCATCATTTTGATAGCTGCTATTTTCAAATACAGTTGTATTTTTAGTCGCTTCGTAGAATACCACGTCACTACTATTTTTTTGAGCGGTAACTGCAGGAACTGAATTACTATAGTTACTAGTTTGCTGCGAATTAAACTGGCCTGTTTTAGGTGCGCCAAACGAAATTATTGTAACTTCGTCATCGGCTTTAGCTGGTTGTTTTGTTGCTATAACTTCTTTTTGAGGTTCGTAAACGGACTTAGCTTTTTTAGGTGCAGCTACTACGGAATCTGCAGAGTCGTGCTCAGTAGTAAGTGCAAGCATAACAGCCGTTGTATCGGTAGGGTTGCTTGGTGCGACGACTTTAGGAGCTTCTTCTTTTTGGGTTGTTACTTGTTTTGCTATTACGGTTGCTTCGTCGGCTTGCTTACTGACCGTGTTTTGTACCGTCTCGGCTTGCTCTTTTCTTGCTATAACCGGATTTACATCTTGGTTATTTGCTGTTGCGAGCTTTTTATCTGTTTTTTGTTCGTTGTTTGTTACCAAGCTTGTTGAACCGTCTTGTGGTGAACGTTTCTTTCTGATTACTTTTATTTTTGGTTTTGAACTAACGTGCGCGCCGCTTTCGTCATTTTTTAGTTCTTTTAACTGCGCTTTGCGGTATTTTTCTCGCAGTATTTCAAACTCATTAAAACGTGTTCTTTTCTCTTTTAGTGCATAGGCTTCGTCACTTGTAGAATAAGTTTGTAAAATAGTGCTGGAGATTTTTTCAGCCTCTTCTATTCTGCCCATTCTGTTTTTTACAAGGTAGCTAAGCATTAATGCACGAGAAGATACTCGACCTGTGCTTTCGTAGCGTTTTAAAAGTTCACTGGCTTTGTACAAGTCGCTTTTAGCGTAATACAAAGCAGCTAAGCTTATTAATGTAGATGTACGCTGAGAGCTGTGATTAAGTGCTTGTTGAAAGTAGCTTTCTGCATTTTCAAAGTCATCAAATTCAATGGCACATAAGGCTAAGTTCTCATAGCTTTCGGCAACGCGAATATAAGTAGGTACTTCAATGGCTTTTAAAAACTGATCAGTAGCACGATCGTATTCATCTATACCACATAAAAACACACCGTAGTTATTAAGGGTATTAGGATCGTCTGGTTTGATTTCAAGTGCTTTTTGGTAGGCTTTATCAGCTCGCGGGTTTTCGCCTACTTGTTGATAGTAATAAGCAAGAGAGTAATGTACTTCAGGTAGGTCAGGAGCAAATGCGGCTGCACGTTCTAAATTGTATTTGGCTTGAGAGTTATTACCCGTTTTTAAATACTGTAGGGCTAAAGCAATTCGTGTGCGTGCTGCGCCAGTATTATTAATTTTATTTTCGACGACGGGTTTATTACTGCCGTTATAACTACTTTCGCTAACACAGCCACTTAGGGCAAGTGTTGATAGTGTTATAGCAAGTATAGATCGCATTACCTTATCTCTTTATTTTTAGTCCATGGCGCCTATCTTACCTAAAACCCTTACTCTTGCATCATTTATTTAAAAATAAACAACTTAACGGCTCTATATGACTTATTTACATAGAGCCGTTACAGATTATGCTTGGTGGATATTAACGCTAATTGCGTTATCGTCACGCATTTTCTTTTTAGCTAAACGTTTAGTACGGTCAACTACGTCACCAACTAACTGTCCGCAAGCGGCGTCAATGTCGTCACCGCGAGTACGGCGCACAATACAGGTAACACCTGCTGCTTGTAATACTTTTGAAAAACGGTCGATACGGCTATTGCTTGAGCGAGTGTACTCGTTACCCGGGAACGGGTTAAACGGAATAAGGTTTACCTTACAAGGTGTGCCTTTTAACGTTTGCACTAATGCATGCGCCTGATCGGTGCTGTCGTTAATACCATTAAGCATAACGTATTCAACTGTTACATCTTTATTTGCTTTTGAACCGTCGATATAACGACGACACGAGGCCAAAAACTCTTCAATAGGGTACTTTTTATTAACCGGTACTAAAATATCACGCAGGGCGTTATCTGGTGCGTGAAGTGATATAGCCAGTGCTACGTCAATTTTCTCTTTTAATAAATCAAGAGCAGGCACAACCCCTGAAGTACTTAATGTTACGCGGCGCTTAGATAAACCAAAGCCCCAATCGTCCATCATTAGTTCCATTGCTGGCACTACGTTTTTAAGATTAAGTAAAGGCTCGCCCATACCCATCATTACAACGTTAGTTACTGGGCGCTTTTCGCTATGACCATCAAGGCCAATATCTTTAGCTACACGCCAAACTTGGCCAATAATTTCAGATACTTTTAAGTTACGGTTAAAGCCTTGTTGCGCAGTAGAACAAAAAGTACATTCAAGCGCACAACCTACTTGTGATGATACACATAAAGTAGCGCGCTCTTTTTCAGGGATCCAAACAGCTTCTACTTCTTGGCCGCCTTCAAGAATAAGCGCGTACTTAATAGTACCGTCGCTTGCTTGTTGGCGAACGGTGATTTCTGGCGCAACAATTTCGCACTCAGCTTTAAGTTTTTCTTTAAGCTTTTTGTTTACATTGCTCATATCGTCGAAGTTGTCTACGCCAAAATGATAAATCCATTTCATCACCTGGTCACTACGAAACGGCTTTTCACCGAACGATGCAAATAACTCGCGCATTGCTTCTCGGTTTAAATCTAATAAGTTAATCTTTTTTTGCTCGGTCATGAAACAACCTCAATCGGTGACGGTGGAGATAAAAATTTACGAGGACGAATTGTACACAATTCACTCAGTTTAATCATTAAGTAAAACATCAAAAAATACACTGACAAATACTTTACGTAATGACTAAAAAAGGGCCCGAAAGCCCTTTTCATTTTGTTAACGAGTTCGAATTAACGAGTACGTGAACAAAGCTCTTCGTCAGCGAAGAAGTACGCGATTTCGCGAGCAGCAGATTCAACAGCGTCAGAACCGTGAACAGCATTTTCGTCGATGCTATCAGCGTAGTCTGCACGTAAAGTGCCAGCTAGTGCTTCTGCAGGGTTAGTAGCACCCATGATTTCACGGTTTTTAAGAACAGCGTTTTCGCCTTCAAGAACTGTAACCATTACTGGACCAGATGTCATGAAAGATACTAAAGCACCGAAGAAAGGACGTTCGCTATGTTCTGCGTAGAAACCTTCAGCTTTCTCTTGTGAAAGGTGAACCATTTTAGCTGCAACGATTTTAAGGCCAGCAGACTCGAAACGGTTGTAGATAGCGCCAATGTGGTTTTTAGCTACTGCATCAGGTTTTACGATTGAAAAAGTACGTTCTAAAGCCATCTTTATGCTCCAATAATTTTAAGTAAAAGTGTGAATATTAACGGGCGCGAATTATACGCGTTTTAAGTGAAAAATCCTAATTTTATTAAAAACCAGTTTGATTGCAGTTTTGTGATCTCGATCAAAAGCAAATTGCTAATCGTACTTATACTGCCGCGCTTATAAATTAATTAATCATACAACTGGCTTAAACCCAGTTCGCTGTATGGAGCGCACATGTTACCAGCTATCTCTTCAACGCCTTTTATTCCTGAATTACTATGCCCTGCAGGCAGTTTAAAAAACATGCGCTACGCCTTTGCTTATGGCGCAGATGCGGTTTATGCAGGGCAACCTCGCTATAGTTTGCGTGTGCGTAATAATGAATTTGACCTAGACACTCTGCAAATAGGTATTGATGAAGCGCATGCGCAAAATAAAAAGTTTTATGTGGTATCAAATATTGCGCCGCATAACGCGAAAGTTAAATCGTACTTACGTGATATAGAGCCTGTTATTGCAATGAAACCTGATGCGCTAATTATGTCAGACCCTGGTTTAATCATGCTTGTTCGTGAAAAATGGCCTGCTATGCCTATTCACTTGTCCGTACAGGCAAATGCGGTAAATTATGCGAGTGTGCAATTTTGGGCAAAGCAGGGGATTGAACGCGTTATTTTGTCAAGGGAGCTATCGCTCGAAGAAATAACTGAAATACGGACACTCTGCCCAAACACCGAACTTGAAGTGTTTGTACATGGTGCGCTTTGTATGGCGTATTCAGGGCGTTGTTTACTTTCGGGCTATATTAACAAACGCGATCCAAATCAAGGTACGTGTACTAACGCATGTCGCTGGGATTACGATGTAAAACCAGGGGTTGAAAACGAAACCGGCGAAATGGTGCATAAAATTGACCCCAAACAGGTTATTCCTACACTAGGTGAAGGCGCGCCAAGTAGCGAAGTATTTATGCTTGAGGAACAAGGCCGCCCTGGCGAGTATATGCCTGCGTTTGAGGATGAACATGGCACGTATATTATGAATTCAAAAGATCTACGCGCTGTGCAATACGTAGAGCAGTTAACAAAAATGGGTGTACATAGTTTAAAAATAGAAGGGCGTACTAAGTCATTTTATTATGTGGCACGCACCGCGCAGGTATATCGCAAAGCAATAGACGATGCTGTGGCGGGTAAACCATTTGATACTAACTTATTTAAAACACTTGAGAATTTAGCACATCGTGGTTACACCGGAGGCTTTTTAAAACGACATGCTCATCAAGATTATCAAAACTATGAATACGGTCATTCGGTATCAACTAAGCAGCAATTTGTGGGAGAAGTACTTGGGCGCTGCGAAAATGGTTTAGTTAAAATAGACGTTAAAAATAAATTTTGCACAGGGCATTCACTCGAACTCATGACACCGCAAGGTAATATTACTTTTAAGCTTGAATATATGGAAAACAAAAAGGGTGAAAGTATTAACGATGCTAAAGGCTCTGGTCACATTGTAAAAATCCCCTTAGATGATGCCATTAACTTAGAACACGCTATTTTAATGCGTAACCTTGAGGATCACCAAGATACCCGTAATCCATTTAAACAAGCTGTTTAGCTACAGCTTAATATAGTTTTTTAAAAAAACTCGGGATTATAAAAAACCCGAGTTTGCGACTTTATTTAAAATAATATTAATTACTTTTCAAGCTGCTTTAGCTTATCTCTTCGCTCTTTACGTTTTTGTTTTAATGTTTTGCTTGCATGTTTTTTAGGTTTTTCTTTACTCATTACAAATAACTCCAATTAAATATATAAAATTAATAAATAAAAATTGAAATGATTTACTCTATATTTCCTCCTTAATATTTATGGCTATTATTTCCCAAAGATAGGATTCCCCAGCTTCTTTATATTCAATAATATGATTTATTTTATGCCCTAAAAGAGCGACCCCAAGAGGAGAGTGAAATGATACGTCACTAATAAAGTGCCTTCGTTGGCTTGGAGGCACTAAAGTTATACGGCGTTTAAAACCGGTGGTTATATTTTTAATAACCACCGTGCTATTAATTTGTACATGCGGATTGAATTTTGACCAAGGCCGCTGTGAATACTCGACTTCTTGTAGCAAATACGCAAGCTTTAACGGCTGTACTAGTACCGCTGCATCTGAGAAGTCATTTTTAGACAGGAAAGGTTTTTTACGCTCGAACAGAAAAGAAAGCACGGACTAATCCCCACAAAAACTAAATCGAATTTAAATATATAAAGGTACAGTGTAACTGCCGAGTGTAAGGGTTACACTCGGCTTAAATTCCGAAGATGGTATTTGTTTTTAGCAGGTATGTGATTAAAGTAAGCATATTATCCTCTTTGTTTAAATCAATCATATTGAGTTAAAAAATAAAGTCAATTGAGTTTTAGGTTAAAAAACATTTTGACGGTAAAATAATAGTTTAATAGCTATCTTTTATGCTTTTATAAACTCGTTTTTTCTCACTAAAATGTTGTAATGCCTGCGTGTTAATTTCTCACTATGAATTGAAGCTAAACGACTAAACGACTAAACGACTAAATGATTAAGTGCTATTTATGGTATCTATAGTGTCATTTATGCCTGTTTATAATATTTATAGATTAAATATACTGGTGCTGTTGTTTATTAAAGTGTGATTATGTGAAGCTTAAGCTGTTTATTTTATAGAGTGAAATTAGGTGTTGGGTAACAGTTTTATAGTGGCCACGTTCTCTATCACTTAACCTTTATGTAATAGTCATTGCATTGAACAATGTTAAATAATCACTTCTTATTCGGGTTCAACAAAGTAAATTATAAAGGGTCTCATTTATATGTGGATAATTTTTGCATTACTCGCCACTGTTTTTTTTGGTGCACGAGGAATAATGTATCAATGGACGTCGCAGAAAAAAATTAACCGTAATCTATTATTGTTCGGTGTTTTTTTTGTGGGGTTTATAATTAGTGCGCTAGGTACTGTGGTTTTTGAGCACACATGGTACGGCTGGGCAGATATTACGGTTGGACTTGCTTTAGGTTTTGGATCTTTTGCGGCCAATGGGTTTTTGCACAAAGGGTTTTCGGTTGGGAAAGCATCTTTAATTAGTATTCTATCGGGGTTAACGCCTTTATTTGTGCTTTTATTTGCCTTTTTACTATGGCATGAAACCTTAACAACGATTCAATTAATTGGCTTTTTTATTATTTTTGGCGGCCTTTATATTATTCGCTACTCCAGCGATATCTCATTGAGTAACTTACAAGGCGCGCAATGGGGGTTACTGGCTGCACTATCCTTTGCATTTAATGATTTAATGGGCAAGCAATCAACGCTCCTTGAAGCTGATACGTTTGCAACTTTAACGTCTATGTTTGGGTTTGGTAGCTTCCTTTTTGCTGTTAGTTGGTTAGTAAAACGCAAAAAGATGTTAGTAGAGCAAGGTACTTCTCAAGCATATTGGTCTGCGAGTAAAACATTTTCGTGCGGGTTACTTATTGGTTTAACTAATGTGGCTGGCATGGTTGCTATAATATCGGCTTTTGCAATCGGTAATACAGGGCTAGTTTCGGCAATTTCAGGAATGAATATTTTAATTATTTTATTGTATTCGCGCATCGTTCTAAAAGAGTCTTTTACACGCCAAGAAGTTATAGGATTAACAACTGCATTTTTAGGTGTAATTGTACTAAGGCTTAGTTTTTAAAGTTTAGCTAACTTAAAGTTTTGTTGTTGAAAATAATTCCGTTTAAGTGCTAAAGGCATACGCTGCTACACTTTAGAAAAGTGTTGCAGCGTATGCTCTATAAGTAATCGCACACGATAAGGGATTTGTTTTCTGTCGCGATAAAGCATAGAAAAAGGCTGCCCTTCGCTTTGCCAGTCAGGAAGAATACGTTTAAGCTTTCCGGCTTCAATAAGAGGCAATGCTATATAATCAGGAATGTAACTAATACCTACGCCAGACTCAACGGCTTGTTTCATCATTTGAATTTCATCAACTTCTAATCGAACATGCGTGTTTGGATTAAAGCTGTATTCCTCACTCGTTTGCTGATTTTTTAACTGCCACGGAACTAACCCAACGCAAGTAACTTTTGGGTGCTGCTCTAATTGTTTAGGATGAGTGATAGATTGACAATCATGGTGTGGGTGAGCACACAACACATTATGAGTAAGCTTTAGCTCCCTAATAACCCAATTATCAATGGCAGGGTTTCTTACTCTAAACGCTATATCAATCCCTTCTTTTTCAATATCAATAAGGTTATTTGAAAAGCGTAAATCTAATTGAATATCGGGATATTGCAGTAAAAAATTACAAAAAATAGCACTTAAAAAATGTTTGCCCATGTAAATGGGGGCAGAGATCCTAATTTTCCCTTTAGGTTGATCTTTCTCATCACAAAGTGCTTGCTCAATACACTCTACTTCGTCAAATAACTTGCGATAGCGGTCGTAATATAACTCGCCAGTATGCGTAAGTGTTACCCGATGGGCATCTCGATTTAGTAGCGTTAATTGAAGAACTTGCTCTAATAAGCGTATTCTACGGCTTAAAGTTGATAGTGACATACCAAGGTCTGCTGATGCTTTTTTAAAGCTACCTAGTTTTACTATGGTGCAAAAGTAACGTAAATCATCGAGAGAGTAACTAGCTGCCATCGGAACTACTTTATTGTTTAGGAGGTAGACAATATTAACAGCGGCGCTTTAAAATTTCATTAGAGATTGAGAGTAGAGAAGGCCGAGGTTTTTATTGTAGAAGCAGGTACCGTACTTTTTTTAGTTAACGCTTCGCGTGACATTTTTGCTTTTTTGCGACGTTCTTTTAGATGCTCTGCAAAAGCTAGCTGCACATCACCTTCGCTTAATAGTAGGTAATTAATAATGTAACCCCCAAGAAAAAGAGACACAGCTGTATCTAAAATGGATTTAAAATAAGATTAATGGATACTATAATGTCTATTTTGTTGCGAGTAAGCGTTTGAGATGTGTTAATGCCAAGCAAAGTCGATACCGGCTAAGCTCATCTAGGATCCCTATACAATAGAATGTAAATCAAATTAAAAGCTTAAAAAATTAAAACGCACATTAGCGTTTTTTCGTTCCTCAGAATAAATGCCTTTTAGGGATCATTAAGCTGCATTTAAGGCCTTAAAGTGACTTATTGGTCACTTTAACTACCATAGGTTATACCCAATAAGTTAAGTATTGTTTTATTTAATCTATTTTTTAGCTTGTTTATTTGCCCTACGATTAAAGATAAAGGCAGGCAATGGCTTCCAGGGATATTTTGTGGCGTGTTACTCGATGGTGCGGATCACGGGGTTAAAAACTTTACAAACAATGAATTAAAATTATGTTTAGTTTTTGACTTTAATCGAACAGGCCAAGAAACGATTAAACATTCAGAGAATTATAAAAAATTTAAAGAGGGGCTTAAATCGTTTGTTAATGATTGGGATTACATAGATACGGCTGTAGAGGCAAACGCAAAACATAATAAATGGCACCCAATTATTATTTTAAAGCCAATGCTTCCTCTGTTTGAGAGTACCAATACTCACCAAGAACAGATAAATGTCGTGCTTGAGGTGTTTAGCGAATTACAGAAAAATCTTATTGAGAGACCCGAATTTATAAAATTAGTAGAAGAGCTCACAGTGGCAAAATCAAGTGTTATTAAATAGGCTTTTGCAACCCCGTTTTGTAGCACTTAAAAATTAGTAATGGGGTGAAACTCAGGTTGTTCGTCAAATTTGCTAAGCCACTACAGCCAACAAATTAAATGGTATACGGGAAATTTTATTGCTAAAGCCGAAGTTTCTCTTTACTTGTACAAAGCATATTTTTAATACCAATTTATTACTAATTAACACTCAAAAAACCACGACCTTTGCGGTATGATAAGCCAATAATTTATATTGATATTCTTGCCTAAGAGAGACCACATGGACGCTGCATCAAAAAAGCCTGCACCTAAAAAAGCTGCAAAAAAAACACAAGTCGGGTTTGAAGAATCCCTTTGGGATGCCGCCAATAAACTGCGCGGCAGTGTTGAATCAGCAGAATATAAGCACATTGTTTTAAGCTTAATCTTTCTTAAATTTATTAGTGATAAGTTTGAAGGGCGTAAAAAAGCCATTGTCAGCGAATACGGTGATGAATACATCGACATGGTCGACTTTTACGCAATGGATAACGTGTTTTATCTACCAGAAGACGCCCGTTGGTCACACATTCAAACCAACGCTAAGCAAGGCGATATTGCCGTAAAAATAGATACCGCCCTGCACGGCGTTGAAAAAAACAATAAATCACTCGCGGGCGCATTGCCCGATAACTACTTTTCACGCTTAGGGCTTGATGCCAGTAAGCTCTCAGCGCTTATCGATACTATTAATAATATCGACACCATCGCCAACCAAAACGAAAAAACAGAAGAAGACTTAGTTGGCCGTGTTTACGAATACTTTTTAGGTAAATTTGCCGCCTCTGAAGGTAAAGGCGGGGGCGAGTTCTATATAATGTCATCTTCAAATTTATCATACGAATGCCACCTAAGTTTAGCAGCTTAAAGTGTTACCTATTTTTTGAATCCAACGAAAGATTAATACTGAGTTTTAAGTACTCCTTTTTTGTAAGCGGTTGCTGAATAAATATACGTAGAGCTTGAGCAAAGTGTTTAAAGAAGCCTGTGAACAAATAATATATTTTTAATATAGACTACATGAAAATCAAATTTTAACTTAAGCGCAATATGAGTTTATTACCAATAACAGAACGTTTTAATTCAGCTATGTTTTACCTTGGCTTATTTATGATGATAGGAGCAAGTTCTTTTGTTTACACTCAACATGAAGAGCTTGCAATTCTCAAAATTAAGATATCGCATAAAAAAGAAGATCTTTTATCACAGGCTGAGTCACTGAGTAATACCCATGAGGCTTATGATGAGGCTATCTCCGACCTTAAAATAATTCACTTCCCTAATTCATGTAAATATTCGGTAGAATCAATCAATGACCTAAAATCAGCACAAGATGAAGTATCTTTTGGGCGAGCTTCAGATAACTTTTCTCGATGGAGGTTATCCTGCTTAGATAGTTTAAGTTCGCTTACTCAAAGCGAAATGCACACAATGAAAGAGTCAGAGTTGAGCGCAAATAAGCAGTTGAGTAAGCTTATTACCAAAATGATAGAAGAGCGAAAAGAATACATAAAAGACTTGCAACATTCTATTATTGAAACAAAAGAGTTCATTTATAAGAGTAATCGTTTCAAGATCATTCGCATTTTGTGTGGAGCTTTAATGATTATTGGTGCCTTTTTAACTGTGGTTTTTGGATGGCGGTGGTATCGAGAGCGAAATTAGTTGCATACGTACTAAGGATTCAATGAATAGTGATTGCACTCATATTCGATCATTTTAAGTGCCATTCAAAAATGACAGTATGAGATTGTCTATTTTAACAGGACTGAAAATTCCTTCTCTCCTACATTATCCTTATAGGGCTATCGTGACTATTTTAGGTCACTTAACCCTAGCGCTATGGCTTCTTGTTTGAAGCGACCAAATACATTTATCATTTGCTCATAAGATTTTGTCAGAAGATTTTCATCAGGTAGTATATTCGGCTGTTGATGTCCATTGCCTGAATGTGCAGAGACAAACTCTTCAACTTCAACTACCCCTGTTGAGGGGGGTAGGCTGTTATCGTTTGATATTATAGTTATTACTTCACCATTAACGTCGTTATTAGTATCTGCGCCAACGGTATCAAGCTTGACCACATCAGCTTCAAAAGGTACGTCCTCTTTGACACGATAAGCATACTCCAAAAGCTTAGGCTCAGCAGGCATATACATAATAGCCTCTTGGTTTACAGAGCCTGTTATTCTCAATATGCGCCCTAAAATTTGCCTAAAGTGCATTTCTGTTTTGATATTAGTTAAATGGCAACAAACCTGTAGCCGAGGAATATTTGTCCCTTCACTGATCATCCCAACTGAAATAATCCATTTATTGGTCGAATGCCTAAATTGTTGAATAGCAGCAGTAGGGTCATTTTCTCTATAAGTCACTACTGTGCTTTTTTCATTAAGATATGCCTTCATTAACGCAGCTATTTTTGTAGCATGTTCAACAGATGAAGCCACAATCAATCCCGCAGCATCAGGATTAAAAGTTCGTATACTTTTTAATTTTTTATGAGCAGATGAAATAATGTATTTGATAATCTTTTCGTTCTCGATTATGCCTTGATAAGGAGCCGTTGATTGATTAAGCAAACTCTTCAAGCTATTAAATACTTTAGTTTCCTCACCATTCACCACTGAGATATTGCTGTTATCTACAGCGATAATTTGCGGTATCCGGCAAACATTATCTCTAAGGGCATCAGAAAGTCCGTATATATAATCGCATGATATTTTGTTAGTAGGCTGCAAATAGTTAGAAAGAACAATAGGAGCTTCATCTGAGCGCCAAGGAGTTCCTGTTAATGCGAGAGTATATTTTGCCTTATTTTGAATATTTAATATTATCTGTTGTCCCCAAGCATTTGCATTATCAAGGTTAGAACCTGCACAGTGATGAATTTCATCGAAAATAACAAACACCCTGAATCGATTGAACAATTGCCAAAATGACTCATCAAGATATTGCAAGCTTTGATAGGTTATAGAGTTGCCCTTAGCCCCCATTTTCCCATCGAATTGCATCTGTGTAACTCTTTGTAAGCTTTCACCAAAGTCCTTAGCAACCAAAGATGAAGGAGAAAAGCATATAACTAAATCAACAAGTTTATTATTCAGTAATTGATTTGCTAACTCCGAAGCCATCATTGTTTTACCTGCTCCTGGAGTTGCTAAGGCTAAAAAGTGAGATATGTTTCTGGTATTATAATTCGTTAGCGCTATCTCAATACACTCTGCTTGCCATTGTCTTAATTTCATAGTTTATCTACAGATTTATCATGCTCAAGTAACCCTTCAATAGCCCTTATCTTCCCTAGTATTCTGGTATTATTATCTTTCGCTTTGTTAAAAAGAGGTTGTATCTCTTCAACTAATTCTGGATGCTCTGAATAAAGCTCCCTATAAGCTTCTGATTCACCAATATTCAAAAGCAATTCCGATTTATAGTGGTTTAGTTTTGTAATTAAGTTCTTATGCGCTTCTTCGAAGCTGGTTTTAATTGGTTGCATAACCTGTAAAGAATTAAGATATTCAGCATCAAATAATTTTGTTTTACTAAAGCGTGTTGTGCTTTTTTTATTTGTGTTTTTCTTAATTAACCAGCCATTTTTAACTAGTTTTAAAAGTTCAGCATACAATTTTTTCCTAATAACTATAGGGTCTAAATGAGGGTCATTTTTTAGGGTAATGTAAGATGACCGGACCTCGCTGGTAGTAAAGTTATCAAAATTTGGTGCCTTAATTATTTGTGCAACACTAAGATCTATTTTCAAGATAACCTCTAAATTAATTTAATTGTTCCGTATTCGGAGCAATTTTATGCGCTTTTTTTGTGACAATCAAGCTCCGCATTCGGAGCAAATGATGTTATGAATATTATTGGAAAGAATATAAAGCGAATTAGAGAAGATAAGCCGTGGACACAAGAAGTTTTAGTCGCTAGATGTCAGGTAGAGCAATGGGAAATAACTCGAAGCACGTTAGCAAAAATAGAATCTAATGTAAGAAGAGTTACCGATATAGAAGTTAAACGCTTTGCACAAATCCTTGAAGTATCAGTTAATGAGTTATTCACTGAAAATTAGTTAAATTCTCTTACAACCTCAATAAGTTTGTTTGCGCGTATTTTAAATCACAGCTATCGGAGTTATAACAGTATAACTCTCTTATGTGGCCTTTAAGGAATCTTGGATTTAAAAAAACTATTATTCATTCAAATACATCTCCGCCATGTCATCCAATTTAGCTTTTACTTCTTTCCAGTTGGGCATAACTTGGGTTAATAAGCGCCAGAATCGCTCGCTGTGGTTGTGCTCAGCTATATGGCAAAGCTCATGTAATATCACGTAATCAATACACTCTTTCGGTGCTTTAACTAGGTGCGGGTTGAGCATTAAGTTACCTTTAGTTGAACAGCTACCCCATTGCTTTTTCATTGGTATTACACGAAAAGAGGGAATGCCTACTACCCACGTAGTTTTAGGCAGCAGTTCGGCAAGGCGCTCATGAAAAATGGCTTTTGCCTTATGCTGATACCATTTGTCGATTAGCGGTTTAATTTTCGCAACGCGGCTATTTTGACTATCAGGGGCAAGATCTTTACTCACTTCATGCTTGATTGTGACGTTTAATTTACCTCGGCTGAGCTTCACACTGGACACTTGCTCAGCATCAACAATGACCTTGAGTACATAGCGCTTACCTAAATAAAATTGGGTTTCGCCACTCACATAATGCTTATGTAATACCGTGTCTTTTTGCTTTGCAAAGTCATTAATACTTTGCCATATCCACCTTGCACGCTTGTATATGGCTTCTCGAATAGTATCTTCGCTTGTATCATGGGGCACGCTTGCCACAACACGTTGATCAGGGTGAACTTTTATAATGATTTTACGAGCTACTTTTTTAGCGGTATCACTAGGCTTTGTTTTACGAATAACGTCATAGCGAATGGTGTCGTTACCATAAGTAAAAACACCGTGTTCGTTGGTTGTTGCGCTGCTTTTTTCAGAATGAATAGCAGCGGCAACAGAGTGCTTGCTCACTAAACGTCACCTCGTGATATACCTAAACGGGTCTTCTTTAACACTTCTTCAATCAGCTTTTGTGCGTTATCAAGGCCAAGCTCGGTAAACAGTATGGGTAATAACTTCATGTGAATAGCGTTTTCAATTTCCGCAGGGTTAATGGAATACTCAGCAACCGCATCATTCACGACGGCGTCAATATTAAAAGCAAGTGCTACTAGCTTCTCGTTATCCAGTGCCTTTTCAGTTAAAAGCTCAGCATCAAATAGGTGCTTAAACAAACCAAAATAGGCTTGGGCATGTTTGTTTAACTTGCCTGAGTCATTCATAAAGTCATTGGGGGCATCAGCGATTTTGCGGTCTTTTACTTCTTGCTCAAAATCAGCAAAAAGAATGTATTGCTTAACAGGGGCATCAAACATGGCTCTTGCATCTTCAATGGCCTTTTTAAGCATCTTAGAAAAATATTCCTGTGCATAAGGGTCATCAGCTAAGTCTTGCTCAATCATCTTAGTGATACGGCCAGTGATTTTATCTGTTTGGTTACGCGCTTCGTCATCACTCATATCCAGCGGCTTGACGTCTTTGCCCAAGTTACCAACTAAATACGCGCCATCAGGCTCTTTTACTTCAATACCCGCTATGTGTTTATCGAGTAAGCTACGGATATCTTCAGCGTATTCATCATAATTAATTGTTTCGTCTGCCAATTCCATTACCATTTTACGCAAACTCACAAAAGCCTTTAGATCACGTTTGTATAGGTCGCGCTTGTTGTCAAACGACTTATCTTCAAAGTAGGTAGCCGATTGCAGTGCAACTTTTATACAGCTTGAGAACGCTTTTAATGCATCATAAAAGTCTTCACGTTTTTTCAAATTAGTATCAATAAGGCTGCCGTTAATTTCTTGTATTTTGGGTGCTAGTGCCTGACTCAATGATGCGGGCTGGAGTTTGTTTTTAACCCCGTCAAATATCGCCCACAAATCACAGTGTAACCCCGGCAGTTTTTTATATTCCGTATCCATTCGGTTATACAAACCTTTCAGGTCGTCGATATCAAAACCGCCTTGAGTGCGTTCAGCAAGGTCTTGGTACTTTTCAATGGTGGTATCAAGCTCTTTTAATATGCCTCGGTAGTCAATCAGGTAACCAAACTGCTTTTTGCTATGCAACCGGTTAACACGAGCAATCGCTTGAATCAGGTTGTGCTCTTTAAGAGGCTTATCGATATACAGCACGGTGTTCTTTGGCTCGTCAAAGCCCGTTAGCAGCTTATCCACCACTATCATAATGTCAGGGCCATCATCTCTGCCAAAGTCTTTTATAATGGCTTTGGTGTAGGCTTTTTCATCCATTTTATCAACATTGGCCTTCCACCAGTTTTGCACAATGTCTTTGCTTTCTTGATCAACCGCCTCGTGCCCCTCGCGTGTGTCAGGAGCTGACATCGCAACGACCGACGTAATGGTGCCAATTTTATCTAGTGCCTCTTTGTAGCGTATTGCAGAGGCCTTAGAGTCACAGGCTAGTTGGCCTTTCAAACCTTGGTGCTTAAAGTTTTGAAAATGGTCGGCAATATCATAGGCAATCAACATAATGCGATCGGCAGTTTGATAAATTTGACCTTTTTGCGAAAACTTTCTTTTTAAATCGGTTTTTTGTTTGTCGCTTAGCTTACTGGTGCTGCGTTCAAACCATGCATCAATGGCTTTGTCGTTAACGTTTAGCTCAGGAATACGTTCTTCATACAGCAGTGGAGTCACTGTTTTATCTTCAACCGCTTGTTGCATCGTGTAAGAGTGAATAATTTTACCGAATTTATTTTCGGTCTTATCGTCTTTTAATAGCGGCGTACCTGTAAAAGCAATAAAAGCCGCTTTAGGTAGCGTTTGTTGCATACGAATATTATTTTCACCATTTTGACTGCGGTGGCCTTCATCCACTAACACAATTATATTCGGGCTGTCGTTGTAGCAGTTTTTATGTTTTATAGCTGAGCCAAACTTATTAATAATCGAAAAAATAACGCGCTCGTTACTTTGACCAATTTGCTCTGCCAAACGTTTTCCTGTTGTTGCCATTGCATCTTTTTTATCACGGTCGGTGAGTACACCACCGGAGGCAAACGTACGGCTTAGCTGGTCTTCTAAATCCACGCGGTCAGTCACAATAATTACGCGGCACTGCGTAAGCTCTTCAAGCCAAATAAGTGCTTTTGATAAAAATACCATCGTAAACGACTTACCACTGCCTGTGGTATGCCATATAACGCCGCCTTCACGCGAACCCGAGTCATCAAACGTATTAATACGCTCTATTAGCGCCTTAATACCAAACACCTGCTGATAACGCGCAACAATTTTGCCCTTTTCTTTATCAAATAGCGTAAACAGTCGGGTCATATCCAATAAGCGCTCAGGGCGCAGCAAACTTACAATCAGCCTGTCTTGGTCGGTTACCGTCAACTCACCCGCAGCAACAAGTGAAAGGTAATCATCTTTATCTCCTGCAGGACGATGATTAAAGAGCGCATTTAATTGCTCATCATGCAGCGTGTGATTTTTAAGCCTAACAAATTCCGCTTCAGGTATTTGCTCTTCTTTCCATTTAGCCCAAAACTTATCTTTTGTGCCGCACGTTGCATACAAGCCCTCATGCCCGTTTATGGCTAACAGTAACTGGGTGTATGCATATAAATGCGGTATTTCATCTTGCTTTTGGTTACGAATATGCTGAGAAATTGCCTCAGCATTGGTCGATTTACCTTCTTTGTTCGAATCGGGGCGTTTTGCCTCAATCACCACTAATGGCAAACCATTTACAAAACACACAATATCAGGTCTACGGTTGCCCGTACCCTCGGCATTTTGTACTACAAATTCCTCGGTACAATGAAACGCATTGTTATCAATATTATGCCAATCAATCAGCTTAATAGTGGGAGATGCTTTTTTACCATCAATAAATTCAGTCACACTCACGCCATACATTAGCGCATCATAAATTTTTTCGTTAGCGGCTTTTAGCCCAAGGTTCATCGCAGGGTTCAGCTCATGCATTACCTTATCAATGGCCGCTTCTGAGAGCGTATGCTGCTTACCTGCAAACGAAAATGTCTGTTTGGCTAAAAAGGCACGCATTACAGGTAACAGTACCACCTGATGGGTGCTTTTTCTGTGGCTTGCTAACGTATTACCGCGTAACGCCTCGCATTCACTTGGTGGAATGTAGGTGTAACCCAAGTTGGTCAACAAAGTTAATGCTGGGATTTTGGCGCTGAACTCTTCTTTGAAGTTTGCTATTTTATTATTCATATAATCAAGTCAACCTTTTTAAAATCACAGGTTTTAAACCATTTATTGCTTCAAATGTCTCAACTAACTCTTGTGTAAGGCTATCCACATTTAAATTATTAACAGGCCACCTGAAGTAGCGCACACCTTGAGAATACCATTGATTACGCGGTATTTTCGCTAAGTTCTCATTGAAAATTTCAAGTCCTAATTCAGAATCGTTGGTCTGAATTTGAATCTGAATAAAGATGTATTTCCCTGTATTAAGTTGATCATTTTCAGTCATGTGATCAGATATGGAAGTTCTTGCAAAAAGTGCTACTTCAATTGTTTCTTCTTTATCATATAAAATAGTCGTAGGTAATCCATACCAAGAGGCTTTTTTACTATGTAACACCCCCATTAATTCTGGATTTTGCTCAAGAACAGAGTGTATTCTTTGCGAAACGCTTTGTAAGGTAGTCCTTAATAAAGACCAAGCTTCAGATATTTCGCCAATGTGAGTTAAAGCAAACTCTTCTTGCGCCTTATTTAGTTGACTGTCGTTCACAAGGTTCTCCAAGTGTAATAAAAAATCTTTCAAAATCAGAGACCATTTATTAAATGGCGCTTCAAAGAAATGTTGCTGTAATCCTTTTTTTACTTCATTGACTAATTGTTTAAAGCTAATCCCACACCAACGTTTGTGCTGGTTATTATCGTCTACTTTCCCATCAGGAGATAAGATAACAAAAACCGCTTGTTTGCTTGTTTCATCTGTTAACTCACTTCCTATACTAGAAGTCGCATTGGAAGAAATTAAGTTATCTACATGCATTTCATATTCTTCAAAAGGGTTAATTTGCTGATGATTAACTTTACTTTCAATCGCGATAATCCATTCTTCAGAGCTTAACAATAAATCGATGCGTTTATTGTTTTGGGTCGTGACTTCTCGCTGTGGTTTATTGTGAACTTCAGCATGGTGTAGATTTGTATAGTTGGGGGTTTGACGTATCAAATTGACGATACTGGATACGACTAAATCGTGCATTTCGTGAACTTCAGATGAGTCACAAAAGAAACTGAGTACTTCAGTCATTGGATTTTCAAAATGACCGCGACTACCAATATCAAAAAAGGTTGTTTCTCTCTCATCTTTCGGGAGCTGCTTAAAAGCTTCAACTAAAGCTGTTAACTGTTCAATATCCATTTATTGGTATTCCTTATTATCGATGTGCAAGCATCCTTAAACTAGCACTGGGTATAGATTGGTAATATCTGTCAATCAATTTTGCCGTAATTATTTACAGTGTAATTGGTTCAATAGCACGACCTTGATGGTCATGGAGTGTAATGCCTTGTTCAGTTTTCCAGTCTACCCAACCATTAGAGCTGGCTAGTAACAAAAACATCGAAGCACCGCTTGGCGTAGGGAATAAATAATCACGTTGAAATACAAAGCGCCCATTTTGCTCTGCGATAACACCTTTAGCTAGTAGCTGGTCACGCTTATCGTAAAACCGTTGTTCGGTTTTACGCTTGGTGGTCATAGGAGCGGAAGAGCCTTTTAATACCACCATGCCTTCGTTGGTATAAATGCCCTTGGCATCGACACCTGTGCGGCTACAAGAAAACATCTGTTCGGTTTTGGTAGGTGATGTTTCTGTCAGTGGTTCAAAAACAGGGTAGCCAAGGGTAGCTAATAATAAACTGCCTATTTCATGAATTTCATCGCAATCGGCTTTAAGCGGAATAGGCGTATGCGGCTTTTGCCCGCCATTACCATTAAGCAACTCATAACGTTGGCACTGTTTTGCTTTTTCTATCGACAGCGATTCTAAATACAGCACATGAGTTTGGGTTAAGTTATTGGTGAGCGACACCAATACCAATACTCGTTCCCAGTCTTTCTTTTCGTCTTTATAATGCTGCATCAATCGGCTGCCTACATCGCCAGACTGCCCAATATACAGCTCGTCTTTGCTATCGCCAGAGACTAAAAAATATAGTCCCACTTGTTTGGCTTCTGGCATTTTTACAAATTCAGCAATGTCACTGCGCGGCACTTCAATTAAGCGAATAATCGAGGTGGTTTGCTCGGCAATGCGAATCCCCGCAGGGTCACCTGTGGGTAAAAAAATTTGAATTGTGCGAGGTCGCTTATGTGTAATCATACAAAATCCCTATAGTTTTATTAAAGTGGACTGTCTTTTGCCGAGTATTCTTCCCAAATCTCAGCAGCAGCTTGCTCAATTTCAATATATGACTTAGGGATAAGTGGAGTTCTGATGGGAGCGTTTGACTTATCCCACACTAAAGTTGAGCCTTTCTTATCTTTTCTTTTTAATTTTGAACCTGCTCCCAAGCTCATTGAAAATAGATCTAAGAACCTTCTAGGTCCAACACCAATAAATGGCTCAAAAGCTATAAGTTGATCATCTTGAGTTGATTTATCAAACTCGGACTTCAGTTGAATTGATTCTGAATGAAAATCAAGAGCACGACTTTTTGGATATGGTTCGACATATACTACTCGTTTCATACCCCCAGCGATTATATGCTTAGCACAGTTATGGCAGGGAAAAGTTGTACAATACAATGTAGTCCCTACTGTGGGAATTCCAGCTCTTCCACATGACAATAGTGCATCCATTTCAGCATGAACAACACGACCAAACTCAGTCAAATCTGAAATTTTACTGCCTATTAATATCTCATTTAAACCCAGCTCTTTATCACTAGCTACGATTCCAGAATCCAATAGTTTTTTTGCTATTTCTAGTGCTATTTCGGCTTGAGCTTGCTTATTTGAATCACCGTCTCTCGTGTAGTCTTTCCCATCTTGATGATCACTAACTTCACCAGTTTCAGGGTCAGCTTCAGCCCAATATAACCCCCCACCAGATTGAGGGACATCATTCGCACCTGTTGCAATAATTTGATTATTTTGACTAATTACAGCACCTACTTGACGAGAAAGGTCGCCAGAACGAACCGAACTATTAAATGCCATAAACATCGCAAACTCATCAAAAGTTGGGTTTTTGTATGGATGTGAGAAAATAAGCTCTAAAAATCGTTGAAGCCTATTTTTAACATGGTCATCATTTTTACCAAGGTTTAGGAAAAAGTCAGCAAGATGATAAGTGTCCCTAGTTTTTTGACCGTGACCAAAGCTTTCATCTTCATCTATCTTAATAAGTTCATTTGCCTGCTCTAAAGTGCAGCCTTTATCATCTGTTAAGTATTTATGGCGTCTTTTCTCATCAGCATGAATGCCTATTAAATAAAAACCGTCACCATAAACTTTCCGTAAAAGATCTACCTCACTTGGATGTTTTAAAGAATTTATTATGTATGCTTTTTTTGTTGAACCTTCGGTACGATTATTTAAGATTTGTTTTGCTACCCCAGCGGCTAAAATTGCATTACTTTGACTATCTTTGCGTAACGAATCTCCTGACTCCATATAGTGCTTTATGCGGTCATATTCACGACTTGTTCCTGTATTGGCATAGCTTGTTAAAATCCCAGAAACACGTACTTCTTCGACGTCATAACCAAAGCCCATTAGTCTATCTTTAAGTGGGTCAATCACTCGCTTAGACTCAGTACCTACTGCACTCACAATACCAATAATTAATTCACTATCATTGATATTAGATTCAAGATACTTTCTCTCAATCGTTTGTTCTTTTATATTTATTGATTTTTGCGTATTTTCAATAGGTATATTTTCTACTTTAGCTACAATTTCAGGTTTTGGAAATTGCTGCGGATAAATTAGATGTGGCACTTCGCTTTCTAATTTTTCTTTTTCAGCTCCTTGACCTTGAAACTGAATAGTACCAGTTGATTCATACCAATTAAGTAGCCCATTACCCACTCGAAGAACTTTTTTATTAGTCTGTGATTCATCCCAAGTGCCATTTAAACTACTCAATTTGGTTTGAAGTTCAGAATATGATCCTGTAAATTTTAAACTCATAAATCTTCCCTAATCTCTGGTTTCACTCTGCGCTTACCTGTTAACAACTGCTGCATCAGCGCTTTTTTCTCTTGTTTTAAGTCGGCGAGTTGTTGTTGTAATAACTCAATTTCTTTATCTGCATTTGTTAGTACAGTTGCTATTTTTTGCTGTTCTTCTGACGAAGGTAACCCAATAACTAAATTTGAGAATATGGAAATCCAATGTCGTTGATGACCTCCCACAGGGTAATTTAGCACTTGCATAGCTTCATATATGTACTTAATAGACACACCATCTTTTGCAACTAGTATTTTCATTGCACTAGACTTAGCCTTGAATGGAAAATCTACAAACTTACTGGCTGTTGTAAAGTCATCAAAAATTATCGCTGGTAACTCTTCTCTGAAGATACCAAAGTCTTCGTTTGAGTAACCTAAGATAAACGTCTTACCAGCCGTTAACACAGGTGTTTTATATTCGTCTGAATATTCAGTTGATTTAACTAAAAACGGCGTTGGTTGTTTGTAATCGAGTAACTTGCCTAACTCAATTCTTTTCCACTCTCCCTCAAACTGTTTACCTGAATCATCAAGTAGGCGTTTTTTACCTGTGAGCAGTTGTTGCATTAGGGCTTTTTTCTGCTGTTTGCTGTTGTCGATTAGGCGATCGGTGGTGCTAATCGCTTTATCCCAAGTGGATAGGATTTTGGCGATTTTGCGTTGTTCAGGAAGTGGAGGAGCATCAATTGGAATAGATCGTATAGTTGGTAAATTAAGCCCAGCTTTTGCACCAGAATCATTTAACCGATTTATTTTATGATTCATTTCTTTTGATGATAAGAGATACGCAATATATTTACTGTGCGACTTTTTCTCATCCAATCGTATTAAAGCGGTGTGCTGATTTATAAATGCCTCACCCAACCCTTCGTGAACCCAGCCAATTTTTCCAAGTTCGGCTGTAATAGACATAAGAATATCGCCAGCTTTTAGCGATGTTCTTTTGCCATCTGAAGAATCGCTTTTTACATCAACAAATTTCAAATCTGATAAATTTAAATAAATATTATCTCTTTGAAGATTTGTCATTCGAATGAACTTGCTGCCTTGCTCTGCGTAGTACTTTGCCCAGTCACGAGAGCCACTTGTTACAGTCAAGCATAAGTTATTTAAGCGAACATGTTCCCATCCATTAGGCACCATAACCCAACTCCTTTAAGTAGCCTTCCATTTCTGTCTCTAGAGTTTGCAATTCGCTTTTAAGCTCCACACGCTCAGTTCGTACCGCCACTAAATCAATCTCGGCTTCTTCTTCAAACGTATCAACGTAACGCGGAATATTGAGGTTAAAGTCGTTTTCGGCAATTTCGTCAAAGCTTGCTAGGTATGAATACTTATCGGTAGTTTCACGCGCTTTGTAGGTGTCGATAACTTTTTTAATGTTGTCAGGCGTTAACTGGTTTTGGTTTTTACCTGACTTGAATTCACGGCTCGCATCAATAAACAATACGTTGTTGTCGGTTTTGTGCTTTTTGAATATCAAAATGGCAGCGGGGATGCCTGTACCAAAAAACAGCTTTTCTGGTAGGCCGATTACGGTATCTAGCAGGTTTTCTTCAATAAGCTGTTTACGGATTTTCCCCTCGCTTGATGCGCGAAACAGCACACCATGTGGTACAACTACCGCCATACGGCCAGTTTCTGGTTTTAGCGTCTCTATCATGTGGCTGATAAACGCATAATCACCTTTGGTTTTAGGCGGTACACCACGGCGAAAACGCCCGTATGGGTCGCTGCTTGCATCGTCATGTCCCCACTTATCCAAGCTAAACGGCGGGTTGGCGGTAACCACGTCAAAGTGCAGTAAGCCGTTGCCGTCTTTATCAAGTAGCAGAGGGTTACGAATAGTGTCGCCCCACTCAATACGGTGGTTGTCTTCACCGTGTAGGAACATATTCATTTTGGCGAGTGCCCATGTAGAGCCAATGGCTTCTTGCCCAAATAGAGCGTATTTTTTTGAGCCAGAGTTTTTACGCACCATAGCGCCACATTTTAACAGCAGCGAGCCACTGCCTGTACATGGGTCACATATTTGATCGCCCTCAACGGGTTCTAAAACGGTTGCTAAAAGGGTTGAGACCTCAGGTGGGGTGTAGTATTCGCCAGCGGTCGCGCCACTGCCTGCGGCAAAGTGTTTAATAAGGTATTCATAGGCGTTACCGATAATATCTAAGCTACCTACACGCTCTGTGCTTAGGTTTAAAATGTCTTTACCAAAGTCTTCTAATAAGTGGCGCAGCAAATCGTTTTTTTGCTTTTCTTGGCCTAGGCGGTCGGTGTTAAAGCTGATGTCTTGGAATACGTTTTTAAGCTTACTGCCGTTAGCTTCTTCTAGTGCGTGTAAAGCTTTATCAATACGTTCACCGTTACCTGCTTCATAGCGTTTTTCGTATAAATCCCAAAAGCTCGCGCCTTCTGGTAACACAAAACGTTGCTTAGACATCATAGCGTGGATTAAATCTGGCTTATCGCCATACTGAGTAACCAGTTTATTGTATTCGTCTTTGTATACATCAGAGATATATTTTAAAAACAGCATAGTAAGGATGAAGTCTTTATAGGTATCGGCACTGATCACACCGCGAAAGGTGTCGCAGGCGTTCCACACCGCTTTGTTAATATCGTCCTGATTGATTTGATTTATAGTTGTTGCCATAGTCGGAAATACCTTAGTTTAGTTAATTATAAACATCTTAATTCAATAATTTTAATGCAATTGTTGTTTGTTCTTTATCTTTATTTTTAATTAGCTGCATCATTGCAGCTCGTTCTTTTAAAGCACACTTATGCATATCTGCGATAAGTTGTTGGTCTTTAATATCTAACAGCTTTAGCGGGGTGTTCTCTAGTACTTGCCTACGCACACTTAAATGCAACGACCCCTCAGCGGTGGTGCTGAAATAGCGCTGAGCTGGTAGTTGATTTAATTGCCAACAGATGAACTCAGGTTTCACTCGATTTTGATACTCAGGTTTCACTCGTATCAAAAAAAAGTGTGGGGAGCAGACTGTATTTACTGGCAAGTCTTCAACTAGAGCAGCAAAATGCTTTACACCTTTAGCAACAAACAGCACATCACCGGAACGTAGCCAATTTGGCGCCTTTTTACCGGGAAGTATTACTTTAACCATTTCATCCTGAAAAACTTCTCCTGTAGCGCGTGTATCTCTAACTTGAACTACGTGCACATCCCCATTTTCATCAGCAGGAATAGTTCCTCTAAAGGGATAGCCAGAAAACACATCAGCAATCTCGCAAAGTATTGTAAACATTGGAGCTGATACCTTTTTATAAAATATATAAACCACTTATTTAGTTGCTAAAGCACGAATGTTTTAGCTTAGTTTTAAGATTTAAGCATATTCGTACAAAAAAAGATAATTTATAACTGAATATTTTTGCAATATAAAAATGGCGCATGTAGTGCGGTAGTTTGATGCTGCACTATTTTTCGCGTTTTTGGTTGACATTTAATAGTATACTGCTATTTTTTATGCATCATTGTGATGGAGTGGTATTTTGTACTTAAAACCTAGAGTTGTACGCAGAAGTGTAAATATAGGAAGTCTCCCTTATTTTTGTAATGTTGATGGGAATGGGCTACACACTGTAGCTTTTCATGAAGATCACATTGTGGAGCGCTTCCCTAGAGTGTTATCGCTATTGCGAATTCAGGATGTTCTCGAAATCAATTTATTCCTAGAGCACAGATATAAAGGGCTTTTTATGCCACCTAAACGTGGTGGTAGGAAAAACCCGCTTGGTGGTGTAGCACTCATTACCGTGCAGTCGTTAGCAAATTCGATGAGTTTGTTTCTGCAATGGGTTGAGAAAAATAATGTGGACTGGCATGAGGTTTATGCCGTAAGTGACAGCGATAAAGCAAAATACTGGTTGCCAGTTTATCGCTATCGCAAGCACCTTATAGAACAAGTGATAGCGAAGGATATTGACCGAGATACGGCAAACTTATATATAAACCATGTTAGGCAGTTTTACGAGTGGGCAAGAAAGCAACGCAGAATTGATAAAGTGCCATTCAAATATAAAACTAAGGTCATTAAGAAAAAGCGCAAGGATGGCGGTTTAGACTTGCTATTTACTGACTACGGTAGCGAGGAAAAAGGATTTATTATTACCACCACTGACTTACTGATCCCTAAAAAGTATAAACAAAAGAAGTCAGGCGATGCGGGTTTATCACCTTACAGTCAAGATGAATTGAAACTGCTCTATGCCAGCAAGGAACTGACAAAGCAAGGATCTAAATTGCGAGTGGATTTAGCGGTTCAATGTGGCCTGCGTGCGGAGGAAATTGCTACTTTTAGCGCTAGTCATGTTGTTGATACTGCCTTGGATAATAAAGCGATTTATTACGTAAATATTATTGGCAAGTACGACAAAGAGCGCACGATAATGGTGTCAAAAGGGTTGATGACATCACTTTGGCAATATCGTAACGGCAAAGAACACCAAGACAGATTAGCTAAGTGGCAGCTTGAACATGGTAACTGTGATGATGCACCACTTTTTCTTAATCGCTCTGGTGATTTTATGTCTCGTAAATCAATCGGAAACGTGATTTCAAAGGTGCGCAAAGAATTAGCGCTATTTGGGAAAACATTAAAGCGTGATTTCCATGATTTACGCTCAACATTTGCTACAAACATTGCTGGTTTCCTTATTTATAAAAACCTGCCCATTGGCTTTGTGCAATACAAGTTAATGCAGTTGATGGGTCATGCGGATTTTTCAACGACCCAAAAGTACATCAATTTCTCTCGATCACTAACATTCGATAAACAAATGGGAAGCTGGGTAGATAAATTGTTTGGTGAGTTTGTTACCCCGCTGCAAGAAGATGCATTTAATGCCGAGCAATTAGGAGGTGCAGATGCTTGATACCGTAACCGATTTTTCACCGTTAGAAGAACAGCTAAGCAGTTATTTAACTGATGAAAATAGTAAGCGCATTAAACTGCACATTAGCTCTTTTAAACTCTTGTTGCTTCGACATTCAGTGTTGCGAAGCCATTGTCACAGTTTATTGCAAGATATTCACTCGCTATTTCGTGATGATTATTGGCTTAAGTTAGAGATATTGTCGCAAAATATACCCCACGAAGATGACTTGATGTTTAGACGCTGTTTATCTTATTTTGCAAGCGCAATTAGCGAGAACAATTCAAGACCTAGCAGGGTTTTTGTATTTGATACAAACATTGATTTATTGCATTGGTATCGCAAGAGTTTCCGATTAGGTAAAGAGCTTAACGATGTCATAAGTGCATGGGGTATGCGGTCAACGCTTGCCAAAAGTAGCACTCTTATGGTCGCGCAAACTGCCCAAAGATGTTTGAAATTGCTTTTTGATGCAGCCCCTGTAGTTGAAAAACAGATCTATGAGCATGGTTTACTTTGGTTTAACTCAACCATGCACTTTAGACAAACCTTTAACGAATACCCGATTAAAGATAAACACTACGTACTTCAGTCAGCATTATTTTCGGTGCTTGAAGTATACCAACCAAATCATTTTCAAGTTGTAAGAATCACTATTAATGACAAGTCTATAAACGTTACTGATTTAGCAGATATTGCGCCTGTACTGGTTGAACAGCTTCAGGAACTGGCTAACTCAGATAAGTTTAAAGGTGAGCTAGAGCATAATGTTGTTTCAATTACTATGCGCTTTATAAATATTGTGGGCAGCATTCGAAAAGTAGCTAAGAAGAATAAATGTGCTTTAGTTGATGAAGGACTTGATGGCTTTAAGAAAAATAAGTTTGCTTTGCTTAAAGAAGCAAAAGCTTTACTTAGAAAAGAGCAATTCGCTGAATTGCTCTTATTACTAGAGCAGCACCTTGGGTATGAGGTTCATAGCCATGAATACATTGAATATTTACTGCCTTTTTATTTTGAAAAAGAACAGATGTATAGGCATATCAACTACTCTAAGTTGGCAAGCCAATGTCCTGAAATTGCGACGAAATTATTAGAAGTTCATAGTTCTGAAATCGACCTTTTGCCAGAGAAAAATTATGGAATGATTACTTTGTATGGCCGCTTCACCACACTTAATCGTTTATTGATAAATTTTTTTTTACCTAACTTTTTAGAGCAACTTAAGAAATACGGCTTTAAGTGCCTCAGCTTAGATAAAAATCGTATACAAAAAAGTGTTTTTCAATATATTCAGTCTGATGTTAAAAGCAAGATCATAAGCCTAAATACGGGCATGTCTTATTTCGAAGCAATAAGGTGGATAATGGCCATTACAGGGCAGGCAGTAGTTGAAGCTTACAAACTGTCATCTAAGCGCCAACAACGTCATGCCAGAAGAATGAAAATCGAAGATTTATACAGTGATCAAGAATTGCGGGAATTGATTTTTTACATTGAAAAGGGGATCAAGGAAACAGATAACGTAAAGCAATTAATCGCACTGTACTTTGCTCGCATCCAAGTAAAAAGTTGTTGGAATACGTCACCTATGGCGGACATAGAGCTTAATGATATTACGGAAGTTTCTCTGCCAACGGCTAAAAAAAGTATTACGGTGTTGATCCAAAAACCTAGAAAAGGTTATGACACCGATCCCTATTCCTTAGATGGACGAACAGTAAATAGTGTGATGCGAGATATCGTTTACGTAAAAGATACCCTGACTCACGACTACCGTCATTTGGGAGGTAAGCATGTACAGAATTATCTATTTATCTTCAAAGAAAAAACCAATGTAAGTTGTGTATTAGCAAGTAATATCATTGCCCATATCAAATCTATTTTGAGTCGACTTGGTTGCACGGTGAATTATGACTCAATGCGTATTCGCAAGAATGGTGCAAATCACCTTTACCGTGAAGTAGCAAAGCAAATGCGCGCATATGAATCGGCAAAAATTCATACCTTCGACACGTTCATCAAGCACTACCAACGAGTGAGCGAAGAAAAAACACAACAAACTCTGCACACGGCATTAGATGTAATGCAGCGTTATTTTACAGGCCGAGAAATTGTTCCGGAAATTAAGGTGTTAATGGTTGATGACAGTAGCACTCAGAAAACGCCTACGGGAGAGTGTGCATCGCAAGGAAATGATGGAGAAGCGTCACAATACGGTAAAGAGCATCGGCATCTATCAGGCAGTAAGGAAAACGGATGGTGCAGTGACTTTTTGGCTTGTGTGTGGTGCAAGCACTTTAGAACAGTTGCAGACCCAGACCATGTTTGGCAGTTGCTTAGCTATCGTGATTATGTGTTGACAGATATGGCGGCCAGTATTTCTGATATTGAAAATAATGAATTTCAGCAGGAAGCGATTGCGGCACTGCATCAGCGAGTTAATGACATATTAGAGCAAGTAGCGATAAAAAATCCGATGGCAGTTACTAAGGGAAAGGAGCTGATGGCGGAAAGAGGAATGCATCCGTTTTGGGCATTTGCAGTAACGTCAGTTAAGAATGTTGGAGATATTTTATGACAGAAATTTCAACTGCTGTAGATGGTTGTTTAAAGATTGATGGGCTTATCAGCATTAATCCTTATACTTCAACAATCGATGTGCAACTGGCGCCCTTA
Organism: Pseudoalteromonas sp. Z1A8; assembly: GCF_011378855.1. Taxonomy (GTDB): domain Bacteria; phylum Pseudomonadota; class Gammaproteobacteria; order Enterobacterales; family Alteromonadaceae; genus Pseudoalteromonas. The sequence continues at coordinate 27,203 of NZ_WTLB01000010.1, read as the reverse complement.
GTACTTTGGCAATACATACGTTCTAATAAAAGGCAGATCACTTTATTCGGGGATGATTCATGGTATTCACAAGGCAACAATTTATCCATAAATTTTAATGGTGTTGGAGTTAAGTATCAATATCAACTTAAAGCCCTAACACTTGGTATGTATACGCAAGGCTCAGGACAAGGTATGGATCCGCTCGCATGGAGTACGATTCGTAGAAATATTGCTAACCTAAAACGTTTTGGCAAATGGCTTGAACGTTACAGCATTGAGAGCTTTGATGATTTAGACAAACTGCCAGAATTGCGTTTGCGCAATATCATATTGGACTTCGTGCAAGCGTCCGATTTAAAGAAACATCCATCTTATGCGGAGGCACTTCGAGCGGCAATCTATTGGTTGAAGCTTTATTCAGTAGTTAAAAATGAGCAGTTTTACAATTTAATGAATGAGTATTTTTTTCCATTTACCTTACTAAGAAAAGAGCGCAGAAATAAGCATTCAGTAATTCCGACTCAAATAATGAAGCAAGTTCTCAAGGCAAGCGAAGAGCATATCAATGTTGTTGAGAAGATCACCGATAATTGGCACAGCCTGCAAACAAAACTAAATGATGCCGTTGAGTACGCACCAAAAAAGTATCTTAAAAACTCAACATACGTTGACGGATTAAATGAAAAAGAGTCTGCTGAATTAGATGAATATTATGAACTGATTAAAAACCTTCGTAGATATACCTTTGTACTTGTGCTTAGTTATACAGGTATGCGCCATGGCGAAGCAATGGCGTTGAGTGATGATTCAGCAATTGAGCGAAACGGTAAATATTTTATCAAGACGTTGTTATCTAAAACAACAGATGAAACCCAAAGCTTAGAATGGATAACGAATGAAGTCACATATCGAGCAGTAAAGCTACTCACGAGAGTTTGTTCTGTTTACCATGAACGTGCTGCTTTGCTACTTAAGCATCATAGCGATTTATTGCCAATAAAGCGTAAGTTGAATTTAGAGTTTGGATTAAGTAGTCGAACCTTATTTGGTGTGTCTCCCCATAAAAAATCCTGCGAATTTTCTATACATACTCAGTCAACTAGCAATGGCTTTAACAACATAAATAAGATGTTTTTGATAAGGGTTACTGAGCACGATATTGCCGAGCTTGAGCGCATGGGGTGCAATTACCAATCTGTCGGCTCAAATCATATAAAGTTCAAAAAGCCCTATAAAAAAGGCGATTTCTTCAATTTTACGGCCCATCAATTTAGACATACCTTTGCGTGGTTTATTGTTGCAAACCGCTTAGGTGATTTAGACGATATTAAGTATCAGTACAAACATTTAGAAAACATGATGTCATTGGTTTACAGTCAACGAGGCTATGAGTCTATGGAGGAATTAATTGGACTAACCGAAAGCTTCTCTGAGTTTATGATATCGCAAGCAATGGAAGATATGGTGAACGCAGCACAAGATGGTACGCTCGCAGGTAAAGGTGGACAAAATTTTATAGCAAAGCTGACTGAGATTCTGGCAGATGATCTTACCACCGGAAGCACCCCTCACTTTAAAAATATGGAAGAGTTGATCACGTTTACTGCTAAGCATACCAACAATTTTAGAGGTGTGTCACATGGATATTGCACTAAGGGATCGGAATGTAAAGTTCGTAATGCAGCAGACCCAAGCCACTGTGTATGGTGCGATAGCTACATTGCAACACCAAGGCACTTACCACACTGGCTGGTTGTTAAAAAACGATGCGAATCGCAACTAGCTGCATTTGAAAAATTTCCGTCAGAGATTAAACAAAGATTTAAAGCCTTTAGTACGGCATTAAAAGACAACCTTGAAGCCGCCAATATCATCATTGACCAGTTAACGATAAAAGTGAAGGAAGCCTAATATGAGCGAATCAGTTGAGATCACAATGGCGGACAAAATTGATGTGGCATTGTCTGAAATGGCAGCCAATAATGAAAAAATTAATGTTAGCCAAGTAGCGAAACGATTAGGAATATCAAACTCTGCTATCTACAAGTTCAACCCTGAAAAGATCCCGGATATTCAGACTGCGCAAAAGCGGCAGAAGAATAAAGCTGAGACCATTACGCTAGGTACTGAAAATGAAAAGCTCATGAAAGAAGTTAAATCTTTGAAAGCATCAAACCTTGATTATAAGGAGCTAGCTGACGATTTGAGAACGCAAAATCAGTCATTGTGGGAGCACATTCAGCAGGTTTACAACATGTACGATGAAGTATTGGCAGAGCGTAATGGTTTTGCTGAAAGGCTAAAACACGGACTCTAATTTTCATAATTGAATTAACAACCATGAGGTATTTACTATGAGTAAAAACACAAAGAAAACATCTAAAAATGTCGCATCAAAGGCCGCCAAAACATTAACCGATCCTAATGCTTCCAAGACAGCTAAAAAATTAGCAGGCTCTGCGCTATCACAAAAAGGAACTAGCAAGCAAACAGTCGCTGACATGGAAGACTTCGCATCAAAGGTATTGCAAAGCGACAAGTACAGTAAAGATACAAAAGAACTAGCAGGCTCGGTTTTATCTCAATCCAATAAAAAGCGATAGATTTAGTAACAAAACTGCATTCCCCCGCCTCAATTTACTGCTGTTTTTAGAGTAAATTCCTCAAAAACTATTACCACTCTTCAAGTCAATAAATATGGGGTGGTAACAATTTTTCATTTGTCGAAAACGACATTACCTCAACGCCTAAGTCAATTGTTACCCTAATAGCTGATATGATCGAACCATTTGAAGGTAAAATTTACGACCCCTGTTGTGGCTCGGGCGGTATGTTTGTGCAATCGCTTAAGTTTATTAATAGCCATAACGGCAATCAAAAAAATGTGTCTATTTATGGGCAAGAGTACACTAACACCACCTATAAACTAGCTAAAATGAACCTTGCCGTGCGCGGTATTTCGGGCAATTTAGGCGATATAGCAGGCGATACCTTTTTTAAAGATCAACACCCCGACCTAAAAGCCGATTACATTATGGCAAACCCACCGTTTAACCAAAAACAGTGGCGCGCCGATAACGAATTAGTTGACGATGCGCGTTGGGCGGGTTACCCAACACCGCCAACCGGTAATGCCAATTATGCGTGGATCATGCATATGATCTCAAAACTTAGCGAGCATGGCACTGCAGGCTTTGTATTGGCTAATGGTTCAATGAGTTCTAACACCAGTGGTGAGGGCGATATTCGCAAAAAAATAATCGAAAACGATTTAGTCGATTGTATGATAGCCCTACCAGGGCAGCTGTTTTACACCACACAAATTCCGGTGTGTTTATGGTTTATAAGTAAAGACAAACGCGGCAATAACGAAAAAGGCCTACTAAAGCGCCGCGACCGCCAAGGCGAAACGCTCTTTATAGATGCCCGCGAAATGGGCTCTATGGTTAACCGTACCTTAAAAGAACTCACCAACGACGACATAGCTAAAATTACACAAACCTACCATATTTGGCGCGGCGAAGAGCTAACTACAGCAAGTACCGAGCGAGCAAGCGCACAAAAAGAGCAAAGCGCAAATAAAGAGCAACGTGAAAATAAAGAGCAAGAACAAGAGTACAAAGATGTAGCCGGTTACTGTAAATCAGCCACTCTTGCCGATATAAAAGCGAACGACTACGTATTGACCCCCGGGCGCTATGTCGGCGCTGCTGATATTGTTGACGATGGTATCCCGTTCGAGACCAAAATGAGCGAACTTAGCCAAACCCTTTACAGCCAAATGAATCAAGCCGATGAACTTGATAACGCTATTCGACAAAACTTGGAGGCACTGGGTTATGGAAAATAGTAACGCATTAGATAACCCCGCCATATTAATAGAAATTAAACAGGTTATCGAACAAGCGCGTAAACAGGTTAAACAAACCGTTAATCACGCTATGGTGAACGCCTATTGGCAAATTGGACGGTTAATTGTTGAACAAGAGCAGCAAGGAGCGGCACGAGCTGAATATGGAAAAACACAACTTGCGTTGCTCTCAACACAATTAACTGCACAATTTGGTAAGGGATATTCAAGTCGAAACTTACGCAATATGCGCAGTTTTTATTTAGCCTTTTCAAAATGGCAGACAGTGTCTGCCAAATTGAGTTGGTCGCATTATTCAACGCTTATCCGCATTGAAAATGAAAATGCCCGCTTATGGTATATGCAAGAGGCCAGTCAACAAAACTGGAGTGTACGCGCCTTAGAGCGTCAAATCGGCACGCTTTACTACGAGCGTTTGCTCTCAAGTAAAAACAAACAACCCGTAGAGCAAGAAGCCCAACAAAACACGCAAGTATTGGCAGAATCCGCAAAAGACTACCTGCGCGACCCCTACATTTTAGATTTTTTAAACCTGCAAGATAAAAGCTATCAAGAAAACGAGCTAGAGCAAGGCATTATAAATAACCTACAACAGTTTTTATTAGAGCTAGGTAAAGGCTTTGCTTTTGTAGAGCGCCAAAAACGCATTCGCTTTGATGACGAAGACTTTTATATCGACCTCGTTTTTTACAATTTTAAACTCAAGTGTTTTTTATTGCTCGACTTAAAAATTGGCAAACTCAAACACCAAGATATAGGCCAAATGGATACCTACATTCGCTTGTACGATGACCTACACACCAGCAGCGACGATAACCCTACTATTGGCTTGGTCTTATGCAGTGAAAAAAGCGAAGCCGTTGTTAAATACTCGGTACTGAGCGATCAAAAACAACTCTTTGCCGCAAAATATTTAGCCCACTTACCCAGCGAAGAAGAGCTGCGAATAGAACTCCAAAAAGAGCGCGAACGCGTCCAAGCGCAATTGCTTAATCAGCAAGTTAAAGGCAAAGATAATGAATAAACAAATCGGCGAAGCGCAAGCGCTTAATAAAGCGAACTGTAAAAATTTGGAGGCGCTGGGATATGGATTTTAATACTGAGACTTTAGAATCTTTATGTGAGCTTGTAGTGGATTGCCCCCACTCAACACCCAAATGGACAGATTCAGGAATTATAGTTCTAAGAAACCAAAATATAAAAAATGGAGTACTTGATTTAAGTAACCCAAGTTTTACAAATGAAGAAGATTATCAAAAAAGAGTCAAACGTGCGATCCCACGAGCTGGTGATATTGTAATTACTCGCGAAGCTCCTATGGGAGAAGTTTGTATAATTCCAGAAGGGTTAAAGTGTTGTTTAGGCCAAAGGCAAGTTTTACTTCGCCCACGAAATGAGATATGTGGTGAGTATTTGTTTTGGGCATTACAGTCACCTTATGTACAACATCAAATATCATGGAATGAAGGCACGGGGACAACAGTCAGTAATGTTAGAATCCCCGTTTTAAAGGCATTGATGATTCCAAGGTTTCCTAAACATGAAAAACAATCTGCGAAAATATTATCTGTATTAGCAAGTAAATTAGAAGTAAACCAAAAAACCAACCGAACCTTAGAACAAATGGCGCAGGCGTTGTTTAAAAGCTGGTTTGTTGATTTTGATCCGGTGTTCGACAATCTACTTGCTAGTGCTGATTTTAAATTAGACAACCTTGAAAACCGCTTGCCTGATGAGTTAAAACAAAAAGCACAGCGCCGCTTAGCGGCACTAAACAGTTTAGAAAATGTGGCACAATACAAAGCCTCACTCATTGCACTCGCTCACGAATTACAAGCACAGCTACCAACAAAAGAAGCAACACACGCAGCAGGGCAAGTATCAGAAGAAGCCGCTGAAACACCAGTTAAGCCAAGCTTTAACGCCAATCCTAACATATTAGCGCAGCACGCCAACACCCACGCCCATTTCCCCAATGAGTTCGAACACAACGAACAACTAGGCTGGATACCGAAGGGTTGGGGAAAAGCTCAAATTCAAGATCTTGCTAAAGTTGTAAAAGGTAAGTCTTATAAAAGCGCTGAACTTTCAGATTCATCGACCGCATTAGTTACTCTTAAGTCATTTAAGAGAGGTGGAGGATACCGACTAGATGGTTTAAAAGCATATACGGGTAAATATAAGCCAGAACAAGAGGTTTTTGCAGGTGACTTAATTGTTGCATATACAGATGTTACTCAAGCCGCTGATGTTATAGGTAAGCCAGCAATGGTGATAAGTGACACTAAGTATAAGCATTTAGTGGTGTCACTCGATGTTGCTGTTGTGAGATGCTTTGATGCAATCCACAAGAATTATTTGTATGGTGTGATGAAAACTGATGCATTTCAAAATTACTCTCGTTCTTACACATCCGGTACAACAGTGCTACATTTGAAAAAAGAGGCCGTACCAGAATACTGGCTAGCATTACCTGATACCGTAGTACTTTCTGCTTTTCTTGAGGTAAGTACACCACTTTATGAAAAAATAGATCGTTTAATAGATGAAAATAGAACTTTAACTAAACTCCGAGACACTTTGTTACCCAAACTCATCTCTGGCGAATTACAAATACCCGATGTTGCCATTGATGAAGAAATAGCCGATTAATACATAAGCTGAGCACTTAACCATTTAAAATAACAAGAATAAGGTTGTTTGATGAAATTGACTGAAGCCAAATTAGAACAAGCGGTGGTTGAGTTATTAGCCGAACAAGGCTACCCGCATTTATTAGGCGGGCAGCTAAACCGCAATAATAGCGATGTATTAATTAAAGAAGACTTACGTGCTTTTTAACCACATGCTTTGCCAATTAACACAATGAGTGAATAAGAATTAGTATGTTTGATTTAAATAAAATAGAGCAACGCGTGGCCAGCAAAACTTACGATTTGGGTTATGGTTTGTACGCATCTAATAATGTGAATAAGTTACTTATTGTGGGTGATCAAGCAATGGCGAACGTGATGGGGCAGCATAAATACAAAGTCACTTTAGAAAATAGTGCAGGTGCGCAATGCGTGGCAAGCTGTACGTGCCCCGCAGCCGATTATCAAGAGGTATGTAAACATGCTATTGCCGTGGCGCTCAAAGTAAACAGTTTATCTGCTACTGAATTAGCCAAGGCAAACGCCGATGCTACAACACAAGGCAACGAACGCGGGGCATTAATGGCGTGGTTTTTAGATAAACCGGCTAATGAACTTACCGATATAATCATGGGTTTTTTAGATGAGTCAGAGCATGAATACGATAAATGGGTATTTATGATGTCAAACAACAAGCAAGCCATGAGTACAGGTGAGCTAAGTAAACTTATCACTAAAGCTTTGCCTAAAAAATCAGTATGGGGCTGGAATGAAGTACGTAGCTATTTTGCTGATGCTGACTCACTGTTTGAAATGATATTTCCTGCGATAGAAAAACTGCCCGTTGATCAGCAATGGCAGTTGAATTTTAAAGCCTTGGTGCGTTTGAACACCGTACTTGAAGAAATTGATGACTCCGGCGGCTTTCGCTTTGATTTAGAAGGGCAGCTTAACCAAAACCTGACCGAGCTTTTTAATCAACTGCCTTGGTCTGATGAGCAAAAAGCGCAGTGGATTTTTGAGCATTTTGAAGATTACAAATACGATGTATTCCCGAGTGTACCGCATGACTTTGACATAACACCCAGTGTAAATACCTTGTTTTTAGCACTGTGTACAACTGCAATAGATAAGCGACTGTACGCGGGCGTTGACTTTAGTGATTGGAAGCAAAAAAGCGCGCTTACACGCCTTACGTCGATATTAATAAAACAAGCGCAAGGGCAGGATGATTGGCAAGCACAATTGCGTTTAATTAAACTAACAGCCCATGATTCAGCTGATTATTTAAAAATAGCTGCACTTTGCAAAGACCGTAATGAGCTGTTAGATGCCGAGTATTATTTAAAGCAAGCGTATCAACGGGCAAGTAAGCCGCATGAAGTGCTTGCATGTAAACGCGATGAAATAGAACTTCGCCTTGAGTTATCAGAATTTAAAGCCGCATGGGTAATTGCGTGGCAGTTATTTGTAGATAACCCGAGTTTTAATGGCTTTAAAGATTTACACGCATTGCAACAAAAAACCGGCATAATTGATGCGCAGTTTACGCAAAAGGTAGAGCAGCTATTGCTTTCTTTGTCAGAACAAGCGGCTAAATCAAACCAAGGGGCTTATCGCTTTACTAATTACCCGAGTGAATTACTTGATTTTTATATTGATCAAAATGACATTGAAAAAGCACGTTCATGGGCTGCAAAACATGAGGTTAAGTCGAGTCAATTGATAACGTTGGCTGGTTTAATTATGGCGCAATATCCACACGAGTCGATTGACTTGTACCACAAATCACTTAGCAACATAATTGGACAAACCAATAATGATGCTTATCGTGAAGCAACTAATTTATTAATTAAAATAGAAAAAAGCTTAAAAGACAAAAATGCCGACTGCACGCTATTATATGAAATGATTACTACATTGGCTAAGAAGTTTAAGCAAAAACGAAATATGCTGAAGTTGTTGCGAGAATACTTCCCGCATTGTAGCTAAGAATAAACGTTATAAAAAATAATAACTAACATGAATAAACCAGCGGACGGTGCTAAATAGATGAAATTTACTGAAGCCAAATTAGAACAAGCGGTAGTTGAGCTATTAGGCGAGCAAGGCTACCCGCATTTATTGGGCGGGCAGCTCACCCGTAGTAATAGCGACGTATTAATTAAAGACGACTTACGTGCATTTTTAACCAAGCGTTACGCTAAAAATAATATTACTACCGGTGAAGTAGACTCAATTATTGCAAAGCTCGAAAAACTCCCTGCTAGTGATTTATACGAAAGTAATAAAACCTTTTGTAACTGGCTAAGTGATGGCTTTTTACTTAAACGAGAAGTACATACACGCGAGCGTGGCAGAGTAGCAGGTAGCGCAACGCAAAAAGACTTGTATGTTCAGTTACTTGACTACGACAACGTTGAGCAAGGTATTAAAAGTAGCTTAGTAGCAGGCCGTGCGATGGCTGAAGCTGCTTTAGATACAGTAAGTGAAGCGAGCGTTACTTACCTGCAAGACGACAACATTTACAGGTTTGTTACCCAGTTAGAAATAGAAAGCCCCACAAGTTACGACAATATTGAAATGCGCATTCCCGATGGCATTTTATACATAAATGGTTTGCCGCTGGTGGTGTTTGAATTTAAAAGTGCGATACGCGAGCAAGCCCCTATTTTTGAAGCCTTTGAGCAGTTAACGGTACGCTACAGGCGCGCTATTCCGCAGTTATTTGTATTTAATACCTTGTGCGTTATAAGCGATGGCGTAAATAATAAAATGGGTAACTTATTTGCGCCGTATCAGTTTTTTTACTCGTGGGGCAAAGTAACGGGGCAAGAGCTAACTGCACAAGAGGGCATAAATTCATTACATACCTTATTGCAGGGCTTGTTTGATAAAGCGCGCCTGCGCGATGTAATGCGCAATTTTGTATTCTTCCCTGATTCTGATAATAAAAACGCGGGCAAAAAAGAGATAAAAATTGTGCCGCGTTACCCGCAATATTATGCGGCTAATAAGTTGTTCGAAAATATAAAACGGCATTTAAAGCCACAAGGCGATGGTAAAGGCGGTACGTACTTTGGCGCAACGGGTTGCGGTAAAAGCTATACCATGCAATTTTTAACACGCTTGTTGATGAAAAGCGTTGAACTTAAAAGCCCGACCATTATTTTAATTACCGACCGAACTGATTTAGACGATCAACTTTCGCAGCAATTTGGTAATGCTAAAACCTACATTGGCGATGACACGGTAAAAACAGTCACCAGCCGTACTCACTTACGCGAGTTACTAGCGGGCCGTAACAGTGGCGGTGTATTTTTAACGACTATTCATAAATTTACCGAAGACACTGCGCTTTTAACTGAGCGCGCTAACGTTATTTGTATATCTGATGAGGCGCATCGCAGCCAAGTAAATCTTGATCAAAAAATTACCATTACCGAAAAAGGCGTGAAAAAAACCTTTGGCTTTGCAAAATACCTGCACGACTCACTGCCAAACGCTACTTATGTTGGTTTTACGGGCACGCCTGTTGACGCCACGCTAGATGTGTTTGGTGAAGTAGTTGACTCGTACACTATGACTGAGTCGGTCAAAGATGAAATAACCGTACGCATTGTGTACGAAGGCCGCGCGGCCAAAGTGTGTTTAAACAACAGCAAGCTGGCCGAAATTGAAGCCTATTACAAAGAATGCGCCGATGCAGGCAGTAACGAGCTGCAAATAGAAGACAGCAAAAAAGCCACCGCTAACATGAATAGCATTTTAGGCGACCCTGATCGCATTAAAGTGTTAGCAAAAGATTTTGTACAGCACTACGAAAAACGTGTTGATGAATGCTCAACGGTTGCAGGTAAGGCAATGTTTGTGTGTAGCTCGCGCGGGATTGCTTATCAGTTGTATCAAGAATTAGAAGAATTACGCCCAGATTGGTTTGATGTAGTCGACTCTTTAAACAAGCAGGACAATGCTCAAAACTTATCGGATACCGAGCGAAAGCGTGCTATTAGCGAAGGCCGTATTGCAGCCCCTTCTGAAAAAGTAAAAATGGTGATGACGCGTGGCAAAGACGACGTCGCACGCTTATATAATTTACTTGGCAGTAAAGACGAGCGTAAAGAGCTTGATAAGCAATTTAAAAACAAACATTCAAACTTTAAAATAGCCATAGTGGTAGACATGTGGCTAACCGGTTTTGACGTGCCATTTTTAGACACCATGTACATTGATAAGCCACTGCAAAAGCACAGTTTAATACAAACTATTTCGCGGGTTAATCGCCAGTTTGAAGGTAAAAATAAAGGCTTAGTAGTCGATTACATTGGTATTAAATCTGAAATGAATAAAGCCCTAGCGCAGTACTCAAAAACAGACGAAACCAATTTTGAAGACATTACCGCCTCGGTTATTGAAGTAAAAAACCACTTAGCGTTGCTCGCCGAGTTATTTCATAAATTTGACAGCAGCCCTTACTTTACAGGCGAAGCCGTTGCCCAATTAAACTGTTTAAACCACGCCGCTGAGTTTGCGCTAATTACCGAAAAACGCCAAAAGCGCTTTATGGATTTAGTAAAGCGTTTAAAAGCCGCTTACGATGTATGTTGTGGCAGTGAAAAAATAAACGAAAACGAGCGTAACCACATTCACTTTTACCTTGCCGTTCGCTCTATTATTTACAAGCTAACTAAAGGCGAAGCGCCCGATAGCGCGCAAATGAACGCCAAAGTACGTGAAATGATAGCCGAGGCCCTACAAAGCGACGGCGTTGAGGAAATATTTAAGCTAGGTAATGAAGACGGCGGCGAAATCGACATTTTTAATGACGACTACATCGCTAAAATAGAAAAAATAAAACTCCCCAATACCAAAATTAAAATACTGCAACAAATGTTAGCCAAAGCCATTGGCGAGCTTAAAAAAGTAAACCAAACCCAAGGTATCGACTTTACTAAACGCTTTGAATCGCTAGTACAGCGCTACAACGAACGCAAAGAAGATGATGTACTGGTAAGTAGCGTACTTGATGACTTTTCAGAAAGCATGGTTGATATGATTTACAGCGTACGCGACGAAATGAACGCCGGCGATGAGCTAGGCATTGATATTGAAGAAAAAGGCTTTTACGACGCGTTAAAAGCACTCGCCGTTAAATACGACTTTGACTACCCCGAAGATAAGCTCATTGAGCTCGCTCAAGCGGTAAAAGTAATTGTAGACGACAAAGTTAAATTTGTTGATTGGAATCACCGCGACGATATTAAATCATCACTTAAAGTAGAGCTGATTTTAATACTCGCTAAATTTAAATACCCACCAATCAGCCGCGATGAAGTGTACAAAGAAATATTTGAGCAAGCGCAGAGTTTTAAAATTAATAGAGTAAAAGGATAACAGTAATGACTTATAAAAATAGAGATGTGAGTATTCGCTCTGAGAGTATGAATAAGTGGATTGGGCGCATTGAAGACGAAACAGAACTAGACTCAATAGGCGATACACCTACTGCAAGGATGGAAGACTTAATAGAAAAAATTAAATGTGCTATGGGCCAAGATGTTGATAGTGAAAGTTCAGAAAATAAAGCTGTAGATGATTCAATAAATACATTGATTGCTGAAGCTTTTGAGCAAGGCGTTAAACGTGGCTTTAACCGTTCTTTAGATCGCTTTATGAGTGGAGCCATTAAAACTAAAAAGGTCCCGCACGAAGATAAGTGGAGTTTACACAGCGCGTCAAAGCAGTATCAAATAAAAACTGATTTACCCACTGTTTGTGATGGCAGCCAGTCTGTAACAGTAAAAATTAAGCTTTCTGAATGTGGTTTTGAATAAGCATGACGTAGAACAAGTAGAGCTCGGTTTTTAAATCGGGCTCAAAATTTGTATTTTAGTTTTTTACAAGCCATATATTTGTTAGATTCTTGCAGTCCATCAGCTCATTTATTTGTATTATTTTTAAATAAGCGCGTTGGTTTTTATTATGCTTTTGACTAATACCAAGCTTGGAGTTTTCGAATGTAACCGGTGTGACATTGATATAGTGAAAACTATCTAACCTTATTAGTATTTTATTAAGTTTTTCGTTGCTCACCCTTATGTTAAATGCCTTTTCAAGTTTTTTAAAAAGTGATGTTTGATTAATCCCAGAAAAAAAACTTTCACTTTTATAATTTTCCATCCAAATACAACCTTCATCATCACCATAATTATCAATATTTATTTTTTTACTGGTACAAATGTAAACAAACTTATCATCTTCTAGATCATCTTCAGAAATATTAAAAAGTGCAATTGCAACCTTCATTTCTAAAGGTTGTAAATATGGATTGCTGATAACATTTTTTATATAACAGTTTTCCTGAGTTGCAAGTTTATGAAAAGCGAACATCCCAAAACTTGAATCATCCTCATCTATTTCATGATTATTACCAGTGTGTAGCTGTAATAATGGCCTATGCACATACACGCCATCACTAGAGTGCCGGGAGATGTACTTTTCAGATTCGATATCTTGATGCTTATTTTTCAGGATTATTGGGTTGTTGTACGACCCTAGATTCAAATCATTGTTTTTCATAAAGGTCCAAATAAACTTTAATTGTTTTTTTACCATTGTAACTGATTGAAAAATAAAGGTTAAAATAAAAAGTAAAAAATGAATTACTGAAAATATTTTTTTTGTAATTTGGCTTTAAGTTTCAGTAACTTATGTTGCTTTTCAAATTTTCACTTTAGGTACGCTCACAGTTTTTAGTTAGTAATATGCTCTTTAAACCCACTAACTATTAGGTACATAGCATGAACACAACCCCTCAATTAAAACGTATTGTGGCACACTTTACCACTGAATTATTAGAAGAGTTCGACACAGAAGAACTTTGGCACGATAAGCTATTTAAAAAGGCTTTATGTAACATTTCTGGTTTTAGTTATACAAATTTACAGGGCTTAGATGTTGATGATTTGATAGCCCGATTAGATCATTTAGCAATAAACACAATATCTAAAACGTTACAAAAAAATGTGCATATATTTTGTACAGCGTTTGATTTGCCAAAAATGGTTACTCCATTAGTTATTTTTTCGTGCTGTATGACGCTCAGTAAACCATTACGCGAACTTGTTGAATACTTACGTGACGATTACGCGAGCGTTATTTTAGAAAAAATAGCTAATGTGCTTGATATTGATGAAGCACTACTCAACAAACAAATAAGTTTAATTATTGAATCTGGCATGTATTCAATGGATATGGAGATATTTGCTGGGGAAGATGAGTTTTTAATATTACCAAACGCAATTGCTAAAAGCCTTCTCGAGGGTAAATTAAATAGTGAAAGTGATATTTTATCTAACTTGGTTACCCCTTGTGAAGCTTCTGAACTTAGCTCTGCTGATTTATCTCACTTAGATTTAAATACTTTGCTTAAAGCTACGCAAAACGCAACAAAGAGCGGAGGGCAACCATTGAGTATTTTATTTTATGGTGTGCCAGGTTCGGGTAAAACTTCATTGGCGAAATATTTAGCGCAAATGTGTAACTCGCAGTTGCTAAAGGTGCAAGCTAAAGGTAGTAACTTAATAAACCCAACAAACGAGCTCGATAGCCGAAGTGCAAGTTCTGAGCTGCGTTTAGAGCACTTTAATGTGGTGAGTAAGTTGGTAGGTAAGCGTAAAAAAACAATGTTGTTATTGGATGAGTGTGAAAACATTTTTGAGCGTGATTTATTCTCTAAAAGCTTCTCAAAGGAGTTACTTCATACTTATATTGAAAATCACCCTGTTGTGAGTATTTGGATCACTAATCATCTAGAAGAGTTACCACAGAGCGTTATTAGGCGATTTAATATTGTTTACGAAATTCCTGAGCTAAACAAAACAACTAAAGAAAAAATGATTGGCAAATATGTTAAAGGTTTGAGTGTTGGTAACAGTTTTATAAGTAAATTAGCTACTCAACAAAACTTACTGCCAGCTCATATTGCTAAAGCTGTTCATGTAGCTAGGTTATGCGGATTTAAAGCACAAACCGCGCGTGACTGCATAGAAGAGAATATTCAAGATACTTTAACTGCATGCGGCTTTTCGGCTCACGAATTAATTTATCAAGCAGCGCAAAAATTTAATCCTAAAATGGTGAATATAGAGTCTGAGTATGCATCACTCGAACAGGTTGAAGAGGCTGTAATTGAATATTCGAGTTCACGAACTCTGCTAACGGGCCCGCCAGGCACCGGTAAAACAGCTTTTGTAAATTACTTATGCGAAAAAGCTGATTTTAAACTTATATCTTTTAAAGCATCTGACTTATTAAGCAAGTGGGTTGGCGAAAGTGAGCAAAATATTGCTCAATTATTTAAACAAGCTACACAAGAAGGAAGTGCAATATTTATTGATGAGGCGGATAGCTTGCTATGTAGCCGCGAACAAGCGACGGCAAATTGGGAAGTGCAAACAGTTAATGAATTACTATGCCATATGGAGCAATTTCAACTCCCACTTTTTGCAGCAACTAACTTTGCTAAAAATTTAGATAAAGCGGTAATGAGGCGATTTGATTTTAATTTAAATTTAACCTATTTAACCTCGGTTCAGGCTAAGCAATTATTTAAAGATACATTAGGCCCAGGAGTGTTAAATAAGCACTTAATGCATGAGTTATTCAAGCTTACAAAGCTCACACCAGGTGACTTTGCGATTGTAAAAAGGCAAATGAGGTTTTCAAAAAAACGAATGACTCAAGAGCGAATGTTATCGATTTTACGAGAACAAAACGATCTAAAAGAATGCGGAAAGCAGAAGATTGGGTTTGTTATTTAGTTTTTAGAATTAGTTACACCTAATTTTCGATACAGAATAGTGGACTTCTCACAGCTTATAACTTAAAAACAGTTAAAAGCTTTAATTCTTAAAAGGATATCTATGAAAGTTAATGAACAGTATGTCTATATATACAGAGACCCAAAGACTTCCAAAATTAAATATGCGGGGAGGGGAAAGTCTGCTACACGAGCCTCATCGCACCAAAAAAAGACACATAACAGTGAACTTGAGAATTGGCTGAAAGATGCAAGCTATAAGCTCGAAATAGCAGGCCCGTATGAAAATGAACAAACAGCAATTGCTGTTGAAGAAGCATTAATTTCTACTCACCAGCCTGAATTTAATATGCGAAAAGAGTCTTCTAAGTACAGTTTTCGCCCTTTGGGTGTGCCAGAAAAATACGTTACTAGGCTTGAGCAGCAACCTTTAGGATATGGCGATTTGTTTAAAGGGAATACAGAGTCAATTATATTAGTTAAGGTCACAGATAAAACGTTAGGTGATAGAGTTGGGTATAATTTAGTAGAGCCACCTAGTGATGCTGCAATCGTTGAAAGAGTAGAAAAATACTGGCAATTAGGAAATGATAAATATCTAGGTACTTGGATTAAAGATAAAAAACTGTCTCCGACGTTAATACTTGGTATTACGGGGAGTCCTGGAAACCAAGTAATAATAGCCTCTCTTGAAGTTGATATTTCTGCATGGGATGCGGTTGAAGTTATGAAAAAAAAGCTCATAACAGTCCCTTTAAAAGATCGATCAAAGTTAGATAAACATTATTTACGAGGGTACCGCATCGCTTTATCTGCTGACATAAAATTTGGACGAAGTATCCAAGAGCACTTTAGAGTAATTCAAAAATGACTCCACACCACTTAATATAATGATCTCACACCGCCATTTATCAATTTTAGAGCTTGTGCCAATAGCGCCTAGCTCTATCTCGATCCTTCAACTTCAGCAAAAGCTGGTTGATCGCGGTATTGTTTTATCAACCCGCATGCTTCAACGAGATCTTCAATCACTATACGAGCAAGGCTGCTTCGGTCTTGAAAAAGACACGCGCAGTAAACCCTATGGCTGGTCTATCAATGCGCAGTGGAGAGGTGGTAACTCAAAAGTAATGAGCAGCGAAGTGGCAGAGCATTATTTGTTGTTGGAGCAATTACTACCGCAATCTGTACCCAGTGATGTTAAACAGTCGGTACATATTAAAGCAGAGCAGGCGCTTAAACGTTATAATGGCCATATGCCTGAGTGGCTTTCAACCCTGCCAAAACCGTCGTTAAAAGTGAATGTTGATACTCAGTTAGTTGAGCAAATTGAGCATGCGATTATGCATAAGCGTGCAGTAAGCGCTGAGCTTTATAGAGTACTTTATGATGAGGCTCATTGGCTAAAATTTGCGGAGTTAAGTTTTTACAACTTAGTTGAGCAAGGCGGTGTGTTAATGGCTCAGTTTATGGTGGGAGAGCTTCATGACAAGTGTTATCAAATGCCGGTTTACCGCATTCGCAATGTACACATTTTGCAAAAAACACGACGAGAGCCAAGCACTGAGCAATTAAAGTCGTTACGTAGTGCGATTAACAAAGGTATGTCGCAAGAAGCGATTGAGTTAGTTGTGAAAGTGCCTAGTCACTCTGCTGTTAATCAAGGGTTTATTGAGCTTGGTGATCTGACTGACAAGCAAAGTATTGATGAAAAAAGCGTATTACTTACCTACCAAACTATTGATACTGAACAACTAACCGATGAGCTATTTAAATGTATCCATTGGCTTGAGGTTATTAAACCTGAAAAGTTGCGGCAAAGAATCACTACAAAGCTTAAAGCGGCCGCTAACATCTATAAATAACTCCAACTTGTTTAGGTGCGTCAAAAATTGACGCACCTGTTTGTTATGCTCCTTTAAAAGTTAAGGAGTAGTTATGTTTCAATTAATTCAGCAAAATGATGGTTTATCGATTGGTGTATTTGGTATTGGTGGGTGTGGCTGTAATACGCTTAACAGTATTTTTGAACAGCGCGAGTCTGAGCAGGCGCACTTGTATAGCGTTAATACCGACAAAGTGGTACTTGAACATACACAGAGTGATGAAGCAGTACTGATAGGTGCAGAGCTCACTCATGGGTATGGTGCAGGGGCAGATCCCAAAGTTGGACTGCAAGCTGCGGAAGAAAGTAAAGAGCAGCTTTTAACGCTTATTAATGGCTGCGATATAATACTTTGTGCAACAGGGTTGGGTGGCGGTACAGGGACTGGCGCTAGCCCGTATATTGCACAACTTGCTAGTGAGCAAGGTAAGCCCATTATATTTGTTGCTACATTGCCATTTAGTAGTGAAGGGCAGTTTAGAAGCAATATAGCGCAAGCAGGCCTAAATGAACTCAAAGAGCATGCTAATGCGGTTATTACGCTCCCTAACGATCAACTTATTGAAGTGCTAGGCAACGATATAGGGTTATTTGACGCCTTTAAGCATAGCAACCAAATACTCCACTCACTGATAAAATCACTCATCGATATGCTTTGCTTTCAAGGCCTAATAAACGTTGATTTAAATGACTTTGCTAAAATTATGGATTGCCAGGGAGATGCTGTACTAGGTGTTGGTAAATGCGATGAAGAAAGCGAGCTTACTATTGCACTTGATGGTGCACTCAATAACCCACTGGTTAATCAAGTTGATATGTCATCAAGTACGGGGGTGATAATACAAGTAAATTGTAAGGAAGAAATTTCACTAGGTAGTTATAATCTCATTACCGATACAGTACGCCAGCAGGTAAGCCCAAACGCATTGGTTATTTGTGGTGTTTCAAAAATTGAAAACTTAGCAACCAATTATGAGCTACTGGTTATTGCTACGGGCGCGAGTTCAAAAATGATACTTGATGACACTAAAAATGAGTCAAACTCTAAAGTAGTCGCCACTAAACCAAAAGCATCTGATATTTTTGATATCCCTGCTTTTATAAGAAATCAATCTGCACCACCTAGTAAAAGCTCTTTATAGGTTTTGTAAATAACGACAACGCTGTACAGCTATATATAAGCGCTACTCTAATATTTGCAAAGGGCGGCTCCTTTTAAGCTTTAGTGATTGCTTAATCATACCACTCCAAATGCTTGAATAAGCACTTAGTGTACTTTTTACTTTGACGATAAATTTATTTGAATAATCAAATTTAAAAAATGAATTTTGTGTTGTTCTTTTTCTTGTTTTATTCTGTATTTTTACTTCTTTAAGTATTTCTTTCTCAAATAGGGAAAAGTTTTTATAAAGTGCCCTAATATCAGTGTTATATATTTTATTCGAGTGGTCATAATGTTTACTCATCGGATCGTGATCTGATACTGAGTGATGAAGCATTTTTTTAGACTCAATTTCAGCAATTGTTGATGACCCAATTTTTTTAGTTAGCACTTCTTTCATATGTGACTTTAAGAAGCTGCGAAGTAGTGTTGGAAATGCTCCGGCTGAGCCTTTTATATTTATGTTATCTCGCGGGGCCGCTACCATGTCTTTTGGCGCATGATATTTAAGAGTTCGGTTTAAACTCTCTTTACTAATGGGTTTTGAGTGGTCTTTAACCTTGCAAAATAAGTAGGTGCGGTCTATGTCTGGGTTTAATTTTAACTCTTGCTGTATTGCTTTTTTCATCTCGGGTGTGAGTTGTATTTTAAACTCTTTTTGGTTTTTCATAGCACCGCGAGTGGTATGGGTTGTTTCAGGAAACGTTAAAAATTTAGGGTTATCTAAATCATCTATATACGACAGACGCAGATTACAAATATTTATGGGCCTTAGCCCAGTAAACATCATCAGTAGTACGGCATTTATTAATGTATTATTTTTAGCTGTTTTTAGGTTTATGTATAGCTGAGAAATTAGAGATATATCAGTATATGCCTTACAAGGAATAGGCTTCGCCGTTCGAGAAGATATATAATTTTTATCTACTTCTAGGAATGGATTATAGCCATTATTATATTTATTTTTCGCAAACACCCACAGCTTTTTCATTTGCTCGAATAGCTTAGCCACATGCGGGCCACTTTTCTCTGTTAGTAGTTGGTCAAGCGTTGCTTCTATTATCTCAGGCGTAATAGTCTGAAATAACGTATTTTTACCAAATGCATTTTGAATTGCATTAAGGTAAGAGGTATATGTGGTTACTGTGGTGCTAGCTAACTTGCTAGGGCTATGTTTATTAATTGCCTGAAAGTTTTCTATTTGTTTATTCACTACAAATTCGAATGTGTAATTAGAGGTGTTCTTTTTGTATATTTCGGCCGCTTTTAATTTCGCTGCTGAAAAACTCATATTATTTGAATCACCAATCTTTGTGTTTTTTATGCCATGTACTTTTTTAAAATGAGTAAAAAATTTAATAATGCCATCATGCTGGAACACAATTCTTATTTGATCTTTAAGCTGATATTTTGAAAGCCTTCTTCCTTTATCCTGCGATAATATAATAGTCGCAAGACTGGCTAGCTCTTCCATTGACTCGTCATTGTACGGTGGCTTAAATGCATTAAATTCAGCCATGCAAAGATCACGACTTTCAATCGTGACCTCACATGCTTTTATTGAATTTAATACTGGTGTTGCCATTAATACATAAGCCTTAAAAAAGTTAAAATCATCAAATAACTGATGAGGTATCGCTCTAATAAGGCAATGATATGAAAATAATTTTTTTTACAAAAACTTTGGTAAGTCGAAATTAAACTTTTTTTAATTAATTTTTTCTTTACCCTCTTGGTCATTTAAATATTTCTCAACGACAGCTCTTCCTTCTTCGGTTAAGATCAAATCTTTTGTTACTCTGCCCGTATCACCAAGTGGCTGATTAATGAAGTTTACATAACCGCGCTTGTAAACTAGATGTGCTTTAATCCTATCTCTCAGGGCTTTCTTTTGGTTGTTTTCTTCTAGATTGCTAGCCTGTTTACTCTGCATTCCTGTAAGTCTTAACTGCTGATTTTCAAGCTCTTTCGCTCTTTTTAAAATACTGGCTTCATGAATTTTGAATACATTAAATTTTAGCTTTGTTGAAGTGCCAAATAGCTCTTCAGATTTATCATAATTCAAGCCGTTTGGATCGTCCTCTTTTCTGAGGTGATGAAGCGCGAGTCTGGTGAGTTCCTCTGCGTGTTTAAAATGATAGCCGTTGGCAACCATAATCGCTTTTGCGTTGGATTTAAAAAAGCTTCGGCACATTGTGCAAAATGCACCTGCAGATCCTTTCATTACAATATTTCTTTTATCTCCTTTTACTGCATCAACAGGTGAGTAATCTTTAATGATTTTATCCAGCGACCTTTTAGCAAATGGTTTGTTAAGATCGCGAGGCTGAAGAAATATATGATCAGGGTTACAGTTGGGTAATGCATTTTCCATCCAGGCTCTCTGCTCTAAAATAATGGCGCGCATGGCCTTGGTTAATGGCAGCTTATATTCTTTTTGGTTTTTCATTTCTCCACGAACTCCGACAACAGATGCCGGAAAGGTAATTAAGGTTGGGAAATCGATACTATTGAGCCAGCCCCACTTCATTTGTGGAATGTTGATAGGGCGTATGCCTGTTAATATCATAAATCGAGCAGCATTTTTTTGATGTACATTTGGGGCCGATGCTAGATTTATCCATAATTCAGCTATCGAATCTAAGTCTGTATAAACTTGGCAAGGACGAGGGCTTTCTACACGGTCAGATACGTAAAAGTCATCGATATCAGCAGCTGGGTTTTTACCTGAGTTAAATTTGTTTTTGGCAAATCGCCATACTCTTCTAATTTGTGCAAAAAGTTCGATTGCTTGGTTATTGGACTCTGCCTTGATAATTATATCTACAATCTTTTCTAACTCTCCAGCTGTAAGAGACTGGAACGCTCTCTTAAGCGGGAAGTGATGCCTGAGTTTTTTTATTCTGCATTGATATGTTCTGAGCGATGAAGCTGCAAATTTGGTAGGTGCGGTGTTATGGCGCTCTATCAAGCTTTGTTCATAAGCATCAAACACTGTTTTAATATTATGATTATTTAAAACGCCATACTTCATTTGATCAGTAAGCTTACGTGCTTTTGCTATTGTTAATTCAGGTGCTTCACCCAATTTAGTATTCGCTATGCCAGATGATTTAGGGAAATTGGAATAGAAAATGGCTGTACCAGATTTGGTGAAAATTAGTCGAATATGGTGTTGTGCTTCGTATTTCGATAATCTTTTAGTCCGATTAGGTCTAAGGGCTTGTTTATCTGCACTTTTTTCTTCAAAAAATATGATGTTTTGAGCCAGCGTAGCACACCGATTTATGTGCTGCATAGAAAATGGAGGTTTGAGCTGGTTCCATTCTAGTTTTGCTTTCGTGTATTGAACTTTGGTAAGCGTTGATAAAGAGTGCTTCACTTTGTAATAACCTATATAAATAAAGGCCTTGCGGCGATTTTTATTGATTGAGATCAACAAAGCAACAGAGAAAAATAGGCATAATTCGTGGCTGCAATTTACACCTAAAAATAAAATGGTGTGTTACGAATGTGTGCTACGATTTAAAGAAAAATAAAGGTTTATTATTGAACTGGGCTTGTATTAAAAGTAGTCAAAAAACATTTCATTTAACGCTATCTATATGTTTAATAATGATTTTAATTTAAGAGGCTTATAAGTGGCTTTACTCATAAATAGTAAGTGCATTAACTGCGACATGTGCGATCCTGAATGCCCTAATGAGGCTATTTATATGGGAGCTAAAATATATCAAATTGATGCTAGTAAATGTACTGAGTGTGTAGGGCATTACGATAAACCTACTTGTGTAAGTGTTTGCCCTATTGACTGCATAAAGCCCGATCCCAATAAGCGTGAAAGCTTAGATGAACTGGCTGATAAATATGTGCTGTTAACTAGCTAATAGCTTGCCTAGGTATTAGCAGTTAACTTCTTACTATAAGCTAAAAATATTACTCAACAAAGCTCAATTAGCTTGTAGCTAAAGTCCGCTGTCATGCATTTTTAGTTTCAATCAAATTTTATAACCTTCATTAATTATCGATAATATTGTGTTACCTTAAAGCTTTAAAAACTCAAGTATTAATCTAAGTTTTAGATTGCATTATATAGGAGTCTATTTTGCATATAGGTGTTAACGCTATTCAGGCTGTATCTTCAAAACAAGCCGTATTCATAAATGATAAGTGCCGAGTATTTGTAATTGGCGATCTTGATGGTGATTTACCAGCGTTAAAAAGCGCACTTAATAACGTAAATTTTAACCCGCAAAGCGACACTTTATTTTGTTTAGGTGATTTTATTGATCGTGGGGATAAAACATATGATTTATTTACGTACTTACACGAAATTAAGGCATATTTGATATTAGGTAATCATGAGCATTTAATGTTGGAGTCATTATTAAGTAATGATAAAGCGGCTTTTAAATTATGGACGGACAATGGTGGCAATTGGCATAAGTATGTATCGAGTGAAAAGCTCGATGTTATGTGTGATGAGTTACTAACTAAACCTCTTTCGATAGTACTTGAGTATCGTGGTTATAAAATTGGGTTGTCTCATACATTTCCGCAATCGTGGAATTGGGCAAATTACCCTGATGATAAATCAGTGATTGTGCAATCTTTATTGTGGGATCGCGAAGTAGTTAAACAAAATAAGGTAGTTGAAAGTCATGGAGTCGACTTTTCAATACATGGACATAACTCAACTAAAGCACCTTTCTGGGTTGGCAATAGTTACCATATAGATACTAACTATCACGGTGGAAAGCCGACATTGCTTGAGCTTTCAGACGTTATTACTACGCTTGAAAAGTCATTTACTCTTTAAAGTCTTCAACTTTTTAATTATCATCCGGCAGCTTTGTTTTAAAATGTAAGCTGCTGACTACCACACCTAATAATACCCCTTTGTTTTTACACTCTTATGATTTGTGCACTGTAATTACGTTACTAAGCCGTACAAAGCGCTTTGAAAACCGGCACTGGTGCATCCGCTTTTCGTTATTTTTGTAAAAAAGTGACCGCAGGAGAGTTTGTATTCGGGCAAACTGAATATGATTATAGTTATAGTTATAGTTATAGTTATAGTTATAGTTATAGTAGCGACATTACTATTTTTGGCTTTTCAGCAAATGTTTTATAGCCAGTGTAAATGCGAACATAGGAAGAGAAGCTAAGATCAGCTACAACAAATTAAGGCATTACACTCTTTTAGCGTCCGATTAGATATTGTATATGTAAGGTTTTAACTTTTATTTGATGGGTATTTATACTATTAAATGAGACATTTATTTAATTTAATATTGTTGGTTAACAAACGGTTAAGTTTGGCTGTGTAAAATTGGCTGCAATTTTTGCCATTACGTAAATAATTTGCGTAAAAGGACTAACTTCTCGCTTTAGCTTTACGAGCAGATTTAAATGGAACAGCCTCTCACATGATAGCAACAAGTATAAACTCTTTTCCTTTTTCAAAATTGTGTAAGTCGTCACTTTATGTATCAATTTTTTCTGCTTTGGGTTCTACGTACGCTTTTGCAGCGCAAGAAAACGAAAGCTCGCAGCATACAAAAGATATAGAAGTAATAGAAGTACGTGGTATCCGTTCAAGCATGGCCGAAAACTTAGATGTAAAACGTATGTCAGGCTCTGTGGTTGATGCAATTACCGCTGAAGATATTGGAAAATTCCCTGATAAAAATGTAGCAGACTCTCTTCAGCGTGTACCCGGTGTGGTAATTGAGCGTGATGGTGGGGAAGGTTCGTCAGTCAGTATTCGTGGTTTATCATCAGAACTTACTTTTACACAGCTTAATGGTAATTTTATTGCGTCTTCCCCGGGTGAACCTTCGCGTTCATTTGATTATGCTTTGTTACCGTCTTCGATGATTGAAAGTGTAGAAGTTTATAAGTCGCCAGAGGCACGCTTAGATGAAGGTGGGGTTGGTGGTACTGTATTAATGCATAGCCGAAAACCTTTGAGTATGGATGCAAACTCAGGTGTATTCAATGTAGAGAGTACTTACGCTGATGTTACAAAAGAGTACGAACCGCAGTTTACGGGTTTATATTCATGGAAAAACGACGACGAAAACTTTGGTGTATTAGTTGGCTATACCTATCAGGTAAGAACAAACAGAACACTTTCGGGCGGAACTGATGCAAATGTATGGCGCTATACGGGCGGTGGGCAACCTACAGATATAAACAGTAACGCAGTTGATAACAATAACGGCTGGGATACTATTAATGATGCAAATGGCAACAGTTACGATGGCGTTTGGTTTCCACAAGTTGTGCGAGGTTCAGTTCTTAACGAAAAACGTGAGCGCGAAGGAATTCAATTTAGTACGCAATGGCGACCAACAAATCGTTTAGAACTTGGATTTAATTACTTTGGCTTTACGCTCGGGCAAGACAGAACAGAATCTGTGATTGATATACCTGAGTGGTCTTTAAATTCTGATTTTTTAACTGATGTAAATCTTGATGAGTCGGGCACTATTGTCACTGGTATGCAATACGATGCGATGGCAAGCGGTATTGAAAGTGATATGCAGTTTCCGTGGATGCGCGGCAGTTATGTACGTGAAGAATCTACTTCAGATACCTTTGATTTTAATTTAACTTATGAAGGCGATAATTTTAAAGCGCGTTTTGTTGTGGGTAATACAAAATCAGAAGGAGGGCCAGAAGAAAGCTGGGAGGCTGCATATAAAAGTTCAAACGCCGGCGAAAACGCCTCTACTCTACAAAATGCTTCTCAAACTGCTGGCTGGTCACTGAACCAAAATAATGTATCACTTAATATCGACCCTAATACATTAACTAACTTACAAAATGGTATTGGAGGCGGTCGTGATGCGGGTTCATCAAATTCGAGTTTTGTACGTAGTGAATTAGAAGAGGATTATTACCAAGCTGATGTGGATTTTTATGTTGATTGGGGCTTTTTAAAAACGATTAGAACAGGTATTAAATACCGTAACTCCACGCTTCATCGTGAAACTGGCAATACCTTCTTTTTAGATCCTAATTTTGATATAGCTGCAGGGGAAGCAAGCGAGCAAGGTATTACGCGTTTTGATAGCTACCAGTGGAATGGTGGAATGCCTTTGGCTCAAAATGTATTTACGAGTGAGAGTAATATTGCTGGTGGTTTTAATATAAACCAAATGCCAAGTATCGATTGGGATAAATACCGCGATATGGTCACTGCTAACTATGTTCCTTATACACGTATTGAAGATAACTTTGTTTACGACATTGAAGAAAAAATATCTGCTTTTTATATTCAAGGCGATTTTGAGTTTAGTGAAGTAAGAGGTAATTTGGGCGTGCGTGTTGTGCAAACTAAAACATTTACTTCATCTACCGACTTATATACCTACCAATTAGATCACACAAACGATGTAACAGGTGAGCCAGAAACAGGTGACGCACGCTTTGTAGAAGACTATCAGTTAGTCACTCAGCAAAACAAAGACACTCAAATACTACCGAGCTTTAATATAGCGTGGGATGCAACCGACGATTTAGTTATACGTGGGGCAATAGCAAAAGTCATGTCTCGTCCTGATTACAGCGATTTAGGTGCGCAGCAGCGTATTACATTTGTATCGGATGAATGGGCCGATGATAGAGCTGCATTTAATGAATTGCCTGGTTTTAGCGGTAGTGGCGGTAATAAAAACTTGAAACCATTTGAATCAGTTCAAGCAGATTTATCTATTGAGTATTATTATAGCGAGGGTTCTGCTATTGGAATGGCGCTTTTTCATAAAAAAGTAGATAACTTTGTTGTGCCACTGGTAATAGATGTAGAGCAAAGTTTTGCCGGTAAAAATAACATAGTGGATGCCGGTATTATTAATATAGCCCCGTACAGCACTGTAGGTAATGGTACCGATGCGGTATCTAAAGGCGCGGAAGTATTTATCCAGCATGCTTTTGATAATGGTTTTGGCTTTTACGCAAACTACACCTATAACAAAACTAACAAAGCAGATGTAACTGTAAATGGTGAAGAGTTTGGTCAGTCGGCATTAATAGGTAGTGCAAAGTATCAGTACAACACTTCTGTTTATTATGAAGGTGACGCTTTTAATGTGCGCGCTTCTTATAACAAACGAGGGGAGACAGTATTAGGCCTTAATAGTGGTTTAAATGTATATCAAGATCCGTACGAGCAAGTTGACGTTAATGCATCGGTTAATTTGTATGAAGGGCTAAGCTTAACAGCTGCTGTTATTAATTTAACTAAGTCGGAATCGGTAACGCGCTTAGGTGATGATACAGATGCACGATTACTTAACTCGAGCTATTCGGGTCGGCGCTATTACGCAGGCTTTAATTACAGCTTTTAATTAACGACATACGCAATATTTTATCAAAAGCCAACTGACTAACTTTAGTTGGCTTAACCTAACAGAGCCAAATAGTATAATTTTATGTATGCACATAGTTTTGTCGCTCATACATTGGTTGTTTAATAGGCACAAAAAGCCTCGCAACCCTTTATTTGTATAGCTTTCATACTAAATTCATTTAATTGTCAAAAAGCTGAAATAAAACATTGACCCCCGCTCGGATCTCCCTATAATGCGACCCCACTGAGACGGGAAACGCCGAAGCATAGCAAGGCACGAACTACCTCAGAGAGTTAAATAAAACTTTGGTTTTGAATCTTCTAAAAAGAAAGTTTAAAACTAAGTGTTGACTCGAAAAATAAAGGGTGTATTATTCGCATCCCTTGAGACGCTAAAGCGACTCGAGACGTTCTTTAACAATATAAAGCAATCATCTGTGTGGGCACTCGTACAGATTGAGTTCTAACAGCCAACCTACTTAGGTAGCGA
>NZ_WTLB01000001.1 GCF_011378855.1 Pseudoalteromonas sp. Z1A8 | reverse complement strand
GAAAAAAGAAGCAGCCTAGCATTCAAAAGCTAGACTGTAGAAGCCCATTGATCGACACGTAGTGGCGTCGATGGGTAGTTCACTTCAGGACGGGGTGTAACTCTTAGTTATAGCGCTAAGCATAACTTCAAATTATTAACACTTTGCATAAAAGCAAGCATAAGGCTCAAGCGTTAATGTGTTTTGGCTTAACTTTGCGCTGTGATGGCTAAGCTCGATATATTCTTTAACGATTGATGTTGGCATTTTAATAGCTGTTTGCTGCGAACTTAGATTAAACAGGCAAAGCATTTTTTGCGCTCCAAGGATTCTATAAAAAGCAAGTACAGGCTCAGGCGTTTCAATAAACTCAATATCACCTTCAAGTAGCACTGCTTGGTTTTTGCGCCACGCCATAAACTCACGATAGGCGTTTAAAATTGAGTCGCTTTTATTTGTTTGCACAGCGACTGATTGCTGTTTGTGTGCATCATCAACAGGTAGCCAAGGTTTTACGTCACTGAAACCCGCATGAGGTGAATCAGCGTGCTCCCAAGGCATTGGCGTTCTACAGCCATCACGCCCTTTAAAGTTAGGCCAAAATGTAATGCCGTATGGGTCTTGTAAGTCGTCAAAGGCAACAGATGCTTCACCTAAACCAAGCTCTTCACCTTGGTACATACACACACTGCCACGAAGAGAAGCAAGTAGGGCGGTTAGCATTTTACATTGTTGAGGGTTTATCTCGCCATTTTCGCTCCAGCGACTTGCTACGCGCTCTACGTCATGGTTACTAAATGCCCAGCACGGCCAGCCTTCAGTCATACGCTGTTCAAGAGTTTGAACCGTAGTTCTGATATATTCACTTGAATAATCATTTGTTAATAGCTCAAAACTATATCCCATGTGCAGCTTATCGCCACCTTGGGTATATTCTGCCATAGTCGCTAATGAATCCTCTGATGAGATTTCGCCGAGCGATACAGTACCTGGGTATTTATTAAGTAATGTGCGAATGTCTTGCATAAACTCAATGTTTTCTGGCTGAGTGTTGTTGTAGTAATGATATTGAAATGCATACGGATTATCTTCGCTAAAGCCGCGACCTTGGCGTTTGTCTTTTGGTTTAGCAGGGTTATCGCGAAGTAATGCATCGTGGTAGCAAAAGTTAATGGCATCGAGTCTAAAACCATCAACGCCTTTTTTAAGCCAAAACTCCACGTTATCAAGCACAGCTTGTCTTACGTCAGGATTATGAAAGTTTAAATCGGGTTGTTCGGTTAAAAAGTTATGCAAATAATATTGTCCACGGCGAGGTTCCCACTGCCATGCGCCACCACCAAAAATAGACAGCCAATTGTTAGGAGCTGTTCCATCTTCTTTAGCATCGGCCCATACATACCAATCAGCTTTGTCGTTTGTTAAATTATCACGACTATCTAAAAACCACTGGTGTTGATCTGATGTATGGCTTAATACCTGATCTATAATTATTTTAATATTACGATCATGAGCTTGGCTTATTAGTTCATCAAAATCGTTTAAGTCACCAAAAAGTGGGTCAATGTCGCGGTAGTCGCTAATATCGTAGCCAAAGTCTTTCATTGGCGATTTGAAAAAAGGTGAAATCCAAATTGCATCAACGCCTAAGCTCTTAATGTAATCAATACGATTAATAATCCCTTTTAAATCACCAATGCCATCGTTGTTGCTATCTTGAAAGCTACGCGGATAAACTTGATAAATAACCGCACCTTTATACCACTGCTCTTGGGTCATGCTTTTCTCCGTCATTCCACACAGTATTTAGACTATTCTTTGTTGTGATTACGATTAATCACGTTATTTGCAAAAAGCATACGTGAAGCCTTTAATCCTGTAAAAAGTCTGCATACGTATGCACTAAAAATAATGCAATAAAATTATTAAAAATAAGCGCTTAGCGCAGCTTTAGAGAGATTCAATTTGTGTGTTTAATGTTTACCAATTATGTTATTCATTCATTTTTTAGTTAAATTAAACCTAACAGACTGTACTACAAAGGAAATATATCCCAGGCTTTACATAAAATGGTCAGACCAATTTAATGCTTGGTAAATATGGAATAATTTAAACTTTATATAACAGCGCTAATTAATTTCACCTTGTTTACATTTAAATGAAGGTGCCATTAAGTTTCAATAGAATCGATTTAACTATTGATGTGTGCTTTGTGTTTTTAATTTAATTTATATTTAATAAAATCATATGGTTAAAAGTAGTCTTGAGAGTTTTATGTTAATATTAAAGAGCGCTTTAATTGTTGAATACGTATGCATAAAGTTGTTAATAAAATAAATCTGGCGTTAATATTCATCCTGACAACAAAATTAGCTCGCCTTGTTTAACTATCACTTAAACATTGAACGCGGGTATCACAATATGGGTAACGGGAAAACATTATGTCTATGTTCAAACCAAGTATATTAACTTTGGCATTAACAGCTGCAGGCTTATCGAGCTTTGCTACACAGGCTGCTCAAGAAGATACAATAAAAAAAGATGATGTAGAAGTAATCGAAGTTAAAGGCTTTCGTGGCAGTGTGGTTGAGTCTATTAACACTAAACGCTTCTCTACTCAGGTTGTAGAATCTATATCAGCTGAAGATATTGGTAAACTACCAGACTCTTCAATTGCTGAATCAATCGCACGTTTACCAGGCTTAACAGCGCAGCGCTTAGATGGTCGCGCAAGTCGTGTCTCCATTCGTGGTTTTGGTGAAAACGAAAGTGGTACTACATTTAATGGTCGTGAACAGGTATCTATTGGTGATAATCGCGGCGTAGAATTTGACCTTTACCCATCAGAAATTATGAGCGGTGTAACTGTATATAAAACGCCAAATGCAAGTATCGATGCTGAAGGCATTGCAGGTGTAATTAATATGCAAACAGTTCGTCCTTTAAGTAAAGGCGAACGTGTTGTTCAAGTAAATGGACAGTATGAGCAAACCAGCTTTGATAAATTAAACCCAGACGGTAATGATGACGGCTATCGAGGTACAATTTCATACATTGACCAGTTTGCAGACGATACCATTGGTGTTGCATTTGCTTTAAATACGATGAGTTCACCAAATCAAGAAAAACGTTGGAACTCGTGGGGTTACCCAGAATTCAATGAAAATGGTAACGATTATTCAATTTTAGGTGGTGCTAAACCTTACGTGCGTTCATCAACGCTTGAGCGTGATTCGGCAATGCTTGTTTTAGAAGCTGCACCTACAGACAATCTAAGTATGACGTTTGATGCGTTATATGTAGATTTTACAGATGAAAAAATCTTACGCGGTATTGAAGTTCCATTTGCGTGGGGACAAGGTAGTATCGACTCAAACAGTGTAGTAGTTGATGAAGCGTCAGGCTTTATAACAAGCGCTGTAACCCAAGGTCAACGTGTTGTAGTTCGTAATGACTATGAAGAACGCGAAGCCGAGCTTACAGCTTTTGGTTTTAATACTAAATACGATATTGACGATTCGTGGTCAGTAGAGTTTGATGCAAGTTATTCACAAGTAGAGCGTAAAATCTGGAGTGTTGAAAGCTATTCAGGCACTGGCCGTGGCGATGCTCGCGGTGTAGCAGATAACTTAGGTTACACATTTAATGGTGGTAACACTGGGGCTACTTTTTCACATGATTTAGATTATAGCGATTATGGTTTAATTCAGTTAGGTGGCCCGCTTTCGTGGGGTGCAAGCTCTGCACTTAACGATAAATACGGTTTAACTGGTACTGAATATGAAAACCAAGCGCAAGACGGTTTTATAAATGCACCTACTATTGAAGATGAATTATCAACATTAAAAATAGCCGCTTCAAAGGTATTAGAAAACGAGTACATAAGCTCTATTGAATTTGGTATGTCTTACAAAGAACGTGAGAAAACAAAAGATTCAGAAGGTTACTTCATGACGTTATCTAGTTTCTCATTAGATAACCCAGGCATGCTTAGCGTGCCAGAACAGTACCGCAACGGAAGTGTTGATTTAGGCTTTATTGGCATGGGCGACATGATTGCTTATGATGTAAATGGTTTAGTTAACGATGGTTATTACGACTTACTTGCAGAGAGCTTAACAAATACAAGTCATGCGACTAAATCGTGGACTGTAAAAGAAGAAATTACTTCTGCATTTGTTCAAGCAAATATTAATGCTGAAGTAAGCGGCCTTGCACTAACGGGTAATGTTGGCGTGCGCTATGTACAAACTGATCAATCATCACAAGGTAATGCATTTAGTACTGTTGATGGTGTCGTTGTTACATCACCTACAGACATAAGTCATGATTACTCACACGTATTACCTAGCTTAAACCTGTCACTTGCGATTGATGAGCAACAAACAATACGCTTTGGTGCTGCTAAAACAATTTCTCGTGCACGTTTAGATGAAATGAATTCATCAGTTAATGCGTCATATAATCAAACGCCAGATGAAAATGGTAACTACTGGTCTGTGTCGGGTGGTAATCCAAATTTAGAGCCTAAAGAAGCAACTGGTTACGATTTTACTTACGAGAATTACTTTAGCGATGAAGGTTACTTCTCTGCTGCGTTTTTCTATAAAGATTTAACTCAGTGGATTTTTGACGGTACTTACGCAATTGATATGTCGGGTGTTGCAGATCCATCTACTGGAGAATTACCAGCAACATCATCGGGTACTGGCAGTGGTAAAATAAATGGCGGCGGTGGCGATTTATATGGCTACGAGCTATCACTGGCATTACCATTTAAAATATTTCATCCGTCTCTTGAAGGCTTTGGTTTAATTGCTAGTCACACCGGTATTGAGTCTGATATTGAAGACCAAAATGGTAACGAATACGAACTACCGGGTCTTTCAGATAAAATTCAAAGCTTAACGGTTTACTACGAAATGCATGGCATGCAGTTACGTACCAGTATGCGTAAACGTAGTGCCTTTAAAGGCGATGTATATGGCTTAGGCTTTGACACGGAACAAGTTGATATTTTAGGTGAAACTATTTGGGATGTTCAAGCGGGTTACGACTTTAGTGAAGCGGGTATTGAAAGCCTTGAAGGTTTATCAATTCAGTTCCAAGTACAAAACTTGACAGAAGAACCGTTTACGTCGCTTTCAGGCGACAATGCACTTCAAGTACGTGATTACCAAGATTACGGTCGTACTTACTTGTTAGGCTTTAGCTACAAGCTATAATAAAAACTGTGTGTAGAAGCCCTTGTAATTTGTGTTACAGGGGCTTTTTTATAGCTAGTTTACCTAACTTTTTAACCGTACTTAAATTTAATAAAACGTGGATAATAATATGAAATCAATAAAACACGTGGTAATTGCAGGCGGTGGTACCGCAGGATGGATAACAGCAGCACTGCTTAATAAAGTGTTAGGTAAAGTAATTAATATCACACTAATAGAATCATCGGCTATTGGTACGGTTGGAGTGGGCGAAGCAACAATTCCGCCGATTGTTCAGCTCAATAACGCGCTGGGTATAAACGAGCAAGATTTTATTAATGCCACTAATGCTTCAATAAAATTAGGTATTGAGTTTGAAAACTGGAAAATGCCAAAGCATAGTTATATGCATGCGTTTGGCTCGTTTGGTAAAGACTTTCCTTTTTGTGATTTTTATAACTTTTGGTTAAAAGGCCAAGTTACGGGTTGCGAAGACGAGCTATGGGATTTTTCACTCAATTACCAAGCTGCTAAACAGCATAAATTTGCGCCACTCAATACAATTCCTAATACCCAACTACCTGGGCTGAGTTACGCGTACCATTTTGATGCCACACTTTACGCCGAATATTTAAAAAAGTTGGCTATATCGCGCGGTGTTAAACATATAGATGCAAAAATAGACCATGTTGAACAATGCTATACAGGCAATATTAAAAGCCTAGCACTTGATAACGATAGTCAAATTAGTGGTGATTTATTTATAGATTGCACAGGGCTGCGTGCCTTGTTAATTGAGCAAACACTTAATACAGGGTTTATTGATTGGTCTCATTACTTACCCTGTGATAGTGCTGTGGCCGTTCAAACACAAAGTACCAATGGGCTAAAGCCTTATACGCGCTCCATTGCACATAGTGCAGGCTGGCAATGGCAAATACCGCTGCAAAACCGTATTGGTAATGGCCTTGTTTATTGTAGCCGATATTTATCAGACGATGATGCTAAACAGCTGCTTCTTCAAAAATTACCCGCTGAGCCAATTACAGAGCCACGCGTTATAAAATTCAAAACAGGTCGACGCTTAAAGCAGTGGCATAAAAATGTGGTGTCGGTTGGTTTATCAAGTGGTTTTTTAGAGCCGCTTGAGTCAACCAGTATTCATTTAATTCAAACTGCGGTTACGCGTTTAATTAAGCTATTTCCACACAACGGTATTAGCGATGCGTTAGTAACGGAGTTTAATAAACAAAGCGTAATAGAAATAGAGCACATACGTGATTTTATTATTTTACATTACAAACTCACCGAACGAGAAGACTCCCCATTTTGGCGCCAATGTAGGCAAATGGATATACCTAACTCCCTGAGCCAAAAAATGAAATTATTTAAGCAAACTGGCAAGGTAGTACGCGAAGACGACGAGCTATTTGCTGAGGTTGCTTGGCAGCAAGTAATGATAGGGCAAGGGCTTATCCCTGATGACTACAATAGTATTGTGGATTCGTTAAGTGATGAGCAACTGAGCGATTTATTTTCTACCTTAAAAACATTGATAAACTCAACAGTTGCGCAGCTACCAACTCATCAAGATTTTTTAGCCAGTATTAAAAAGGTTTAATAATGCGATTTTTAAACACACTTTTACTAGTAAGCGCATGTAGCTTACCAAGCTTTAGTTATGCACTTAATGTAGAGCCTGCCAATTGGTGGGTAGGCATGAATAAAAGCACTATAACCATCATGGTGCATGAACAAAACATTGCTAACGAGCAAATTAAATTAGCTAAGTACAATGGCGTTAAGTTAAATAAAATAACGCGTACAGATAACCCAAATTATGTATTTTTGAATATAACGATTTCCGATGCCGCTAAAGCTGGAACGCTAGAATTTAGCAGCAGCGAAACGAGCCAAAATTTTGAATTTCCACTACTTGCGCGTGATGAAAGCAGTGCAAAGCGCCAAGGCTTTACATCTAACGATACCCTTTATTTAATCAACCCAGATCGCTTTGCTAATGGTGATGAAAAAAACGATACAGTTAAAGGTATGCTAGAGAGTGCAAATCCAAGCTTAAAAGGCGGACGACATGGCGGTGATATTCAAGGTGTAATTAATGCGCTACCGTATCTAAATAATTTAGGCGTGACACAGCTTTGGTTAACACCTGTGCTTGAAAACAACATGCCTGACTATTCTTACCATGGTTACGCGATCACAGATTTTTATAACGTTGATCCACGTATGGGATCGAATAACCTATACAAAACGTTATCAATAAAGGCTAAAGAGCAGGGCATTGGTCTTGTTATGGATATGGTACTTAATCATTTTGGTTCTGAACATGCTTGGGTTAAAGACAAACCCACCCAAGATTGGATTAACTTTAATGGCGAATTTAAAAATGGTGAAAATGCGACAAGCCATGCGCGCCAAACAATTCAAGACCCACACGCAAGCAACTACGATAAACGCCAATTTAGCGATGGTTGGTTTGTTGCTAGCATGCCTGATTTAAATCAGCGCCAACCACTTTTAAGTGAATATTTAATTCAAAACGCTATTTGGTGGATTGAATACGCCGATTTAAGCGGTATTCGTGTAGATACCTATTCTTACTCTGATAAAGCATTTTTAAGTGATTGGACAAAAGCCATTATGGATGAATACCCACACTTTAATATTGTTGGTGAGGAGTGGACTTCAAACCCTGCAATAGCGTCGTATTGGCAACGCGGCAAAGTAAATAAAGATGGGTACACATCAAGCTTACCCAGTGTAATGGACTTTTCATTACAAGAAGCGGTAATTCAAGCTTTAAATGAAGATGAAAGCTGGAGTACAGGCTGGGTTAAAGTATATCAGTCATTAGCTAACGATTTTTTATACCCAGATACCAACAACATTATGGTGTTTGCTGATAATCACGATATGAGCCGAGTATATACAGAGCTTGGGCAAGACTTAGCTAAAACTAAAATGGCGATGACGTTATTTTTAACAACGCGCGGCATTGCTCAAATGTATTACGGAACGGAAGTGATATTAGATAACACGCCGAGTAAAGATCATGGTGATATACGAATTGATTTTCCTGGTGGGTTCAAAAATCAAAAAACTAATGCATTTACAGGTGCTGGTTTAAGCGAAGAGCAGCGCGATATGCACAAGACCATTAGCACGCTACTTAACTTTAGAAAGCAAAGCCCTGCGCTTACAAAGGGCAAGCTCGTTCATTTTAGTCCGAACAATGGTGTTTATAGTTATGCTCGCGTTAGTGACACGCAAACTGTATTAGTTTTTATGAATAAAAACAAAGTAACACAAAAGCATAATCTTAATTACATGCAAGAAGTTATACCAAAAAATGCCAATGCGCAGGCATTATTCACACAACACACTTTTAAACTAACTAACAGTATTGACTTAATGCCAATGGCTGCCACGGTATTAGTGATTAATACGCCGTGAATGTTTAAGTGAATACGTATGCAGCAACTGTATGCTTGCTGCAGTTATCTTTAGTATAAAGCTATAACACTACTGACAAAAAGACACACAATGAAAAAATCAGTTTATGTACCCGCATTACTGTGCAGCGCACTTATAACAAGTGCATGCTCAGACAATAATGAAACCGAACAACAGCAAATGCCTAAGCAGGCTCAAAACGAGTTAACAAAGCCTGTTGTATACCAAGTATTTACACGTTTATTTGGTAACACACAAACCGCAAATGTACCTTGGGGTACAAAAGAGCAAAATGGTGTAGGCAAATTTGCCGACTTTAACGATGCTGCACTAGCTGGTATTAAAGAGCTAGGGACTACCCATGTTTGGTATACCGGTGTTTTGCACCATGCGCTAGTAGGCGATTATACACAGTACGGCATTAGCCAAGACGATCCGGATGTAGTTAAAGGCCGTGCAGGCTCACCTTATGCAATCAAAGATTACTACGACGTTAACCCCGATTTAGCCATAAATGTGACTAATAGGTTGGGTGAGTTTAGTGATCTGATTGAGCGCACTCATCAACATGGTATGAAAGTGGTTATTGATATTGTGCCTAACCATGTTGCACGTAATTATAAATCAGTAGCAAAACCCAAAGGGGTAAAAGACTTTGGTGAACAAGACGACACCAACAAAGAGTACGATAAAAAGAACAACTTTTATTATGTACCTGGGCAGTCTTTTCAAGTACCAGCGTCAGAAAGTTACTCCGTTTTAGGTGGTAATACGCACCCATTAGCTGATGGGTTTTTTGACGAAACACCGGCTAAATGGACGGGTAATGGGGCGCGAGCACCAAAACCTGATATAAACGATTGGTATGAAACAGTAAAAGTTAACTACGGGGTAAAGCCTGATGGCAGCTATGACTTTCCTACCTTACCTAAAGAGTTAGAACATCAAGATTATCGCGCTCATTATGCGTTTTGGCAAAATAAAGAGCTTCCTAATAGTTGGTATAAATTTAGAGATATCACTTTGTACTGGCTTGATAAAGGCGTTGATGGCTTTAGATACGATATGGCCGAAATGGTGCCGGTTGAATTTTGGAGCTTTTTAAACTCATCAATCAAAATGCAAAAACCTGATGCATTTTTATTGGCTGAAGTTTATAACCCGAAAATGTACAGAGCGTATATTCAGCAAGGAAAAATGGATTATTTGTATGACAAAGTCGGCTTTTACGACACATTAAAAGCCATTATGCAGGGTAAGCAAGCTGCTAATACGATTTTTGCCGCCCAAAGCCAAGTTAATGATATTGAATCGCACATGTTGCACTTTTTAGAAAACCACGACGAACAACGCATTGCGAGCCCTGATTTTGCAGGTGATGCACGCTGGGGGAAACCAGCAATGGTCGTTTCTAGCTTAATTAGTCGTGCACCTACTTTATTATATTTTGCCCAAGATGTGGGGGAGGATGGATCTGAAAACGCAGGTTTTGGCACATCTACTCGCACCAGCATTTTTGACTACATTGGTGTCCCAGCGCATCAAGCATGGATGAATAACGGCAAATTCGATGGCGCTAACTTAACGAGCGAGCAAGCATCACTTCGTGATTATTATAAATCAATAATGTCGCTCAATAGTTTGCCGGCTGTTGTAGGTGGAAGTATGACAGCGCTTTCGCTTAGTGGTAGCGAACGCGTTGCTGGTTTTGTACGCACGTTAGGCCAGCAATCGATTTATGTATTTAGTAATTTTAGTGAGGAGCCACAAACTGTGGTTATTAACTTAATAGCAGAGCAAGCCAATACCTTTGAAAAAAATAAACCGCTACACGACTTACTTGAACAAAATACCACGAAGCTCATTACCGACGGGCAAGTTACAAAGCTTACGCTCACGCTAAACGCATTTAGTAGCGCAGTGTTAACTAATAAGGCTAATCATGAATAATCAAAATAATAATTATGACAGCAACAAACCAAATCTGAGCTTTTGGCAAATATGGAATATGTGCTTTGGTTTTTTAGGTATTCAATTTGGTTTTGCACTACAAAACGGCAATGTGAGCCGTATTTTTCAAACCCTAGGCGCACAAGTTGATGATATTCCTATTTTATGGGTTGCAGCACCGCTAACGGGTTTAATAGTGCAACCAATAATTGGTTATTGGAGTGATAAAACATGGGGACGTTTTGGTCGTCGTCGTCCGTTCTTTTTTATAGGGGCGGTACTTACTACTATTTCACTCTTTATTATGCCGCACTCGCCAACGCTCTGGATTGCTGCAGGTATGTTGTGGATTATGGATGCGTCAATCAACGTTACTATGGAACCTTTCAGAGCACTTGTAGGCGATAACCTGCCAGAAAAACAACGTGCTACAGGCTACGGCTTACAAAGCTTTTTTATTGGTATTGGTGCTGTACTAGCCTCAGCATTACCATGGATGATGACTAATTGGTTTGATGTTAGTAATACCGCTGCTGCAGGAGAAATACCTGAGTCTGTTAAATATTCATTTTATTGGGGTGGGGTTGTATTACTAGTTGCAGTTCTTTGGACAGTTATGCGAACCAAAGAATATAGCCCTGAGCAATTAGCTGCTTTTGAAAACCAAACTACCAAACCGACTAACACCGCATTAGTAGATATCAACTTCAATAAAGGTGCCATTATTTTTGTGGTGCTAGGTTTAGCAATCCTTGCTTTAGTTATGGGCTTAGCGCTAGAAAAAGAGCTGTATTTACTTGCTGGTGGTTTATTAGCGTTTGGTATTGTGCAGTGGATAGCGGGTGCTCTAAAAGGCGCTAATAAAACACAAGGCGGCTTTTATCAAGTAGTACAAGATGTATTTACTATGCCAGAGGCAATGAAGCAGCTAGCGTGGGTGCAGTTTTTTAGCTGGTTTACGTTATTTGCTATGTGGATATACACTACAGCCGCAGTAACAAGCTTTCATTATGGTAGCAGCGATGCAACCAGTAAAGCATTCAACGATGGTGCCGACTGGGTCGGTATTTTATTTGCCGCTTACAATGGTTTTGCGGCCATTGCTGCAATGTGTATTCCGTTTTTAGTTAAAAAAATGGGATTAAAAGGCGCACATTGCTTTAACTTACTACTAGGTGCATTAGGCCTAGCGAGCTTTATGTTTATAACAGATCCAAAAATGCTAATTATACCTATGATAGGAGTTGGCTTTGCATGGGCGTCTATTTTGTCGCTTCCTTACGCCATGTTAAGTAACGCACTACCGAGTAATAAAATGGGCGTTTATATGGGGATATTTAACTTCTTCATCGTCATTCCACAGTTATTAGCTGCCAGTATTTTAGGGCTTATTTTACGCCACGTATTTTCTAACCAGCCTATTTACGCATTATTAATTGGTGCAGCATCATTTGTTGTTGCTGCGATTGCTGTTATGCGCGTTAAAAATTCAAACTAAGGGTCACACAATGAAAAAATATAACCTTATTACCGCTTCTCTTTTAACTTTGGGTTTAACGGCCTGTGGCGTGCAAAATACGAATAACGAAAATATTGACGCTACGATTGCATCAGCTCCAGGCGCACCAGGGGTTGAACCATTTTGGGCTTACGCAGGTAAAACTGGGATTGGTACTTCTTTTGAGCAATACCAAAACGGCCAATATAATAACAACGCTGCGACAGGTGAAGTATCAAAAGTATGGTTTTCAATTGCTAAAGGTATGATCACCGAAACTATGTTTGGACTCATTCACCAAGCGCAAATTAAAGATATGCAGTTTGTAGTAACCGGTAAAGATTTTATAGTTACTGAAGCAGACGACTTAGACGTTAGCATTGATTACTTACATAAAGATGATAAAGGCAGACCGCTCTCGCTCGCTTACAAAGTAACAAGTACAGATAAGCAAGGGCGTTTTACCCTCGAAAAACACATATTCACCGATCCAGACGGACAAACACTATTAGTGCGTACTGTATTTAATACATCACTTGAAGGTGTAAAAGCGTATGTTGCTGTTAATCCATACATTAACAACAACGGTTTAGGTGATTTTGCAAAAACAACTGAGCAAGGTTTAGTTGCTTGGGAAGACGATAACTTTTTAACACTGCAATCATCTACTCCATTTAAAATGAAAAGCGTTGGCTTTGCAGGTGTAAGCGATGGTATTACGTCACTTAAAACTAAACAACGACTCAGTGAGCAATATGCAAATACAGGGAGTGAATCGGGCAATGTCAGTATGTTTGCAGAGCTTGGCAGTATAAGTAGTAATACCACGTTTGATTTAGCACTTAGTTTTGGTAAAACGCAGATACA
Organism: Pseudoalteromonas sp. Z1A8; assembly: GCF_011378855.1. Taxonomy (GTDB): domain Bacteria; phylum Pseudomonadota; class Gammaproteobacteria; order Enterobacterales; family Alteromonadaceae; genus Pseudoalteromonas. The sequence continues at coordinate 196,488 of NZ_WTLB01000001.1, read as the reverse complement.
AAGCCAGCAACAAGGTGCACAGAGCTTATCTAAAGGTTATCAAAGTGTGCTCGATGCCTACAACGGTAAAGGTGAAGCGCTAGGATGGGAGGATTATCTACAAAGCCTTGAGCCATTAAATACAATGGTTAAGCAAACAGCCGATAACGGAAAGCTACTCTATACCAGTGCAATGGTGCTAAAAGCGCAAGAAGATAAAACCAATGCGGGCGCGCTTATCGCCTCGCTTTCTAACCCTTGGGGTGAAACGGTTTCGGCCAAAGAAGGGTCGACGGGTTATAAAGCGGTATGGGTTCGTGATTTTTATCAAGTAGCTATGGCGTTTATGGCTTTGGGTGATACTGCTACAGCTAAAACTGCCTTCGAATATCTTGAAAAAGTACAAGTTAACAGTAAAACCCCCGGTAACAATGGCGACACTGGCTGGTTTTTACAAAAAACACATGTAGACGGTGAACTTGAGTGGGTAGGGGTACAGCTTGATCAAACGGCTATGCCAATTATGCTCGCGTGGAAGTTACATCAAGCAAACGTACTAAGCGATACCGAGCTTAAAGATTGGTACGCACGCATGCTAAAACCGGCAGCTGACTTTTTAGTTGATGGCGGAAGAGCTAAAATTTTATGGAACGATACGCAAATTACTCCACCTGCAACACAGCAAGAGCGCTGGGAAGAGCAAAATGGTTATTCACCCTCTACAACCGCAGCCATTGTGGCAGGCCTTATAACAGCCAGTGACATAGCAACACTCAGTGGTGATACTCAAAATGCAGAACGTTATTTAGCAACGGCTAAAAAATATAACAACGATATAGAGTCACAAATGTTTACCACCCAAGGTAATTTAAAAGGTGATAGCACCGACGGCGAGTATTTCATTCGTATAGGTCAAGATACTAACGCTAACTCAAATACTAAAATTAATGCCAACAATGGCCGTGAAGGTTTTAACAAAAAGCAGATTTTAGATGGTGGATTTTTAGAATTAGTTCGCTATGGAGTAAGAAGCGCTAACGATTCAAGCATCATTAAAACGCTACCAGAGTATGACGACGAAACACTTGAAGATAATCTACAAGTTAAATACAGCTTTAACTTTACTGATGGTAGCGGCACATTTGCAGGCTATCGCCGCTATGGTAACGACGGTTATGGCGAAGATGAAACCATCGGTACTAATTACGCCGAAAGCGGCAGTAACACACCAGGGCAACGTGGTCGTGTATGGCCATTTTTTACAGGTGAGCGCGGGCATTATGAAATCGCTGCAGCAAATGCAAATAATGCGCTAGATGATAAAAAACAAAGCGAGATTAAAAACAGCTATGTTAAAGGCTTAGAGCAATTTGCTAATAGCGGCATGATGCTACCTGAACAAGTATGGGATGGTGTAGGCGTAAACAAAGCAGGTTATGAGTTAGGTGAGGGCACAAATTCAGCAACGCCACTTGCTTGGACACACGCAGAATACATTAAGCTTGTACGTTCTTTAAGCGATAAACAAGTGTGGGATTATTATCCTGTAGTTGCTGAGTCGCTTAATTAGGATTTATAAAATTACGAAATATGAAAAAAGCTTCTATTTGAAGCTTTTTTTTTAACTGAAGTTAATTTTGCTTTTCGCAATAATTTCAATTGAGACAAATTTACTTTGAATATTTATGCTAACTAATCTGTATTATATGTACTAGAAAGTTATAAATTATTTGTGTGATTTTTGTTCCTATTTTAGTTTTAATGTCTTCCCATGTTGATGTTAAGCTCTGTTTTTTAATTTGGTTTATTAGTCTTGTAAATAATTATGCATATTTATTTTGTGAACAATATGTTCACCATTTAGTTTTTTGGTTTTATCCATGTTTTTATGTTAATTTATTGTTTTTATTGATGGTTTTTCTGTTAATTGCTGTCGCATTTAGTTGGTAAGTTCGTTTTTATTGTGTTATTAATTTGTTTCTCTTATAGATTAAGAGATGTTAATTGCTTTATATAAGTAGGTTTTATGTAAAGTTAAATGACGTAATATATAAAAAATAATAATCTAATTATCTAGGGATAAATCAAGATGAACCATAATTTTACTAAGACATTTAAGCGCTCATTCACTGCTGCTGCAGTTGCTATGACACTAAGTGCTGCAATGCCAGCAATGGCGGATAACGTTAACGGTGCTATTAAAGGTAGCTTAACAGCTCAGTCAGGTGTTTCATTATCTGGAGCAACAATTACAATAACGGACAGTACTAAAGGCTATTCAAAAACATTAACTGCTGATGCAAATGGTGAGTTTGATCTCAAGCAAGTACCTGTTGGTAAGTACGACATTACAGTTTCTCAATCTGGTTTTGACCAAGCCCAAGTTAAAGATGTTGTTATAGGGGTAGGTAAAACAGCTCTCATTCAAATTCCACTAACTACAGGTAATATCGAAAGAATTGCTGTTGTAGGTGGCTCTATTCGTGCAATAGACGTATCTGTTTCAGAGTCTTCATTAAATATTAGTTCTGAAGAATTAGCGCTACTACCAATATCTCGCTCAGTAACTTCAGTCGCATTGCTTGCGCCTGGCGCAACTGAAGGGGACAGTCGTTTTGGCGACCAAGCTTCATTTGGTGGTGCTTCTGTAGCTGAAAATGCTTATTACGTGAATGGTCTAAATATGACTAACTTCCGTAATGGCCTTGGTGGTGCAACAATCCCATTCACCGCGTACGACAGCTTCCAAGTTAAAACGGGTGGTTATTCTGCAGAGTTCGGGCGTACTACCGGTGGATTAATCTCATCAGTTACTAAATCTGGTTCTAATGATTTTCACTTTGGTGTTGAAACGATTTATTCATCTGACTCGTTAAGTGAGCAAGCTCCTAACTCACTTTACAAACAAAATGATCGTTGTGAAGATGCAGACGGGCATTGTATTGGTGATTTATATGTTAATAACCAAGACGACTACGACAATTCATTTGAAACAAGTATTTATGCTTCAGGTGCGATAGTTGAAGATACATTATTCTTCTATGGTATTTATACTGCAAGAGATAATGACCACGAATACGGTAATGCATCTCAAACAGATTTAGCAGTTGAAAAAGATGATGACCCATATTACCTAGCTCGTTTTGATTGGAATATTAACGAAGATCACCAATTAATGCTTTGGGGTTTCAGTGATAAGCGTACTTATTCAGAAAAAACAATTTCAGATCCTGAAGGAAATGGTAATTATACTGAAGATGGCGGTACAGCTTTTCATAAGCGAGGCGGAGAAAGTTTTGCTCTTCGCTATACAGGTAATCTTACTGATGATTTAAGTATGTCAGCAATGTATGGTGAAGTTAAATTTTCAGAAACGGATTATTCAGATTTTGATGATTGCCCTACGGGCATAGATGCTGATTTAGGTGAGGATACTACGTGCTATGTTAACTTTAGCGTTGGTGAAAATGAAGATAAACGTGAGCAATTACGCGTTGACTTTGATTACTACCTAAACGATGAGCATACGTTAAAATTTGGCTATGATTCAGAAACTAATACAGCGAATTCAACAACACAAAACTCTGGTGGCGTTTACTACTACTACAGAACATATGAAGAAGGTGGCAGGTTACCTAATGGCTATGTCTTACCTGCAGATATGAAAACAACACGTGTACGTGATTATAAAAGTGGTGGCGAATTCGAAGTTGAAAACTGGGCAATTTATATCGAAGATCAGTGGTCAGTAACAGAAGACATTACCCTGACGCTAGGCCTTCGTAATGACAGCTTTACTAACTACAATGCAGATGGCGAAGAATTTGTTGCTATCGATAACCAAATTGCTCCTCGCTTAGGTGGTTCTTGGGATATTAATGGCGATGGTGATAGTAAGTTGTTCTTCACTGCTGGTCGTTATTACCTACCAGTAGCGGCTAATACTAATATCCGTTTAGCTGGTGCAGAAACGTATATACACACTTGGTACGCCTATGAAGGATTAAATGCAGACGGTACCCCTGTAGGTTTAGGTACACAGCTAGGTGACTCTGCTATTATAAATGGTGGTGACGGCACTGCAAAACCATCAAATACCTTATCTGATAAAGATCTTGAACCAATGTATAACGATGAGTATATGATTGGTTATCAAGCAGCAATTAATGATGATTGGTCATGGGGTATCAAGGCAACTTACCGTGTTTTAGGTAATCAAATTGATGATGGCTCATACATCTTTAAGGATGAAAATGGTGAATATTTAGGTGAGAACTGGTTCTTATTTAATCCGGGTAATGGCGCTACTTTCAATTTCGATCTTGATGGTGACGGCACCACTGAAGAATATAGCTTTACTGCACAAGAGTTAGGTTACCCGGAAGCTAAGCGTAAATACGCATCAGTTGATTTAACACTTGAGAAAACATGGGATCAGGTTTGGTCTTTAAAAGCGCTATACACATGGTCTCACAACTACGGTAACACCGAAGGTTTTGTTAAATCTGATAATGGTCAAGATGATGCTGGTCTTACGCAAGATTGGGATTACCCTTATTTAATGGATGGTGCTAATGGTAATTTACCTGCAGATCGTCGTCATAACATTAAAATTTATGGTGCTTTTGCTGTTACAGAAGACTTCTTAATTGGTGCTAATGTTAATATCGCATCTGGTCGTCCTTGGACTGCTTTAGGTCAAGGTTATACTCCAGACCCTGATCAATACGTTTACGGTGATACTTACTATGTAGGTGACAAACGTTTCCCTCGTGGCAGCATGGGTACTACACCATGGACAGCACGTTTAGATCTTAACTTTACTTATAACCTTCGCTTTAACGATCAGAAAGTTCGTTTAGCTATGGATGTATTTAACGTATTTGATGCTGCTACTGAAACTCGTTACGACGAAGCTGCAGAAATAGCTGCTGGCGATGGAAATGCTACATTTGGTTTAGCTGAGTCTTACCAATCACCACGTAGAATTCAATTATCAGCGTCTTACGATTTTTAATAACTTGTTATACCAATTCGCTTAATTAAGTGATTTGTTTTTAGGATGGAAAAACGTGTTGATAGCTAGGCAAAAAATTTGCTATTTAGTTGTTCTAAATAAGAATTTTTTAACACAGATAGCGACATGTTTAGCCCCCGAAAAATGATTAAGTATTATTGCGGATTGGTATTAGTCTGAGTTAAAAAAGTATTTAGCAAAAAGCCTCATTAGAGGCTTTTTTTATATTTAAATTTTGAATTTTGTGAGATAGGAATACATCAGAACGAAAAGTGAAATGAATAGATAAAAGTATAGAGAATAAAATTTAAGTAGTTGTAACTGCCAATTAGAATGGTTTATTAATTTTGCTTTATTTTATCAGGCAGGCTCAGCTCGACTTTCTAGGAATCAAAATAGGAGGTAATAGAGTGCTTTGTACTTCTTCACCACGTATCAGTTTTAATAAGTTCTCTACGAGCATTTGCCCTGCAACAGTGGTGTTTTGCTCTATCGTCGTCAGCGGTGGGTTTACATAACTAGCAATGGCTATGTTATCAAAGCCGACTACGGCTACATCTTTAGGCACGTTAATATTTGCTTCTTTAAGTGCACGTATAGCCCCAATAGCAATTAAGTCGCTTGCGGCAAATAAGGCGTTAAATTTAATATTATTAGCGATAAGCGAGCGAGTGGCGTGATACCCAGATTCTTCGGTGGATATAGCATTAGCCATTTTACGTTCGTTTATATTAACATTGTTAGCCAATAGCTCGTCTTTAAACCCCTGAAAGCGACTAAAAAATTCGGGGCTGTGATCAGATGCATCACCAATAAAAGCGCAATCAGTTCTGCTGTGAGCAATAAAGTGCTCAGCGGCAAGCTTACCGCCACCGTAGTTGTCACAACAAACAGTTAAATCGGGACGGTTATCAACGGTTGCACCCCAACAAACAAACTTCGTATTTTGTTCAAGTAAGGTGCTAAATTTTGGTTGGTAATCAATGTAATCGCCATAACCGAGTAAAATAATACCATCAGCTCTGTGGCTATCTTCGTAGTCTGCTTGCCAATCAGCACTGGCCGATTGAAATGAAACTAATAAATCGTAACCTTCTTTAGCGCAAGCACGGGTAATGCTGCCAAGCATGGCTAAAAAGAAAGGGTTAATTTGTGATTCGTCAGAAGTGGGGTCTTCAAATAAAAGTAATGCAAGCGTACTACTTTGCTGAGTGCGTAAGTTACTGGCATTTTTATCAACTTTATAATTAAGTTTTTTAGCTATATCAAAAACACGCTTACGTGTTTCTTCATTAACAAGATGGCTGTTACGTAAAGCGCGAGATACAGTTGATTGAGATACCCCTGCATAGTGGGCAATATCAAATGAGGTGGCTTTACCTTTCATTGTTACAACTTAATTAATTTGATAAATAATTGTGTCATTTTCGTTTATTAATGAATAATTTCAAGCTTTTTGTGAATTAACGTATATTTTAATTGATAAACGGCTGACACCGGTGTCATAATATCAATGTTTTATCATTTTGTTGTCAAAACGTATTCGCTGTCTATATCTTTATAGGCAGCATTTTTTTACTGTGATAGCTACTTTGAGGTGATAGCTCAAAGTATAAATAACAATGGTACACCATTGTAAAATAATAAGCATGAGTCGCTTAACAAAAGAGATAATACTATGAGCCCAAACGCTTCTGCACAATTTGATCCCATCTTAGTTGCTGATGTTGGCGGCACTAATGCCCGCTTTGCTTTAATCACTGCTTTTAATGAACACACCAACCAATTTGTAATAGAGCACATTAATATTTTTCCTAGTGCTAATTTTGGCTCACTTCAAAGTGCGCTTGAGCAATATTTACAAACAGTCCCGCATATTACACCTAAACGCGCATGTTTAGCCGTTGCAGGTCCAATCAAAGCCGGACAAGTGCATTTAACTAACTTAGGTTGGCATTTTAGTGTCAGTGAATTTAAAACTCATTTTGATTTACAACAACTAGAAGTCATAAACGATTTTGCTGCCTTTGCATACGCCGCCCCGTATTTAGATCCTAAACAAAATGTCATTGTTAAATCGGGTCAAGCTGATGACAATGCAAACATTGGTGTTATAGGTCCAGGTACTGGTTTTGGTGCAGCGTGTTTAGTTAGAACGTCGCAATCTACCGCTGTTTTAAGTTCAGAAGGAGGGCATATATCGCTTGCACCTGTTAATGAGCTCGATACTTTATTATTAAATGAGTTACGTAAAGATCATCCGCATGTTTCTATCGAAACAGTATTTTCAGGCCCTGGTATTGCGCATTTGTACAAGGCCATGGCTGCAGTTAAGGGTGTAACAGCTAAGAATTTAGACGCGGCACAAATAAGTAGTCTAGCAAATAGCGGTGAATGTACTGTTTGTGATGCAACGCTTAACCAATTTTGTGATTGGATTGGCAGTGTTGCCGGCGATTTAGCCGTTGTTTACGGTGCTTTAGGCGGATTATTTATCGGCGGTGGAATACTGCCTCGTATGCAAGCAAGACTTCTAGAGAGTCGTTTTGTTGAACGATTTTCGCAAAAAGGTATTATGTCGCAGTACGCAGGGCAAATCCCTGTAACACTTGTAACACAAGACAATATACCGCTTATTGGCGCTGCTGCGTGTTTACACAATAGCAAATAGGGCTTAGGCCTTATTGGTTGTATTTGGATAATGGATAGATGAAAAAAGTAACCATAAATAGTGTAGCAAGCCATGCTGGGGTTTCTAAAAAAACCGTTTCGCGTGTTTTAAATAATGAGCCAAATGTAAGTGCCGCTACCCGAGAAAAGGTACTCGCGGTATTTAAAGAACTTGATTACACACCTAATCCTATTGCGCGTGGCCTTGCACAAAATCGTAGCTTTATTATTGGTTGTCTTTACGATAATCCCAGTAAAAGTTACATCACTCGGGTGCAAACGGGCGCTTTAGAAGCATGTAAAGAAAATAACTATAACTTATTGATACACCCTTGTGAGTTTCGTGGTGAAGCCCTTATTAATAATATTGAGCAATTACTACAGACTTCTCGATTAGATGGCATTGTATTAACACCTCCTTTTGGTGATTTTGCTGAACTCGTTTCTTTTTTAAAATCTAAAAAAATTCCTTACGCAAGAGTTGCATCGGCTTTACTTCAAGATGACTCAATTTCTGTGCGTAGCAACGATGAGCAAGGCGCATTTGAAATTACGGAGCATTTAATTAGTCTTGGGCATAAATCTATAGCGTTTATTAAAGGTCATCCAGATCATAGTGCGACGCAACAGCGTTTTAAAGGCTACAGGCGTTCACTTGCAAGCCATGGAATAGAATTTGATGAGCGCTTAGTAGAGGAGGGTAACTTTAGTTATCACTCAGGTGTCGACAGCGCGCGCAGTATTTTAGACTTATCACCTAGGCCAACAGCTGTATTTGCATCAAACGATTACATGGCGGCAGCGGTATTAAAATTAGCTACCCAGCGCCAACTTAAAGTACCTGATGATATTTCTATTGCGGGCTTTGATAACGCACCTATTGCGCGTCATATTTGGCCTGGTTTAACGACTATTGCACAGCCCGTTGAGGAAATGACAAAACAAGCCGTAACACAGCTTATATCTCATATAGCTCAGCCTCAAGAACAACCATACCAGGTAACGCTTGAATCGCGCTTAATTACACGTGAGTCTACCTCTGCGATAAAATAGTGAGTTAAAAACACTTTCACAGTAGCCCGAATATGAGTGACGCTTATTCGGGCTTTTTTTTGCTCTAAACTTGCTAAAATATACTTTGTGCCTAAAAATCAAATAGGTCATTATTCGGTCATGTTAAAATATTAAACTATTTTTGTTACCTGGGGTTGACACCGGTGTCATTGCTATGCGTTAATACAGTGACACCGGTGTCAGGGTTGTTGTGAGAGGCTCCCTGGTAGCGTACCTTTGAACGGGTAAATCAAAGATGCTCAGTACAGTTATTTACGTGGAGTCTGTAGTTGCTACTGAGCCTTTATCCTCTAACTAATAGAGATGAGTTAAATTATGTTACATCCTCGTATTCAAGAAGTTACCCAGCGCGTTATCGAACGCAGTAAAAATACCCGTCAAGATTATTTAGAACGTATTTCGCACGCAAAAAAACAAACAAGAGTTCGTGCCGGTTTAGGTTGCGGAAATATAGCCCATGTTATGGCTGCTTGTAGCAGTGATGACAAAGCGCGCTTAAAGGCTGATGAGCAGCCAAATCTTGCTATTATCAACTCATATAACGATATGCTTTCGGCTCATGTGCCATACAAAGATTACCCAGATTTAATTAAAGACATTGCTACCAAATTCGATGCTACAGCACAAGTTGCTGGTGGCGTTCCTGCAATGTGTGATGGTGTTACGCAAGGGCGTGACGGCATGGAACTTTCGCTTTTTTCTCGTGATGTAATTGCTATGTCTACGGCAATTTCTCTTTCGCACGATGTGTTTGATGGCGTTTTTTGTTTAGGTGTTTGTGACAAAATAGTCCCGGGTTTATTAATTGGTGCATTGTCGTTTGGTCATTTACCTGTGTTCTTTTTACCAGCAGGCCCAATGCAGTCAGGTATTCCTAATAAAGAAAAAGCACGTATTCGTCAAAAATTTGCACAAGGTTTAGTAAGCCGTGAAGACTTATTAGAAGCTGAAAGCGCGTCTTATCACAGCGCAGGTACTTGTACGTTCTACGGTACTGCAAACTCAAATCAAATGTTAATGGAAATAATGGGCTTACACCTTCCTGGTAGCTCGTTTATTAATCCTTACACTGAGCTTCGCGATGGTCTTACAGGTAATGCTGTAGAAACTATGCTTAAGCAGCTTACCGATGATAAAGAAAGCCCATGTTTAGCTGATGTGATCAGCGAAAAAACGATCATAAACGGCTTAGTAGGCCTGCTTTCTACAGGTGGTTCTACTAACCATGCAATTCATATTGTTGCGATAGCAAAAGCGGCGGGCATTCAGGTTACGTGGAAAGACATGTCTGATTTATCAGAAGTTGTACCACTGCTTACACGTATTTACCCTAATGGTTCAGCTGATGTAAACCACTTCCAAGCAGCGGGCGGTATGGGTTTCTTAATGCGTGAACTAGCAAGCGCCGGTTATTTACACACAGACGTTAAAACAATGCTAGGTGATGGTTTAGCACCTTACATGACAGAGCCTCGTTTGGATAAAGACGATAGCCTTATTATGAGTAACTCAACTGGCCCAACTAAAGTTAAATGGGTAGATTGCCCAGCAAACTCACACGATGAAGAAGTACTTCGCCCAGTGAGTAACCCTTTTAGTAAGCAAGGTGGTCTGCAACTTCTAACAGGTAACTTAGGTAAAGCCGTTATTAAAGTGTCAGCGGTTGCTATTGAGCATCAGGTTGTTACTGCTCCTGCAAAAGTATTTAGCTCGCAAGGTGCTCTGCAAGATGCATACACGCGTGGCGAATTAAACCAAGACTTTATTGCCGTGCTAAAAGAGCAAGGCCCTAAAGCGAAAGGTATGCCAGAGCTACATAAGTTAACGCCAGTAATGGCAACGCTTCAAGATGAAGGCTTTAAAGTAGCCATTGTTACTGATGGCCGTATGTCGGGTGCATCAGGTAAAGTACCAGCTGCTATTCACTTAGCACCTGAAGCTGTAGAAGGCGGCATTATTGCTAAAATCCGAGAAGGTGATTTAGTGACGCTTGATGCGCCAAACGGAATATTAAAAGTACACGTTAGCGACGAAGAACTTGCAAAACGTGAAGCAGAACTTAGCCAACCAAGTGCCACATTTGGTACAGGCAGAGAATTATTTACTGGATTTAGAAACATCGTAAGCAGTGCCGATTTAGGCGCGAGTGCTTTTGGACTTGAATAAATATTAGCCATACTGGGTAATGAGGAACAAGTAATGAGTATTGAAAAAATCTTAGCATCGGCACCTGTAGTGCCAGTGGTTGTAATCGAAAAATTAGAAGATGCAGCACCACTTGCAAGAGCGTTATATAACGGTGGCTTAAAAGCCTTAGAAATAACACTACGTACACCTATTGCTGCAGAAGCTATAAAGCTAATGAAAGCAGAAGTACCTGAAGCCTATATAGGTACTGGTACGGTAGTAGATAAAGCAAGTTTTGATCTTTCGGTTGCCGCTGGTGCAGATTTTATGGTGAGTCCAGGTGTGAGCGATGAGCTTATTGCTTTGGCTAAAACATCAGATATACCATTTTTACCAGGCGCTGCAACTGCAAGTGAAGTTATGCAACTTGCGTCGCACGGTTTTAAGTATTTAAAATTCTTCCCAGCAGAAGCTGCAGGTGGAACGGCTATGCTCAAATCAATCGGTGGCCCATTACCACACATTACTTTTTGCCCAACTGGCGGCATTAGCTTAGCAACCGCACCTAATTATTTAGCGCTTAATAACGTTATATGTGTTGGTGGTACGTGGATGCTAGATAAACAACTAATTGAAAATAAAGACTGGCAAGCAATTGAAGCGCTTGCTCGCCAAGCAAGTGAACTTAAATAGGAGTCTAAAATGATTAATGTAGCAATTAACGGTTACGGCCGTATCGGTAGAAATGTTTTACGTGCACTTTATGAGTCAGCTCAAAACAGCGAAATTAAAATTGTAGCAATTAACGATTTAGCACCTGCTAACGTTAATGCACATTTAACGCAGTATGACTCAGTTCATGGTCAATTTTCTAAAAAAGTAACACTTGAAAATAACACTATGTTAATTGACGATGACGTAATTACGTTAACGCAAGAGCGTGACCCTGCAAATTTACCGTGGAAAGCACTAAACGTAGATATCGTTTTAGAATGTACTGGTTTTTTCACTAAACGCGAAGATGCAGCTAAACATATTACTGCAGGCGCTAAAAAAGTAATCGTTTCTGCTCCAGGTAAAGATATGGATGCAACAGTGGTTCATGGTGTAAACAGTGATGTAATTAACGCTGATAGCCACATCATCTCTAATGCTTCTTGTACTACTAACTGTTTAGCACCGCTTGCAAAAGCAATTAACGACACAGTAGGTATTGAAAAAGGTAGCATGACAACGATTCATTCTTATACGAATGATCAAAATTTATCTGACGTATACCACCCTGATCTATACCGTGCTCGTAGTGCAACTCAATCTATGATCCCAACTAAAACAGGTGCTGCGGCAGCTGTTGGTTTAGTATTACCAGAACTTGCTGGTAAATTAGACGGTATGTCGGTACGTGTACCAACAATCAACGTATCTTTAGTTGATTTTACGTTTATCACCAAACGCGACACGACTGCAGAAGAAATCAATGCAATCATGAAAGAAGCGTCAACGGGTTCAATGAAAGATATTTTACAATATAATGAGCTTCCGCTTGTTTCTATCGACTTTAACCATAACCCTGCGTCATCTATCTTTGATGCTACGCAAACTAAAGCCGATGGCAATTTAGTTAAAGTAATGGCTTGGTACGACAACGAATGGGGTTTCTCAAACCGCATGTTAGACCAAGTAAAAGCATTAGGTCAGTACTTATAATTGACTCTGTAAAAGTTTAGCTTTATCCAACCAAGCCACGCATTGCGTGGCTTTTTTGCGTATGTGCTATAGGAATATTTACACTTAGAAAGGAGGTGGTTAATTAAGTGTATTTTTTATACTCTAAATTTTGTTAATATAAAGGCGTGTAAACCAATGGAAATTTTGTTGTGCTCAATCAGCTCAACGAAGCAAGGAATAATAACAATGATCAAAGCTTTATCACGAAAGATATTTCGCACAAATCATCTACAAATAGGTGAGGGCAACATAAGTGGCTACATAGCCTGCTTTTTAGCAATACTAAGTTGCTTAGGCGTACTAGCTTTTCATTTTCCTGAATACTTAACCACACCGGAGCTGAGAAAAAGCTACAGCGTCGACTTTTTACGCCAACTTATGTTCGCATCATTATTGGTCTCGGGCAGTTTAGGGCTACTTAACTTTGTACGTAATACCAATAAACGCTTAGGAGCTACAGCGTGGTTTTTTATTATATTGGCTATTATGTTTGGCGGACCAAACGTTGAGGTAAACGAGTTTGCCAGCGACACACCTTACATAGGGCTCGATTGGTTTATTTTAGATTTACTCGGCTCAACGCTCATATTTATCGTGATTGAAAAGCTACTACCACATCGTAAAGAGCAAAAAATATTACGTAGCGAATGGCGGGGTGATTTAAACCACTTTTTTGTAAATCATTTAATTATTGGTTTTGTATTACTCGTTACTAACCACTTTGTGCACTACGGCTTTGGCTGGGCTGTATCATCGACTATTCAAGGTTATATAGAGCAAACACCATTTGTAGTGCAGTTATTTTTAATTATACTCGTGGCCGATTTAATGCAATATTGGGTGCATCGTGCTTATCACGAAGTTCCTTTATTATGGCGTTTTCATGGCGTACATCACAGCGCCAAAGAAATGGATTGGTTAGCGGGCTCTCGCCAACATATTTTTGAAATTTTTATAACACGTAGTTTAGTGCTCACGCCTATATTTGTACTTGGTTTTTCACAGCAAATAATTAGTTTGTACGTCATTATTGTAGGCTTACAAGCGGTATTTAACCATGCAAATGTACGCGTTAGATTTGGTTGGCTAAAATATTTTATGGTTACACCGCAGTTTCATCATTGGCATCATGCATCAGATAAAGCCGCGATTGACCGCAATTATGCTGCGCATTTTTCGTTTTTAGATTACGCGTTTGGTACTGCTGTTAAAGGCCAAAAAGAGTGGCCAGAAGCATACGGTGTAGTTGGGGATTACATGCCGGTAGGTATGCTTAAACAGCAGGTTTACCCGTTTAAACGCGCTAAATAAATTCGAAGTTCGAATAAATACACAATATAAACTAAAAGGGAGCAACGCGTTATACATTGCCCCCTTTTAGAATTTACTTAATTAATACTGAGTCATATATTTAGCCCTTCTAATAACTCAGTAAATATAGGCCTTTGATTTAATAAAGGTTGCATCGCACGTTTTGCCATATCGGACATTTTATCAAACAGCTCACTTTGCCTGTCATCGCCGGTTACCGTGCCTAATAAGTCTTCAATTAAACAGCCCAAGGCTCTTACTTCTATAAGCTCTAACTGCTTTTGTTGATACTCACTGAGCATTGCTAAATTAGTAGCAGCACCAAAATCACCAAACAAAACATCATGGTCTTGGTTAACCATAGTGTTATGCGCATAAATGTCGCCGTGACTTACTTTAAAAACATGCAAGTGATGTAAGGTACTTACCATTTGCTGTGCAATTTTTAAAATAGCCTGAGTTGAGTAATGGCAATCATTGTTAAAGGTATCACGCGTGCAGGTTTCGAGGCTTGGAGGCAGGCCTAAATTAGCGAATCTTTTATCTATTAGTTCCATCACTAAACCTAGCTGATCACTTTGTTCAATATAAGCAAGCACCTTAATTAAATTAGCATGATCGCCTGCTTGTAAGCAGCAATTTACTTCATCAAGCGGGTAGCCGTCGCTGGTAATTGCGCCCTTGAATAACTTAATCGCTACAGCGTTATCAGCCGCTTTTGCTAAATGAATAACGCCCGATGCACCTTGACCAATAACATGGCTAAGAGTGTAATCGTTAAGAGGTTTATTTTCTAAGCTGCACTTTGTAAGGCACTGAGCTTTATTAAAATCGTTACCGGCAAACGCCAGCCAAGCAAGTTTAGGCAGTTCAAAAAGCCAGTCGTCTACGTGTGTTAAGTTATTAGCAGAGAGCCTAACAAGCTCAAGGTTTTTACACTGCGCCATGCTACTTGGCAGTTGCTTAAGTTGATTGCCCGCAAGTGCGAGCTTTTTAAGCTGTGTAAATTGGCCAAAGGTTTGAGGCAGCTCAGTAATGTTGTTGTCGGTGAGTATGAGCCATTCAATATTTTTTGGTAAACAATAATCACTAAACTCAGTTATTTTACAGCCCTTAAATGCAACCATTATCAGAGCAGGGCACTTAGCTAAAACCGCAGGAATATGCTTAAACTGATTAAACGATAAAAATACTCGCTTAAGGCGTGTTAAACAGGCAAATTCATCAGGTAGTGTTGATAATTTATTATTTGATAAATCGAGCACTTCAAGCGTGTTAGCTAAGCTAAAAATTTCTTCAGGAAATGTGGTTAGCTCTTCTACTAATTGCAGGCGAGTAGCACCAACAAGCTTGCCACTTTTAAGCTCTTCAAGGGAATTCATATATTTATACCACGTTCTAAAAATAAAAAAGCCAACATAGCTGTTGGCTTAAAATCGTTCTAACTTACTAAATTGTTCTTTAGAATTGCGCGTTATGGTAAACGTTTTGTACGTCGTCGCAATCTTCTAACATTGCTAAAAAGCGTTCCATAACTTCAACGTCTTCGCCTTCAATTGGCGTTTCAATTTGTGGCACAAAGCTAATTAGGTCTTCGTCAAATTCAGTCACGCCCATTTCTTCAAGCGCTGTACGTGTATTGTTATACTCTGTGTGAGGAGCAAAAACAGTGACTTTACCGTCATCTACTTCTACGTCAGTTACATCAACATCAGCCATCATAAGCGCTTCAAGTACTGCTTCGTCGTCATCACCGTCAAATACAAAAATAGCAAGGTGATCAAATAAATGTGAAACAGAGTTTTGAGCGCCAATTTTAGCATTTGCTTTGGTAAAACAAACACGTACATCAGCAAAGGTACGTTTGTTGTTGTCAGTTAAACAGTCAACAATAATCATACAGTTACCTGGGCCGTAACCTTCGTAACGTGTTGCTGAGTAGTCTTCGCCGCCGCCACCTTTTGCTTTGTCTATTGCGCGGTCAATAACGTGTGCTGGAACTTGGTCTTTTTTAGCGCGTTCAATTAAACGACGTAATGATAAGTTACCATCTGGGTCTACACCGCCGTTTTTAGCACAAATATAAATTTCTTTGCCGTACTTAGAATAAACTTTAGTTTTAGCACCCGCAGTCTTAGCCATTGAATCTTTTTTGTTTTGGTAAGCTCTTCCCATCTGCGTTTCGCCTTAATATATGTAAATAATAGAATAAAATTATAGTGCGTATTCTAAAGGTAAATGCATTCAAGGGCTAGTAAGTATTAAAGCTGATTAAAACTGTCGTGTTTAAAAGCCATCTAAAGTGCATTTTATTAAGGGATTTTAAGGGGGGACTTGAAGGTGGTTTTCAGAGCAAATTTGACCCAATAAAAAGGCAACTCATTTAATGAGTTGCCTAAAGGGTAATAAAATTAAACGAGACTAACTAAAGCCCCATTTTACTTACCAAATACGTACACGTTCATCTTCAGGAAGGTATAACGCATCGCCTGGTTTTACATCAAACGCTTTGTACCATGCATCGTGGTTACGTGGCGCTTGTGCTCTAAAGCGACCTGGTGCATGTGTGCCACCACGAAGTTGGTTAAGCATGCTTTGTTCAGTACGTTTTTCTTTCCATACTTGTGCCCACGCAAGGAAGAAACGTTGATCGCCAGTCACACCGTCTATAACAGGCGCTTCTTTACCATTTAAACTTAGCTTGTAAGCATGATAAGCCATCGACAAACCACCCACATCACCAATGTTTTCACCAAGGCTGTTACGACCATTAACAAAGTTACCTTCGATTGGCTCGTATTTACTGTACTGCTCGGCCAGTTGATCGGCTTTTTTGTCAAATGCAGCGCGATCAGCATCAGTCCACCAGTTACGTTGCACCCCGTTTTCGTCTGATTTTGAACCTTGGTCATCAAACCCATGACCCATTTCGTGACCAATTACAGCGCCAATACCGCCATAGTTTACAGCTGGATCGGCATTTGGATCGAAAAACGGCGGTTGTAATATCGCAGCCGGAAATACAATCTCATTAAATGAGCTGTTGTAGTAAGCGTTTACGCGTTGTGGCGTCATGCCCCAGCGGTTACGATCTGTTTTTTGTAGCTCTTTTTCAACACTTTCTGCGTGGAAAAACTCACGCATGTTTTTCACATTACTGATTAAATCGTTTTTGGTAATACTTAAACCGTCATAAGACTGCCAAACATCGGGGTAACCAATTTTTGGTACAAATGCAGCAAGCTTAGCGCGCGCATTTACTTTAGTGTCATCGCCCATCCATTCTAGGTTATCAATACGTTCACCCAGGGCTGTACGTAGGTTTTCAACCAGCTCAGACATTTGTTGTTTTGATGATTCAGGGAAGTAACGCGCTACGTATATTTTACCAATAGCAAAACCAAGAGAGGTCGTACCCGACATTTCGCTTATTGCACGTTTCCAGCGAGGGCGAGGTTCTTGTTGTCCGTTTAGTTCTTTACCAAAAAAAGCAAAGTTAGTATTAAATACGTCCTCTGATAGTAAACCCGCGTTACCGCTAATAGCGTGATACGTTAAGTAGTCTTTCCATACTGCAATATCTTCTTGATTGATTAGCTCAATCATCGCTTTTATTGGCTCAGGCTGAGACACATTTAACTGAGGTACTTTATAACCTGTTTGTGCAAAGTATAAATCCCAGTTAAAGCCAGGATAAGCAGTGCTTAAATCGGCACGTTCAACTTGGTTTAGGGTTAAATCGCGATTACGACGTTTTTCACGAGGCCAATGACCTTGTGCAATCTTAGTTTCAAGATCAACAATTGCTTGAGCACGCTCAGTGGTATTTTCAGTGCCTGTAAATTCAAGCATATCGGCAATGTGGGCAACATAGGCTGCACGCGTTTTAATAAAGCGCTCAGCGTCTTCAAGGTAGTAAGAGCGATCGGGGAGGCCTAAACCACCAGCACCGAGTGACATTTCATATTTATTAGGGTCTAAGCGGTTAAACCACATGCCGCCACCAAAAGGGGCTTTATTACCGGTTAACCAAGACTTTCCAAACATTTCAGCTAAATCGTCAGTTGACGCTATATCACTAATTTCACTTAACAATGGCTTGATAGGCTCTACACCTAGTTTATTAAGCGTTTCGGTATCCATATACGCATTGTAAAAATCAGCAACGAGTTTTTCTTCTGCATTTAAATCTTTACGTGCTGCTATTTCTTCAATAATAGCTTTAACATCGCCTTCGCTTCGCTCAGCTAACCCTGAAAATGCACCGTAGCGAGTTTTATCTGCAGGCATTTCGTAGTTGTCATACCATGTGCCACTGGCATACATAAAAAAGTCATCGCCTGGTTTAACGGCTTCGTTACGGGCTGTTAAATCAACACCAAAACTACCTAATTCTGCTTTTTCTGCCACTGTTGCTGTGGCTACTTTAGGTTGTTGCTCGTCTGTTTTTGTTGTTTGCGGCTCTGAACAACCGGTAATAAATGTGGCAGCTAATGCTGCGGCAATTAAACTCTTTTTCATTATGTTCCCCTGAGGAGCTTTTTTGATTCAAATAGGTGCGAATCATTTTATTGTTACGAATATTTAACTTATCGATTGTTATTGATATTAATCAGACAAACAAACCTTTTGAGGTGAATCACCACAGCGCTCGATAAAGCTTAGATTAAGCAAGAAGAGCAAGATTAAAAGCGCGAGGTAAACTCACGCCTACAGTTAATAGCGATGCTTAGATGTATTCGTGGGCCGGGGCTTAAATTTATGTGTAGGCGTGGCTTTAAGCCGCGCTTGTTTAAATTAGCTTAAAAGCACGAGGTAAACTCGCTCCTACGCTTTAGCTTGGTGTTTCGATTTATTCGTGGGCTGAGGCTTAAATTTATGTGTAGGCGGGGCTTTATGCCGCGCTTGTTTAAGTTAGCTTAAAAGCGCGAGGTAAACTCCAGCCGACAGTTAATAGCGATGCTTAGATGTATTCGTGGGCTGGGGCTTAAATTTATGTGTAGGCGGGGCTTTATGCCACGCTTGTTTAAGTTAGCTTAAAAGCGCGAGGTAAACTCCAGCCGACAGTTAATAGCGATGCTTAGATGTATTCGTGGGCTGGGGCTTAAATTTATCTGTAGGCGGGGCTTTATGCCGCGCTTGTTTAAATTGGCTCAAAAAGCGCGAGGTAAACTCACGCCTACGGTTAATAGCGATGCTTAGATGTATTCATGGACTGGGGCTTTAATTTATCTGTAGGCGCGGCTTTATGCCGCGATTGTTTAAATTGGCTCAAAAAGCGCGAGGTAAACTCACGCCTACGCTTTAACAGCAATGTTTAGATGTATTCGTGGGCTGGGGCTTAAATTTATTTGTAGGCGCGGCTTTATGCCGCGCTTGTTTAAATTGGCTCAAAAAGCGCGAGGTAAACTCACGCCTACTATCCCTTATTTTTTATGCTGAAGCTCCCACATACGGGCGTATTCTCCGGCGAGAGTAAGTAACTCATCGTGCTTACCTTGCTCAATAATTTGTCCGGCTTTGAGCACAATAATGGTGTCTGCATCGGTAATAGTAGAAAGGCGATGAGCAATAACAATACTCGTATGGTTACTGGCCACTTCACGCATTGCTGCGAGTATTGCTTGCTCAGAATGAGAGTCGAGAGCAGAAGTCGCTTCATCAAAAATTAAAATAGGGGACTTTTTCAAAATAGCGCGCGCAATAGCAATACGCTGTTTTTCGCCGCCGGATACTTTTAAACCACGTTCGCCAACCAGTGTTTTATCGCCTTTATCAAGAGTTGCTATAAAGTCTTTTAAATGCGCCATAGCAATCGCTTCATCAATTTCTGCATTGCTTGCTGATGGTCTACCGTAAGCAATATTTTCACGAATAGTGGTATTAAATAGCACAGTATCTTGCGGGACTATTGCAATGGCTTTTCGTAAACTATTAAGTGTTACTGAATTTATTGCTTGATTATCAATACTAATTACACCACCGCTTACGTCATAAAAACGATAAAGCAGTCGGGCTAATGAGCTTTTACCAGCTCCACTGGCTCCAACAATGGCTACTTTGCTGCCTGCTTTAACACTAAAGCTAAGGTTATTAAGAATAGGGCGATGCGCATCGTAACTAAAACTTACATTATTAAATGTTATTTCACCTTGGCTAATATTGAGCTCTTTTGCATTAAGTGCATCGGTTATTTGTGGTTTTTTGTTAAGTAGCCCAAGCATATTTTCAAGGTCGGTTAGTGCGCGTCTTATTTCGCGGTACACAAAACCTAAAAAGTTAAGCGGTAAAAATAGCTGAATCATATATGCGTTAATCATCACAAGTTCACCAATAGAGAGTGTACCCGCAACTACCTCGGTTGAGCCCAACCACATTAACGCGGTAATAGCACAAGCAATAATAAGCGCTTGGCCTGAGTTAAGGGCGAGCAAGGACATTCTATTTTTTAAACGGGCTTTTTCCCAGTTTGCTAAAAAGGTGTCGTATGTTTTTGCTTCAAACTGCTCATTATTAAAATATTTTACAGTTTCATAATTAAGTAGGCTGTCTATGGCGCGGGTATTACTTTGATTGTCGGCAGCATTTGCTTCTCTAATAAAGCGGTTTCGCCACTGAGTAACCACCACAGTAAAAGTAATATAAATAGCGACGGCCAGTAATGTAATAAGCGCAAACCAAACAGAAAACAACGTGCCAAAAATAATCGCAACGGTCAGTATTTCAAACAAAGTAGGCACAATGTTAAACATTAAAAAACGCATTAAAAAACTTAACCCGCTAGTACCGCGTTCTATATCGCGGCTAATACCGCCAGTTTGCCTGTCTAAATGAAAAGCCAGCTCAAGCGAGTGCAAATGCTTAAATACTTTTAAACCAATATCACGCATGGCGTGCTCGGTTACGCGCGAAAATACAGCATCTCTTATTTCACCTAAAAACACGCTAGCAAAACGCAGCGCGCCGTACATCAATAACAATAAAGCGGGAATAACTAGCAGTGGGTTAATCGACTTATCAACCGAGTCTATTATTTCTTTAAGTGCCCAAGGCATTAAAAGCGTGGCACCTTTTGCGCCTATAAGCGCCATAAGTGCAATAAAAACACGGCCTTTAAATTTTGTAAGGTAGGGCCACAGTGTTTTTACACTTTGGCGTAAATTCATCGCGTCTGGTCGTTTTTCACTGCTTTGTCTGGGGCGCATTAAAAGTCTCAGTAAAATTAAATTAGATAGTAAATAGCTAAGGGCTATTGTATTTCAAATACTAGCCCTTATATACTACGCATCCCTTATTTTAGTTTTAAAACGTGAATGTTTAAATTTAGAGTGTTTTTAACTGCCTTTTTGCTACTTGCTGCACTTTTTAGTGTGCAAAGCAATGCTATGGACGCCTCACAAAATTTAAATATTACTGTTAGTACGCAGGTTTCGCTTACTGATATTGGCGATTTAACTAAGATACAGCCTATTACTAAGTCTGTAGATACTACGCAGCATAAAAAAACGCATCAAACCGATTTTGACGCGCACCAACCACGGTTAACTGCCAATAATTCATCATTGTTTTTGCACACTGTTCAAAGTGAGTCTGAATACGATGTTGTTTTTGAATTTTTTGCTCAAAACCTTGTTAGGCATATATTTTTAAAACCACGCGCTGTTAATCCTATACAGCCTTGGTACACGTTTGTTACTAATAGTAAAAAGTCGCGCTTGAGTGGCTGGAAAGACGTTAACTTACTCTACACTGCCGTAACTACCTACCACGCTTAATTTTCCTTATTTAATTTTATTAGGTTTTAACTTTTAAAGTTTTAGCCTGCAGATTAATTGTGCTTTTAAAAAGTACGTTATCAGCTAATGGCTGATAGTAAGGATTAAACATGTTAAGTTTTAAAAAAGATAAAAAGCCGTCTACGGCTAAGTTCAAATTAAGCTATATAGCCATGCTAATAGTATTGGTATTATTAGCTATTAGCGCATTACCAAACCTATATCCAAATAAATCGTGGTTGCACATCAGTACTGCTCCGCACAGCGAAACACAATCTTTACCGAGCACTAAAACCCTAGTTACCTTTTTAAATAACCAAGGGTTAGAGGTTGAGCAGGGCGTAGATAAACAATCAACTATTAATGTACTTTTAAACGAGCCAACTAAAAGCGCTCAGGCGCAAGCGGCTATAAAAGCGCAATACCCAAACACGCAAGTAAAAATTGTTGAGCATGCAACCAGCCCTACATGGTTACAAGATTTTGGTTTATCACCAATAAAGCTGGGCCTTGATTTAAATGGCGGTGTGTTATTTGTACTAGACGTAGATTTAGACAAAGCCGTTGATGAGCAATTAGTTAGTGCGTATCAACAAGCTAAATCAATCATTATTAAACAAAAAGCACATGGCGTAAAAGCGCAGCAAACTCAGCACGGGTTTGAAATAAACGCATTGCCTAATGCAACCGACAAGTTAACCCCTGTTATTGAAGAGCTACAAAGCCGCTTTGCTAATTTAGCCGTTGTAACAAGCAATAACGGCAGCGTTAAAACTGCCAAATTTAGTTATTCAGAGCAAGGCCGCAGTGCGTTTGATAAAGAAGTAATGGGGCAAACCCTTACAACTCTTCGTTCACGTATTGAAGAGTTAGGTATTACCGAAGCGGTAACACAGCAACAAGGCAAACATCGCATTCGTATAGAGCTACCAGGTGTGCAAGATCCAACCGAAGCAAAACGTATTATTGGTGCAACTGCATCGCTTGGTTTTTATCAATTAAAAGAAATAGGCGGACAAACATTTAATATGCAATCGGGCGGAACGATAAAGCTCGATCCTGTGCCAATTTTTACAGGGGACCATATTAATAATGCAAACATAGGCCGCGACGATTGGGGTAAACCACTTGTTCAACTTAGCCTAGACGGCCAAGGCGGCGATGCAATGTCGACGTTTTCAAAAGCCAATATTGGTAAGCCAATGGCGACGGTTTACTCTGAGTATTCTCAAAACGCTAAAGGCGAAGTAGTTAAAAAAAGCGAAGTTATTAATGTTGCTAATATTGCTCAGCATTTAAGTTCGCGTTTTAGTATTACCAATATGAAAAGCCAACAAGCGGCAGCCGATCTGGCATTGTTACTCCGTGCAGGCTCGCTTACCGCGCCCGTTACAATTGTGCACGAACAAACAATAGGGCCAAGCCTTGGCAGCGAAAACATAAGTAATGGCTTAGCCGCGCTTATGTTAGGTATGGGTATTACGCTTGCATTTATGGCGCTTTGGTATCGCCGTTTAGGCCTTATTGCAAATGTAGCACTTATATTAAATTTAACGTCGCTTGTGGGCTTAATGTCATTATTACCAGGGGTTGTGTTAACGCTTCCGGGTATTGCAGGCCTGGTGCTAACCATAGGTATGGCGGTAGACACTAACGTAATAATATTTGAACGCATTAAAGAAGAACGTCGCCAAGGCCGTGCACCATATCAGGCTATTCAAGAGGGGTATAAACAAGCCGCAAATACAATATTTGATGCCAATATAACCACCATGATCACCGCACTTATTTTATACGGCATAGGCTATGGGCCCGTTAAAGGTTTTGCCATTACACTCGCACTGGGGCTTTTAACGTCTGTATTTACAGGTGTGTACGTATCAAAAATATTAAGCCAAACGTTGTATTTAAAAATGGGTAAAAAAGCAGGAGTAAAAGCACATGCTTAACACTTTTTTGAAAGGTGAAAAGGGTACACGTTTACGTTTTATGGGTATGCTTTTAAGTGCTATTTTAGTGCTGCTATCGGTATTTACGCTTACGCAAAAAGGGCTAAATTTCGGCCTGGATTTTACCGGCGGTTATTTAACTGAGTTTACAACCAGCCAAAGTGTTGAGCTAAAAGAGCTTCAATCGTTTATTGCTAAAAATCACAACGGTGAGTTTGAGCTAACCGCGCAAGGTAATAGCCATTTTCAATTAAGAGAAGCGCCAACTACATCAACAACAGCTAATAGCCTTGATTGGCAAAGCGCCGTTACACAAAACGATGATATAAACGCACAGGTATTATCATCGGCTTATATTGGATCACAAGTAGGCGATGAGTTATTTGATCAAGGCTGTTTAGCCATGTTTACTGCAATGATTGCGGTAATGCTTTACCTTGCAGTTCGCTTTGAATGGCGCTTAGCTGTTGGCTCTGTGGTTGCGCTAGTGCACGATTTGATACTCGTACTTGGGTTATTTTCACTATTACAAATTGAGTTTAACCTAACTGTACTGGCCAGCTTACTGGCTATTATTGGTTACTCACTTAACGACTCAATAATAGTGGGAGATAGAGTGCGCGAGCTTTTACGTGTTCAATCAAATAATGTACTTAGCCCTGCGACTATTATTAATAATGCGATTAAAAGTACGTTAACACGCACTTTAATAACGTCGGGTACCACACTTGCAACGGTTGCCAGCGTTTGGCTACTTGCAGGCGCACCACTGCAAGGCTTTGCTATTGCATTATTTACCGGCATTGTAGTGGGTACGTTTTCGTCTATTTGTATAGCGGCAACCTTGCCAGAACTATTGGGTTTAAGCGCTAAAAACTACGAAGTTAAAGTAGATGCCCACACGCAAACATTATTAGATATGCCATAAGGTTTTAAATAAAGCACAAGCAAAGAGCTGCACCAACCAATAAACGACTCTTTGCTTGTTTAATGCTTATTAAAACCCCGCTAATACTCCAACCAACCTTGCGGGGTTTAAAACAATGGTTTTAAGTCCCGCAAAAATGTTAAACTAACTGCCTTATTTTTTACAGCCTGTATTGTATTAATCCCCATGAATAAAGCCCACGTTATCGAACATCTTCGTTTTGCACTAGAAGCGCAGCTTACAACAGCAAAAGTAGCGGCAAAAACTGCGCACGACACCGCCACACATGAAGAAAACATAGCAGAAAATAAATACGATACCCTAGGGCTCGAAGCCGCTTATTTAGCACAAGGCCAAGCCCAGCGCGTAAACGATTGCTATAAAAGCATAGAATTGTTTGAGCCTGCTTTTAACGAAAAACCAACCGACAAAATAGCTATCGGCTCGCTGGTGTGTTTAGAAGATGATAACGCAGCGCAAAAATGGTTTTATTTAGGCCCAGCCGCTGGTGGTTTAACCGTAAACGTTAAACAGCATTCCATTGCCGTTGTAACACCCGGCGCACCAATGGGTAAGCAGTTATTAAATAAACAGATTGATGATGAAATTACGTTAACAATTGCAGGTAAAGTTCACGAATACGTGGTGGTAGAGATCTTATAAAGCTTTGGTTTTTTAAGAGAACACCATCTGACAAAGCTATGCCAACGTAATAATCGCTTATTTATATTCATAAATTAATTGTCGGATGGCATGGCTCCGCCATTTATCCAACCTATAGCTATGCTTTTAGAGTGTAACGTGGTGTGTATTTCAATTTGTACAAAGGCATATAATGAGAAGTACCTAATAGTTTAAAAATGAGCAGGGTTGACTTTAGGTGCTCCCGTTTTAATTGATTTTGTTGGTTATACAGCCTCGTTAGTTGTATTTCCCAAGTTGGCTACTCGGTGCTACTATAGTGATACATTTGTTTGGGGATTATTATGAGAGTAGAACTAGTAACAACATTGAAGCGTCAAGCAACGAAGATATTATCTGAACTTCATTCCTCTAAAGAACCTGTGTTGATAACTGAACATGGACAACCATCTGCATACTTAGTAGATGTTGATGATTATGAATTTATGCAAAAGCGTATGCAAATTCTTGAGTCTCTTGCAAAAGGAGAGCAGGCAATAAGTCGTGGTGAAACCATGTCGAATGTTGAAGCTAAAGATAAAATGAATAAATGGCTGAAATAATTTGGACTAATCCAGCTTTGGATGATCTTAACGATATCGCTGAATATATCGCATTAAGCAATTTGCAGTCAGCGAAAAAATTGGTTTCCAAAATATTTGAAAAAGTTGAACGTCTCGAACTCTTTCCTGAATCAGGTAAAAAACCAATTGAGTTAGCTAACCTAAATTATCTTGAACTGGTCGTGAATCCTTGTCGTATATTTTACAAAAAAGATAACGATAAAGTATATATTTTGCACGTAATGAGACAAGAGCGAGACTTACGAAAATTTTTGTTGTTAACGCAATATACAGCTAACAAGTAGGTAATCCCTGAGTGAAATTAGTATGACCCCCATACTAATTATTATAAAAAGCAATTATTAAAAAGCCATCCAAACATCTATCAAAATTCCAACTTAACCAATATAAGAGCTAAATTATGGTTTGTTTATTAAAAAAATTGCTACACACGTTCCTTAAGTGTTTAATATACCGTACATAAATAATATGGAGGTTGAAATATGAGACATAACAATTGGTCTTGCTCTAAGTGTAATAATAACGAATTTGATACCGGTGAAATAAGAGTTTCGGGTGGCTTTTGGTCAAGAATTTTTGATGTTCAAAATAAAAAGTACACCGCTGTGACATGCAGTCGATGTAGTTTTACTGAATTTTATAAAAGTTCATCATCAACACTTGGTAACGTATTTGATTTCTTTACTGGGTAATCAAAGCTTAAAAAGCACTTTAACTGAAATGTAAACTGATCATACCTCCTCATTAAGGTGAGGAGGTTAAATGCTTAAATATACCTAAGCGATAATTCGCCTTATTAAATGTAGGTGGACCTTTAGATATACACCAACTAATAGCAGTTAAACAAAATCTATTACACGCACTAATAATAAGCCTCAATAACAGACAATAAGGCTTGGATGAATTTATTTTTATGATTTTTCATCTAACATCCTATATTTTAAATATCCAATTTTAGGTAGCTTTTTTCACAAACTTTGCTGTTACCATCATTTCGCCAATGCCTTCTACTTTACAATCAAGTTCGTGATCTTTTTTATCAAGCACTCTTCTAACTACCGCTTTGGTGCCAATTTTAATTACTTGCGAGCTGCCTTTAATTTTTAAATCTTTGGCTACTGTCACTTTGTCGCCATCATTAAGTAATGTGCCGTTGGCATCTTTAACTAAAATAGCGTCTTCATCGTTTGTATTATTTGGGTTCCACTCATGAGCGCACTCAGGGCAAACAAGCAGCTGTTGGTCTTCGTAAATATATTCACATTGGCACTTTGGGCAAGCTGGCAGCGACATTTTTAACTCTCATAAAGTATTGTTTCGCGTATTTTAATCTGCGTTATTAGTTAATCAATATTTTTTATCTTCACGCTAAAAATATCTCGTTTGTGCGTTTTTAAAAAAGGGCATATAAAGCACATGTCGCTTAAGCAATTTAAGCGCTAACTCGTACAGTAGGTACCTGTTAAAGCACCCATCGTATTAAGTGATTCGCGCAATGCCCACTTAGTACGATGGGTGTTTCTATTTATAATGCTTAGTAATGTTACTTAAGCATGCTTTTTATATTTTGACTTAACTAGGAAAAGTCGTGTTTAAAACCTTAATTGTGGTTGATAACAACGAGCAAACGCTTGCTCAATCGTTCGAAAATGTAATTACGTTTAATACCTACTTACGTGATTACCCAAAACAAAATGAACCAAAAACACGCATTATTAATCTGTGCGACTCAAGCCAATACTTGAGCAAAGGTTACTACTGCTCGTTACTTGCTGAGGCGCGCAAGCACCAAGTTTTGCCAAGTGTAAAAACAATAAACGCACTTCGTAGTGGCCAAGCCCCTATGTTAAATGTGGGCCAAATAGACGGCACACTTTACTTTGGTAATGCACTAAACGATTTACAATCAAAAGCGGCAAAGTCGGTATTTAAACAATACCCAGCGCCTATTTTATTTGTTGATGAGCAAGGCTTATTACAACAAGGTTCGTTGTCGTCTTTAAATGAGCAGCAGTACAGCGACTTTGTTGCCAAGCTAGATAACTTTACTAAAACACAATGGCGCATTGGCTCAGTGCAACGTCGTTTTAGATGGGACATGGCAATACTTGTTGATCATAACGAAAAAGTACCGCCGAGCGATAAAGACGCCATTGCACGCTTTATTAAAGCAGCTGCTAAACACGGCATTAATGCACAAGCATTAAGCTTTGACGAAATTGATAATATTGCTCAGTTTGATGCGTTATTTATTCGCCAAACTACAGCGATTGACCACCCAACGTATCGCCTTGCGAGCAAAGCGCAAAGCCTTGGTTTAGTGGTTATTGACGATGCTGAGTCTATTTTACGTTGTTGTAATAAAGTGTATTTACACGATGCGTTTAATTATCAAAAAGTGCCAAGTTTAAAAACGGTTGTAGTGGCTGATCAAGCAAATGAAACGCTTGAGCAATTAGAAGAAGCGTTTACATATCCGCTTGTTTTAAAAATGCCTGAAGGGTCTTTCTCAAAAGGTGTGTTTAAAGTTTCAAACCGTGATGAGCTTGCCGCTAAGCTTACAGAGCTGTTTGAATTTAGCGCATTAGTGCTTGCACAAGAGTACATGTATACCGAATACGATTGGCGAGTGGGTGTGTTAAATGGCCGTGCAATTTATGCATGCCGCTATTTAATGGCGCGTAACCATTGGCAAATTTATAACCACGACGCTAAACGGTTTTTCTCTGGTGGCTTTGAAACATTACCAACCTTTGAGTTACCAAAAGCGGTGTTAGATGCAGCATTAAAAGCATGTAAAACAGTGGGTAGGGGTTTATATGGCGTAGATGTTAAAGAGCATCAAGGCAAAGCATACGTGCTTGAAGTAAACGACAACCCAAGTATTGATCACAAAGTAGAAGACGGCTATTTAGGCGATGAGCTATACATGATCATTATGGATGAGTTTAAACAACGCTTAGAAGCACGAGGCCGTGGATAATAACATGAGCAACCTTGTTATTCGAAAGGCGCTTAGCAGTGATTTAACTGCACTGATTGACGTTGAAAACGCTTGCTTTAATAACGATAAATTAAGCCCGCGTAGTTTAAAGCGCTGGCTTAGTGCAAAACATGGTATTTTGCTCGTTGCAGAAAATGGCGAGAAAATATGCGGCTATGGGTTAGTGTGGTGCCATAAAGGCACGCGTTTAGCGCGTTTATATTCGCTTGCTGTAAAACCCACAATGCAAGGTAAGGGGATTGCAAAAGCACTGCTTACTAACCTTGAAAAAGAAACGTGTGAGCGGGCTCGTATTTATCTTCGCTTAGAAGTGGCTGTAAATAACGACAGTGCGATAGGGCTTTATAAAAGCTTAGGCTACAGAGTGTTTGGTCAATACAGCGATTATTACGACGACCACAGTGACGCACTACGAATGCAAAAAAACATTCGACAAACGAGTGAGACAAACGTAGCACGTTTAACGCCGTGGTATCAGCAAACTACCGAGTTTACGTGCGGACCTGCTGCGCTATTAATGGCAATGGGTGCACTTGAGCCAACTACAGAGCTTACTCAATCACATGAGTTAGCACTTTGGCGTGAAGGTACCACTATTTTTATGACATCGGGTCATGGTGGTTGCCATCCGTTTGGTTTGGCACTTGCCGCTAATAAGCGGGGTTTTAAAAGCGAGGTAATGGTTAATACCACAGAGCCTTTGTTTTTAGATGGCGTACGTAACGAGAACAAAAAAGTGGTGTTAGCTACCGTGCACCAGCAATTTGTAGATGGTATAGCGCAAGCAAATATACCGGTTACGTATAAAGATGTAGAGCTTGAACATATTGAGCAGTGGTTAAGTAAAGGCTTTAGTGTGCTGTTATTAATTAGTACATACAGCTTTGATGGTAAAAAATCGCCACATTGGGTGTGTGTTACGCACCTTGATGAGCATTGCGTGTATGTTCATGATCCGTTTTGCGAAACTGATAACGACAAGCAACTCGCAATAGATTGCCAATATGTGCCTATTGCACGAAGTGATTTTAGTAAAATGTCAGCGTTTGGTAGCCAACGTTTAAGAACGGCGGTGGCTATAGCTAATAAAATATAAGGTTAACCGTGACTTTTTTAGATTTAATTGATGTAGCCCCGTATTCGTGGGCGGCTATTGGTACTGCGGCTTTTTGCGGTGCCATTATTGGAATAGAGCGCCAATTGCGTGGTAAACCTGTAGGCATTCGTACATCAGCCCTAATAACGCTGGGTACGTATTTGTTTTTATCCACTGCGTTTAATTTACAAGGGGATGTAATAGATCATTCTCGTGTAGTGGGGCAAATAATTACAGGCATTGGCTTTTTAGGGGCAGGCGTTATGCTTGCAAAAGATGGTGCGGTGGTTGGTGTAACCTCAGCCGCGACTATTTGGGTGCTTGCATCAATAGGCGTTATGATAGCGACCGAAAACCTTGGCGCTGCAATAAAACTTTCGGTGCTGGTGGTCGGTATTTTATATGGTGTAGACGTACTCGAAGCTAAATTTAAAAGCTTAAGTAAAGGCGTACACACTAAAGTAAAAAACTATCAAAAGCGCTATTATCGAAAGGAATTTAACGAGTCAGAACGCCACTAAAAGTGGCGTTTTTTAGTGCCATTTAAATAATTACATTTTGAACAAGTGCTATTAAATTACGACTAACCAAATAACTTTCGTCTAACTACTTTTCTGTAACCACTGGGTGTTTGGCTTAATACCTTTTTAAACACACGCGTTAAATGCCCTTGGTCGTTATATCCCACTTCTAAAGCTACTTCTTGAATTGATAGATTTGATGACGCTAGTAACTCCTTTGCACCTTCTACGCGTAATTGTTGCCAATACTCAATAGGGCTTTGATTGGTTGCGGCTCTAAAACGGCGGGTAAAAGTACGGTAGCTCAAGCTAAATTGGGCAGCGACTTCTTGCAGGTTTAACTCGGTGGCTAAATTTGTTTTTAGCCAAAACTGAATTTGCGCAATTAGCTCGTCGGGGTGGCGGTCAACTGCGCCCTCGCGGTAGCGTTGATCTTCGTAGGGTTTACGTATTTCGTGCGAAAAGTTTCGCTCTACATGTTGAGCGGCGGCTTTTCCATAGTACTGACTAATAATATGTACGATCACATCTGCAAGGGCATTAAGGCTTGCTACGGTATACATGCGTTCTGACTGAGTTATAAAAAAGTCGGGTTTTAAACGCACTAACGGGTAGTCGTGGCTAAATTGATTGGCGTAGTGCCAATGGGTGGTAGCAGGGCGCCCATCAAGTAAGCCAGCCTCAGCTAATAAGCAGTTGCCAGTGCCTACACCAATTATATGGCTGCCTGCGCTAAAGCTCTCGTTTAGCCAGTCAACTACGTCTTGATTTGTACGCACTACTGGGCGCGGATTGCGCCAAATACCAGGCACTATAATTAAATCACTATAGGGCGCATTAGTTGTTATGCAATCAGGAATTATCGCAAGGCCAGCGCGAGTAGCTATAGATTCTGCATTTTTAGCCACTAAATTTATAGCAAGCGGTCTAAAACTTTGCTTATCAATATGGCCTTTAGCGAAGGCCTCGCCGGCTCTTAACATCTCAATTGGCAGCGTTAAACTAGTCACTAATAAATGCGGATAAACCGCTATAGCAATGTTTAGTGGTGGATTAGTGTGTTTATCAGTCATATAAATGCTCCGACCAGTGTCTTTTGGCCTTTTGTGCTGAATATTTGGCTATTAAAGCACAATGTATAGTGCATAATCCATTTAAACTGCCTGTTCTTCTTATAACACGTTTTTTAAAGGTAAATTATGACTGCATTACCCGTTATAGTAGGCATGGGTGGTATTAACGCCGCTGGCCGTACTTCTTTTCATCAAGGTTATCGCCGTATCGTGTTAGATAGTTTAAACGCTGAAGATCGCAGTGAAACATTTTTAGGCCTCGCCACACTGATGAATCTAGTAAGCGTTGTAAACGGCCAATTACAAGATACACAAGGTAATAATGTTGAGCAAAGCGACATAGAAGCACGTTTTGGTGAGCAAATTATTGCTGGTACACTTATTCGTAAAATTGAAAAAGAACACTTTGATGCAGATGCCACACCGTGGCAGCAAAAAATGACACTAAGCGCATCAAGCGAAAACGCTATTGTGTTTGAAACGCGTGCTCGCGACTTACCAACGCCGGTTCCGGCTAGTTGGCAGGTTGAAGAACTTGAAGGCAAAAAAGTTAAAGTTACTATTGCTTCCGAAATAGATGTAAAACACAACTCAACGCGTGATAACCCAATTAAATCTGCAGGGCAATTTCCAACTGGTTTTGATCCGTCTGTTATGTATAACAGCCGCTATCAGCCACGTGGCCTGCAAGCGACAATTTTTGCAGCTACCGATGCGATTAAATCAACAGGGCTTGATTGGCAACACATTATGAATAGCGTAGAGCCAGATAAAATTGGTACCTATTCAGCATCGGTAATTGGCCAAATGGACGACAAAGGCCTTGGCGGTTTAGTAAAGGCACGCCAACAGGGCGACCGTGTTAGTACTAAACAGTTGGCACTGGGTTTAAATACCATGTCGACTGATTTTATTAACGCGTATGTTACTGGCAATGTGGGGACTACATTTTCGACCTCAGGAGCCTGTGCTACGTTTTTGTATAACTTACGTGCAGCGGTTAACGATATACAGGCAGGGCGTACGCGTGTTGCAGTTGTAGCAAGTGTTGAGTGTGCTATTACACCAGAAGTGATTGAAGGCTTTGGTAACATGAGCGCACTTGCCAATGTTGAAGGTTTGCGCCGTTTAGATAACTTATCACATGATGAAGAACCTGATTACCGTAAAAGCAGCCGTCCGTTTGGGGATAACTGTGGCTTTACATTAGGTGAAGGTGCACAAGTTGCGATTTTGATGGATGATGCCTTAGCTCTTGAGTTAGGCGCTGACATTATGGGCTCTGTACCTGATGTATTTGTTAATGCAGATGGCATAAAAAAATCAATTACATCACCCGGGCCTGGTAACTATATTACCATGGCTAAATCGGCTGCTTTGGCAACGAGCCTTTTAGGTAAAGAAGCTTTACAAGAACGTAGCTTTATTTTAGCGCATGGCTCAAGTACACCGCTAAACCGCGTAACAGAATCGCTGATATACCACAAAGTAGCACAAACATTTGCTATTGATAATTGGAAAGTGACAGCGCCAAAAGCTTATGTTGGACATACTATAGCCCCAGCAAGTGGCGACCAATTAGCGATAGCTCTAGGTGTATTTAGTCACAATATTATGCCGGGTATTACCACAATTGATAAAGTGGCTGACGATGTTTATACCGACCACCTTGATATTCGTAATAGCCATTACGAATGCGGTGAAATGGATATAGCTTTTATAAATTCAAAAGGCTTTGGCGGTAACAATGCAACCGCTGTTGCGCTTTCGCCAAAAGTGACAATGCAAATGCTCGCTAAGCGCCATGGCAATGACGTTATGACTCGTTACGCGCAGAAAAATGTAGCAATTAAAGCTGCGCAGAAAACGTATAAAACGCAAGCCGATTTAGGCCAGTACGAGCTTATTTACCGCTTTGGCGACGGACTCATTGACGACAACGACATTGTAATTGACGAGCAAAGCATTCAGTTGCCAGGCTTTGAAAAAGCAATTACGTTTAGTACAACAAATTCCTATCAAGATATGTTTTAAGCACTCATACTTGTTAGCAAGGCGCTTTTTAAGCGCCTTTTTTAATGTCTAAAATATATAAAACGATGAGCTTGTTATTGTTTAGCTAAAATAAAGCTCATAAAATAAGCAGTTTTATGTTTGAACTTGCTTTTATGTTGATCATTTGTTTCTATTATATAAACACTGTCTAGGATGGATAAACCGATGAAAAAACTCATATTAGCGCTTTCTTTAACGTCTGCTTTTACTCAATACTCTGTTTTTGCTGATGACTTTGTTCCTGCAGAAGTAATTAATAAAAACTACGATCAGCTCACTAATACCTCTTCACGTGCCTCAAGACTAGAGGGAATTAACTTAAGCAGTTATGTGGTTGATAAAAATGGACAGGTTAGCGATATAGAAATTGTAGCTACGGTTGGGCAAAAAAAATACCAAAGAGAAGTAATGGATTACGTGTCCAAGCTCAATTATAAAAGTGCAAAATTAAATGGTGAGACTATACCTGTAGCAAAAACGATTACTGTGAGCTCGCAAAATTTACATACAGTTTTTTCAAATGATAAGGCATCGCGTGGTTTTTTTAATGATTACGAGCAAGCAAGTAAACTCATAGATGACAAACAATTCGATGAAGCTAAAACCCTTATCGATGAATTAGAAAACGAACATACAAAAAATACGGTTGAGATTGTTTTGCTTGCGTGGCTTAAAAGCCAGCACAGTTATTTTGTACAAGATTGGAAGAGCTTTGATCAGCACATCAATGAAGCGTTTTTATTTAGAGGTAACCTACCAGATCAAATTCAAAAGCGTGTGATAAAAAATGCATTACAATGGTTTATATCAAAACAAGATTTTTTACGTGCCTATGACGCAATAGATGCGTTAGGCAATATTGAATCCATCACTTTTACACAGCAAAATAAGGAACAGTTATTAGCTCAAGTTAATGACATTTATAAAAGTTCTGGCGATATAAAACAACAATTTAGTTTAGCTTCAGAACAAGCTGTAATGCCTATGATGTCGAAGTCTGAGGTTAAATTAGAATCAGAATTACCACTGAGCAAAGTGCAACTTAGATGCGAAAACAAAGTCGTTGACTATGACATTAATACAATTGATAAAATTGTTATTTCGAAAAATGATTTGCGTTGTGGATTATTAATAAAAAGCGCTCAAGCACAAACAATTACACTTAAGCAAAGCGGTGAAAGCTTTTTATAAAAATTGTAACTCCCCACATATAAATTATGGGGAGTTATTGCATTAATAAGTCTTGGCTATACAAACAATGCATTGGAATTTTGCTGCAATACTTATTAAAAAAACTGTTACTTAAACTTTTTTACATACCTAAGCGTTATAAAGTTAATAATGGCAAGTAAAATGGCTATTTCGTAGCGGCTGTACGCTACGGCTATACCAATTAAACCCATATTCCAAATACTTGCTGCGGTTGCTGTGCCGGAGGTTGATTTATTATTTTTCAAAATTGCGCCACCGCCAATAAAACCAATACCAGTAATGATGCCTTGCAACATTTTTGATTGAGCTTCTGCGCCATCTAAAACCGACATAGCAATTAATGCATACCCACACGATGCAACAGCAACAAGAGGAAAGGTACGAAGGCCTGCGCCATCATTACTACGCTCTCTGTCGTATGCCATGGGTAGTGCAAGTAGGTATGCAATACCTAAGTGTATTAAGTTATCAATGATTTCATTCCACTGTAAATCAATTTCCATTATTGAGCCTGTGCTGGTTAACTTTGTTAATAATAAGCAAACAGCAAGCCATGGAATAAATGACTAGTAATCAATGGTTTATTGTTAATACCTATATTTAACAAGAATTATTGAGGAAACTTTTACATGTTTTTATTACTATTTTACGCAATAGTTAATTTGATCTGAGTTTTAAAGCCCCGTATTCTTTTATCCAGACTAAAAGACACCTATGTGAATCTCTTGCCTTTAAATCAAACATTAAGCACACCCACTAAGCTTGAAAAAACAGCCTTACTATTTTGCGTTGGGTTATCTGTTATTGCTTTTTTATTTCCTGAATTACTCACAGAGCACTTACAACCCGCTATTAATAAAATTTTAGGTTATTTAGGGTCGCCATTTTTTATATTGGTAAACTTGTTACTTTTTTCTGTGATAGCTATTGCTATAAGCCCATTAGGGCAACGAAAAATAGGAGGAGCGCAAGCACTTGTTGAGTTTAGTACCTTTGGTTGGCTTTCTATGTTGTTTGCAGCAGGAATGGGCTCAGGACTTATATTTTGGGGAGTAGCAGAGCCTGCACTACACACGGTTAACTCGCCTTTAAAGCAAAGCTTGTATCCTAACAATCAAACAAGTGGTTTGGCACTTACACTAGTTAATTGGGGCGCGCATGCATGGGCGCTCTATGCAGTATTTGGCTTGGTATTAGGTGGGCTTACTCGCAATAGTGGTACAGCGGGCGATATTAGCGCTCCTGTGATCAGTGCAACTAAAAGCGTTATTAATCGGGCTTGGCAGTTACAGCTGAGCTTTAACATTAAATTAATTGCCATACTTGCAATATTTTTTGGTGTCGTGGGCACAATTGCTAATTCAACTTTATTACTGCGTAAAGGGCTCGAGCTTGAGCTAGGGGTTGAATCGGCTTTATGTTCGGGGCTTATTATAATTTGTTTAATTGCGCTGCTTTATACTATTTCTGCAAAGTTGGGGCTTAAAAAAGGAATTCAAACTCTTAGTAAATTTAATGTGTTTTTAGCATTTGCACTTATAGTATGGCTATTAATTTTTGTGCCTATAAAGCCAATTATAGACATAGCAATAGGCGGTACATGGGATTATATTCAGCTCATAACCACAGGTACATGGCAGTTTGAAAGTGTACTTAATGACCCCGCATGGGCAACAGGTTGGACATACAATTACTATTTTTGGTGGTTAGCTTGGGGTCCGTTTGTTGGTGTGTTTTTAGCTAAAATAAGCCAAGGGCGCCCAGTTTGGCAATATATTGTTGGTGTTGTATTTGTACCAACCCTTGTGACCATTATTTGGTTTAGTGTGTTTTCGGGCTCTGCGATTGCGTGGGATCAAACGCATAATGCAGGTATTTTAGCGGCTATTAAAGCCGATTATACACAAGGGCTATTTGTATTTTTTGAGCAGCTAGGGTGGCAAGGTGGTTTATTAATTTGGTCAAGCTTATTACTGTTACTTATTTTTGTAGCAACTTCAGCAGACTCTGCTGTTTTGGTAATTCGCCAATTAAGTGGTGCAAGTGAAGATCAAACATGGAGCTTATATGCTTGGTCGTTTGCGTTAGGTTTATGTGCGTTTGTTTTGTTAGTGCAAAATAACGAACCGTTAAACAGAAGTGTTGCGATTATTGGCGCTTTGCCATTTTTAGTTATTTTTATTTTTCAGCTGGTGGGTTTTACAAAAGAGTTTATAAATGAGTTTAAGTAATCATGCTTACATATTTTTACAATGCTACTTTTAAAGTTGTATATAATATAGGTAATGTTTTTGAACAGGATGAATCATGAAAACGCTAACTTTATTTTTATGTGTTATTTACCTAAGTGGCTGCACAGTTGCCGGCGCTATTATTGACGGCCAAGCACAGTCAAATGCGCGTGATAATAAATATAATAATAGTCTTGCTCGTTCAGAGCCTTATAAAAACCCACTAGATCCAGTACCTACAGATAAAAACGGATTTAACTTTACTGATATGGGATTAAAAATAGATTCGGCTCTTGTTAGCCTAGTGAAGGGGGAAAGCACTACAACGCAAGTATGTAGGCAGGTCACTAAAAGTCTAAAAGAGTGTGTAGAGGTAGAAAAGTCATCTCTACACACTAACGAATCTCACACTAAGCAGTTAAAAACTGATGATGAAATAATAAGTGTTGGTCAATAAAACTACTTATAAAAAAGTAACTATGATCGTAACCTTCTTGCATCTCTAGTGTTAGCGGGTAGCTCTTTTCGTTAGCAACAGCCACTAAGTTTTGTGGTTTAAGTTGCTCCTCTAAAAACCCATCAGCATCGCCTTGAGTAGTCAGCATCGGTAAGTAATCAGTTTGTTTGGCTTTTTTCATAAGCTCGCACGTGTCGTACTGTGCCCAAAGCGATTTATCACTGCCCAAATATCCCGTAAATGCTTTTTCGCCCCACGGACAGTTTATTGGGTTAACGATAGGGCTAAACGCAGATGCACTAACGTATGCTTTAGGATTTTTAAGCGCGACCATTAATGCACCGTGCCCGCCCATTGAATGTCCACTAATT
This sequence comes from Pseudoalteromonas sp. Z1A8, assembly GCF_011378855.1. Taxonomy (GTDB): domain Bacteria; phylum Pseudomonadota; class Gammaproteobacteria; order Enterobacterales; family Alteromonadaceae; genus Pseudoalteromonas. The sequence goes on along the minus strand of NZ_WTLB01000001.1, from coordinate 158,645 downwards.
GCCTTTGTGCTTGTGACGGGAAAGTGTTGTTCAATAAGAGCCGGTAACTCACTAACAACATAATCGTACATATTAAAATGGGTGTTGTAAGGAGCTTGCGTTGCATTCACGTAAAAGCCAGCACCTTGTGCAAAATCGTAGCTGTCTTCATTGGGGACGTTTTCGCCGCGCGGGCTAGTGTCAGGCGCTACAATAGCAATACCCAGCTCAGCTGCTTTTTTAAATGCACCGGCTTTTTGCATAAAATTTTCGTCTGTACAGGTTAAACCTGATAACCAATAAAGCACCGGTACTTTGTTTGCCTCACTTGCACCAGGCGGTAAAAATACGGCAAAGCGCATAGTGCAATGTGTACTTGTTGCAGCGTGAGTATATTGTTTATGCCAACCGCCAGACACTTTTACACTTGAGATATTTTCTAACATACTTAATCCTTAAAAGCCGTAAACTTAAAAGCCGTCTACTTAAAAGTATTACGGCTTATTATTAAACGTGCTTAGCAGTTATTAGTAATGAATGACTGTACGAATACTTTTACCTTCGTGCATTAAATCAAATGCTTCGTTAATATCTTCAAGGCCCATTGTATGGGTAATAAAGTCGTTAAGAGCAAATTCGCCAGCCATATAACGTTCTACTATTTCAGGTAGTTGTGAGCGACCTTTAACGCCACCAAATGCACTACCACGCCATACACGCCCAGTTACCAGTTGGAACGGACGGGTTGATATTTCTTGGCCAGCACCGGCTACACCAATAATTACCGACTCACCCCAACCTTTATGACAACACTCAAGCGCAGAGCGCATTACATCAACATTACCAATACATTCAAACGAGTAGTCAACGCCACCGTCAGTCATTTCAACAATAACTTCTTGAATTGGCCTATCAAAATCTTTTGGATTAATTAAATCAGTTGCACCAAGTTTTGTCGCTAAATCGAATTTAGTGGTGTTTATATCAACACCAATAATACGTCCAGCGCCTGCCATTTTTGCGCCAATAATGGCAGATAAACCAATGCCGCCTAAGCCAAATATAGCCACGGTGTCGCCAGCTTTTACTTTTGCTGTGTTTGTTACTGCACCCATGCCTGTTGTAACACCACAACCTAGTAAACAAATCTCTTCTAAAGAGGCTTCTTTGTTTACTTTAGCAAGTGAGATTTCTGGAAGTACTGTGTACTCAGAGAACGTTGATGTCCCCATGTAGTGATAAATTGGCTGACCGTCTTTAAAAAAGCGTGTTGTGCCATCTGGCATAAGGCCTTTACCTTGAGTTTCGCGCACGGCTGAACATAGGTTAGTTTTACCTGAAGTACACATTTTACACACGCCACATTCAGCAGTGTATAGAGGAATAACATGATCCCCAACTTCAACACTGGTTACGCCTTCGCCAATTGCGTATACAACGCCTGCGCCTTCATGGCCTAAAATAGCAGGGAATATGCCCTCAGGATCTTGACCCGATAATGTAAATGCATCGGTATGACATACACCAGTAGCGGTAATTTTTACCATTACTTCGCCTTTTTTAGGCATCATCACATCAACTTCTTCAACGCTAAGTGGTTGATTAGGACCCCAAGCAATAGCTGCTTTTGATTTAATAAATTCTGACATGTGTTTATCCTTTGTAGTGGTTAGATAATAATTGTAGACCCAATTTGCTTGGGTAATGTAGCTATTGTATTTGTTTCTCAAACAATGATAATCTCTGATTTATTAAAACACTTTTACAGTATGGTAATAATGGCGCGTTGGGATGGGATAGATGAGTTTATAGCGGTAGGTGAAGAGGGCAGTTTTACCGCAGCGGCTAAAACGCTTGGGCTGTCGGTTGCGCATATTAGCCGACATGTAACAGCGCTTGAGCAACGTTTAAATACTCAACTTTTAACCCGTACAACTCGTAAAGTCGTTTTGACTAAAGAGGGTGAAGCGTATTTACATCAAATAAAGCACTTACAGTATGCAATGGATGAAGCAACGCAAGGTCTTGCCACGCACCAAACTACACCAAAAGGTAAAATTAAACTCACGGCTCCGGTTATGTACGGGGAAACGTTCATAATGCCTTTAGTGAATAACTTTATGTATGACCATCCTGAGGTAGAAGTTGTTGCCACATTAAGCAACGAGCAAGAAAACTTGCTAGAAGGCGGCTTTGATTTAGCAATAAGGTTAGGGCATTTAAAAGATTCAAGCTTAAAAGCACGCAGGTTAAGTGCAAGGCGCTTTATTATGTGTGCTGCGCCTGAATATTTAAGGCGTTTTGGCGAGCCACATACTTTAGGTGAATTAAATAATCATCAATGTTTGGTTGGTAATAGTAGTTATTGGCGCGTAAACGAAAATGGGCGCGATAAACACATTAAAATTGCGGGCCGTTTGCAGTGTAACAGCGGTTGGGCACTGGTAGATGGCGCAAAAAAGGGGCTCGGTATTGTACAGTTACCCGACTACTACATTGGCAACGAAATTTCCTCTGGAGAATTAGTCCCTATTCTAACTGCTTATCAACCACAGCAAGAGGGTGTATGGGGCGTGTATCCACCAAGGCAGTTTGTGGCCACTAATGTACGCGTATTACTCGATTATTTAGTCGCAGGACTTAAAGCTTAACCGCGAGTTAATGGTTAAATACATATTGCTTTAAATATAGCCAAGTATCAGATTTTTAAATTATTTCTTACATTTTACGTCATACCCAAAGGCACTTTTTTCGTGCTACTATTGCTCAATACTTTTAGGATAAGTGTTAAAAATAATATGTTTCAACCGGTTAGCTTATTTATAGGGCTTAGATATAGTCGCTCCTCTAAGGGAAATGCGTTTATATCGTTTATATCGTTTTTTTCTATTGCCGGTATCGCTATTGGTTTAATGGCTTTATTTACGGTCAGCAGTGTAATGAATGGCTTTGAAAATAGCTTAAAAACGAACATGCTAGGGCTTATTCCTCATGTTGAAATAAAAGCGGAAGCACATACCGCTACACAAATGAATACCCTAAAAACCGACCTCGAACAATCTCCCTATGTTGACCATGTAAGCTTATACCGCCACGGCGAAGCTATTTTACAAACTAATAAAGATTTACATGGCGTTTTACTGCAAGGCCTTTACGACGATAACGGCTCTTTATATAAAATAACCGACAAAATAGTGCAAGGCGATTGGAAAACCGTACTTAACAAAAACTACAGCATTGCAATAAGCCGTTATTTGAGCCGTAAATTAGGCGTTAGCGTGGGTGATAAGCTGCGCGTTATTATGCCTAACGCTTCAACTTATACGCCACTTGGGCGAGTACCTAGCCAGCGTTTATTTAAAGTTGCCGCAATATACGAAACCGGCTCTGAAATCGATATGGCACTTGCGTTTACCAGCGGCGCTTCGCTGCAACGCGTGCTTAAGCTTGATAAAAACACCGCCCCTAATTTAAGTATCTCGTTGCACGAACCGTTCGAGCTAGATGAATTTATTGAAGCCAGCCAGCTTATTTTAAATGATCATAATTATAGTGATTGGCGCAGTACCCAAGGGACTTTATTTGCAGCCGTTGCTATGGAAAAGCGCATTATGTCGATGTTGCTTGCGCTTATTGTATTGGTGGCTGTGTTTAATATTGTATCGGCTTTAACCATGATGGTGAGTGAAAAACAAGGTGAGGTAGCCATACTACAAACGTTAGGTTTAACGCCTTCCCAAGTACAAAAAGTATTTATGGTACAAGGCTTATATAACGGTGTAATTGGTACTGCAATAGGTGCGTTTTTAGGTGTTATATTTAGTTTGTATATAAATGAGTTACTGGCATTAGTAGGTTTAAACTTACTTGCAGGTATAGAGCTTCCGGTAAAATTTGATATTTTGAGTTTAGTAATAATAGCGTTTGCCAGTATTGCTATGAGCTTTTTAGCTACCTTATATCCTGCGCGTAAAGCCGCAAAAGTAAAACCAGCAGAGGTATTACGTTATGAATGATTTAGTTATTAGTTGTGAAAATTTAAGTAAAATTTATCAAGACGGCAACAACCAAGTTGAAGTATTAAAAGGCGTTGATTTAGCTTTGCAGCAAGGCGAAATGCTCGCGATTGTGGGTAGCTCAGGCTCTGGTAAAAGTACGCTTTTACATATACTTGGTACATTAGATACCGCAAGTTCGGGTAGCGCTAAAATCAAAAACCAAGAAGTTGCCAAGCTTTCGCGAACAGAGCAAGCCGCATTTAGAAACCAAAACTTAGGGTTTATCTATCAATTTCATCATTTATTAATGGAGTTTAGCGCGGTAGAAAACGTAGCTATGCCATTATTAATTAAAGGTTTAAGTGCAAAAGAGGCCAAAGTACAAGCGCTCGATATACTCGAAAAAGTAGGCCTTGCACATCGCAGCTCGCATAAACCGTCTGCACTTTCTGGTGGAGAACGCCAACGCGTGGCAATTGCCCGCGCACTGGTTACTAAACCTGCGCTTGTGCTTGCTGATGAGCCAACCGGTAATTTAGATAAACAAAATGCGATTAAAATTTACGATTTAATTAACGAGCTAAACCAAAGTTTAAACACGAGTTTTGTAGTGGTTACACACGATTTAGAGCTTGCCGATAAGCTGGGTAAAATAGCGTATTTAGATGATGGAAAACTAGCTATTAAAGAGTCGCAGCATGTTGCTTAGTGCATTTTTAAGTAAACGCTTTAGAGCTTACTCAGGCCATAAAGACGAAAAAAACGGCTTTGTTAGTTTTATCGCTAAAGCGTCAACCATTGGTATTTTATTAGGGGTCGCGGTTTTAATAGTGGCGCTGTCGGTAATTAATGGCTTTGAGCAGCAGTTAGTACACCGTTTACTAAGCGTTGTGCCGCAGGTTGAATATGTAGCACCAAGTAGGCCTATTGCAAATTGGTCGCAAAAAGTTGAGGACTTACAAACACAACCGCATGTAACAGGGGCTGCGCCATTTATTGCTGTCAATGGTATGGCGCAATATAAAAGCCAGTTAAAAGCGGTTGAAATTCGTGGTGTAGAGCCATCGCTCGAGAGTAATGTATCGGCAGTAAACCAGTTTACTAGCGGTAAATTAGTGAGCCAGTTAGGCCTTGATGACGTCATTTTAGGCAAGCAAATAGTAAAACAGTTAGATGCCAAAGTCGGCGATAATATTACGTTGCTTATTCCCCAAATAAGCCAAAAAGGTAAGTCATTATTAGCACCTAAACGCGTAACACTTAACCTTGCGGGTATCATAGAAATGGGCGGCCCAATTGATAGTACCGCTGCGTTTATTCATCTTAATAAAGCGCAGCAAGCATTAGGTTACGACGAAACCCAAGTAACAGGGCTACGATTAAGTGTTGATGATGTATTTTCGGCGCATCAAATAGCGCTAAAAGTGGGCCAAACTATTGATGACTATGTGTATATTTCTAGCTGGTTTAGAACGCAAGGCAGCCTTTATCAAGATATTCAAATGGTACGTACTATTGTTTATATTGTGGTGTTTTTAATTATTGCGGTAGCTAGTTTTAATATTGTGTCGTCTTTGGTGATGGAAGTGCGCGAAAAACAAGGCAATATTGCTATTTTAAAAACCATGGGCGCAAAAGACAGCACTATTTTAGCCACCTTTGTAATGCAGGGCTTAATGCAAGCATTTGTAGGTGTCGCGCTCGGGACATTAATTGGAGTGGTATTGGCGCTTAACATAAGCGAGCTATTTACCTGGATAAGCCAATTATTTGGTGCTAACCCGCTTGAAGGTGTTTATTTTATAGAGTTTTTACCAAGTAAATTAGCACTTGAAGACATTGGTATTACAGTGATTGTTACGTTTGTGCTTGCGATACTTGCCACTATTTATCCTGCATGGCAAGCAACGCGCGTAGATCCTGCCAAGGTGCTAGGTAATTAGGTATAAGAAGCTTAAATAAAAATTAATAGGGTGGTATTAGTAAACCTGTTAAACTAGGTGCTTATTTAAAATTAAGCAATAACTGCTTGGTTGCTATACCTCACTTTGGGATTTACTTTGACTAATAACGATATTTTACGCCGCATTCGCTACACTTTTAACTTAACTGATACTGCTATGGTCAATGTTTTTGCATCAGCAGAGCATACTGTTACCAAAGAGCAAGTAATTGCATGGTTAACTAAAGAAGGTGAAGAGGCTTTTACCCCAATAAGTGATACTGAGTTTGCTAGCTTTTTAAATGGGTTTATTAACACCCAACGTGGCAAACGCGAAGGTGAGCAACCAGAGCCTGAGAAAAAGCTAAATAACAATATTATCTTCATGAAGCTGCGTATTGCTTTAAACATGAAAGCAGAAGATGTTATTGCAACACTGGCACTTGTTGATTTTGATTTAAGTAAACATGAGTTAAGCGCATTTTCTCGTAAAGTAGACAACAAACATTACCGTGTTTGTAACGATCAAATACTACGCTTGTTTTTAACTGGTGTTCAAAAGCAGCACCGTCCAGAAGAATCTGCTGAGTAACTGGTTTTAACTAATCAGCTTTTAGTTAATGGGTTTTTTGCGATCGCAATGCAGTATAAAGCCCATTAATTGTTATATTTTTAAACAAACCCACACCTAACCTAATACTTCTAAAATTCCCTTTTAAAAAAATTACAATTTAGCCTTGCATGAATTTTCACGTGCAGTTGTGAATTTAAATTCATCTTTAATAAATAAAAATCAAACTTCCAATCAAAAATAATTCAAGTACTGAACGTTAAATATCTTAACTTTCCATGCTAAGGTAGCAGTTAATCATATTAAATTAAGACTTTAAAGCATGAATCATAAACTTGATCACGTTTACTTTAACATCTGATACATACTTTTATTATTAACACGGAAGAATAATTATGAATTATATCCATAGTACAATCGCACAATTAAAAAGTAGTAGTCCTGCACAATGCGAGTTTTATCAAGCTGTTGAAGAAGTACTTGAATCACTCGAACCTATCTTAGAAAACTCAGAAAAATACAAAAAAAATGCCATTATTCAACGCTTAGTTGAACCTGAACGTCAAATTATGTTTAGAGTTCCTTGGGTTGATGACGAAGGTAATATTCAGGTGAACAAAGGCTACAGAATTGAGTTTAATTCTGCACTTGGCCCCTATAAAGGTGGTTTACGTTTTCACCCCAGTGTAAACGCCAGCATCATTAAGTTTTTAGGCTTCGAGCAAATATTTAAAAATGCTTTAACGGGTTTACCAATTGGTGGTGGTAAGGGCGGGGCTAACTTTGATCCAAAAGGGCGTTCTGACGCTGAAATAATGCGCTTTTGCCAATCATTTATGAGCGAGCTCTATCGCCATATTGGCCCTACAACTGATGTACCCGCTGGAGATATAGGTGTAGGAGCAAGAGAAATAGGTTACATGTTTGGTCAATATAAACGTTTAACTGGTCGCTATGAAGGCGTATTAACAGGCAAAAGCCTGTTATGGGGCGGATCGCTAGTACGCAAAGAAGCAACGGGTTACGGCGCCGTTTATTTTGCTGACTACATGCTACAAGCACGCGGCGGTAGCCTACAAGGTAAGCGCTGTTTAGTCTCGGGCGCAGGTAATGTTGCTATTTATGCTATGGAAAAACTTTATCAAATGGGGGCAACACCAGTAAGTTGCAGCGACTCTCGTGGCACTGTGTATCATGAGTCGGGTATAGATTTAGACCTTATTAAGTGTTTAAAAGAGCAATCGCGTGATTGTTTAAGTACATACAAACAAACTCACCCCGATGCTATTTATATTGCTGTAAATGACTACCCTAAAGATGGGCATGCTGTTTGGCGATTTAACGCAGACGCTGCTTTTCCATGCGCCACACAAAATGAATTAACACAGGGCGATGCAAACGCATTATTAACCGGCGGCTGCTTATTAGTAAGTGAAGGCGCAAATATGCCCTCTACAAAAGAGGCTATTGAGAGCTTTATTGCTGCAAAAATTGCGTATGGGCCAGGTAAAGCCGCAAATGCTGGCGGCGTTGCAACAAGCCAATTAGAAATGGCACAAAATGCGAGTATGCAAAGCTGGACCTTTGAAGAGGTTGACGAAAAGCTAAAGCAAATTATGAAAAATATATTTGTTACCGCTAACGACACCGCTACAGAATTTGGTGAGCCTGGAAACCTTTTATTAGGCGCTAACATTGCAGGCTTTAGGCGCGTTGCAGATGCAATGATTGAGCAAGGCGTAGTGTGAACTACCCATCGACGCCGCTTCGCGTCGATCAATGGGTTTTCTCGGAAAGATTCGATAAAAAACACGATTAAATGCCAAATCTAGCCATAAGTTTATACCTAATTGTGGCTAGATTTAGTTATAAATGTGATTAGTTAATTATAACTCTATAAAGCTGAGCTATAACAGCGTAGGATCAACTTACTTTCGAATGAAAAATAGGTTTGCACCTTAGTGCATTAACACAAAAATTTATGCAAACAACTGCAAAAGCATCACTTCCAAACGCCTTACTTATTTCTATTAGCACACCACAGTTTAAAGGTGACGAAGCTACAGAGTCGCTTGCAGAACTTGCGCGCTTGGTGACTACTTTAGGGTTTAAAGTAGTAGGTACTCAATCGCAAAAGCAAAGTTCTACCCAAAAGGTTAATGTACTTGGCTCAGGCAAACTAGCAGAAATAGCGCACCTTACTGGTAATAAAGGGTCTGCTGCAGAAGAGCAAGAGGATGAAAATGTTCTTGATGACGATCCATTATCCGACATGCCGTCAGAAATCCCATCAGACGATTTAGATTTTGCTTGTGCCGATGTAGTGGTTTTTGACTGCGATTTAACGCCTTCTCAACTACGTAATGTTGAGAACCAGTTAGGTGTGGAGGTATTTGACCGTACCGGCATAATTATTGAAATATTTAGCCGCCATGCGCGAACTAAAACAGCAAAATTACAAGTTGAAATTGCTCGTCTTAATTATGTAGCGCCTCGACTTCGTGAAACATCAACCGGTGATAAAGAACGCCAAATGGGTAAAGGTGCGGGTGAAACCACACTTGAGCTAAATCGCCGTAAGGTACGTGACCAGCTAGCAGAATTAAAGCGCGAACTTGTTAGTGTTCAAGATGTAATGATGGACAGACGAACGCAGCGCTCTGAGCTATTTTCAGTGGCTTTAATTGGTTATACCAATGCGGGTAAGTCATCAATGATGCGTGCTATTACAGGCAGTGATGTAGAGGGCGAAAATAAGCTTTTTGCTACGCTAGATACTACAGTTCGTGCGTTATATCCCATTACACAGCCTCGTATACTCGTATCAGATACTGTTGGTTTTATTAAAAAATTACCTCACGATTTGGTTGCTTCGTTTCACTCAACGCTCGCTGAAGCACATGATGCGTCGCTACTTTTGTATGTTGTTGATGCGTCAGACCCTTCTTTTCGCTCACAACTTGAAGTAGTACATAAAGTACTGGCAGAGGTCGGTGTTGAAGGCAGCAAAAAATTATTAGTGCTGAATAAATCAGACCAATTAAGTACTGAGCAACAGCAATCGCTGATGGAAGAGTTTCCTGATGCGATGATGACCTCTACTCGTAACCCTGACGACATTAGTAAACTGCATAAATATATTGTTGATATTGCTCAAGAGGACATGATTGAAGAAGACGTTATTATACCGTACACCGCGAAAGGTATAGTAGGCGAAATTCGATCAAGTATGAGTGTGGTTAAAGAAGAGTATGAATATAGCCATATTAAATTAACAGTACGCTCAAGTGCGATTGATTTAGAACGTTTAAAAAAGAGAATGTTAGATTTATAATAAATCCAGCACACAAAAAGCACAGCCAATTGACTGTGCTTTTTAATCGTTGCTGAGGTAGATTGATTATTCAGAGTTCAGATTTTTTGTAGAGAAAAATTAGGAGAAGGCTTTGTCGCTTAGCTCTTCTTGCATTTGCTCTCGCATTTTAAATTTTTGCAGTTTACCTGTTACTGTCATTGGGTAGTTTTCTACAAAGCGGATATGTCGTGGCATTTTAAAGTAGGCTAGTTTGTCTTTTAAAAACTCACGAATTGCTTGCTCATCAAGCACTGCATCTTCTTTTGGTTGGATCCAAGCGCACACTTCCTCGCCATACTTTTCATCTGTTATACCAAATATGGCAGCATCTTGAATGCCCGGGTAGGTGTAAAGTACTTCTTCTATTTCGCGAGGGTAAATGTTTTCGCCGCCGCGAATAATCATATCCTTGATACGGCCGACTATGGTGACAAACCCTTCTGTATCCATTACACCTAAATCGCCAGAGTGTAACCAACCGCTGTCATCTATTGTGGCTTTTGTTTTCGATTCGTCATTCCAATAGCAGCGCATTATACCTGCACCTTTACTACACACCTCTCCAGGTTGACCAATTTGTTGAATGTTACCCAATTCGTCAATAATTTTAACCTCGGTATGCGCAAGCGCACGGCCAACAGTCGTTACTTGGCGTTCTATTGATGAATCTGTTTCGGTAATGTTGTTTATGGGGCTGCACTCAGTTTGCCCGTAAGCAATGAGCACTTGATGCATGTTCATTTGTGTTTGCACTTTTCGCATTACTTGCTCAGGGCATGTTGAACCGGCCATTACACCCGTGCGCAAAGTACTTAGGTCGTAATCGTTAAAGTTACTTAGTTCAAGCTCACTAATAAACATAGTGGGTACACCATGCAGCGCTGTACAGCCTTCTTGTTGCACTACATCAAGGGTAGTTTTTGCATCGAACGAATCACCTGGGTAAATGGCTGCAGCACCTTTGCTAACACATAATAAGCTACCTAGTACCATAGCAAAGCAATGATACAACGGGATCGGAATGCATAATTTGTCATCGCTTGTAAAGTGCATAGACTCAGCAACAAATAACGCATTATTTAAAATGTTTTTATGTGTAAGCGTTGCGCCTTTTGGGTTGCCTGTTGTACCCGATGTAAATTGGATATTGATATCTTGCTCTGCATTTAAGTTTGCACCTATTGCTTTTAGTTCAAGCTCATGTGCCGATGTTGGCAAGTTAATAACATCATTAAACGCATGCATACCAGGAGATTCTTCATCACCGATACGAATTATATTTTTAAGAGTGGGCAGTGCTTTTAAATTAAGTTTGTTTTTATCGCAACTTGCAAGTTCTGGAGCCAAACTATTAAGCATTTCTAAATAATCACTGCCTTTGAAGTTTGATGCTGTGATTAAGGTTGAACATTCAACACTATTTAAGGCGTATTGTAATTCGTTAGGGCGATATGCAGGGTTAATACACACCATTATTGCGCCAATTTTAGCTGTTGCAAACTGGGTTAAGCACCATTCAATATTATTGGGAGACCAAATACCAACGCGCTCTCCTGGTTTTACACCAAGGGCCAGTAAGCCCATAGCAAGTTGATTAACTTCTTTTTGAAACTCTTTATATGTTAAACGAATATCTTGATGATGAACGACAACGGCTAAAGCCTCTGGGTTTTTGTCGACAATAAGGTCAAGGTACTCGCCAATGGTTGAATTTGTTAAAGGTGTGCTTTGTATGCCTTTAAAATAGCTTTGCGATAACGGTAAGTGATTTATTTGTTCTACTTCTTTTACCGCAATAGTGTGTGTGTGCATTGCTCTCTCCATGAAAATGTGTGTGAGTTATGTAAACTACAAAGTTAAAATAAACACATATTGTCGACAAAGAGAAGGGTGGTTAGACTAATGTCTTAGTACCTTTATAAAATCTAATCATGTTTTTTAGACACAAAAAAACGCGTCTTACAAAGTAAGTACGCGTTTTTAAACGAGCAATGAGTTTACATTTCGTCGCTGCGGTATGTTTTTTTCATTATATAAACGTAGGCATTTACAAATGCATTTTCTTGGTACTTTTTAAGACCCGTTTCTTCAAAATCAATAGGAATAGGATTACGCTTAACCTGTTCTTTAATTTCGGTCGTGGTAAATAAACGTACATCTAAATTGTCGATTAATTGAATTGCAGTTTCCATTTTGAATCCTTTTGCGCTGCCAGCAAATTTACCTTTTGGCTGACGCTCACGAATTGCAACAGAATCAATTTGGTAGTCTTGCATTAGTTTTGCAAAATCAAATTGAAATTTACGCATTACTTCAGTGTCGTTACCGTTACCTAAGGTAAAGCGTGTTTGGCGCACATCGCGAATATCAAATACGTCATTATCTTTACTTAAAATACAAAGTAGTACATCACTACCGGTAATTTCTACACCACATGTTCTCATGTCTATTCTCTAAAATAACTTAATTACGCAGTATTATACGCAACGTACATTAAAATGCGAGTACAGGTATAGTTGTAGGTGCTTAATTAGCGCGTTGATGCTTTTATATTTTAATTAAATGATTTTTTTTGCACTAAAAGCTATATTTTGTGCTCAAAATGGGTGGATTTCACCCCTTTAAACTTGTAATTAAATGCACAGCACGCGACAATATATGCTTGTAGTTGAATAGACTCGTCATCTACATTAATTAGTCAATGCTTATTCGTAAAAGCGTTGTCGAGCCATTCTCATTTAATTTAATAAAAATACACGTGATACATTGTAGGTGTCACCACTGTAGTAAGGATTTATAATGCCAGTTATTACTCTTCCAGACGGAAGTCAACGTAGTTTTGAAAACCCTGTAAGCACGCTTGATGTTGCAAACGATATTGGTCCTGGTTTAGCTAAAGCGACCATTGCCGGTCGTGTTAATGGCGACCGTGTTGATGCATGTGATAAAATTTGTGAAGATTCTCGCCTTGAGATCATCACCGCAAAAGACGATGACGGCCTTGAAATTATTCGTCACTCTTGTGCTCACTTAATTGGTCATGCAGTTAAGCAACTTTTCCCAGACGCAAAAATGGCAATTGGTCCTACTATTGATAACGGTTTTTACTACGATATCGATATGGAACATTCATTATCACAAGATGATCTTGAAGCAATTGAAAAGCGTATGTTGCAACTAGCTAAAACAAACTACGACGTAGTGAAAAAAACAGTAAGCTGGCAAGAAGCACGCGATACATTTGAAGCGCGTGGCGAAACATACAAAATAGAAATATTGGACGAAAACATTGCTAAAGATGACCGTCCAGGGTTATATCATCACGAAGAATATGTAGACATGTGTCGTGGGCCTCACGTTCCTAACATGAAATTTTGCCAAAACTTCAAAATAATGAAAGTGGCAGGTGCATATTGGCGTGGTGATTCAGACAACAAAATGCTACAACGTATTTACGGCACAGCGTGGGGCGATAAAAAGCAACTTAAAGCGTATTTAAAACGCCTTGAAGAAGCTGAAAAACGCGATCACCGTCGTATTGGTAAAGCGCTTGATTTATGGCATTGGCAAGAAGAAGCGCCAGGCATGGTATTTTGGCACAACGATGGTTGGAGCATTTACCGCGAGCTTGAAGAATTTGTACGTGAAAAATTACGTGAATATGAGTACGAAGAAGTAAAAGGTCCAATGATGATGGACCGTTCACTTTGGGAAAAATCAGGTCACTGGGAAAAGTATTCAGAAGCAATGTTTACCACTGAGTCTGAAAAGCGTGAATACGCAATCAAACCAATGAACTGCCCAGGTCACGTGCAAATCTTTAACCAAGGTTTAAAATCGTACCGTGATTTACCACTTCGTATGGCTGAATTTGGTTGTTGTCACCGTAATGAGCCATCAGGCGCATTACACGGCTTAATGCGTGTACGTGGCTTCACACAAGATGACGCTCATATTTTCTGTACCGAAGAGCAGATAATGGACGAAGTTTCAGCGTGTATTAAGATGGTTTATGATACATATGAGACATTCGGGTTTGAGAAGATTGTAGTTAAGCTTTCAACTCGCCCAGAACAACGCATTGGTGAAGACCATATGTGGGATAAAGCAGAGCTTGCTTTAGCCGAAGCACTTAAGCTAAACGATATTGAATTTGATTATCTTCCAGGCGAAGGTGCTTTTTACGGTCCGAAAATTGAATTTACTTTGTACGATTGTTTAGACAGAGCGTGGCAGTGTGGTACAGTGCAATTAGACTTTGCATTACCGGGTCGTTTAGGCGCTACTTATGTAGCAGAAAATAACGAACGTCGTACACCTGTAATGATACATCGTGCCATTTTAGGTTCTATTGAACGCTTTATTGGTATTTTAACAGAAGAGTACGCTGGTTTATTCCCGACGTGGCTTGCGCCAAAGCAAGCGGTAATCATGAATATTACCGATAAACAGGCTCCTTATGTTAAAGAAGTTGTACAAAAATTAAATAAACTTGGAATTAGAGCCGCTGCTGACTTGAGAAATGAGAAGATTGGCTTTAAAATCCGTGAGCATACACTTAAGCGTATTCCATACTTGCTTGTTGTTGGCGATAAAGAAGTCGAACAACAAGAAGTAGCAGTGCGTACTCGCACAGGTGAAGACCTAGGCAAATTTAATGTCGATGATTTTGTAGCTAAAATTAGCGAAGAAATTAAAAATCGACAGTAAAAATCGAGCGTGTAAGGCATTAACAAACAGCCAATTACACGCTTATATTATTGATATTCTTGGAGGAACGTACTATTAGAGGCGGCAAGAAAGGGCAACAAACAGCTCAAAAAAATCGTATTAACGAAGAAATTACAGCGCAAGAAGTTCGTTTAATTGACATTGAAGGCGAACAAGCTGGAATTCAGTCATTACAAGACGCGCAAACTATGGCCGATGCAGCGGGTGTTGATCTTGTTGAGATCAGTCCAAACGCTGAGCCGCCTGTTTGTAGAATCATGGATTACGGTAAGTTCATCTTTGAAAAAAGCAAAGAACTAAAAGAACAGAAGAAGAAGCAAAAGCAAATCCAGATAAAAGAAATCAAATTCCGTCCTGGTACGGATGAAGGTGATTATCAGGTTAAGCTTCGCAACTTACGTAAGTTCTTAGAAGCTGGCGATAAAGCTAAGATTACTATCCGCTTCCGTGGTCGTGAAATGGCTCACCAAGAAATTGGTATAGAATTATTAAACCGTATCAAAGCCGATTTAGAAGAACTTGCAGTAGTCGAGTCTTTCCCAAATCGTGTTGAAGGTCGCCAAATGGTTATGATGATGGCGCCTGTTGCTAAAAAATAATTTTTAAGCGATAATACGCACCGAAATTAGCTCAGGTCTGCAAGTAATATGCGAATATTCACCTGAGTTAACCGGTTTTAAAGTAAGATTGCGGCATTTATGCTGGGTCTTCACCGGAACATGGCAGTAAGTTAGGCCTAAAAGTGGAGCTATAGAAATATATCTCACGCCTGCTTACTAATTTAAAAGCAATACAATTTGGAGTTATTGCAATGGCTTATAAGCTAAAAAGTCACAGTGGCGCTGCTAAGCGTTTCAAAAAGACTGCTTCTGGCGGTTTCAAGCGTAAACAAGCGCATCTTCGTCATATTCTGACTAAGAAAACTTCTAAGCGTAAGTTACACCTACGTCCTAAGATGATGGTTCATAAAAATGACCATGGTCTAGTTTCACGTATGTTACCGTTCGCTTAATAGGGGTTTTTAGAAATGGCAAGAGTTAAACGCGGCGTTGTCGCACGTGCACGTCACAAAAAAGTTTTAAAACAAGCAAAAGGTTACTACGGAGCACGTTCACGTGTTTACCGCGTAGCTTTCCAGGCTGTTACTAAAGCGGGTCAATACGCTTACCGTGACCGTCGTGCGAAGAAACGTACTTTCCGTCAATTATGGATTGCACGTATCAATGCTGCTTCACGTCAAAATGGTCTGTCTTACAGCCGTTTTATCAATGGTCTTAAAAAGACATCTGTAGAAATCGATCGTAAGATCCTTGCAGATATCGCTGTTTATGACCAAGTTGCATTCGCAGCGCTTGTAGAAAAAGCAAAAGAAGGCCTAGCCGCTTAAGCTTTTTCATATAAGTATTAAAAAAGGAGCCTATGGCTCCTTTTTTTGTGCCTGTAATTTAGTAACTTACACTTTTGTTTTAATAATTTAGCGGAGTTGTTTTATGTGTTTTTTAAATTGGGTTTATAAATAGTAATGTAATGAATTACTGTACTTAATCGTGTTATAAAGCCTTAAAAGACATGGGTGAATGAGTGACATGTAATTGGCTGTATTTTTTTGTTGAATCACCGCAGTTTCCTCATTATAAAAAATTTAGTTGATATAATTTATATAATTGAGGCGTTTGTTAGAGAATTTTATGTTTGCAAGTTTACTAGTTTTATCTGCAAGTGTGGCGTATGACGCGCACTTACCTCCACTCATAGAGTGGCAGGGAAAAAGTGTAGAGCTTTTACAAAAAGAAGGTCCGTTAACTACCGACTTTGAATTATCTTCAGGTGAAGCGTCACCAAATTATGCAAATACAATGGCATTTGTAGATAGGTTAGTTGCTGCAAATCCGACTCAGTTTCAATCTCAAATCATTGGCTATAGTAATAGCAAGCGTGCAATAAAAATGCTAATTGCCAGTGAGCAAGGCTTTTTTGAAGCAAGACAAATGGCTAATAGTACAAAGCCGACTATTTTTATTCAGGCAGGTATTCATTCTGGTGAAATAGACGGTAAAGATGCCATGTTTATGCTACTTAGAGACATAGCGACGGGTAAGCGTCGTGATATTTTAAAAAAGGTAAACATATTATTTATTCCTATTTTAAATGTAGATGGGCACGAACGTAGCAGTGTATTTAATCGTATAAACCAACGAGGCCCTGCTAAAATGGGCTTTAGAACAAATGCAAACAACCTTAATTTAAATCGCGATTTTACTAAACTTGATACGCCAGAAGTCAGAAGTGTTTTAAAGGTTATTAACGACTACAGCCCAAATTTATACATTGATGTACATGTTACCGATGGGGCAGATTACCAATACGATGTGACCTATGGCTACAATCCGGTATTTTCAAGCGAATCGCCTGCGGTATCTGACGCTTTAAACCAGTTTTTTAAACCTCTGATTGACGATACACTGGCTGAACAAGGCCACACCCCAGGGCCACTTGTTTTTGTTATGGACAAGCGCGACTTTAAAAAAGGGTTAGCGGGGTGGGTTGCTACACCACGTTTTTCAAATGGTTGGGGCGATTTAAAATCATTACCTACAATTTTAGTAGAAAACCACTCATTAAAACCTTACAAGCAACGTGTATTAGGGACTTACGTCTTTTTAGATGGCGCCATTAATGCGCTATCAAAGCACAGCCATGAATTAGCTAATGCGGTAAAAAAAGAACAAGCGTTTGTTCCTAAACAGTTAATAGTAAAACGTGGTTATGCAAAGCAAGCTGATACAATTGCACAGTTTAAAGGCATTGAGTACTCAACAAGCATGAATGCACTTTCTGGCCAAAATGAAGTTAAGTATTTAGGTAAAGCACGCACCTATACCGACTTACCTATTTATTGGCAAAAAGATGTACAGCACACAGTTGAGGTCCCTAAAGCGTTTTTTATCCCGCCTGTATATGGCAATATTGTTGAAAAGTTAAAGCTACACGGTGTGTCTATTAATAAACTTGAAGGGGCGAATACACAGCCTTTAAAAGTGGCTAAAGTAAAAGACTATACGTTTGATAAAGCACCTTTTGAAGGACGTTTTAGAGTATCAGCAACTTTTGATTATGTGCCTGCTATTAATGTCGATTTAGATGGCTGGTATCAAGTCAATACCCAACAAAAAGCAGGTGAGCTTGCTGTGCATTTGTTGCACCCTGAAGCACCTGATTCATTCTTTGCTTGGGGAGAATTTAATACAATTTTTCAGCGTACTGAGTACATGGAAAATTATGCGCTAATTCCATTCGCACGCCAAATGCTAAAAGACAATCCAAAGTTAGCGCTTAAGTTTGACGAGAAGCTTAAAGATAAATCATTCGCGAATGACGCAGATGCGAGATTAAATTGGTTATATGA
Organism: Pseudoalteromonas sp. Z1A8; assembly: GCF_011378855.1. Taxonomy (GTDB): domain Bacteria; phylum Pseudomonadota; class Gammaproteobacteria; order Enterobacterales; family Alteromonadaceae; genus Pseudoalteromonas. The sequence goes on along the minus strand of NZ_WTLB01000001.1, from coordinate 140,663 downwards.
GCAAAGTCCATTTTATGATCAAGCGTACTTAAAGTATCCGATACTTATGTCATTCGAAGAAGAAGTGGTTATCCCGGATCAAAAAAGTAAAGAAATCTAATATGCAAATAATAACTATACCCGTCACTGCATTTGCACAGAATAGCCGTATCATTGCGTGTAGCGAAACTAAACAAGCGGTAGTTGTGGATCCTGGTGGCGATGCAGAAAAAATAATCGCGGCCCTAAATGAGCATAAATTAAAACTAAATACTATTTGGTTAACGCACGGGCATTTAGATCATGTGGGTGCGGCAGATATTTTGCGAAATCAATTTAACGTACAAATTATTGGTCCACAAAAAGATGAGTACTTTTGGTTTGAAAACTTGCCTATGCAAGCACAAATGTTCGGGTTTAAAGCTATTGAGCCGTTTTATCCAGATATTTGGTTAAACCATAACGACACCGTAAGCGTAGGTAAACTTAGCTTTGTAGTGAAACACTGCCCGGGGCATACACCCGGTCACATTGTGTTTTATCAACAAGAGCACGAGTGCGTTATTGTAGGTGATGTTATTTTTAAGGGTTCAGTAGGGCGCACTGATTTTCCTAAGGGGAATAGTGAGCAACTTATTGAATCAATTAAAACGCAAATTCTTACACTGCCGGATAGCACTAAAATTTTAGCTGGACACGGAAGCGACACGACAGTCTGTTTTGAAAAACAAACAAATCCCTTTGTCAGAGGTAAGTTTGGTTAAATAACTTATTGAAGGTTAGTTAACTGTATAAAAATTAAAAATAAGCAGACTGTGTTTTAAAATGGCTGTATAATTTAACCAGTTTATTTGATAAATAAGAAATAAAATGTCTCTAAATCACGTAGATCGCCAAATATTGGCACTTTTACAACAAGATGCTAGTTTATCAACCGCAGAAATTGCAGATAAAGTAGGCTTGTCTCAATCTCCATGCTGGCGTCGAATTGCCAAGCTAGAGCAAGATGGTTATATAAAAAGCAAAGTGGCTCTTTTAGATGAGAAAAAGCTTGGCTTTGATATGCTGGTATACGCACATGTGCGTTTATCAAACCACGGTAAAAAGAACCTTGCTGAATTTGAAAAACTTATAATGAGTTACGATCAAGTCACAGAGTGTTACACAATGGCCGGAACAATGGACTTTATGCTGCGCATAATTTCACAAGGCATTGAAGGATATGAGCACTTTGTACGCGATAACTTGTTAAGCTTAGAATATGTACAGGAAGTACATTCTAACGTAACAATGACATGTGTAAAACGCAGTACTTCTCTTCCTTTATAAAGCACTTCTTTGTAAAGCTAAACCCCTTTTAGTTTAGCTTTACCGCACAATGACAATTGTTAACTGAGCGCTATTTTGATAGAATTTAGCGCTTTTTTTTTACCCATAATACCATTTGAGGAACTCAATGTTTAACTTACTCAGTAGGGCGCCTAGCTCTGCTAAAAACGATATTCTATCTGGATTAACTGTGGCGCTTGCCTTAGTTCCAGAAGCTGTTGCGTTTGCCTTTGTTGCAAATGTAGAACCTTTAGTTGGTCTATATGCCGCGTTTATCGTTGGTTTAATTACGGCTATATTTGGTGGCCGCCCTGGTATGATTTCAGGTGCAACCGGTGCACTAGCTGTTGTTATGGTAAGTTTAGTACTTGATCATGGTGTTGAGTACCTATTTGCGACCGTATTGCTCATGGGCATACTGCAGATACTCGCGGGTGTATTTAAACTCGGTAAGTTTATCCGTATGGTTCCTCATCCGGTAATGCTTGGTTTTGTAAATGGCTTAGCCATTGTTATATTTTTAGCCCAATTAGGACAATTTAAAGTGCCTGATGGTATGGGCGGACAAGAATGGATGACGGGTAACCCGTTATATATTATGCTTGGTTTAGTGGCTTTAACCATGGCTATTATTCAGTTTTTACCTAAACTAACAACGGCTGTACCCTCTACATTAGTCGCTATTATTACAGTGACCGCTTTAGTCATTGGTTTGGATTTAGAAGCGCATACTGTAGTTGATTTCTTAAAAGGAATGACAGGCGACGAAGCTGCAACAATTGCAGGCGGTTTACCTCAGTTTCATATTCCTATGGTGCCGTTTACTTTCGAAACGCTACAAATTATTTTTCCTTATGCACTTATTTTAGCGGCTATTGGTTTAATTGAATCATTATTAACGCTTAGCTTAATTGACGAGATTACAGAAACTCGCGGTCATAGTAATAAAGAGTGTATAGGCCAAGGCGCTGCAAATATTACTTGTGGTATGTTTGGTGCTATGGGTGGTTGTGCAATGATTGGTCAATCAATGATCAACATTAACTCAGGTGGTCGTTCTCGCTTATCGGGTATAAGTGCTGCATTGATGTTGCTTGCGTTCATCATATTCGCTTCAAGCTTAATTGAGATGATCCCACTAGCTGCACTTGTTGGTGTTATGTTTATGGTTGTATTAGGTACGTTTGAATGGGCTAGCTTTAAAATGATGAAGCGTGTTCCTCTATCTGACGCCTTCGTAATAGTACTTGTATCGGGTGTGACGGTTGTTACTGATTTAGCGATTGCAGTGTGTGTAGGTGTTATTGTATCTGCGCTGGTATTTGCTTGGCAGCATGCTAAACACATATACACAACGAACTACATTGATGAAGACGGCGCTAAAGTATATGAGCTACATGGTCCACTTTTCTTTGGTTCAGTTAAAAACTTTGCAGAGTTGTTTGATGTTAAAAACGACCCTAAAAATGTCATTGTTGAGTTTAAACATAGCCGTGTATCAGATCACAGTGCAATAGAAGCGATAGATACACTCGCTGATAAGTACACTAAAGCGGGTAAGCAACTTCACTTACGTCATTTGAGTAAAGACTGTACGCAGTTACTACACAAAGCACGCGATTTAGTTGAAGTAAATGTAATTGAAGATCCTACTTATAAAGTGGCTTCTGACAAACTAGCTTAATTTACACCAAGCTGTTTGTGTATAAAAAGCGAAAGGTGAATTAACCTTTCGCTTTTTTAGTGCTTCGACTATCTGTTTGCGGTAAGACTCTTAAAAAGCAAGGTAGGCTGTAGTGCTATGCAAACTCATAAATCTATATAATAAGACTACCTAATTTTATAAAAATCATCCCTACATAGGTAAAAATAATAAAGAATAACAAACGCCTATTTTATAAAATTAGTCTTTAACTATACGGAGTAAATATCTATTTTGAACTGGCAATCTTTAGTCGATAACAGACAACGCTTTTTTTGGCTTTTGCAAATTGCAGGCTGGATTGGTTACGCGCTAGTAAATTACATCGGCTCCAAAGTATTTGAAATGCGTGATATATACGTATTTGTTATTTTACTCAATGCTTACGCCGGTTGCTTAATGACAGTGCCACTTAGGTATATCTACCGTAAAATTTGGAATGCTTCGCCCTGGGTATTAATAATTGTAGTATTTGGTGCCTCTTATATAACAGGTACTTTATGGGCTATTGTTCAAAAATTTAATTTGTGGGAGATATATCGCCATGGCTATAGGCCAGAGGAGTGGTTTTATTACCTGCAACAAGGCTTAGATTCAGTTTATATTATACTGTGTTGGAGCGGATTATATTTTGGTGTTAAGTATTATCAATTGTTACAAGGTGAACGCCAAAAAGCGCTTAAAGCGACAACCATGGCACACGAAGCACAATTAAAAATGTTGAGATACCAGCTTAATCCTCATTTTCTATTTAATACACTTAATGCTATTTCCACATTAATTTTGGTAAAAGAAAACAAAGATGCTAATTTAATGGTGTCGAAGCTTAGTGATTTTTTACGTTATACACTCAATACCGATCCAATTAAAAAAGTACCGTTGGAGCAAGAGCTGCATGCACTTATGTTGTACCTTGAAATTGAACGTGTACGTTTTGACGAACGACTAAAAGTTAACGTTGAAGTAAGCGAGGAAGCTAAACAAGCATTATTGCCAAGCTTAATTTTGCAACCGATTATTGAAAACGCAATTAAGTACGCTATTGCTCATCTAACAGAAGGTGGTGTAATAGATATTAAAGCGCAGGTGTTTGCTAACGAATTATTATTAGAAGTTGGCGATAACGGACCAGGTACAGACATAAAAGATGGTCAGTTAGTCAATGCACAGGGCGTTGGTGTAGCAAACACAAAAGATAGATTAAAAACGCTCTACGAGAATAATTATTCGTTTGTATTATCACATAATACGCCAAGTGGATTAAAAGTTAATCTGCGAATCCCGTTTGAGAAGGCTGTGAAGAAATGATAAAAATAAAAACACTTATTGTTGATGATGAACCATTAGCACGTAAAGGTTTAGATGTAAGGCTTGCAGAGTTTACTGATATTGAAGTAATCAAACTATGCAGCTCAGGTGCTGATGCTATTGAAACATGTAAAAACGAGAAAATAGACTTAGTATTTCTAGATATTCAAATGCCAGGCATGAATGGCTTTGAAGTTGCCCGAGCGCTTAGTGAAAGCACAAAAGTGCTTCCTGCCATTGTGTTTGTAACTGCTTTTGATCAATTTGCAGTTAAAGCGTTTGAAATTCATGCTTTAGATTACATTTTAAAACCCGTTGATGATAACAGACTAAAACAGGCGGTAGAAAAAGTGCATACCTACTTAAAAACGCAGCAAGACAACGCCCATAAGAAAAAACTAGCGAGTTTTGTAGCCGGGATCACTGGTAATAATTGCGAAGAAATTCTAAAAAAATTAGCCACTGGCGACACCTTAACAGACAGGCGTTACCCAGAGTCACTCGCTGTAAAAGAGCAGGGGGAAATAGTTAGAGTCCCCGTTGCTACTATTCAATGGGTTGATGCTGCTGGCGACTACATGTGTTTACATTGTGAAGATGGTCAAACACATATTTTACGTAAAACAATGAAAGAGCTAGAACAAGAGCTCGACCCTCAGTTGTTTGTACGCGTACACCGCAGTGCAATAGTAAATACAAAGCAAATTAGTAAGTTGGTTACGCAGGTAAGTGGTGAGTATTTATTAGTACTTGAAAATGGCCAAGAACTTAAAGTAAGCCGTAGCTACCGTGATAAAGTAAAAGCAGCACTAGCAAGTTAAAACCAACGCCTTTACTACAGATACAAAAAATGCGAGCTAAGCTCGCATTTTTTATATTTAGCTTTTAATTATGCAACGGTTACAATTTTCATTGTGTTAGTTGCGCCCACAGTTTCCATTGAGTCACCGTGAGTAATAATTACCGTATCGCCAGCTTGTAATGAGCCTTGAGCTACAAGTGTATCAAGTGCTGCTTTTACCATGCCGTCTTTTTCAGTTTTTGTAGAATCAAAAAACACCGGGTAAACACCACGATAAAGTGCAGTTTGACCTAATGTACTTGCATGACGAGAAAGCGAGTAGATTGGTAAGCCTGAGCTGATACGCGACATTAATTTAGCCGTACTACCAGATTCAGTGAGTGTGATAATTGCTTTAACCGAATCTAAGTGATTAGCTGCATACATAGCAGAAAGCGCGATAGATTCAGCGTTGTTAGAAAAACGACTATCTAAACGATGCTTAGAAACGTGTGTTTCTTTTTGCGACTCAGCACCTAAACAAACACGTGCCATAGTTGCCACTGTTTCTTCAGGATAATCACCCGCTGCTGTTTCAGCTGAAAGCATTACAGCATCAGTACCATCAAGAACAGCATTTGCCACATCCATAACTTCTGCACGTGTAGGCATAGGGTTATCAATCATCGATTCCATCATTTGCGTTGCTGTTACTACAGTACGATTTAATGAACGAGCACGACGAATAATTAGTTTTTGCTTGCCCATAAGTGCAGCATCACCAATTTCAACACCTAAATCACCACGAGCAACCATTACTGCGTCAGACGCTAGAATAATGTCATCAACAGCTTCTTGTGTTTCAACGGCTTCAGCACGTTCAATTTTTGCAAGTAGTTGTGCTTTTGAACCAGCAGCTTCAGCAAGTGAACGTACGTAGCGCATATCGTCGCCACTACGTGGGAATGATACGGCAATGTAATCTACGTCAATTTCAGCGGCAGTTATTAAATCTTCTTTATCTTTTTCAGTAAATGCTGGAGCCGTTAAGCCACCACCTAAACGGTTAATGCCTTTATTGTTAGATAAAACGCCACCAACAGTTACAGTACAATGTACTAAATGGCCAGCAACTTCATCAACACTAAGTTGGATAAGGCCATCGTTTAGTAAAAGTAAATCGCCAGTGGTTACATCGTTAGGTAACTCTTTGTAGTCGATACCTACAGAGTTTACGTCGCCTTCGCCTTTTTCCATTTTTGCATCAAGGGTAAATTTTGCACCTACAGCAAGTGTTACTTTACCTTCTTTAAAAGTAGAAACACGGATTTTAGGACCTTGAAGGTCAGCAAGTATAGCAATATGCTTGCCTAATCTTTTTGCGATATCGCGCACTGCTTGTGCACGGTCTTTATGATCTTGGGCAACACCATGTGAGAAGTTTAAACGTACTACATTTGCCCCAGCGATAATAATTTTTTCTAGGTTGTTATCTCTATCGGTAGCAGGTCCAAGGGTAGCGACTATCTTTGTGCGTCTTAGCATCAATTTCTCCTGAGTGCTTGGTGAAAGCATGTTGACGATTATTTTGTTGACTTAAAGTAACTATATTAGAACAAAATATTTTAGTTATGAGCAAACTTCAAATGTTTGCCACTATTTTATACAAAACTATTGTGTCATCATTATGACACCGGTGTCAGAGTGCGTCAATGATCTTAATTTCAATTAGCTTTGCTTTTAGTCAACCCGAGAGCATCGATGTTTGATATAATTACGTAGCTTATTTATCTGTAATAAAAAAGCATGTTGTTACTTGCTCATGGTTAGCATTTTATGACTGCATGAGTATAATGCACGCGGTATTATTTAATTTATACACTGAATTTTCTACCCAAATAGTTGTTACCGAGGAGGACACTAAATGCAAGTTGCATTAGTAGGGTTAGGCGTTATGGGGAAAAATCTTGCCCTAAACTTGATTGAAAAAGGGATAACGCTAGTCGCTTATGACAAAAACCCACATGCGGGTGAAGAGTTACTAAGTTGTGCTAAATCTCAAGGCATGGCTGATAGGCTTCACATTGTTTCTGATTTAAGAGACATGGTTAGACGTTTAGAAGCACCTCGTTCTATTTTGTTACTTGTTCCTGCTGGCGAATTAGTTGATTCTGTTTGTAATGAACTAGTTGAAGCAGGCGTAGAATGTAACGATATCATTGTTGATTGCGGTAACAGTAATTATAAAGATGGTATAACTCGCAAACTTAAATACCAAAATAAATTTGAATTTGCCACTATGGGCATTTCAGGTGGGGCAGAAGGCGCTCGCCACGGTCCTGCAATGATGGCAAGTGGTTCTGAGGGCGGTTGGGGTCGAATAGAACCTTGGTTCGAAAAAGCTGCAGCAAGCTTTAATGGCGAATCGTGTTTTGCACGTGTTGGTCAATCAGCCAGTGGACACTTTGTAAAAATGGTTCACAACGGTATTGAATATGCACTTATGCAACTTATTGCAGAAGTATATCAATTACTACGTATCGGCACAGACCGTTCACCTAAAGAAATTGCTGAGATATTTAATGACTGGTCAGAAGGTCAATTGAACAGCTACTTACTCTCTATTTCTAGCCATATATTGTCACTTGAAAATCACAATAATGTGCCGCTTGCAGACTTAATTGATAATAAAGTAGGCGCTAAAGGTACTGGCCTTTGGACTGCCCAAAATGCATTAGAGCTTGGCATTGCTGTGCCATCACTCGTTGCTGCTGTACAAGCTCGTCATTTAACTAATGCGTGTAATACAACAGCTGCACAAGAAATGTCATATGCGTCTAAATCAACTAACAATGTTGAAATTGATTTAGAAGAGCTAAAAGAAGCCTTCTTACTTGCAAGTTTACTTGCATACCGTCAAGGTTTAGCGTTAATTAAAGGTGCATCTCGTACTCACCAGTGGAAAGTAGATTTATCTAAAACGCTTCAAACTTGGCGTGCAGGTTGTATTATTCGTGCTGACTACCTTGATAGTGTTGCACAAGGTGTTGAGTTTATTGATACCCTTGAAAAAGAATCTAACTCTTTACGAAAAATTACCGGCCAAGCAATAATGACGGGGTTAGCATTTCCAGTATTGGGTGCTACACAAACGTATTTAGCAACATTAACGACACCAAGTAATGGGCATTTAGTACAAGCCCAGCGTGATTACTTTGGTGAGCATGGCGTAAAAACCCACAGTGGTGAAACATGCCATTTAACTGACCTAGTAGATATTGACGCTAAAGTTAGATAATAAACAGTTGTTTAAAACGATAAAGGCACGCTATTTAGCGTGCCTTTTGTATTTTTAGCTTTGCGAGATTTAACGGCTTAACTCACCACGTAAATTGTCTTGCATTAAATGACGAATCGTCTCGACCTCTAGCTTTTGGCTAAATAAATAATGCAATTTAGTTAAACAGGCCTCAAGGGTCATATCGTACCCACTAATTACACCAATATTTAACAGTGCATTACCTGTAGCATAACCGCCCATGTTTACATGGCCTTTTAAGCACTGGGTTAAATTAACAATGACGACACCGCGCTTGCTAGCATCTTCAAGTATTGATAAAAAATCAGGATCTTGTGGTGCATTACCCACACCAAAGCTAAGTAACACAAGCGCCTTAATACTGCCATTAACTAAACTTTTAACCACTTCTTGACTAATACCAGGGTATAAATAAAGTACACCAATAGGTTGAGGTGTAATAGGGGTTACTTGAAGTTCGTTTTCAACATAAGGGCTAAGCTGGCCTTTAATAAGCTCAATGCTAATACCTGATAGCGCTAAAGGATCGAGATTGGGTGAGGCGAATGCATTAAAACCATCAGCATGTGCTTTAGTTGCTCTATTACCTCTAAATAGCTGGTTATTAAAAAATAAGCTTACTTCAGCAATAGGGTAGTTGGCTGCTAAATACATGGCATTGAGTAAGTTAACTTGCCCGTCAGATCGCAATTGAGATAGTGGTATTTGCGAGCCTGTTACAATCACAGGTTTAGTTAAATTTTCGAACATAAACGATAGTGCTGAGGCTGTATAGGCCATGGTATCGGTACCATGGAGGACTACAAAGCCGTCATAGTCTTGATATTTGCTTTTAATGTCATCAGCAATAAGTTGCCAATGCTCAGGAGACATATCTGATGAATCAATAAGCGGGCAATATTCGTGAATATCAAATAAAGGCATTTCATCACGGTTAAACTCTGCGTTATTAACCACTGTTTCTGTTAAAAAACCTTCAGCCGGAATATAGCCTCGGCTCGATTTTTTCATCCCTATAGTACCGCCAGTATAAGCGATATAAATGCGTTTACGTTTCATAAAAAAAGCCCAGTAAAAAAACTGGGCTTAGTATAACGTTAAGTAACTTTAAATACAGCTACTTAGAGTAGTAGATGCACTTTTATTGTGCAACGTTACACACTAAACAGCGAGCATATACACCTTGTGGATCGTTGTAATCTTTAAGGTTTTCAACTTCAGTGCTTAATTGGTTAATAACGCTTTGCAAGTTAGCTTGCGTTGCTAACACTGATGTTTTTTGTGTTTGCAAACCAAGCATAGATTTAATAGACGCGTTACCAAAAATGTCTTGAATCATTTTTTCTTGCGGGCTTAAATCTTGTTTAATAGTTTTAACTTCATAATGATTTAGTTTAGCAAGTGCCGCAGCGGCTTCAATTGCATCTTGTTTGTCGCCTAACTTATCAACTAAACCAAGTTCTTGCGCTTGAGATGCTATCCAAACACGACCTTGGGCAATTTTATCAACTTGCTCAGGTGTCATATTTCGCGCATCAGCGACAACATTTAAAAAGCGACCGTATGCTTCTTCAACACTCATTTGAATTACTTCACCCATTTTTTCGTTAAGTGGGCGAGTGATAGAAAAACCAGCCATTTCGGTTGTTGCAACGCCATCTGAATAAACACCAATTTTAGATAAAGTCTTTTCAAATGTCATAAACGTACCAAACACACCAATTGAACCTGTAATAGTACTCGGTGCTGCCCAAATTTCGTTTGCAGCAGAAGCAATCCAATAACCACCCGATGCAGCCACAGAGCTCATAGATGCAATAACTGGCTTGCCAGCAGCTTTAAGTGCCAATACTTCTGCACGAATAACTTCAGAGGCAAACATACTACCGCCACCTGAATCAATGCGTAGTACAACCGCTTTAACTTTGTCATCAAGGCGCGCTTTACGAAGAAGGGCTGCAGTAGAGTCGCCACCAATTTCGCCGGCTTTACGCTCACCATCAACAATCGTACCTTTAGCAACAACAACAGCTACTTTTTCAGTAATAGGATTATCAAATTCAATAGGAGGTTTAACCAAGCTTAAGTATTCACGAAATGAAACTTGCTTAAACGTTTTACCGTCTTCTTGTGCGCCAACTAAATCAATTAACTGTTTGCGAACTTGTTGATTAGTTTTTAATGAGTCAACCCACTGGTGATCAAGTGCATATTTACCTGCATCGCCATCGGCAGCTTTCATTTTCTCAAGATATACGTCCATTGTTTCGTCAAAGTTTGACTCATCAAATGGGCGAACAGCGGCAACATCTTGTTTGTATTCACTCCAAAGAGCACCTAACCAAACGCGGTTAGCTTCTTTAGCTGCATCAGACATGTCGTTACGAATAAAAGGTTCTACCGCTGACTTAAATGTACCAACACGGAAAATGTGCTGCGTTACTTCAAGCTTTTCAAGGGCATCTTTAAAGTAAAGTGGGTACATGCCATAACCTTCAATACTTACGCTTCCGTATGGGTGCATAGCAATTTCATCAGCATGTGATGCAATATAATATTGTGCTTGAGTATAGTAATAACCCGATGCAATTACTTTTTTACCTGCTTGTTTGAATGAATCAATAGCATTAGTAATTTGCTTGAGCTTATTTAAATGCGCTTTAGGCATTTCTTGTAAATCAAGCAGCATCACCGTAATACGGTCGTCTTTAGTCGCTTCGTTTATTACTTCAACAATATCGTCGAGTAAAATTTCGCTTGGCGCTTCAGAACCAGAAGTAGCATCGCTAATTGCAGCTTCGACAGGATCTATATAAGTTTTTTCCTCAACAATAGGGCCATTAAGGTTAAGCCTAAGCACAGAGCCATTTTCTACAATTATTTTATCGTCGTCACTTGAAAGCGAAACGAAAAAAACGATGACCAGTAATAAAAACAGAATGTTGAGTATTAAACGGCGTGAAAAGTTGATTCCAGCCCAAATACCTTTAAATACCTTTGCTATCAAAATAGCTCCTTAATTTGGTACAGTTAATACATTAGTTCCATCTTAGCCTAGAATAAAAATAAATTTAACTGCTAAATCGTAACGAAGTGTTTATGGGATGGTATTAGCACATGTTTTTACTGCTATTTTTAATTAAATGAAGGCACATATTGCTTATTGCTTGCCATTAAAGCAGAATTAGCTAATGTATACAGGTTAGACCAGTTAACGGGGCACAGGATGTTAGAACAACAATTACAATTAAAACACACACAATTACGTAACCGCTTAGTCATGGGCTCAATGCATACGGGCCTTGAAGAAGGCTGGCATAACCGCAAGCGCTTGCGTGCTTTTTATGAAGCGCGTGCTAAAGGCGGCACTGCTATGTTAATTACGGGCGGATACAGCCCAAATTTACGTGGCAAATTAACACCTATTTCATCTTCATTTAATAGTTATTACGATGTATTTAAGCACCGCGCTTACACAGATGCTGTGCATAAACACGGCGGAAAAATTTGTTTGCAATTATTACACGCTGGACGTTATGCGTACCATCCATTCAATCAAGCACCAAGTGCAATAAAAGCACCTATTAATCCTTATAAACCTAAAGCGATGTCGCTTGGCTCGATTAAAAAAACGATTAAAGACTTTGCGCACTCTGCCTATATGGCTGAAAAAGCTGGCTACGATGGCGTTGAAGTTATGGGTTCTGAAGGGTATTTGATTAATGAGTTTATGGCGCCGCACACCAATAAACGTGAAGATGAATTTGGTGGCAGCCTAGAAAATAGAATGCGACTTGCGCTTGAAATAGTTAAAGCTGTAAGAGCAAAAGTATCTGAGCAATTCTTAATCATTTTTAGATTGTCGGTTATTGATTTAATCCCAAACGGTTCAACACCAGAGGAAGTTGTCATACAAGCTACCGAGCTTGAAAAAGCGGGTGTTGATATATTTAACACAGGTATTGGTTGGCACGAAGCACGTGTACCGACTATTGCGAGTATGGTGCCGCCAGGTGCATTTAAAGAAGCATCAAAACGTTTAAAAGACGTGGTGAGCGTGCCAGTTATTGCTGTTAACCGAATTAACACGCCAGAAATTGCGAACGATATTTTAAATGCAGGCGAGGCCGATTTAATTTCAATGGCTCGCCCATTACTTGCCGATCCAGAGTTTTTTAATAAATACGCAAATAATCAATCTAAGCAAATTAATATTTGTATAGGGTGTAACCAAGGTTGTTTAGACCATGTATTTAAAAATAAACGTGCTACGTGTTTAGTTAATCCACAAGCTGCATTTGAGCTAGATTACCCGTTAGAACAAGCAACCAAAGCTAAAAATGTATTAGTAGTTGGTGCGGGTCCTGCGGGTTTATCGGCAAGTTGTTACTTAGCGCAAAAAGGGCACAAGGTCACGTTAATCGATCAAAAATCGCAAATGGGTGGTCAATTTAATTTAGCCATGCAAATACCGGGTAAAGAAGACTTTAACCATACCCTTACTTACTTTACTAATGAACTTGAGCGATTAAAAGTAACTGTAGAGCTTGGTAAAGCTTATGACGATTCAATGCTTAAAAACTATGACGATATCGTATTTGCAACTGGCGTTCGCCCACGTGAAGCATCAATTAAGTGTAGCGATGATAAGCGTGTGTTTGCTTATGATGAAGTTATACGCGGCGAAGTAGAGCTAGGTAAATCAATTGCTATTTTAGGTGCCGGTGGTATAGGTTTTGATATGGTTGCGTTTTTAAGCGAACATAAATCACAAACTATTAGCGAGTTTAAAACGCAATGGGGGATTGAGTGTGAAGCCCAACCGCATAAAGACGAACGTCAATTGTATATGTTAAAACGCAGTGCGGGTCGTTTTGGTAGCGAGCTTGGTAAAACAACGGGTTGGATACATCGTCAAGTTGCTAAGCAGCATGGCGTTAAGCAAATTGCTGATTGCCAATACCAAAGCTTTGATAAAAGCGGACTAACTATTAATGTTGCTGGTGAAACTCAAGTACTGCCAGTAGACACGGTTATTGCCTGTATTGGCCAGGTTTCTAATAACGAAGTGCTAGAAAATTACACAGATAACGCAAAGGTACATGTTATAGGCGGAGCTAAACTAGCTGCAGCTATTGATGCTAAACGCGCTATTTTTGAAGCACTTCAGGTCGCTAGAAGTATTTAACCTTTGTAAATAAATTGAAATAGTTTATCAATTCATGCGGTCTTTGCTGTTTATAGTCTATAACTTAATAAACAGTGAACACACAGGATACGCATGAACAAACTAACCAATCTTTATGATGCAATATTGGGTAAACTATCATTTTTAGATGGTTTACCTGCATTGCTATTTCGCTTGATTTTAGCCCCTGTTATGATCATTGCAGGTTATAACAAACTTGCTATAAGCGGTGAGACAGAAGGTTTCTTTGATAACTTTTTAGCATCTCCAGATGTAGTTCAATGGTTTGGTAATAATGAATGGGGTTTAGGATTACCGTTTCCTGACTTACTAGCTTTTTTAGCTGGCTGGAGTGAATTTTTAGGAGGTTGGTTTTTATTACTTGGCCTTTTAACTCGATTGGTCAGTATCCCACTTATGTTCACAATGGTTGTCGCTGCAACCTCAGTGCATTGGCATAATGGTTGGTTTGCAATAGCACCAACTAATCCAGAAACAAGTGCTGCGCTAGTGCTCGATTGGTTATCAATTCCGGGCGCTAAAGAAAGCCTTGAAAACTCACTAGAAGTACAAGACCGAATAGGTAAAACTCGTGATTTGGTTGAAGAACACGGGTTTCCTGATTATCTATACGAAAAAGGCAAACCATCTATTTTAAATAATGGTATAGAGTTTTCTGCAATATACTTTGCGATGCTCCTTAGCTTGTTTTTTATGGGGGGAGGGCGCTTTGTTAGCATCGACTACTGGTTAAAGCGAAATATTTCAAATCAATAGCACTAAACCAACTTTAAGAAAGGCCGCATAAATTCATTTTGTGCGGTCATTTTTCGTTTTAGGCTCCCAGTATTTATTTATTAAGGTTTTAAATGTTATTCTAGTATTTTGAATTTCGAGAAACTGTTATGAACGCTATCGAGCTTTTACTTACCCGCCAATCAGACTCTAAACTAACTTCGCCAGGTCCAACACCTCAGCAGCTCGACATAATTAAGCAAGCAGCATTACGCGTTCCCGATCATGGTTGTATTGCTCCATGGCAGTTTATAATTGCCGAAGGTGAAGCGCGTAATAAACTGGGTGACATTTATCATCAAAGTGCAGTTGCAGAGCAACAAACAGAAAAAGTAATTAACCGTGCTAAAGAACTTCCCCTTCGTGCACCTATGATTGTAATAGCGATTGCTAAATATCAAGAACACCTAAAAGTTCCTCGTATTGAACAAGTACAAAGTGCAGGGTGCAGTGTGCTTGCAATGCAACAAGCTGCATTTGCCCAAGGTTTAGGCGGCATTTGGCGCACAGGCTACTTTGCACAAAGTGCAGCAGTTAAAAAAGCGCTTAATCTACATGAGCAAGATGAAATAGTAGGATATTTATATATAGGTACACCAGAAGTCGATTGTAAAAAATCGCCTCGCCATAAGCCAGAACACTATTTTAGTAATTTGTGAAATAGTATGAACTTTGCGCAATTTACATAGTCATAATTCATTAAGGTTACAAAGAGTATTATTCAAAAGTTAATGGCTTGGCTGTAAGAAGCGCTTGGAAGCACTAAATTTACTAAATCTTCTTCAGTTTGTTTTTTAATCGGTTGTTTTTTGATACATTATGGAAAGTCTTAATAAAAATAACGATAAAGAAGACGAAAACTATGGGAAATTTATTTTTACGTGAAAAAGAGAATTGGCTAGCATGGTCAATTTGGGGAATCATTGGTGCTTTTGTAACACTGTATGTTGCAATGAGCACAAATGCATCACACTTTATAGCCGGTTCAGCGATGGGTATGCTTGTGTTGTTAACATGGTGGATGCACCAGTCCAAACGTTTCGACTTTGGGCGTGCATTTAAAGTATGTTGCTACGTTTTATCGCTTAGTGTGCTACCTGCTTTTATGTTTGTTGTAGTACCAAGTGATGATTTAAATCGATTCGATTTAATTTTTCAAGGCGTTACCTTTACCGCACTGAGTATATTGGCTTGTTTAATCTGCTCTTGGATTGCACGTAGACCTAAACAATATTATTAATGTGTTTAACTTTAGTCCATTAACTACACTTTTATTAAAGTGAAGAGCTTAACAAAAGAACAAAGTGGGTCTATTTTATCCAATATGTTAATATTTTATATTAATTTCTATTTAGCTCTTTACAAGTTATGTATTTAGCCATATTATTCGCGCCGTGCGGAGAGATGGCAGAGTGGTCGAATGCACCGGTCTTGAAAACCGGCATGGGTTTATAGCCCATCTAGGGTTCAAATCCCTATCTCTCCACCATTATTTAAAAAAAACCGCCTTATGGGCGGTTTTTTGCTTTGTGGAGTTTCTAAATGACTAAAGCAACAAACCTACCAACCTCGCAGAAATTAATAAAACATCTTTTATTATGGACGGTATTTGGTTACTGCTATCAAAGTGCTATTAGCTTATTAGTAAAAATGGCTATAGACGCTCAACCAGAGTATCCATTAATTACCGGTTTAATTTATGGTGTTGGTTTTAATGTTTTAGCTGCCCATCTTATTACCAAATACGATAAGCATTGGCCAGTTATTGGCTCTGTTTTTATTGGTTGTATAGGGCTGCTTGTAGTGCCATTTTTACTGTTTGGCGAATCAGGATTACTAACAATGCCTCTACTTGTTGGAATTTTATTCAGTTTGCCGCTTTGTAGTTATATTGTTGGCCTAATTAAGCTAAAACTCAGCAAAAACTAGCCCCAAACGCGGTTTATTTTGTGATAGCATAGTCGCGTCTTTTAACTAACAAAACGTGAAAAACACATTATGTCAGATAATTTTACTACAGATGCTGAAAAAGCAAGTTACGGTATTGGCTTACAAATGGGTGAGCAACTTAAGTCTAATCCTTTTGAAGGCTTAAACCTAAATTCAGTATTTGAAGGCATGAAAGATGCGTACGCTGGTAGCGCATTTCAAGTTGAGATCCCTGAGATCCAAGCTGCATTTGAAAAAATAAACGAAGAGATTCAAGCTCGTCGTGAAGAAGAGTCACAAGTACTTTCTGCAGAAGGTATTTCATTCTTAGAAGAAAACGCAAAACGTCCTGAAATCACAGTAACTGAGTCTGGTCTTCAATACGAAGTACTAGCAACTGGCGAAGGCGAAAAGCCAACAGCTGAGTCTACAGTACGTGTTGATTACCACGGTACACTTATTAACGGTACTGTGTTTGATAGCTCATACGAGCGCGGTCAACCAGCTGAATTTCCAGTTGGTGGCGTGATCAAAGGCTGGACTGAAGCATTACAAATGATGCCTGTAGGTACTAAATGGCGTATCTACGTTCCTCATGAGCTTGCTTATGGTGAACGTGGCGCAGGTGCTGCAATCGCACCTTTCTCAACGCTTGTATTTGATGTTGAGCTACACGAAATCATTTCTTAAATTAAATACATTTTAATTTAAAAGTGTAAAAAGCCGTATTCAATTTGAATACGGCTTTTTTGTGTTTGTAATTTAAGAGTTTTATACCAATTAGCTTAATTAAGTGATCTATTTTTCGCTAAGAAAATTGTGTCGATAACAAGGCAAAAATTTCGTTGTTTAGTTGTTACCACTAATTGCTTTTGCATTGCTCTACCTCCTGCATCCATGCAGTCGTATATCAGAAATTCTTAACGCAGTTAGCGTCAGGTTTAATCCTTCAAATCGATTAAGTATTACTGCGTGTTGATATTATATATTCTAAAAATAAAAAACCGCCTTAATAAAATGCGGTTTTTAAATATATAAACTAAAGAGCTTGTCAGCTATTAAAAGTAGCCACGGATACCAAAGCGGAAGTTTCTGCCAGGTAGTGGGGCTTTATCTTTAATAAATGAGCTATGCACAAAGCCTAACTCATCAGTAATGTTATCCACGTTTATATAAAGCTGTGCATCTACACTGCCTAAACCTAATTGGTAATTAGCTTGTGCATCAAATAACGTATAGCCGTCCGTTTTTGTTTCAAATGCAGTTACATCGTTTTGATCAAAGTAATGAGTACCTGTAAGCGTTAGTTGTAAGTCACCTAAATCGTACTGTAACTCAGAGCCTAATTTATTGGCAGGGATACGCGGTAAGTTGCCTTCGTCGTCTTTTAGTTTTGCACGAGTTGAGTCACCAAATACTTTAACCATAGCGCTTGGGGTTACTTGGTAATGTGCGTCAAACTCAATTCCATAAAGCTCTGCGTCTTTACTTGTAAACTGATAAACCGCAACAGCATCGTCATGTGCACCAATAGCTGATTCTAAACCATCTTCTTCATCGTAAACTAAACCTGTATTTTCTTGGAAATAAAAGTTCTTAATATCGTTATAGAAAAAGTTAACGGTGTAACCAAAATCACCGCTAAAACGTCTAAAGCTTAAATCTAGGTTTGTTGAGGTTTCTTGCTTGATATTCTCTGGCTCAAAATGTGCTTCATTACCCTCAATGTTATAACCAAGGCCAAGCTCATACGTACCTGTTGCAATGTGTAAACCATTTGATAAAAGCTCTGCAGAAAGCGGAGCTCTTTCTGAGTGAGAAATACTTGTCGCAATACTATGACCCGGCTTGTACTGCCAAATGGCACCGGCAGAGGCGCTTAAATTGGTAAAGCTTTTATTGTATCCAATAGCTTCTTCGTCGCTATGATCTATTTCTACTTCATCGTGGCTATGTTCGTGTGCCGTGATTTGGCTTTCAATTTTGTAATCTTCTACACGTGCACCAAGCTCTATTGTCACGTCGCCAAATTCACGCTCTTCTAGTAAATATAATGCGTTAGTTGTAGTTACACTCGCGGGTGTAAATGCTTCTTCACCAATTGCATCGTAGTCAGAATCGCTGTAGTGATAGCCCATCATTCCGTGCCAATCAGCAAACTTATGCTCTACATTTAAACGTGCTTCAGTCGTTTTATTTTTAAAAGTAGTACCAATTTCGCCATCTTCAATTTCGCTGTGTGAATAATCTGTATAGCCAACACGTAGGTTGATGGTTTCAATCCAGTTATTATGAAGAGCGTAACTTACAAGCCCTTGCCAGCGGTCTTGCTCTAAATGTGCGTAAACTGGCTCTTCAGCAGCTTCATCTTCATGTTCTGCATGCTCTTCTTCAGTTTCACCTTCGTGATCGTGATGATGCTCATGCCCAGGAATACCGTAATCAGTATCAATGCTACCGTAAGAAAAACCAACCGTTAGGTGCTCTCCAACATAGCTGGTACCAAAGTTGAGTGTTTCGCTATCAATAAAAGTATTTTCTACCGAGCTTTCGGTTTCAACATCGCCATCATCGTCGGCAATAGTAAAGGTCGGTGTTTGGTAATCATCGCCGCTGCGCTTAGTACCATCAAAATGAAAGTTAAAGCCTTCATTACCTGTTTCAAGTTTTGCAGCTACGGTGTTTGAATTTGACACCGTATCGTGGCTGTATTCAGCAGCGCCTGTAAGCTCGTCGATATTGCTAGTAGGAATACGGTTATCAACCACGTTTACAACGCCACCAATTGCACCAGAGCCATAAAGTAGGGTGCTTGGACCACGTAATACTTCAATTTGCTCTGCAGCTAAACTATCGCTTGATGTTGCATGATCAGGGCCAATGCGTGATGCATCGCTGGCATCTAAACCGTTTTGCATAATTTTAACGCGAGGGCCATCTAAACCACGAATAATTGGGCTTGATGATACAGGGCCAAAGTAACTAGCATTTACGCCTGGTAAACCTTTAAGAGTTTCGCCAAGTGTTGGTTTAGATTTATTTCTTAATTCATCACCTGAAAGCACACTTACAGGTGAAATCATTTCTAGGCTGTTCTTATGAAGTGCAGAGGCATAAACAACCACTGTTTCAACCGATGTTGGTTTAAGTGACACAGACAGATTATTTGAAGATTCGGTAACAGCAATACGAGAGTCTATGTAGTTGTCTTTACTAATATGTAATTGGCTGTTTGCATCTATATCGATAGCAAACTCGCCTAAATCATTACTTTTAACGCTTTGGTTTTTGCCATGGACATGGATAGAGGCATTTTTAATTGGTTGATTTTTATCATCCATTACTTTACCAGTAACGGTTGCAGCCAAAGCTGATTGAGAACATAAAACAGAAAAAATAGCAGAGGAGATTAATGTTAACTTTGTCATGGATATATTGGTTCGCGGTTATTATGTTGTGATATAATATAACACCGTAAAATTAACGAATCAACAATGTTATAGTATAACTTTGTATTTTGCGTTCAAACCACTAAAAGTGCCGATAAACTGTTTGCTTTAGTATAGAAGTTAATCTGGCATTAACTCTACTTTACTGTAACAAATCTACTCGTAGTACCCTCAAAGAATATCTGCTAATGATTATGGAGAGTAGTGTTTAAGGTATTGAATTTTATGTTTTTTACCTATAATTTATATTTTTTTAATAGCTCCCTCTATTATATAGCGCTTCTAAAACACACTACATTGTTAACAGTTAATTGTTTTATATCGCCGTGTGTGTAATTATCTTGTGTAGTTTTAACGCTTTTTAGCTATCAATTATTGCTCAAAAGTACACATTTAAACACGCACAATAGTAGGCCAACATGTTTCTCAATCCTTATAGTGTAAAATTAGCATCCTCGTTTTTTTGTTTATCGGTACTTGCAGGGTGTCACAATGCGAAAGCTTCAGATCAAGATTCAACTAAAGGAGCCACTCCATTAAAAAAAGAGCATATAATTTTTGATTTTGAACAGGATAATTACAGCCAATATATAAATACAATTAATGGCTTTAGTACATTAATAAAGGAAGGTGGAAACCATAAATTAGCGGTGACATTAAAATCTAAATCTAATGTAGAAAGTGACTTTGAATTCATTAATCCAAAAGGATGGGATTGGCAAGCAACAGGAAACTTTGCCCTTGCACTTGATATACAAAACCCTGATGAGGCTTCTACTCACCTATACATAAAGACAATAGACAAGTCGGGACAATTTCAATCTCGAAGTGTTGTTGTGCCAGCAAAGTCTCAAAATACGTATTACATAGAATTAAAAGGCGCAAATTTAAATGTTAATTCAGGTATTCGCTCAAACCCACCAAGTTGGAAAAGCAGTTATACGCCAATAATCTATAGAGGCGGACAAAAAAATATCGACGTTAGCAGCATTGTAAAAATATCATTTGGAGTAAAAGGGCTACTTGACGATAAACGAATTTTAATAGACAACTTACGCCTTATAAAGCCAACTAATTTTGATACTCACTATCTTAAAGGGTTAGTTGATAAATTTGGGCAAAATGCAAAATTAGACTTTACCAATAAAGTATCTTCAACAGAGCAGCTACAAGTTATTTCTCAAAAAGAGCAAATTAACTTACAAAACTCACCAATGAAAGGACGTTCTAAATATAGTGGCTGGAAAAACGGCCCACAATTAAAGGCAACGGGATATTTTAGAACCGAAAAATACAAAGGGAAATGGAGTTTAGTCGACCCAGAAGGTTATCTGTTTTTTTCAACCGGCATTGATAACGTTCGTATGGCAAATTCTTCAACTATAACCGGTTACGATTTTGACCAAAGCTATATCAAACAGCGCGAAGCTAATGATTTAACACCAGAGGATTCTCTAGGGTTAAACCCAGCCCCAGAGGCAGCGTGGCCAACACGCTATAAAAGCTCAGCACTTAGAGCTGATATGTTTAATTGGTTACCCGAGCAAAATAACCCTTTAGCTGATAACTACGGCTACAGACGCGAAGTTCACAGTGGTGCAATTAAAAAAGGTGAAACGTTTAGCTTTTATCGCGCTAATTTAGAGCGAAAATATCAAACCCATAACAACAATGACTTAATGAAACAGTGGCAAAACACCACAGTGAAACGCATGCTTTCATGGGGCTTTACTTCTTTTGGCAATTGGATAGAAGAAGACTATTACCATACTAACCAATTACCTTACTTTGCTAATGCGTGGATCATTGGTAATTTCAAAACGGTAAGCAGTGGTAACGACTACTGGAGCCCATTACCTGACCCATTTGATCCATTATTCGTTGAGCGCGCAGATGTAACGCTTGCAAAAGTAGCCCAGCAAGTTAAAAACAGCCCTTGGTGTGTTGGTGTATTTATTGATAATGAAAAAAGCTGGGGGATGATGAATTCTGACGCCGCACGTTACGGCATTGCAATTAATACACTTAAAAATAATGCTCAAAATAGCCCGACAAAAGCGCAATTTGTTACCTTAATGAAAAATAAGTACAGCCAAATTAGCAAACTTAATAAAGCATGGAATACACGTATTGCCTCATGGGATGAGTTTGCTTCAGGCGTGACACTCACGCAGTTTAACGAGCAAACTAATATCGATTTATCAGCGATGTTATTTCATTATGCTAATCAGTATTTTGCAGTGGTTGACGCGGCTATAGCTAAACATCTTCCCAACCAGCTGAATATGGGAGCACGTTTTGCTGACTGGGGTATGACGCCTGAAATAAGAGCCGCCGCTGCCGCGCATGTAGATGTGATGAGCTACAACTATTACCGAGAGGGATTAAATGAAGATTTTTGGGCATTTTTATCTGATATAGACATGCCAAGCATTATAGGTGAATTTCATAATGGTGCGCTTGATTCTGGGCTATTAAACCCAGGCCTTATACACACTCAATCTCAGCAAGAGCGTGGTACTAAATACAAAAAATATATGAATAGCGTTATAGATAACCCATATTTTGTTGGTGCGCATTGGTTTCAATACATAGACTCTCCACTAACTGGGCGAGCATACGATGGTGAAAACTACAATGTAGGCTTTGTAAATGTAACGGACATTCCTTACAAACCGCTTGTAGATGCAGCTAAAAGCGTGAATAAATCGTTGTATGAACGCAGGTATAATAATGCAAAAAATTAAATATATACTAAGCGCTGTGTGTGTTTTCTGTTTGGGTGTATCTGCTAAGCAAAGTAACACACTTTTATTCGAGCAAGGCCCCTACAAAATATTTAATGAGCAAGCGCTTGAAGTGCTTAACTTAAATAGCCATGTTAAAACCCTCGCTTCGGGTTATGACTGGCTAGAGGGGCCGGTTTGGGTTAATCAAGGAGGATATTTATTATATTCTGATATACCTAATCATCAGGTTTATAAATATACACCAGGTAAAGGTGCAAGTTTGTACTTAGCGCATAGTGGCTATTCAAATGGTTTAATTGTAAATAAACAAAATGAGCTTGTGCTTTTGCAATCGCGCTCACGTGTTATATCAAAAATGAAGACGCCATTAAGCACGCCTAAACCACAATACCTACAAATTGTAAGTCATTATAATGGACAAAAGTTTAACAGCCCAAACGATGGCGTTTTTAACGACCAAGGCATGCTTTATTTTAGTGATCCACCCTATGGTTTACCTAATCAATTAGATGATGAAGGCAAAGAGCTTAAGTTTCAGGGGGTATATTCACTTAAAAATACAGGGGAACTTACCTTGCTAGATCGTGATCTTATTTATCCTAATGGGGTCGCATTATCAGCTGATAATAAAACCTTATATGTGGCGGCATCTAATGCTAATAAACCTGCGTGGTATCAGTATGATTTAAATGACAGCGGTGCAGTGATAAGTAAATCTTTATTTTATCTAGGAGTACTTCAACAACTTTTGCCGTAAAACACCGTTCCTTTAGGTCGGTGATATAAGGCGATAGTCGCGAAGTGACTAAATGGGTTGTTCCTTTTTTATTGACTGTATATAATAACAGTGTGATTATTCGCAAAGCTTATAAATTCCGCTTAAAAACAACACCCGATATTAACGCTAAAATGGCGCAATATGCGGGAAATTGTCGATTCTTGTGGAATAAAGCCTTAGCGATTAACTTATTTAAGTTACAGAATAAGCAAAAGATTTGCTACTACCAAGAGTTGGATTTCTTTTCCAAACTTTGGAAGAAAAGCGAGGAGTATGGCTTTTTAATACTATCGCCCGCACAAACTATCCAACAAACATTAAAACAGCTTGAACGCGCCTTTAAAGACGCATTCGATAAAAACCAACCACTCAAACGGATGCCTACTTTTAAGAAAAAAGGAGAGGTGAATAGCTTTAGTTTTCCTCAAGGCTTTAAAATCGACAAGAATGGGAAACGTATTTTTTTACCTAAAATCGGTTGGGTTAATGTTAGAAAAAGCCAAGCTATTTTAGGTAAAGCTAAAAACGTCACTGTTTCACAAAAAGGTAAGCACTGGTTTGTTTCAATCCAAGTTGAACAAGAAGTCGCACCACCTAAGCACCCATCAAACGCCATGATTGGCGGAGATTTAGGCGTGAAACGCCTAATTACCCTTTCTGATGGCAGTTTTGTGGAGCCGATAGATACCAGTAAACAGACAATCAGGATCAAACGATTACAGAAGAAACTTGCTAGAAAAGTGAAATTTTCAAGTAACTGGAAAAAATTAAAAGCAAAGATCACAACATTTCATACGAAAGTTGCCAATATTCGTCATGACAAATTACATAAGATCTCAACACAGTTGAGCAAAAGCCACGCAATCATCGTGCTAGAAGATCTTAAAATTAGAAATATGACGAAAAACAGCAAAGGCAACAGTGAGCAGTATGGAAAAATGGTAAAACAAAAATCTGGCTTAAACCGCGTCATTCTCAATCAAGGATGGGGAATGTTTAAAGAGATGCTGAAATATAAGCAGGATTGGCTCGGCGGTCAGGTTATTTTTGTTGATCCGAAACATACCAGTCAAACGTGTCCGGCGTGTGATCATCAATCAAAAGATAACCGATTAACGCAGTCTAAGTTTGAGTGTGTGAAGTGCTGTTATCAAAATAATGCGGATCATGTTGGCGCATTAAATATTTTAGCGCGAGGTCATCGCGTTCTAGCCTGTGGAGAGATTGACATTAGTCAGCTTGTTGAAGCAGGAACTTGCATTGTGAGTGATCACAAAGCCCCGATGGTTTTAAACTAATCGGAATCCCCCTCCTTTCCTGAACTTGTTCAGGCGCTTAGCGAGGTGGGGGAGGATGTCAAGAATTACCACCAGCAATTAAGCATGACCAAGGCTTACCAGATGGTTTAAAGGTACATAAAAGTGGGATTATATTTGCTACAGGTCCCAATGGGTTATGGTTATTTAATAAAAATGCTGAGCTACTAGCTCAAATTGAAATGCCAAATATTAGTGCTAATCTAACGTTTAACCAATCACAAAACCGCGTTTATATAACATCGCATACAGAGCTATTGGCACTTGATTTAAAATAGTCTTGTTATTCTATTGTTAAATTAAAGCCCCTATAAGCACGCTTGATAGGGGTTATTTACTCTTTGTTGCCTACATGAATGAAGGTAAGGGGCGTGAGCAGGACGCGGAAGCTTTGCTCGGTTTTCACTTAGGCCACTAGGTTACAAATCTCACGCTGCGATTAAATAGCCTCGAGTTTGAACAAATTTTAATTCTCAAAGATCAACAGACCTTCGGATAATTTCGCTTAATTAAACAGATAACCTTTACAACAACAAACACCTGTTGTAAATTGTTAACAATGAACAGTGTCATGTAAACTAATTCGGTGGCTTAATGAAAGTATCATCACAAACAATCAAAAGTGTAAAAGTTGAGTATTACCAAATTCCGCTAGCAGAAGTGTTAAGTGATGCAAAGCATGGCGATCACACTCACTTTGAAGTTATTGCGTTGCATATTATGACTCACGACGGGTATGAAGGGATGGGATATACCTACACTGGCGGCAAAGGTGGTCGCGCAATTTATTCACTCCTTAACGATGAAATAAAGCCCGGATTAATTGGGAAAAATTCAATGTCTATCATGGCAATTTGGGACAAATTGCAGTGGGATCTTCATTATGTTGGCCGAGGTGGACTACTTAGCTTTGCGATTTCAGCAGTTGATATAGCGCTGTGGGATATTAAGTGTAAGCGCTTAAATGCACCATTATGGCAAGTTGCGGGTGGTAGCAGTGACCAAACAAAATGCTATGCAGGCGGAATAGATTTAAACTTTAGCCAAGAAAAACTGCTTAGTAATATAGATGGTTATTTAAATCGTGGCTTTAATGCAGTAAAAATTAAAGTCGGTAAACCCAACTTTAAAGAAGATATAGAACGTGTAGCCGCAGTAAGAGAGCTAATAGGTAAAGATAAAATACTTATGGTAGATGCCAATTACTCAATGACTGTTGAGCAAGCTATTCGTTTTGCTAAATCAATTGAAAAATACGACATAACCTGGTTTGAAGAACCGACTATACCTGATGATTACAAAGGCTTTGCTCGCATAGCACAAGCGACTTCAATACCGCTTGCAATGGGTGAAAATTTGCATACATTGCACGAGTTTGGTTATGCGATTGAGCAAGCTAAGTTAGGCTTTTTACAGCCTGATGCGTCAAACATTGGCGGTATTACGGGGTGGTTACACGTGGCAAGTATGGCATATACACACAACTTGCCAATTTGTAGCCATGGCATGCACGAGTTACATGTCTCACTGTTAGCATCTCAGCCTCATGCTGGCTTTTTAGAAGTTCATTCATTCCCTATAGATGAATATACAACACGTCCTTTAAGGCTTAAAAATGGCCAAGCATGCGCTCCAGATATAATAGGTACGGGTGTAGAATTTGACCCTCAACTAGTGAAAAAGCATTTAATTAAACAGTCGTAATACAAAAATTAGTAACAAAAGAAAAGAGTTGTTGTGTGTCCACAAATTCAGCGTAGAGATTATTTATCAAGGAATGAATAATTACCTCTTTGTCATAAGATTAAATTTATGAATACTGATTTTGTGGACGCTTTTATAAAGTTAAATTGTGATTAGTATTGCAACTATTGATTATTTTACACAAACCCAAATTGCTAAGTCTGCTGTAAACCCGATGGTTGTAATTAACGCCGAGAATAGTTTTATTTCAATGCTTTAAATTAATTAGTTAGGGGCTCTCACAACCCCACCAAAGCCAGCTTAAATTGCTGGCTTTTTTTATATTTTAAAAATAGCAATAAAGAGCATCAAATTACCATTTTTAAGCCAAATCCGTGTATTTGTATCATTAAGTTGTGATTAAAATGGTGTATCAAAAATAGATTAATAATAGAAATTAGGTTTCATTATGACGTCAAAAGTAACTGGTATTAGCGAGTTTCCCGATGCGTTTGCACAGCAACGAAGAGTAACAGGAATGGGTCAAATGGATGACCAAAACGATCCTGTAAATATGATCTTAGGCTTAAAAGATGTACGAAAAGCAGCGCATAATTGTGCTGTTTTTCAATCGGGTGCTAAACCTGGACGTATTGTAATTCCATCAGAAGTGGCAATACGTGAAACACGCCAAATTCCATTTGAAGTAGACCCGCCTGAGCACGGCGGTTTTCGTGAACTATTAAACCCTTGGTTTAAACGCCCACTAGATGAATGTTACCAAGCGCGTTTACAAACCATTATTGATGAAACCATTGAAAACGCCTTTAAAGCAGAGTCGTTTGATGTGGTGTCACAATTTGCTTTACCACTTCAATCTAAAGCGTTAACGCTTTTACTTAATACCTCAATGGATAAAGCACAAACATGGATAGATTGGGGTACTCATGTATTTAGAAGTGAAGGCAGTGACCTTGATGGCGATAAAGCCAATATTCTATACAACTACATTGATGAGCAAATAGAAAACGCCATTTTAAACCCTGGTGATGATTTATATTCAGTGCTTTTAAATTCAGAGGCGAACGGTAAAAAGCTGAGTAAAGAAGAAATAAAAGGTGTGATGATCCTCACCTTTGCAGGGGGGCGCGACACCGTTATAAACGCGATCACAAACTCTATTGCCTACTTTAGCGAAAACATCAGCGATTTAAAGCGTATTGATGATCAGCCTGAAATATTAAACAGGGCCGTAGAAGAACTAATTCGCTATTTTTCGCCGCTTACGCAAATGGGCCGTGTCGCTACGCAAGACACAAGCGTATGTGAGCACGCTATAAAAGCCGACACACGAGTTTCGTTATGTTGGGCGTCGGCTAATCGCGATGAAAAGGTATTCAAAGATCCCAACAATGTCGACTTCGATCGAAAAGTTAACCCGCATATTAGTTTTGGTTTTAGCCATCACAATTGTTTGGGCGCAACGCATGCCCGCCAAATTCTACGTCAACTAGTGTTATCACTTGCTAATAAAGTTGCTCAAATAGAGACAATAAAAGCAGATGAAAATATTGAAAAACTCGGTGAGTTTTCAAGAAAGGTAGGCTTTAACAGTCTGCACGTTAGCTTTAAATCAAAATAAAAACACCGTAGAAAATAGTTAAATAAATACAGTAACAAGTAAAAGTAGAGGATTAATACGATGGCGAAAGTAATATTTATAACCAAAAAAAACGATGCAGTTGAAGTTGAAGGCGATAGTGGTTCATTAATGGAGCTTGCAACCGCTAATGGTGTTAGCGGTATTGATGGCGACTGCGGCGGTGTTTGCTCATGCGCAACATGTCATATTTATGTAGCTCCAAATGATTTTGAAAAAATAGGTCAACCAGAGGAAATAGAAAGCGACATGTTAGAGCTTGACGACAACGTTACACAGTATAGCCGTTTATGCTGTCAAATTGAGGTTACTGAGGCTATTGATGGCATGACCTTTGTAGTCGCTAACTAATAAAATAGGCATCATTATGCAAAACACACAATTAGAATCAAACAGGCTGCAGCAAAGTGTTGTAATTATTGGTGCCAGCCATGGTGGGGTTAATTTTGCATTTAACTTACGCCAGCAAGGTTGGCTAGGTAAAATAACATTACTTGATAGTGATTTAGAGTTGCCTTATCACAGGCCGCCGCTTTCTAAAAAAACGCTGCAATCGTTAGAGGTAAAATCAACGCCTTTAAAAGTACTAAAAACCTATACAGATAACCATATAGATTTATGTTTAGGTGAACGTGTTACTGCAATTGACAAGCAAAACAAAACAGTGACTCTTAAAAATAATAAACAACTAGATTTTGATAAATTAGTGATCGCGACTGGCTGCTCGCCCTTTATACCCCCCATTAAAGGCCTTAGTGAAACTGTTGACGAATATGGCAACCCTCACTATTTTGCGATGCGAACACACGCAGACGCAGTTGCGATAAAAACAGCATTGAATTCAAGTGTTGATAAAGATGTTGTCATCATAGGTGGTGGTTACATTGGCCTTGAATCGGCATCATCCTTTATAGCACTTGGCGCTAAAGTAACGGTTATCGAAAAACAAGAAAAAATACTATCGCGAGTCACATCATCTGCTATGTCTAACTTTTTAACTGATTTACACAAAACGAAGGGGGTAGACCTGCAAACAGCAAAAGATATTGTACAAATTAAGCACACAAACAATAAACATTATGTGCAATGTAGTGATGGCAGTGAGTATCCCGCCGATTTTATTTTAATTGGCGTAGGTGTAAGGCTAAATACACAACTTGCAACAGATGCTGAGCTGGTGGTTGAGCAAGGCATAAAAGTAAATGACGTATGCCAAACATCACACCCTGATATCTACTCAATTGGTGATTGCACTATTCATTTTAATAAAATTTATAATCGTTGGATCAGACTTGAGTCGGTACAAAACGCAGTTGACCAAGCTAAAGTTGCTGCGCAGTTTTTAGCTAAAAATAATACGTCAGCTCCTGCACTCCCTTGGTTTTGGTCAGATCAATACGAATATAAATTACAAATAGTAGGTTTATCACAAGGCTATAACGAGATTATTAAGCGCCAAGAAGCGAACGATCAATTTTCTCTTTGGTATTTTAATAATGATTCACTACTTTGTGTAGAAGCTGTTAATCATGCAAAGGCCTATGTACTGGGCACACAAGCTATTAAGCAGAGTTTAAAAGTAAACAAAAAAGTATTGAACGACTTAACGATATCGCTTGCAAAACCTCATTTATTTGAGACGTAACTGCTGTCGATACTGATGCGGAGTTACTTTAAAGTGATTTTTAAACTGCTTAATAAAATACGAGGGGCTAGAAAAGCTTAAATCGTAAGCTATATCAGTCACCGAAACATCACTTTGCCCAAGTAAGCGGGCAGCGCTATATAACTTGTGCTGAATAAGGTAGTCGGAGTACGGCACTCTAAAGTGCTTTTTAAATACCCTTGAAAAATACGAAGGTGATAAATGGCAAAGGGCTGCGGCTTGCTCAAGTGACAGGTTAAGGCCGTTATTTGTTTTAAGCTCATTAATTACCGGAGCAAGCTTTTTAAAACTTGCTGAGCTACTTAATGACGTTTGCTGCTTAGATAAACTGCTTTTACCATATTCGCACACCATAGTGATTAAGCTATCAAACAGTTGAGCACAGGTTTTACTTTTAGGATTTTCGTTAAATTCGCTAAGCATCCAAGCGAGCAACTTATGAATCCTTTTTTGTATTTCAATGCTAAAGCTTAAATGCAAACCAGTTTTTAGTAATTCTATAAATTCTTGTAAGGCCTGATTATTAAGGCGTTCAGGCATAAATTGCACAATATACCAAGATTTAGGGCGCGGATTTAAAGCAAAGTCGTGGGTTTCCATAGCGGGTGTAAAAACGGCCTCAAAATCAGAAAGAATCGATTCACCTTGATGATAAAAATAAGTGCCGTCAATTTGTTCAAAAAATATAAATTCATGCACCTGATGAAAGTGCATAAAACATGAATAGCTATCGTGCTGAAGATAACTTACATGATGAATTTCGAAATCGTAACCGTCTTTTATACAAAACGGTTCACAGTAAATTGTCGGTTGCTTCATAACATAATACTTATATTTAGAGACTTAGGAGTCTACATGTACAAGGCAAAAGCTGCAATTGCAGATGGAAAAGGCGGTTTTTTCTTCGATACCGTTAATGTCGGAAAACCAAGTGCTGGCGAAGTAAAAATTAAAATAAAAGCCTCAGGTATTTGTCATACAGATTGGGATTCAATTAAAACGTGGAATAAAAAATTTATCATTGGTCATGAAGGCGCAGGAACCGTTATTGAGTTGGGCGAAGGTATAACGGAATTTACTATCGGCGATAAAGTAATACTAAATTGGGCAATTCCGTGTGGTGAGTGTTTCCAGTGCCAAGAGGGTAATTTACACATTTGTGAAGTAAATAGCCCCGTAACTGGCAATGGTTTATGCGGACACGCAGGTAAACAAGCGTGTGAGCATAATGGCAATAGCTTAGAGCGCTCATTTCATTTAGGTACGATGAGCGAATACACCGTCGTTAAGGCTGCTGCAGTTATAAAAATACACAGTGACATTCCTTTTCCAAGTGCCAGTATTGTTGGTTGCGGCGTAATGACCGGTTACGGATCAGTAGTTAATGCAGCTAAAGTAAAAGCAGGTTCTTCAGTGGCCGTATTAGGCTGTGGAGGCGTAGGACTAAATGCAATACAAGGGGCTGCAATTTCAGGCGCCGCTAAAATAATAGCAATTGATTTGTCACCGGAGCGATTAACACAAGCTAAAGCATTTGGTGCTACACATACCGTACTTGCTAAAAAGTATGACCCTGATTTAGTTCACATGATAAACGAAGTTAAAGCGCTAACAAATAGTCGCGGAGCCGATTATGCCTTTGAGTGTACAGCAGTGCCGGCACTTGGTTCAGCGCCATTAGCATTAATACGCAGCGCGGGAGTTGCGGTACAAGTGAGTGGCATTGAGCAAAAAATAGATTTTGATTGCGAACTATTTGAGTGGGATAAAATTTATATAAATCCGCTCTACGGGCAATGTAATCCTAAGCGCGACTTTGCTCAAATACTAGACCTTTATGACGCAAAAAAGCTCAAGCTCGATGAGCTAGTCACAAAAACTTACTCGTTAGATGAGTTACAAACAGGCTTTGACGACATGCTAGCAGGGCGTATCGCTAAAGGTGTCGTCGTGTTTGATGATTAAAGGAGTATAAAATGGCAATTCATCGTTTAGAAATATCAAATAGCAGCTACACCGCTGATAACTTTGTAACGCTAACCGCGTATAGCAGCCACTTAAAAGGGCGAGGTGATATAAGCATTTACCAAGAAGCAACCAGTAATAAAAATGTACCTATAATTGTATTACTGCATGGTGTGTATGGTAGCCACTGGGTGTGGAGCCAGCTAGGGGGCGTACATAAAGTGTATCAGCAGCTTCGTAGCAGTGGCCTTAACGAGTTTGTATTAGTGATGCCATCAGATGGCGCGCACGCCGAGGGCAGCGGGTATTTGCCACTTAAAAATGCAGATTATGAAGCATGGATAGTTGATGATGTGATTAGCGCTGTTATTCAAACTCAACCAATGTGCTCGAGCTCATCAAATATTTATATTACGGGCCTTTCAATGGGAGGGTATGGAGCATTATGTTTAGGTGCAAAGCATCCAACTATTTTTAGCGGTATATCAGCGCATTCATCAATTACTGAGCTTGACGACTTTAATCACTTTGTTGATGAACACACTCTAAAACCACTAAAAAAAACCACTGATAAGTACAAAGGCGACGTGTTTAAAACATTGAGCGCGAATAAAAAGACATTACCGCCACTGCGATTTGATTGCGGAAAAGACGATGTACTTTTTAGTGCTAATACTGCGCTTGCAAAAAAGCTAGTTGATGAAAATGTTCCTCATACGTTCGATATTTTTGCAGGCACCCATTGCTGGGAGTATTGGCACGAACATGTAGCTAAAACTATGATCTTTTTTGCTCAATTAGAAAGCAAAACTCACACACAATTAAAATAAGGAAATAACCCATGAAAGTCATTAGCTCACTTTTAATTGCATTTGCATGTACTGCATCAAGCAATTTAGTCGCACAGCCAGAAGTATCCGTAAATTTAAACGTAAAGCGAAGTATTGACGGCCTATCAACCTTTGATAGAAGCAAATATATTGTTATGCACTCGATGCTAACAACAACCGATTGGAAGGGGGAAGAAGATAAGCTCGACTACTTACTTAACGACCTTGATGTGTACTTTGGTCGTGATAACGGTTCTATGCCGTATTACGCGACTCAAGTTGAGCAAAACCCAAATAATCTAGGGTACGCAAGCCCTGAGAGTATCGCTGCTTATGGCAAAACTGCTCGCGAAGATTATTATGGTAAAACGTTGTCGAAGCTTCATAAATACGACAATAGAGCCCATGTAATGATAGGCGGGCAAATTAATCAGTTTTGGATTGGTAATCATAAAGGCAAAGGCGAATGGAGCTTTGCTAATACCGATGCCGTGGGTCAATACATGGGACATTTTGTAAATGAATTTTATCGAAATGACAACCAAGGACCGAACAAAGGCCCAGCACGCCCACAATACCTTGAAATACTTAATGAGCCACTTTACGAACTTGTTGATGTACATCACGGTAAGCCTATCGATACATTTATTTTTCATAACGAAGTAGCCCAAGGCATACGAAAAGTTAATACAAGTATTAAGATTGGTGGGTACACCACTGCCTTTCCATGGTTTGACGATAACAATTTCAATCGTTGGGATGAGCGAATGAAGCTATTTTTAGATACCAGCGGTGAATACATGGATTATTTTTCGATTCACCTTTATGACTTTGGCTACTTAAACCGCGATAAAGGCGTTGCTAACTTTAAAGGAGCCCGTATAGAAGCCACTATGGATATGATGGAGCAATACGAAAAGCTTAAACTAGGTAAGGTAAAACCTTTCATGATTTCGGAATACGGCGGGCGTGACCATAAAACAGAAGCAACGCCATGGACTGCAATAAATGACTGGCAAACTATGAAATCGTTTAGCCCTATGATGATACAATTTATGGCTAAACCGAATCTCATACTTAAAGCCATTCCATTTAGTTTAGCAAAAGCAGAGTGGAGTGGTAATGAGGGACGCGATTATGCTTGGCGCTTACTACGCCACAATGACGAAAAAACAGGTGAAACAGGCGATGAATATGTATTCACCGACATTATTAAATTTTATCAATTGTGGTCAGATGTAAATGGCACACGTGTTAATACTGAATCAAACGAAGCCGACTTACTAGTAGATAGTTATGTAAACAATAACAAAGCATATGTAATTATCAGTAATTTAGAAACAAGTGCTAATAGCGCCTTGCTAAATTTAACAGAGCTACCAAGCAATCCGATTAATAACATTAAAATTAAGCACTTGCACTTTGCTAATGGTGAGCCAACACTTACAACAACATCACAAAATATTGGTGTAAAAAATGAGTTACCAAAAAGCATTAACATAGGCGCAGAAGCCACAGTAATTATTGAATATACGTTCAGCGACAATATAAAAATTATTGCTGAGTCTGACGAGCATAAATACTATGCAACAACCTACAAACAGGCAATTAAAGCCAATACAGCGCTTAAATTTAACATTAACGATGTAAAAATAAGTGAATATGGTAAAGGTATATTGCGTTTAAGTTTTGGTAGAGAGCATGATTTAGCTCAACAACCTATCGTTAAAGTAAATGACACTTTAGTTACTGTACCAACCGATTATGCCGGTGATGAGCAAGTATTTCGCCCACAAGTATTTAGTATGCTAGAAATCGAAGTACCAAACGAGCTGTTAAAAACCAATAATACAATATTAGTTACATATCCTGATGATGGCGGATTTGTTAGCAGCGTGACGCTCCAAGCGTTTGAGTACAGTGATGATATTTAATTTAAAAAACTAACTATTTGTTATGATATAAAAAGCAAGGTCACTAATTATTAGTGGCCTTAGTTGTTATTCGTCCGCTTTTTAAATTCATAGACAATCTTTAATTATCACAGAAGTCTTATTAAATTTTAAAAATAGATGGCATAATTCGTATGCATTAGTGATTGATCTTTATGTGTATTATATTTACTTGTGCTATTGGCCGAAAAGAAAACAGATGCCTTAATGGTTGGCGGAAGCTTATTTTATGTTTATCCCGCACTACTTGTTTATGGGGTACCAATATCAATTTTATTAAAAAAATTTAATGTTTTTAATTTACCTATGGTTCTTTTAGCGAGTGTAACTCCATTTATTATAATTATTCCAATGGGATGGAATGAGCCTATAATACCCTTATTTGTAATTTGCTTTGGCTCTATTGTTGTGGCTATAGGTTGTTGGTATACACGTTTACTCTTATTTAAAAATAAAAAAATAACCAATAACCTGTTGCAGTTTAAAAGAGAGTTACCGACTATCAATCATAAGTATATCTAGTTTATGTTGAGCCCTGGTTTGATTTTTTATGTCGATAGGTTCAATCATTTCGCATTCGTCTCTGATCATTTCAGGAATGAGGCTTGGGTAGTGGCGACAGTCCTCTGGGCGGTCGAGGTAAATACTGCAGGTATACATATTTTTAGCGAGAGGATCTTTTTTAGGCGCAATTTCTAAAAATGGGCACACTTGAAGTCTTAAGCCTGTTTTTGGGTCAAACCAAATTTCGTTGTTTTTAACGTATTCATAAATTTCGGGGTTAAAGAGCTCCCATAAATCTATTTCCTCTTTCGTTGCGCTTAAATCGCCGCCGCCATATTTAATACAGCATTTACCACACTGGTTGCATTCTTTCATAATTTGCTAATTTGGTTGGCTGTTAACGAGTTTAAGTTAGTTATTAGTGTAGCACCAAATTTATTATTAACGCTCTACTGAATTTACCCATCCTTTAATTTTTGGGTGTGTAAACAATAGTTAGATACAATAACTTAAGTTAAAACCCTTTGTTACATTTTATATAGTACAGGCTTTATTTAATGGTTTACTCTAAAGGTAGCGAAAAATATTACAAACCCCGCTTGAGCAACTGTGTGATTGTTAAATGTTGCTGAGCGCAGATACCTAAGCAGGGCGTTATTATGAAGGAGGCTGTCACTAAGTTAAAAACAGAATTTAATGCAAAGCTATTGTATTGGAACAATCTTAAAAGTAGCAAAGCCAAAGCGGCAATCATCCTATTATTTTTAGTTGTCATTGCACTTAAAGTCTTTACGACCATTTTTACGTTGGATTGGGTTGCAAGTTTATTCAGCGTGTAAGTTTACCAAGAGTAATTGCGATAAAGTTTAATCTCAGAGTGTTTAACGCCTACGCGATGTTCATTATTAATGTATTATTACGCTATACACCAAATTAAATAAATCAGTTGTTTAAATACGTTTTATAATGACTGTAATGATACATTTTAGCTAAATTGAGTGAGTAAATGAGTTTAGCTGCATTAAAGGATAACCAGTGATGATGAATACAAAAGTATATAAAGCGGTACATGATCTAGCAGAAGATTTAATGGCGGCGGCTAACAAAAATAACCGTGAAAAGTTTGAGTCGTTATTTGCTCAATTAAAAGCTATTTGTATTGAAAACGAAAACACCTCAAAAGATCACCCTGTACAATGGGAAACTTTAGCTGATTTTACCGAAGAGTTAGAAGAGGCAATTACTACTTACGAAAAAGCATTAGAAAAGTCGATTGCGATTAATAACAAAGATCACATGTCGTCGGTTTCTTTTTCAATGGCTACATTACAGCTTGAGCTTGGCCAAAAAGATGAAGCTATTAAAAACCTTCAAAATGCTAAAGTCAGCGCCAATAAAATTGAAGACAAAGAGCTTAAAGCTGAAATACACGACCTACTAGAGTCGCTTATTGAAGAAGAAGGTTAAATACATAAAAGTATAACTTATCCATATTAAATGTGATTTTTGTGGATTTAGCTTGAGCTTAATAAAGCGCTGATGGTTTATACCCTCAGCGTTTTTTTATGTTCGCTATAAATACTAAACCAAAATAAAAGGCTTACTATTGAGCTAGCTTATTCATAAAGTCGATAATGTACTTTGCAATTTCTACTGGTTTTTCTTCAACGCTAAAGTGCCCTGAATCGAGTAAATAGAGTTCAGCGTTCGGTACATCTTTTAAGTATGCTTTAGCGCCTTCGGCTATGAATGCTGGGTCGTTTTTACCCCATACAATTAACGTTGGTGGTTGGTACTTGCGTAAATAAGCTTGCCACTTTGGATAGTCGAGAAGGTTGTTGTAGTAATCTTGTAGCAATTGCACTTGAATTACTCTATCGGCTTTGGTTTGTAAAAAGTGAAGATCGTGCGTCCAGCTATCTGGGCTCATCACTTCTGGGTTACTTTGTACGTCTCGTAAATACTGCTTATTAATAATGGCTTGTTCAGACGTGAACGAATAAATTTTATCTTGCTGAGCTTTCGAACTATCTTCATTCGCGGCTTTAAAAAATGCTTGCCTCGGTAGGGTTAGCCCCTCTAAATACGCATTACCATTTTGTACAATAAGTGCATCAAGTTTATTAGGATTATTTAACAGCATTCTAAAGCCTACGGGCGCTCCAAAGTCTTGTATATATAGGCTGTAGCGCTTTACTTTAAGCGTTGTGAGTAACCCTTCAACGTATTGAGCTAGTAATTCAAAAGTATATTTTTGAGTTTCTGGGTTTGGGCGGTCGCTATAACCTGAGCCTAAATAATCAGGTGCTATCACATGATAACGCCCAGATAAAAGCGGAATAAGCTCACGGTAGCTATGTGATGACGACGGATAACCATGTAAAAGTACAATTGTTTGCTCATGTTGCTTGCCTGCTTCTCGATAAAATATTTTTTTACCATTTACGTTTGCATATTTGTAAGTGGTTTTTGAAGGCCATACAGCATCTGTGGCGTACACTTTGGCGGTAAGTGTAGACATAGATACTAATAAAAACACAATAAATGAGGCGATGTGAGCAGGTCTTATTTTAAGATTGTTTTGTATATCTGGGTGCATAACTAAACTCGTTAATGTTTTGGTAATACTGCTTTATTAACAAATTAGACCAGCCATCTTAATAATTACATTCATTAAAACTTCCAATTTACTTAAATGTCTAAGTATAAAATATAATAATTGTTAACAGTTTAACCTCTAAAATATCAATTCGAATCTGTCGTAAAAAAATATATTCTTAAAAAACTAAGTGCATATATAAAAATTTAATTCTTGTACTTATTTCATGCCGATAAATTAAAAAGTATTTAGTAACATATGCTTACGGTTGTTTTTTGTCGTGTGTGTTATAAGTGACTATTATTTGTAACTATAAATATTGTGTTCATGTTGTTCATTTAAACTTTAAATTCACGTGCCTATTTATGGTACTAAAGCGTGAAATTTGAACAAATCATTAATTTACTGTTGCATACAGTTAATTGTTAACATTATATTGATTGTGAATTCGATGCCTTTACACAAAGGATTAATTTTCACACCAAGATAGGTAACAAAAAATGAAAAAAAGCTCATTGTATTGCGCGATTTCGAGCGCGCTATTACTTTCAAGCGTTTTTAATGCACACGCTGGCACTGTTATTAAACAAACGTCTTCACAAATGTGTTTTAGAACCGCTGATAATGCAGTAAATGGTACTCAAGTAGTATTAAACAATAACTGTAGCGGTGATGCAGCAGGGTTTAGCTGGACATCTGGTGGGAGTATAAAGCACGTTAAGTCGGGTTTATGCGTCCACCCTGGCGGCTTAGCAAACCCCGTCGATGGACAGCAACTTGTTTTGTGGTCGGGTTGTGACTTTGATAACCGAGTGAAGTTTACTAAAACGTCGGCTAATGCTATTAAGCATGTATCAGGAGGTAAATGTGTTCAACCAACTAACACATCAGACGGTAGTAATTTAGTTGTTAAATCGCAGTGTGGTGCAAATCAAAGTAAGTTTGTTGTTGAGCAACAAGTAAATAGCGGTGCAAACGTTAGTAACGATACAGTCAAGGTACAGTTTAATATTGATACTAAGCATGCGGTGGGTCAGTTTGATAGTTTTGATCGTCGTAAGTTTATTACATTACATTCATCAAATACCGAAAGTGACTGGTTTGGAAATAATGCTCAAAGTTTAAATGCGCCTAATGCTGATCCTAATTTAATGACGAACTTTTTAGAAAATTATGATGTATATTTTGGCCGCGATACCGGCAGCATGAAATATCAATTAACACAGTTACCAGAAGATTCGGCTAAACCAGGTTATGCAAGTGCGGTAACGGCTACAACTAATGGTGGCGGTGTTAAATGGAATTACTCCAATATTACCACAGATGAAGCTAAAGCAATGCGAAAGCATGAAGGGCGTAACAGTGATTTAATTGTCGCAGCACAGCAGCACCCTTATTACCCAGATGGTACTAAAATTGGTAACCAAAACTGGTCTTTTTCGCAAACTGATACTGCCGGCGAACCACTAGGCACCGCGCTTGGTGATTATATGGCGCAGTTTTTACAAAAGTACTTTAAAGCTGGCGCATCAGATACTCTAGGTCAAAAGCGCCCAACATACCTTGAAGTTATGAACGAGCCACTATTTGAACTACACGACTTTCCTCATAAAGGTTATGACAAAGAAAGTCTATATGACATCTTTAGGCTACATAACTCAGTTGCAGATGTAGTTCATAATAATTCAGCATTGAACGATGTAAAAGTAGGCGGTTTTACAGTGGCATTTCCTGATTATGAAAAAGGGGCAAACTATTTTGATAATTGGAAGCAACGCGACAAGGCATTTCTAGATATTGCAGGAGATAAAATGGATTTTATTTCGATGCACTTATACGATTTTCCAAACTTTCCAGGCGGCCCTGGTGGTCAACATCAAGAGCAATACCGTAAAGGTAGTAACATGGAAGCGACTCTTGATATGGTTGAGCAATACATGGCTTATAAATGGGGGAGTATTAAACCAATAGTCATTTCGGAATATGGATCGCAACTGCAAGGGTCTTTTGGCACTAAATGGACACCGCAACGTGATTGGCTATGTTTAAAAGCAATGAGCTCTATGCTTATGAGCTTTATGGAAAGGCCTAACCGTATTGATAAAGCCATACCGTTTATTCCATTAAAAGCAGAGTGGGGCCGTATAAGCGATACCATTCCGTATTACTGGCGTTTACTACGTCAAGCTAAAGAGGGAGAAGGTGAAACCGGCGAGCAGTGGGTTTACACCGAAATGGTTAAGTTTTACCAGCTTTGGTCAGATATTAAAGGGACGCGAATCGATAGCTGGGCGAGTGATTTGGATATACAAGCAGATGCTTATGTTGATGGCAAAGATGTTTATTTGGTATTAAACAGCCTTGAAAATTCACCAACCAATATTGATTTAAGTGTTTTAGGCGGTGGTTCTAATAGCGTTACTGGCGTAAACATTAAGCATTTACATCCTGATGCTCAAGGTAAACCAGTCCTTGATGATAACGATAGTACAGTATTACCTGATTTAGTTAATTTGGGCACAGAGTCAACGATGATCATTAAAATTAGTCATCAAAGTAATGTGATAATTAATAATATTAATCAAGAAACTAAGCACTACGCAAGTGCTGTGGTTAAAGATATTGTTGCTAACTCAACTCAGTTTTTTACAATTAATAACGTTGATAAAGGAACTAATGGCGAGGCAGTATTACGCTTAGGTGTTGGTCGTCCTCATGGTAAGTCGCTTACACCTACGGTTACTGTTAATGGTAATAAAGTCGCTGTACCTACTGATTTTAGAGGGTACGACCAGGTTAATGGAGGGTTAGGACGCGAACGTTTCTTTGGTGTACTTGAAATACCGGTACCTTATAGCGACCTTGCAAAAACGAATAGTATTGAAGTGACATTTCCAGACACTGGCGGCGCTGTTAGTT
This sequence comes from Pseudoalteromonas sp. Z1A8, assembly GCF_011378855.1. Taxonomy (GTDB): domain Bacteria; phylum Pseudomonadota; class Gammaproteobacteria; order Enterobacterales; family Alteromonadaceae; genus Pseudoalteromonas. The sequence continues at coordinate 100,262 of NZ_WTLB01000001.1, read as the reverse complement.
CACTTACATTACAAAACTTTAAAATGAGTAAAAGCATTACTCGCTAAAAACGTGTAATAAAGGTTTAGTAATAAACAAACTGCGGGTTTATCTATATGATAGCTTCGCAGTTTTTTATTTGTATCGCTACAACTGCCTAACACAATACAAATAAACTAATACTAAATATGCGAGGAATGGCTTTAGGTGTATTTTTGCTGTTAAGCCTGTGAGTTTTATGCTTTATAATGAGTACAAGGTACTCATTATTAAAAATAAACACTATTCTCAGAGCGTTAAACTTAGCATGGTTGTTTTATTAATTTAATTGGGTATGTTTTAGAGGAGTTCCACTGGCCTACATATAAGTTGTCGTCTTGATCTACGCAAATACAATGCACGTGATTAAAAATGTCCCCGTTACTTTGCATCGGCTGTAGTTCACCATTTTTGTACTGGGGTTGCGGTGCTCCTAAATTAGCTATGAGCGTGTTATTTTTATCAAATATACTAATAAAGCCAGAGTCGTCAGCATTTTTATTGTCAATATGCGACCAGCAAACAGGTGCATAAAATAGTTCGCCTTTGAACACGGGACCGCCAATATATGCCCCATTAGCGCTAATTCTATCAAGGTACTTACCATCAAACGAAAATACTTTTAAACATTGCTCAAAACGAGAGCTTACTATTAATGTGGGATTTGATGGATCGCGTAAGTCTACTTCAATACCGTGGGTGTTGTGTAAATTGTAATTTTCGTCATCATTATGGTGACCGCCCCAATGGTTTATATAGCGGCCTTGTTTATCATAATGCAGTAAAAAGTCGCTACCATAACCGTCGGTTACGTATAAGTCCCCATTGGGGGCAATGGCAATATCAGTAGGGCGAAAAGGTTGCTCGGGTTTATAAGCACCGCACGTTTGTGGATGGCCAATACTGTAAATCAGTTTGCCATCTAAGGTCATTTTGGAAATAAAGCCAGCCTGTGGAATGACATTGTTAGTAGGGCTATCCCATTGCTCTGTGCTGTGACCATCCCAGTGGCGATTAACAATCCAGCCACTATCTACAACGTATAAAAATTCTTGCTCGCCTTCTTTTACAATTTTTATAGCGTGTCCACCAGGAAAAGAGCTTCCAAAAGCGTCAAGTAATTCACCGTTTTGGCTATAAACTAAAATATTATTAGTCGTGTTATCGGTGATCATAAATATTCTTCCTTGTGAGTCCATCACCATCGCATGACAATTTTCTATAGGGTATTTATTTGGGTTTAACTTCCCCCAGTGGGCGTCTATTTTGTATTTAAATTGACCTTGGCCAATTATTTTCCCGTGCGGGTCTTCGTCATTTTTAGGAGTAGCGTGAGGTATAAGGTGTTTTTGCTCTGAGGTTAACATACAGAATTTTCCATATAAAAAAACCAGCTTATGCATTGGGCTATAATGCATAAGCTGGTTTAGGCTAGAAGGTTACTTTAAGTGCGTTCTTTTGCTTTAAAATTTAAAATAGCATCATCGTTAACGCGATTTAAAGGGTAATAAACAGCTTCGTTTTCTTTAAATGGTTGGTTGCTAATCGCATTGTAAGCACTGATCATTGACCAGCGAGGTTCTGCAGCACGGTTTTGATTTGATTTATGCAGTAAATTACAGTGGAAAAACAGTACATCACCTGGTTCAAGTTCTACATTGATAAGTTCATGGTACTTCATTGCTTCTTCTACAAACTCTAAACAGGCGCCTTTTTGGTCACCCGTTTTACTGTGATCTAATCGTCCCAAATGATGTGAGCCTTTAAGTACTTGCAAGCAACCATTTTCTTGCGTCGCTTTATTAATGGCGACCATACAGCTAATTGATTTTGGATAAAGCATGTAGTTATCACGATGCCAGTAGCCAAAATCTTGATGCCATTCCCAGGCGCCACCTACAAATGGTTCTTTCATCATAATTTTAGTGCTGGTGTGGTACACCTCTTCGCCAATAAGTGTTTCGCATACTTCAATTAAACGACGACCGCGAGAAAACATACTGTATAAATCGTCGCCTGTTTTTTGCCATAAACAGACTTTACTTACAGCGCCGTCGGCGTCTTTTTTGTCCCATGCTCGCTCATAGAGTGTATCGTCATTAAAAGCAGTTTGTTGTAATAGCTCAATTTCATCAGCGCTGTAGTAATTTTTGACAATAATATAACCATCACGGTGAAAATCAGCTATTTGTTGTGGTGTTAAATAAGTGTGTGACATAAATATATTTCCATTTTCTCTTACAGTTGTATATTGTTAACAATGATTGCTCGGTTAAGCATTTAGGTCAAGCGTAATTTATATAAAAATATAGAATTCATATATGAATGGGTTTTGTTTTATTAAGTTATTGATTTTAAATTATTATTGAAAATTTCAAACTAAAAAAAAGTTTTAAATTTATATATAAACAAACGTATTGTTTATCAATTTTAAAAGGCATAAATAAGTACAAATGAACGATAAATCAAAAACTAAATATGCAGTTCCTGCTTTAGATAAGGGGTTGGATATATTAGAATTTTTAGCAAAAAATAAAAGGCCTTGTACACAAAGTGAGATAGCGGCTGGTATTTTAAAAACACCTAACGAAGTCTATAGAGTACTTGTTGGGCTTGAAAAGCGCGGTTATCTAATTCGCTCTGAAACCTCTGGTCGATATCATTTGTCATTAAAGTTGTATAATTTATCGCGAAGTATTTCACCAATGGATAATGTACTAAAATCGGCCTTGCCACATATGGAAGATCTAGCTGTAAATATTGAACAGTCATGTCATCTAAGTATGCTTTATCAAAGCCAAGCTATGGTGGTAGTGCAAGCGCGTAGCAAAAGCCCTATGCATTTGAGTATTGCAGAGGGGGCTTTATTTCCACTTAGTAGCTCAAGCGCGGGTAAACTGCTTTTAGCCAACAGTAATGACGAAGTGCGGCAAATGCTTATCGAACACGATGAAATTTACAGTGCTAGTAAAGACGCCTATAAAGCATTATTAAATGAGCTAAACACAATCAAAGTGCAAGGGCACATAATGCAAAGCAATCCACTTATCGCCGGAGTACACGATTTTAGTGTCTTAATTGGCAAGCCTAATGCAAATTTAATAGCTGCATTGACCATTTCTTCTTTTGACTCAACCCTAAACACTCACGCTAATAAACACAGTGTAATTAGCGAGCTTAAAAATACCGCCCAAAAAATAACCTCGTTATTAGAGCGCTAATACCAACTGGCGCTTTTGTAGGAAGCAACCCGCTCAACAATCATGCATAAGTCTCAGTACTTTACTGCTTGCTTACAATATCGAATAAAAAACCAACGCTAACTGTAAAATAAATGGTCAATTTGTTTGACTTAGTTAGCTAAACTAATTTATTGTAAAGTTAATTGTTAACAATATTTTGGTAACAATAAGCATCCCGTAAATAATCCGTCAACGATTACACGTAATAAACACAATATTTAGGTGCAAAAATGACTAACACACAATTTAAATTAAATGCGATTTGCGCAGCAATGCTGATAACGTCTCCTGTAAGTTATGCCGCACAGGAAAACGAGACAACTGTACAAAGTGATGTTGAAGTTATCCAAGTAACTGGTATTAGAAGCGCATTAAGTAAATCTGCGTCAATAAAACAAGACTCATCGGGCGTGGTAGATGCTATTTCAGCTGAAGATATTGGTAAGTTACCAGATACTAACCTAGCTGAATCGCTGCAACGTATTAGTGGTGTATCAATCGACCGTGCAAACAATGAAGGCAACCAAGTTAGTGTCCGTGGTTTTGGTCCAGGTTTTAACCTTGTCACCTTAAATGGCCGCCAAATGCCTAACTCCTCTGTATTGCAAGAGGCGGGTGTTTCACGCAGCTTTAACTTTAGAGAAATAGCAGCAGAAAGTGTATCGGGTGTGTCTGTTTATAAAACAGGTAAAGCGAATGTAGCCTCCGGAGGGATTGGCGCAACCATTAATATAAATACAGCAAAGCCGTTTGATTTTGATGGTTTTAAAGCCTTTGCTAATGCAAAAGGAATATTAGATACCAGCTCTGAAGATTCTAATTTAACACCTGAAATTTCGGGAATGGTTAGCCAAACATTTGCAGACGATACATTTGGTGTTTTACTTGCGCTGTCGCATTCAGAGCGAGAAAGTGGCCGAGAGCGCGTAGGTACATCGCAAGGCTGGGTACGTAATCGCGCTAACCCCACAGGAGTAGATAGCAGTGCAATTGATACAACAGCTAATCCAACGGGTACTTATTGGGTACCTTGGACGCCAGAAATGGAGCGATTTGAAACTAAGCGCGAGCGTCAAAATGCGCAGCTGGTTTTACAGTATGCTCCAAGTGATAACTTAACGGCTACGCTGGATTACACTTTATCGCGCTTCGAAGAAACTAGTAACACCAATAAAATGGCATTTTGGTTCGATAATCCAACCGGTACAACTGATGCCAACGGTACGTTAGTTGATATTAAAAATGCAAATGATGAGTTGAATTTTTGGGCGTGGGAACTCTACGAAAAAAAAGAAAATGATTCACTAGGCCTTAACTTAGCGTGGCAAGCCAGCGATTCATTGAAACTTACGTTTGACGCTCATAACTCTACATCGCACTCAAACCCTGATGGAGATACTGCCGAAACGATTGCTAACTTAAAAAATGTACCGGGTTCTGTTAAATCAATTGGCGCTAACTTTTCGGGTGATATTCCGAGTATTACTGTCGATGACTCTACATTGCCAGGCGGTGCATACGATCCTGCTAATATCGTATCTGATTTATATCAGCGCCGTGGCTATGAAATGAAAAATACCATTAAGCAGTATCATGCAAGTGGACAATGGGAGAATTTGAAGAGTGGGGCACTCAGCGCTATTAATTTTGGTGTAATGTATACCGATTACCAAATTGATACTTATCTTTCTGAGCAGTTTTCATTTGTCGATATTCCCCTAGACAACCTAGGGCTAACCTTTGATGAACAAGGTGACTTTGCTGATGAGTTTTCAGGTTCTGATCAGCTATTTCCATTTATTCCACGTTACAGTGCCAACGATTTTGTAGATATTGTCAGAGATGAAGGATTATTTATTGAGCCAAATATTTCTACAAATGGGGTTGAGGAGCAAACGCTCGCGATATATGTATCATTTGATCTTAAAACCGAATTTAACGATATTCCAATTGATATGAATGTCGGTGTGCGCTACGAAGACACCGATGTAACAGGTTATTCAGTCAAGCCTGGGGTTGTTGCTTTTAACTATCGTCATGCTGAAGAACTTCGCCCTGTATTTGCTGCAACAGCAACACCGCAGGAGCTTGAAGGTGGTTATACACGTATATTACCAAACTTTGATATAAGCGCCGACTTAGATGACGGCTTTAAAACTCGTTTTTCATATAGTCGTACATTAGCCCGTGCAGGTATTGGTGGTATGTTCCCATCAACTACCATTAATGCCCGTCCTGAAGGACCGTTTAATGCATCGCAAGGTAACCCTAACTTATTGCCAATTACGTCAGATAACTTTGATTTTTCAGTTGAGTGGTATGGAGACGACGGAAGCTATGCATCGGTTGGTTACTTTAAAAAGTTTGTTGAAAACTTCATTGGTGCAGGCGTAGTGCAAGGTACGCTAAATGATGTAAATGGCGAGCCGTTACGCGATCCAAGTGTTAACCCCCGCCCTGGTTGTCCTGATAGTTCAGATACACCTAACCCAGCATGTTTAAGCCAAGCGTCAGACCCGATTGTTAAATTTGATATTGCAACGCCAGATAATCTTCAAAATCGTGAAGTAGATGGTTGGGAATTAAATGCGCAGTACATGGTGCCTGATACAGGCTTTGGCGTCGTTGCTAATTATACGATAGTTAATAGCGATGAATCGTTTAAACCGTATGATTTTGACCAAACAATTGCACTAGCAGGACTAAGCGACTCAGGTAATTTGGTCGGCTTTTACGAAAACGATGATTACCAAGTTCGTTTAGCCTATAACTGGCGCGATGATTTCTTACTGTCTTTGGGAACTGAGCCTACATTTACAGAGGCGTACGGTCAGCTAGATTTTAGTTTTAATTACACCATTAACGACACCTTGGGTGTTAGCTTTGATGCACTTAATTTAACTAATGAAACAACACGCCGCCATGGTCGTTTTACAGAGCAATTAGTATCTGCTGAGCAATATGGTCCGCGCTTTAGCATTGGCTTAAGTGCTAAATGGTAAATGATAAGTTAGTTTTTGACAAATAATACAAAACGACAGCTCAGCGCTGTCGTTTTTGCCTTTTAACTAACGAGGTTGCTATGAACGATGATATTAAATCAATAGTAATAGTTGGCGGTGGAACAGCAGGATGGCTAAGTGCAGGAATAATTGCAGCTTATTTACAAAAGCATCACAGTAAAAAAATAAATATTACGCTTATAGAGTCATCTGATATTCCAACAGTGGGAGTAGGTGAGGGGACGTGGCCTACTATGCGAAGAACCCTTAAAGATATGGGAATACGTGAGAGTGAGTTTATTCAAAAGTGTAATGTGTCGTTTAAACAAGGCGCCAAGTTTGCCAAATGGATTACAGGTGAAGAAGACGACTATTACTATCACCCGCTTGAACTACCAACAGGGATGTATGAACATAACTTAGCTACTAGTTGGCTAACTAAAAACGAGCCAAAACTTCCTTTTGCCCAGTATGTAAGTGCGCAGCAGTCAATATGCGAAAGTGGATTAGCTCCCAAACAAATCACCACACCCGAATTTAGTGCAATAGCAAATTATGCTTATCACTTGGATGCAGGCTTATTCGCTACATTTTTAAAAAACCACTGCATTGATAATCTTAATGTTAAACACATTGTAGGCACTGTCGTCGGTGTAAACAATTGCACAAATGGCGATATTAAAAGCGTTAGCCTTAATAATAAAATAGAGATAGCTGGGGATCTATTTATCGATTGCAGTGGCTTTAAATCGTTATTACTAGGTGAGAACTTAGGGGTGGGGTTTAAATCTTGTAAAGATGTATTATTTGCTGATAGTGCGCTTGCCATACACATGCCATACAAAGATGACGAACCAATATGCTCGCATACTTTATCTACAGCACAAACATCGGGCTGGATTTGGGATATAGGATTACAAACACGCCGTGGAATAGGGCATGTGTACTCTAGTAAACACATTAGTGATGAAGATGCTAAGCAGCAATTATTTGATTACTTAAATATTAATAAAGATCAGCAAAGCGAATACAAAGTTAAAAAGCTTAGTTTCGAACCAGGGCATCGTGAAAAATTTTGGCATAAAAACTGTGTCGCAGTAGGCCTCTCAGCTGGTTTTTTAGAGCCACTGGAAGCCTCCGCTTTATTACTGGTAGAAATATCAGCCAATTTTGTTGCGCAGCAATTTCCGGCCAATAGGCATGTAATGAATATAACCGCGCAGCGTTTTAACCGTACATTTAGCTACCGATGGGAGCGAATAATCGACTTTTTAAAGTTGCATTATATGTTGAGTAAACGAACCGACAGCCCATTTTGGCAAGCGCACTGTCATCAAAATACTATTCCACAAAGCTTAAAAGATAACTTATCACTTTGGGAATTTCATACACCAAGCGATAACCACTTTGATCATTCACAAGAAGTGTTTCCAGCAGCAAGCTATCAATATGTGATGTATGGCATGGGGTTTACAGGCTCAAGCGAACTGTATGGCAACTCAGAAAGTTATTTTAAAAAGGCCATTGCGCTTGTCAATAACAACCAGCAAGTCACCCAAAAATTACTTAATAAATTACCTACAAATAAAGAATTATTAGTGCAAATTAATCAATTTGGTATGCAGCAAATATAGTTAAAACATAAGAGCGACACACTATGACAAACTCAGTATTACTCGATAAAAATACACATAAGTACACTCGCATTAAAACTGAGCGAGGTGCACAGTACGGTGAGGCAATAAACTACATTCCGGTTGTTGCCGATGAGCTTTCTCAACTTGCATTAGACTACCCAGTCTATTTTATGAAAAATAATCAGACTGGGCAATTTGAGCTGTTTGCTTTAACCGGTTTTGATGAGGGACAAAATCTATTTTTACAAAAGGATATCTGGCAAGCTACTTACGTGCCATTACACATTCAGCGACAACCATTTAAGCTAGGCGTAGGTAATAGGCTTTCAAATAATAGTGAGCAAACCCAGTTAGCCGTTACAATTAACGAGCAGCACCCAAGAGTAAGTAATAGCGAAGGGGTACAATTATTTGATGAAAATTCAGAGCCAACTGCTTATCTAACTAATGTGAGTGAGCAGCTAATTAAGCTTATGAACGGCGGCGAACGCACAACCGCGTTTATCAATACCTTACTAAAACACGATTTAATTGAAGCAGTGCAGCTAAACATCACTCAACCAAATGGCAAAACACAAGGCTACAATGGCTTGTATTCTATTGCCGCAGATACACTACAACAACTATCTGCAGAAACACTAAACGTTCTGCACTCAATGGGTTACATACAAGCTTGTCATCTAATTATATGTTCGAGCGGACATGTTCAAAAATTAGTAAAATGGTTACACGATTTAAAATAAGTTTTTTATTAATTAGCGTTACTTACACCCACTGATTGTTCGTGTGAATTAGTTAATGCTCATACCTATGAAATAAGGAATGAATTACAACTCGAGACTATTATGTGTTCACTTCTTAGGTTTTGGAGTTCGATTATTTGCCTTGGTTTTGGTATCATTTAACTTATCGGCTTGTATCGCAATGGGAAATGTCAAGCCAGTAAACATTGATGATTAAGAGAATGGACATGCTCGAACAAATAGAACAATGGATTGATGCAACAAATATTAAATATAAAAACCAAAGAATTAGCTGTGAAAAATTTGCCAGTGAGTTTGCTGGGTTTTATCCTACTGAATTTTTAAAAAATGCCTTTTACGTTGTTGTCGATAAAATACCCAAACCTAACTTTCCTTTTTTGCGTGAAATGGGGCTAGGCGATTTTATTGACATGGATGCGGCTGGTACTACATACAAAAACACTTACTACATGCTTCCTTACGTGGCTGATAATTTAGCTGTGCATTTTCATGAACTTGTTCACGTAGCCCAATGGAGTGAACTTGGCGCCGAGGCTTTTATGTTGCGTTACATAACCGAAATTCAGCAGGTTGGTTATGCAGCTGTGCCACTTGAAGTAATGGCGTATGGTCTTGATAAGCACTTTACAAATAATGGCAAGAAAATAAACGTGCCTGAACACGTGGTTCAAGCGTTGTAGTTAATGAACATTTTCAAAGGATTGCATATGACACGCTTTACTGTTTTTTTACTGAGCTTACTTAGTGTAAATGCCTATGCGGCATCGTTTGATGACGATATTGTTGCAGCGCTGCTTGAAAGAACAACATACAACGTTACCTACGATGGGTCTTATCGCTCTATTACTTATCCGGGTGGCGATGTGCCCGCTAATGTAGGGGTGTGTACCGATGTAGTTATTCGATCATATCGACTTTTAGGTATTGATTTGCAAAAGCTTGTGCATGAGGACATGCTAAAAAGCTTTGAGCTATATCCCTCTAAGCGTATTTGGGGTTTAACCAAACCTGATAAAAATATAGATCACCGCCGAGTGCCAAACTTACAGGCTTACTTTAAAAATCATGGTCAAGTGCTCACTAAATCAAGTAACGCGAACGACTATAAAACGGGTGACATTGTAACGTGGATGCTGCCAGGTAATTTGCCGCATATTGGTATGGTTGTGAATGAGTTAGCAAAAGACACAGGGAATCCATTAATTGTTCATAATATTGGTCGAGGACCAGAAAAAAGCGACATGCTTTTCGATTTTAAAATTACGGGGCATTACCGTTTCGTCCCACAAGAATATAAATAATCAGATTATAAGTATGAGTTCTCTCAATTATTGATATGCAGTATAAAGAAAAAGGATTTTGAACGTGAATACAAAAACCGATTCAAAAGAGGCTAACCCAAAAGAGGTTAATCTTAAACAAAGTAAACTCGCTCCCAAAATAGCGAGCTTATTTATGAGTATTGTTTTTTCAGCCATAGGAACGGGTTTGTTTAGTTTGGTTGCAAGCTTACTTGGCAACGTAAATGTAACCGAAAAAACAGTTGGCAGTGTGTGGGTTTTACTGACCACATTTTTTGTTATTTTAAATATATTTGGTGTCATTATTTGGCATAAACCGAAATGGTTAATTACTGCTATAAATAATGTGCTTAGGTTTGCTAAAGAGCGCAAAACAGCATTTTTTAGCGCCGTGCTAATGCTGATATTAATTATAGCAGGCTATTGTTTTTTTCTTTCCTTACCACAGCCAATTAGTTACAAAACAACTCACTCTACACCTGCTGTTACCACTTTATCTGATGTTTTAAACCCTGAACCGCTTTATATTGATTTTACTCCCGTTTTAGATGATGTAGAAAACACGGATGCAGTGTCTTACTCTGTCGCAAAGCTTGCGCTTGTTGGCAAAGTGATTCCCACAGGTATAAAAGTCACGCCTGAGCTAATTGGACAGTGGTCTTGGAATAGTGAAAGCCAGCTTAAATTTATCCCAAAACAAGATTGGTCAGCAGGGCAAGAATATAAGGTACGTTTTGATTCATCTATTTTTAAAAGTGATATACATCTAAGTGATAATGAGCATGTATTTAAAACTCCCGATTTTGAACTAACACTTAGCTCGCTCGCTTTTTATCAAGACCCTAACGTTAAAAAAAGTCACAAGGTGGTTGCAACATTAAAAGCGACTCACCCAACAGATATAAACACCATAAAAAATAATTTAAAGCTGACTCAATCACTTGAGCAAGATGGCAAGAACGAACTCGCACAATATAAATTTGATGTTACTTACGACAAGCATCAACGAGAGATTTACATTACTTCAGAGCAAATACGTATTCAAGATACCGAAAGCTATCTGTATTTTGTTATTAATAACGGTGTAAAGCCGGTTATGGGTCCTTCTCAAACAACAGTAGAGATCAAAGACGCTGTGTTGATCCCAAGTGTAAATAGCTTTTTTAGAGTAAATACGGCCAATGTGTTGATGGTAAAAAATACGCAAGGGGAACCCGAACAAACACTTGTTTTAGACTTCACAGATGATATTTCATCGCAAGATGTGGTTAGTAAAACGGTTGCTTACGTATTACCGACTAAAGATTCAAAAGGTAACTATAAGTACTTCAGTAGCCCACGAGAAGTTACTGATGCAGTGCTTAAGCAATCTCAAAAAGTTAAGTTAAATGCGATTCCTACCGCGCAAGATACAACTAAGTTACACAGTTTTACGTTTGACGCCCCTCAAAACCAGCAAGTTTATATCGCGATTGATAAGGGATTAAAGTCGACGGGTGAGTTTACGATGGTGAATAAATACGACACTATTTTAGATACGCCGGCTTATCCGACACAAGTAAATATTATGTCTAAAGGGTCTATATTATCAAAAAATGGTGACCATAAATTGTCATTTTTGACCCGCGGTGTAAACGCACTTCAAGTTAAAGTAGGTAGGGTAGAAGCCAATCAAATTAACCACCTTATAAGTCAAACCAGTGGTGATATTTCTAATCCAGAATTTAATAATTATTACTTTACAGAAGAAAACATAAGTTCAATTTTTACCAGACAAGTTAATTTAAAATCGGAGCACCCTAAAAAAGCGGTCTATTCATCTATTGATTTGAGTAGTAAGTATAATGAGTCAGTTGGTTTAGGCTTATTTTTTATAAATGCTCAAGCGTTAAATACAGAAGATAATTACGTATATGGACCCCAAGAAAAACGACTTATTCTTATTACTGATTTAGGTATTTTGGTAAAAAATAATGCAGATGGATCTCGCGATATATTTGTCCAATCTATTGAAACAGGAAAACCGGTAGCAAAAGCGAAGGTGTCGTTATTGGGGAAAAACGGATTAGTTATTTTAAATGCTAAAACAGATTCTGAGGGGCACGCATTTTTCGACAACACAACGTGGTTTACTGATGATCAAACTCCCGTTGCTTTTGTAGTCGAAACTAAAAGTGACATGTCTTTTATTCCTTATAATCGCTATGCTCGAATGGTTAACTACTCTCGGTTTGATACCGGCGGTGTAAGTTCTGGGCTCAGTGGTAGTAATAAAATAGATGCGTTTGTTTTTTCTGACCGTGGAATTTATCGACCAGGCGATAGTGTTAAACTTGCCACGATTGTTAAGCAACAAAATTTTGCAAAACTGGGCGATATACCGCTTGAACTTATAATTACCGATCCTAAAGGGACAACTGTTTATAATAAACGAGTGAGCTTAGATAAGTATGGATTGCTTGATTTTGACTTTAAAACACAAAATAGCGCCAATACCGGAACGTATTATGTATCGGTCCAGCTTATTAAAAATAATAATAGCCGCGACCAATTAGGCAGTACTGAGTTTAAAGTTGAAGAGTTTGTACCCGATAGATTGAAAATCAGCAGTCAATTTTCTCAGTCATCTGCAAAGGGGTGGGTAAACAGCTCAAAATTTAAAGCATTGGTGAGCCTTCAAAACTTATTTGGTACACCTGCTCAAAATAGACGTGTTACTGCTGATTTACGTTTATCTCCAGCTGGTTTTTACTTTAATGAATACAAAGATTATGTGTTTTCTGATCCCCACAGTGAAGGGAAAAATATTAGACACAGTAATGAATCATTAACCGAAACCAAAACTGATGAACAAGGCAAGGCAGAGTTTGATATTGACTTAACCCGCTATGAGGCAGGTACTTATCAGTTAAATTTTGCAGTACAAGGGTATGAAGAAGGCGGTGGTAAAAGTGTTCGCGCAAGCAGCTCGGTGCTTGTTTCGCCAGTTGAGCAATTAGTTGGTTATAAAGCCGATGGCGATTTAAGCTACATATCAAAAGAGTCAAAACGTGTTGTAAAATTTATTAATATTAATTCAGAAACTGAGCAAGTTGCGCGTGATGATTTATCGCTAAATTTAATAGAACAACAATATGTATCTACGTTGGTGCAACAAAATAACGGCACTTATAAGTACCAATCGGTTAGAAAAAACAAACAGGTATCAAGCAATCCGTTTTACATTAAAGAAGATGGCGCAGACTACGAATTACCCACTGCTGAGCCAGGTGATTACTTAGTAGAACTCGTTGATGGCAAAGGGAATACCGTCAGTAGAGTATCGTTTACGGTAACCGGTACGGGTAACATAGCGGGTAAGCTTGAAAAAAATGCTGAACTGCAAGTTAAATTAAATAAACCGGATTACAAACCGGGCGAAACAATTGAAATAAGTATTGTAGCGCCTTATGTTGGCTCGGGTTTAATTACAATTGAAACCAATAAAGTACACGCTTTTAAATGGTTTGAGAGTAAAACAACAAGTAGCATACAAACAATAACGCTACCTAAAGGAATAGAAGGCAATGCGTATGTTAATGTTTCATTTGTTCGAAGCCTTGAATCGAAAGAAATATTTACAAGCCCATTAAGCTACGCAGTTAAACCATTTGCGATTGATCGTAGTAAACGCGCAATAGATTTTGACGTAAACATACCTGATAAAGTAAAACCAGGTGACGATTTAGTCATTTCATATAGTGCCAAATCACCGTCACGTGTTCTTTTATTTGCTGTAGATGAAGGTATTTTACAAGTGGCGAATTATCGGACGCCAAAGCCGTTAAATCACTTCTTACAAAAACGTGCATTAGAAGTTAGCACTATGCAAATTGTTGATCTTATTTTACCTGAATTTAAGCTAGTGCAAGAGCTTGCAGCTGCCGGTGGTGGTTATGCTGACTCAATGGCAATGAACCGCAAGAGCAAGCAACTTAACCCGTTTTCTCGTAAGGTACAAAAACCAGTCGCATTTTGGTCTGGTATTTTATCGGCTGATGCTAAAACGAAAAAACATACGTTCACTATTCCAGATACTTTTGCAGGTCAGGTACGTGTAATTGCGATTGCCGTAAATGACGAGGGTGTTGGTGTTAAAGAAAGTACAACACTTGTAAAAGGGCCCTTTGTATTAAGCCCTAATGTATTAACGACAGCGGCACCAGGCGATGAGTTTGATATTGTACTTGGTATTGCCAATGGCGTTGAGGATTCAGGTAAACAACTCCCAATTACGGTAGAAGCGCTTGCTTCAAGCAACATTGAAATAATAAGTGATAAAAAACTAACGCTAAATATTGATGAAAAATCAGAAGACACATTGACGTTTAGAGTAAAAGTGCTCGATAAGCTTGGCGCTGCATCAATTACATTTACTGCGCTGTCGGGTGACAATGTTAGCCAACGTACGGCTACGTTAAGTGTGCGCCCTGCGGTTGCATTTGTTAGTAGTTTTGAAAGTGGCTTTAGTGAATCAGGTAAAAAAGAAATAGCGGTTTCGAGACAGCTATATCCTAATTTAGCACAAAATAATATTACCGCTTCACAAAGCCCGTTAGCGCTTGTTGATGGTCTTATTAGTTATTTAGATAACTTTCCTCATATGTGTACCGAGCAAGTGGTAAGTAGTGTGTTTCCGGTGCTGAGTTATTTAGAACACCCAAGTTATATGGGCGATGTATCTTATAAACATGAGCGTATAAACAACTTAATAGATACCCTTCGTCAACGTCAGTTACCTGATGGCAGATTTATGTTATGGCCGGGTAATGCTAGTGCATCTATTTATTCTTCTCTTTATGTTATGCATTTTTTATTAGATGCAAAAGAAGCGGGCGTAGCAATACCTTATGATATGTGGAGCAGTGGTTTTGAAGGTGTGCGCAGTATAGCGAGCGGATCTTTAGAGACGAATGACAGAAACCGCGCTTATGCTATTTATTTGCTAACACGACAAGGTGAGGTAACAACTAATTACTTATCTGATTTAGAAAAAAGCGTAAATGCGAGTAATAGCAAAGTATGGCAGCAAGATATAACGTCCGCGTTTATGGGCGCAACTTATCAGCTATTACGTGCAAGCGATAAAGCGCAAGCACTGATCAATAGCTATAAAATTGGGCAAAATACGCAACACGATAATTGGGGCGCTTACGATTCTCGTCTAGCTCACGACGGACAGTATATTTATTTATTATCAAAACATTTTCCGGCTCGCTTAAAGCAGTTAACTAAAGATGATTTGTTTACTGTAGTAGACCCTATTTTTGAAGGAGACTACAACACGTTGTCGTCTGCTTGGTCGGTACTTGCTATGACGGCATACTCAAAAGTTGCGTTATCACAAGCCCAGCCTGAAGATGTAAAAATAATGGCAACAACGACAAAGGCAGATAAAAAGGCATTAGACGTAACTTATGCACCTTATCCTAAAGCCTCGTTTTTAAATGACGTTAAAACGCTAGATGTATTAGCGCCACCTCGCTCATTTTACATGATGAGCCAAGCTGGTTTTGATACAAACGTGCCACAAAAGTCATTAAGTAATGGCTTAGAAGTTGTCAGAGAATACCAAGACGATAAAGGTAATGTGATAACCACCGCTGTTCAAGGTCAAGAACTAAACGTTGTATTACGAGTGCGTAGTACAACGGGTAAAAATATTTCGGATGTTGCTGTTATTGATTTACTACCTGGTGGATTTGAAGTACTCAGAGACAGCGTTCGCAATAGCTATAATCGCTGGACCTCTGATTATAAAGATATACGAGAGGATCGCGTTATATTGTATGGCAGCTTTGGCGATAGCATGACTGAGCTTACTTACAAGATTAAGGCTACTGCATCTGGCAGCTTTGTAGTGCCATCGGCTTATGCTGAATCTATGTATGATTTAAGTATTAAAGCGCACTCAAAATCGGGTCGTTTTGATGTTACCGCCGCTAAATAAAAAGTTTAGTTTTATAATAAAAACGGCTTTTTTTACAACAGCACTGCTTGCAGTGCTGTTGTATTTATTTACTCCAAAGCCTGATATTACCCAGCCCAATGCTTACTCAACGGCTTTTTACGATAGCAGTGGTAAATTACTTCGTTTAAATTTAGCCGCAGACGATAGATATAGATTATGGACGCCAATAGATAAAATCCCTTTGAGCGTTCAACAAGCGACTTTATTGTATGAAGACCAAGACTTTTATGAGCATACTGGTGTCGATTTTATTGCTTTAATAAATGCGTTTTATACTAGCTATATTAAAAGAAGTCACCGAGTTGGTGCCTCAACAATAACAATGCAAGTAGCCCGGTTGCACTTTGGGATGAACACGCATGTTATTTTTGGAAAAGTAGAACAAATACTTCGAGCGTTACAAATTGAGCGACACTACAGTAAAAACCAAATACTCGAGGCGTATTTTAATTTAGCGCCTTATGGATCAAATATTGAAGGTGTTGGTGCAGCCAGTTTAATTTACTTTAAGAAACCAGCCATTGATCTTAATTTACCTGAGTCATTATTACTTAGCTTAATTCCGCAAAACCCAACCAAACGAAATCCCATTAAAAAGTCGGCTAAATTGGTATTGCTAGAAACAAGAAAAAAACTGTTTACTCGTTGGCTTGAAAAATATCCAGAGGATAAATATTGGCTAGCAGCTATGCAATTACCGATAAAGGTATATGCCTCTTCAGACTTACCTTTTGAAGCCCCACATTTTATTAATAATTTACAAAGCGAGTACCCGCACCTAAAGCCGGGAGAATATAAAACGTCGATAGACCTTAATTTACAAAACTTACTTCAGCGCCATGCAAAAAATTATATTAATCGTAGGCAAAGAGACGGGCTTAGTAATACGTCTGCTATTTTACTAAATTATAAAACTATGGAAGTAGTTGCTGAATTAGGCTCTGTGGATTTTTTTAATAATGACATTAGCGGTCAAGTAAATGGTGTAAGAGCTAAACGGTCGCCAGGTTCAACCCTTAAACCATTTATTTATGCGCTTGCTATAGACGAAGGGTTAATTCATCCATTAACGCTTGTAAAAGATGCCCCCAAACGCTTTGGAGGATATACACCAGAGAACTACGATCAGCAGTTTTTAGGCCCTATATCAGCCACTGAATCGCTCGTGTTGAGCCGTAATGTGCCTGCCGTTAATTTGATGTATCGCTTACAAAAAGTGGGGTTATACGATTTACTCGTTGCAGCCGATGTTAAAAAGCTTCAGCCTAAAGAGTTTTATGGTTTAGCGCTTGCGCTGGGCGGCAGTGAAGTAACGATGCTAGAGCTCGTTAAGTTATACGCCATGTTAGCTAATTTAGGGGTGTATAAGGATGAAGTTATATTAAAAAAAGACGCCGCTGTTATTAACCAAAACAACCCAAACAGCCCAAACAACCCAAACAAACATATCAAGCAACTCATCAGCCCTGAGGCAGCCTACCTGACTTTACAAATGCTAAGTAAAAATAGTGCAGTTGATGAGATCTCATTTCAAAAAGAAAGAAGGCAAGCTTACCCTGTATATTGGAAAACAGGTACTTCATTTGCTTTTCGTGATGCATGGTCAGTAGGTATTGTTGGCCCGTATGTTTTAGCTACATGGGTTGGTAATTTTTCAGGAGAAGGGCACCCATCTTTTATTGGGCGACAAGCAGCCGCGCCTTTATTTTTTGAAATAATACGTTCATTAGATAGTTACGGCTTAATCAAAGGCAATATAAAGCCAGGTGGTTTAAATATTACAGAAGTAGATATTTGTTCAACAACAGGTGATTTACCTAATGTGCATTGCCCTAAAACAGAAAAAGGGCTTTTTATTCCAGGTAAGTCGCCAATTAAAGTATCGGATGTACATCGTGAAATTTATATTGATAAAGCATCTGGATTACGTGCTTGTCAGTATGATGAATCTACAACGACAAAAGCAGTTTATGAATTTTGGCCATCTGACTTAGTCAGATTATTTAAACAAGCAGGCATTGTTAAACGCCAGCCTCCACCTTATTTAGATTCATGCTTAATTAATGACACGAGTACACGAGGCTCAGCACCGAGTATTACATCCCCGAGTAATTTAATTAGCTACACGATAAGAGCCAGTAAGTTGAAGCAAGAAGGCCTGCCTTTTAGCGCAATCACAGATACAGATTCACGTATTTTATATTGGTTTGTAGATAACAGCTTTGTTGGTAAAGTAGAGCGAGATACGCCTTTTTTCTGGCACCCGCAAGTAGGCGAATTTGACGTAAGAGTGGTTGATAATTTAGGGCGTAGCGCATCAGTTTCAATGCGTGTAAAGCTCGTTCAGTGATATTGAGTGTTCATGCATTTAATGTAATAAATAAAGGGTAGTTTTTTATAACTGAAATTTATATAAACGAGAGCGATTTACTCTTTCTTACCTACATGGATGTGGATGATGGTAAGGGCGTGAGCTGGACGCGGAGCTTTTGCTCGGTAGCCCACTAGACTACAAATCTCGGGCCGCGATTAAATCGGCTCCTAGATTGAAAAAATTTCAATCTACAAAGATCAACACGCCCTTATGACTTCATAGCCGCTAGTTTATATAGCGGAGTATCAAAATGACTTCGAAAGTACGTTACTTAATATTATGTTTTACTGCTTTAACTGCTGCGGCGCTATCTTGAGCTTTAAGTGCTTCTAAAATAGCGCGGTGCTCGTTTACACATTCAGAACTTGAAGTAATTCGCTTATAGTTTAAGCGCATACGCATTACGTACGGGTACCAAATATTAACAAGTTCTTCGCCACCAGCTTGGTATATTAAATACTGATGAAACGAAATATCAATTTTAGTTACTTCGGTATAATCTTCTCTATCGAGCGCGTCTTCTAAAGATGCTAAAATGCCTTCTAGTTCAGCAATGTTTTGATCAGTTAAATTACCGTTTAATTCAGTGATTGCGTACTCTTCAATACTACGGCGAAGTTTTATCATTAAGCGTTGTAATTTAGGCTCTAAAACACTATTTACAGACGCACCACAGTTATTGCGAGAAATAAGTAAACCTTCTTTTGTAAGCTGTAATATTACATCGCGAATAGGGCCGCGAGAAAGACCAAATCGCTCTGCCAGCTCTTTTTCATTTAACTTAGTTTGTGGTGGCATTTCACCAGAGATTATATCTGAGCGTAATTGCTCAGCTATTTGATCTTTTACAGATAAAATTTTAGTTGCTCTGTTACCAGCCATATTTATTCCTAAATTTGATTAACTTTATCTGACCCTAACATTAATTAATAAGCTTTGTTAATTTAGTCAAGATCATGTACTTATCTCAGTGTATATAAAAAAAGTGGAATGGTCTATTGTCAACACATTACAATAGACCAATAAATGTACAATTAATGGCTGTATTTACGATTATTTTTTAAAACGTCGTTCATACATAGACTCATTCATTGCTTTAGCTGCTTCAACCATTTCAGTATAGGGGCGATCTGTAACGCTAATAAAGCCAACGTTATAGTTTTCGCCATCGTAGGCTCTACCAGTAATTGGCGAGTCGATATATTGAAACCAATGTGCGCCAATAAAGTAAGGGTTGTCGATGACTGAGTTCATGTAATCTGTATACATTTTTGCTCTGTCTTGCTGGTTAGCTGCATGTATTAACCCAGGGTGAAACAAACCCGAGTCAGATGCGCCAATATGAAATTCGCCAATAATTGCTGGTTTATCAAATTGTGATAAAAATGCCCATTTATCTTCTCTTAAGCCTTCTTTGTATGCATTAAAGCTTATTACATCTACATACTTAGCAGATGCTTTAACCACTTCGATTGGCATGCCCCAATCCGGAAAACGTGCACCTAAATACATATGATTTGGCAGGTATTTATCCATAGCAGCATCTACAACACTAAAATACTTGTCGGCATAGGCTGTAAGTAAAATAGCAAAATCACTCAGTTGTTCTTCGTTTTTAATATCAACCGTTACACCTTTGTCAAACTCAACCCATGAGGCAAGGTTTAAGTGCCATACTTTGTTAAGCTTAGCGACATCGGTATATTTTTCTTTCATTAAACGAGAAAATTCAGCTTTAGTAGGCACTGTTTTAGCATCACGGCCTAAGGTATTAATAACAATACCATAATGGCTTTTAACGGAATCAGGGCGGCCAAAGCTTTTTTCGTTATCAATAAATACGCCTACTGCCCAAGGCGAATTTTTAACTTCTTTTGCAACAACACTAACGGTTTCGTTAGCACGCACTGTAAATTCAGGGTCGAATACATCCGGCATGGCTCCCCAAAAATCGCTTCCGCTTGATACGGTTTTAAAATCACCTATAATCCAACCATTGGCAAAGTAGGGCACTTTTTTATTATCGTAATAACTCGGATCAGTCCAATTACCCAGTGAACTAAAGCCCCATGTGATCATTCTATCAAGAGTCACTTCACGCCATTTTTGCATATAATCCGCATTATTTTGTCCGTACTTACGCTCTAAATTAGCTGCGTAAAAGCTATATGTTTCGCCGTGTTCTAACGGACCCGAATGCGCACTTTTACGATAGCCAAAATGTTTACCTAGAGGCTCATTATAATCAGGTAGCCATTCAAATAAATTTTTACGCACTTGTGACGCTACAAAGCGGCTTTTAAGCGCTTCTTTATTTACTTGGTTTAACCCTTTTGAATCCTCAGGTGTTACCCCTGCATCCGCTGGTTTAGCCAATAATGCTTGATCAAAGTCGTAACCAGTTAGTGTGGTTGAGTTTGCAAGTCGAATGATATCAATACCGGTTGCAAGGTATAAATAGCCATCAGGGTCGACTAATGACCATTTATCATTATATTTAGCCGTTCTAAAATAACCAGTAGCTTCTAATTTTGGACCTTCTGCCCAGCCACCAAAGCGTGAGCGATTAGTAGGGCGTTTAGAAAGTAACTGTGCTGCTTCTTGTTTTTTGTCGCTCAATAGCTCGGCTTCTGAATGTACCTTCCCTGAAAATTCTTGTTTGGCATTTTGGCCAAATTCATCAACAATTTTGGTTAAAAAAGCAGTATTAAATTGAGGGTTTTTACGAAGTGAAATAGATTTTATTGCCAGCTCTTTGTCATGCAATGTACTTTGCACGCTAATTGCTATTTTAGCGATGCCTTTTAAGTTAAGATTTTTTTTACCCCACATAGAAATAAACTGTACCTCATCAGACTCCCATGTATCAGGGTTTGAACGAAGTCCTGAGGTAAAGTTAAGTTCTACATTTTCTTTGCCATCGGGCGTTGCAAGGTCGTGGCCGTCAAGTTTTGCGTAATACGTGTTGTATCCACCTACCGGCACATTAACGCTACGCGTATAGTTAGCACCGTCAATATCGGAGATATCTAAATAGATTTGTACAGAGTGTGTTCCTGGGTTTGCCAATTCAAAGGCAAGATTAAAATCACTAAATTCACTCCAATCCCAAGGTTTTTCCGGTGAAAAAACAATACTAGCGTACGAATTTTTCTTAGATTGAAATGTCACATCTAATACAGAGTTTTCTGCCTTTACAGTGGCTGCATTACTTTTGTATTGAACTGGGGTTAGCTGTGTGTGTGCAGCATCAGCAAATAAATACATTAATGTATCTGCTGAATTAACCTCTGTAGGCTCATTGGTTGGTTTTTCAACCTTGATTTCTTGTTGGTTACAGGCACTTAGCGCAAGTAAGAGCGATGTGAGTAGTATGTTCTTTTTATATTTCATTGCTGTTCAACCTTTAATTACAATTTAACATACCATACAACAAAAAAACCAAATTGAATATTGTTGACAATATGCAATTTTTGTTTTTATGTGTTATTTATAATAAACTTTTGATTTTGTTTAACTAATTTTTAATGTTAATTGTAAAAGAGTTTAAGTTAAAGCATGATTTCTTAAAATAGATGTTGCAAGTGCGTTAATTTTGAAATAGTCTCGAAGTTATTACTCATGGTTAATTGTTAACAATGTTGGGTTTTGACACTAGCACTCGCTTTATTCTCTATATAAAGCAACACACAATGATAACAACAAAGTTGGATAGAAGTATGAATGGTAGCAAACGTAATGTGTTTTTCTTTGCATTTATCGTCGCCTTTGGTGGCTTTATTTTTGGATTAGACGCTGCTCTTATTTCAGGTACGGTTCGTTTTGTATCTGCAGAATTTAATTTATCTGACATCCAAATAGGCACTGTAGTAAGTGCGCCTGGTTTTGGTGTGCTATTTGCTTTAGTCATTACCGGTTACATATGCAATATGTTTGGCCGAAAAAATACCTTAATAGGCATTGCGTTTATATACATACTGTCGGCAATTGCATCGGTTTTCGCGCCAAGTTACGAGCTATTAGTTACTGCTCGTTTTATAGGTGGATTAGCATTCACGTCTTTATCGGTCGCTGCTATGTATATAGGTGAAGTTGCACCGTCTAAGTACCGTGGTAAATTAGTGTCTATGATTCAAATAAATATTGTTGTTGGATTATCCGCAGCGTATTTTGCTAACTACTTACTTGTTGATTTAGCTCACAGTAATTTTGAGTGGGTAACACAGTGGAATGTACAAGATAATTTATGGCGCTGGATGCTAGGCGTTGAGATTATTCCTGCTATTTTATGGTTTTTATTATTATTTACTATTCCCCAAAGCCCGCGTTGGTTAGTTATGAAAGGCAACGAAACACGCGCTATAACTATCTTGCATCGTTTAAATAAAAATACTGAATTGGCCCAAGAGCAACTTAAGAGTATTAAAGAGAGCTTGGTTGATTACAGCGAAACAGGTGGGTATTTTTCTTCATTTAAACAGCTACTCGAAAGTCGTGTTCGCACAGCTGTCATTATTGCTTTTACTATTGCTATTGTGCAGCAAGTGACGGGGATTAACGCCATAATGTTTTATGCTCCAACGGTGTTTGAACAACTGGGAGTCGGCACTGATGCTGCTTTTTTTAACGCTGTTTTAATTGGTTTAGTCAGTATTGTATTTACTGTGGTAGCTATTGCTTTGATAGATAAGTTAGGGCGCAGACCCCTTGTTATTTGGGGATTAGCAGCTGCAACAATTAGTTTGTTTATGTGTTATTTAGGCTTTAGCCAGGCAGAATATAGTTTGTCGGCTGAAGATATAACCTCGTTTTCAGCGTTAAACTCTATTACAGGACTGGAGCACATAATTGGTACCGTGTATCACAGTGATATTGAATTTAAGCAGGCTTTAGCGAGCGTACTTACAGCTTCGCAACAGCAATTATTTGAAAGCGATTTAATTTCACGCGCAGCAACTATAAACGCGCCACTTATATCATTTGGTATAGCGGGCTTTATTGCAGCCTTTCACTTTTCGATTGGGCCAATTATGTGGGTAATATTTTCTGAAATATTCCCGACTCGTATTCGAGGTGTGGCCATTCCTACCTTTGCATTTATAGCCAGTGTAATTAGCTATTTTGTTCAGCAGTTTTTCCCATGGCAGCTAAGTAATTTAGGCGCTGCAAACATCTTTTTACTTTATACCGTATCGGGTGTAGCCGGCTTTGCATTGTTATTTAAGTTTATGCCAGAGACTAAAAATAAATCGATAGAAGAAATTGAAGTCTACCTAGAAGGCCTACACACTAAAAAAGTACAGGAGGGTGTGTGAGTACTTTACTCGCTATAGGCGAATGTATGGTTGAGCTAGTACCAACAGGTATTAGCGAATGCAAGCAGTCATTTGCGGGCGATACTTACAATGCTCTTGTGTATGCAAAGCGTTTTGCTAACACACTAAATTGCGCGCTATTTACAGCTGTAGGTAGCGACGTCCTGAGTGCCAATATGCTCAAATGTTGGCAACAAGAAGGTATTAATACACAAAACGTGATTACAACAGCAGACTATAACGTGGGTATTTACGCTATTTCAACGGATGCTGATGGTGAGCGAAGCTTTGATTATTGGCGTAATCAATCAGCAGCGAAGCATATGATGAGTTTATATACTCAAAAGCCATTTAATTTAGGTTTGAAAGAATCAGACTGGGTGTTTTTCAGTGGCATTAGTTTAGGTATTTTAGATGATGAATCTAAACAAGGTTTACTCACATTATTAGCTGCTCTTAAAAAACAAGGCTGCACAATTGCGTTCGACCCTAATTATCGCGCGCGTATGTGGCAATCAAAAAGCCACGCTATTAAATGGCTAGAGCGTGCTTATGCGCTTAGTAATGTAGTTTTACCAGGTCTTGATGATCACCGTGTGTTATTCGGTCATTCAAGCATTGAAGAGATTGTTCAGTACTGTACACAATTTGATATCGACGAAATTGTTATTAAAGCTGGTAGTGCCGGGATGCAGGTTTATTGCAAAGATGATCTTAAAGCGTCATGTCCGTTTACACCCGCTGCAAAGCAAGTTGATAGTACAGCGGCAGGTGACTCATTTGCCGGAACCTACTTAGCCGCCAGAATGTGCGCACAAAACCCTCAAAATGCATTAGAAATGGCTGACAGTGTTGCCTCACAAGTTGTGCAGCATCAAGGCGCGATTTTACCTCTTGACGTATACCAGTCGCTAAATATAAGCCTAGGTAAGTAAGGAATTAACATGTCTGATAAAAAATTAAGTTTAGCAAGTAAGCGTGCAATAGAGCGTGGCTACGATAAATATGGCCCGCAGTGGCTTACCGAATTTGATATAGAACCGTTGCTGGGTGATTTTGCCTATGAAGAAGGGGTTATACGTCGCGATCCTTCATCTGTTTTATACATTGATGGTGTTTACCATTGTTGGTACACCAAAGGTGAGGGGGAAACGGTTGGTTTTAACTCTACTAATCCGAATGACAAAGTATTTCCATGGGATTTAACGCAAGTTTGGCATGCCACCTCAAAAGACAGTATTACATGGCAAGAACAAGGCTTAGCTGTAAGCCCAGGTAAACCAGGTGATTACGACGACAGAGCAATTTTTACGCCTGAAGTGTTTGAACACCAAGGTCATTATTATTTGGTTTATCAAACAGTACAAACACCTTATACAAATCGTCAGTACGAACATATTGCAATAGCTCACTCTGAATCTGCATTTGGGCCGTGGATAAAATCACCAAAACCGATTGTAAGCCCAAGCAAAGATGGTAAATGGCTTGGTGATGAAGACAGTCGTTTTGCAGTAACAGCTAAAGGTAGTTTTGATAGTCATAAAGTACACGACCCATGTTTAGTATTTTTTAATAATAAATTTTACTTGTACTACAAAGGCGAAACCCAAGGTGAAGGAATGAACTTTGGTGGTCGTGAAATAAAACACGGTGTTGCTATTGCTGATGATGTATTAGGTCCTTATGTTAAATCGCCTTATAACCCTATTTCAAATAGCGGTCATGAGGTCGTTGTTTGGAATTATAAAGGGGGTATTGCTAGTTTGCTAACAACCGATGGCCCTGAAAAAAACACCATTCAATTTGCTCAGGACGGTATTAATTTTGAAATTATGGCGCATATAAAAGGCGGTCCAGAAGCAATTGGTTTATATAGGCCTGCACAAGGGTTTGAGCAAAATCCAGCACCTGGAATTAGCTGGGGATTGTGCCATAAATACGATGCCAGTTGGAACTGGAACTATATTTGTCGTTTTACGCCTCGTAAGCAAGTGCTCGACGCCGGTACCTTTCAAAACAGTAACTAGGGAAAGTAAAGAATGAGTGAGCAACAAAATCAATTTGACCCGACAGAGCATCCACACCGGCGTTTAAACCCATTATTAAATGAATATGTGTTGGTGTCGCCACACCGGGCTAAACGCCCATGGCAAGGTCAAGAAGAAAGTGTAGATATTGAGGTTAAACCAGAATACGACGAAAGCTGCTTTTTATGTAAAGGCAATACGCGTATTAACGGTGAAGTAAATCCAGATTACAAAAACACCTTTGTGTTTACTAATGACTTTGCCGCCTTGCGTGAAGGTGTGCCTGATGTGGAGCAAACCGATCCGCTATTTAGTATGCATACAGAGCGTGGCACTGCGCGTGTTATTTGTTTTTCGCCTAATCATGCAAAAACACTACCAGAGCTTAGTGTTTCGCAAGTTACAAATGTAGTAAGCACATGGCAAGAGCAATGCGTAGAGTTATCAAAAACTTACAAATGGGTTCAGGTATTTGAAAATAAAGGCGCTGTAATGGGGTGCTCTAACCCACATCCACATGGTCAAATTTGGGCACAAAATAAATTACCTAGTTTGGTTGCGCGTAAACACGAAAACCTCAAACGATATTACGAAAAGTATAAAAGTAATTTACTGCTTGATTACGCAAAACGTGAAATTGAAAAGCAAGAACGCGTGGTTTGTGTAAACGATGATTGGCTGGTGGTTGTGCCTTATTGGGCTGCATGGCCATTTGAAACACTGCTATTGCCTCGGTTTGCGATTACTCAAATGATACAGCTGACAGACGTTCAACAAAGTAGTCTAGCTGAAATTATTAAAAATATAACAACTCGTTACGATAACTTATTTCAGTGTTCATTTCCATACTCTATGGGCTGGCATGGCGCGCCTTATGATGGTCAAAGCCACTTATTTTGGCAATTACATGCGCAGTTTTTACCGCCATTACTACGATCAGCCAGTGTTAAAAAATTTATGGTTGGATACGAAATGATGGCCGAAGCACAGCGTGATATTACACCCGAGCAAGCTGCCACTATTTTGAAGAAACAATCACTAACGCATTATAAAGAGAACACTAAATGAATGTTGAACAAAGCGCACGGTTAGCTTTTTCAAACCACTTTGGACGCGATGCCGACTTTGTTGTCAAAGCCCCAGGGCGTGTTAATTTAATTGGTGAGCACACCGATTACAATGATGGTTTTGTACTGCCTTGTGCCATTGAATACGCTACTTACATTGCGGTGTCCCCTCGAACTGACGATGTAGTAAATGTACTTGCACTTGATTGCGATAACCAAACTGACAACTTTTTAGTAAATAAACCGCTTAATAGCCACAGTACGCAAACGTGGAGTAATTATGTTCGCGGCGTAGTTGATGAACTGCAAAAACGAAATCATAAACTCAGTGGCTGCGATATATGCATCACAGGTAATGTCCCGCAAGGAGCTGGTCTTAGTTCATCGGCTGCACTTGAGGTAGGTATTGCTTATGCATTTAATCATTTATGTGAATTGTTTATTGAGCGAAAAGACATAGCTCAAATTGCACAAGCCGCTGAAAACAATTTTGTGGGCTGCAACTGTGGAATTATGGATCAGCTTATATCGGCGTGTGGTCAGCAAGGACAAGCATTGGGTATAGATTGCCGCTCACTTGATTTAATTGAAGTGAGCATTGACCCAAAGATGACTATTTTAATGGTTAACT
Source organism: Pseudoalteromonas sp. Z1A8 (assembly GCF_011378855.1). GTDB lineage: Bacteria > Pseudomonadota > Gammaproteobacteria > Enterobacterales > Alteromonadaceae > Pseudoalteromonas. The sequence continues at coordinate 72,874 of NZ_WTLB01000001.1, read as the reverse complement.
CAAACGTTAAACGAGGCTTGCTTGATAGCGAATATAACTTACGCCGAGAGCAATGTTATGCAGGGGCAGAAGCTTTGTCTAAACCGAGCTTGCGCGATGTAAGTATTGATGAGTTTGAGGCAAAAAAACATACATTAAGCGTTGAAGTAGCCAAGCGTGTAGAGCACATTGTGTATGAAAATGCGCGCACATTAGAAGCCATGCAAGCCTTTAGTAATAACGATATAACCAAACTAAGTACACTAATGGCACAAAGCCATGCCTCTATGCGTGATTTGTTCGAAATAACCACCTCCCAAATCGACACTCTTGTGAATATTATCGCAAAAGTAATTAATGAACACGGCGGCGTAAGAATGACGGGCGGTGGCTTTGGTGGTTGTGTAGTGGCGTTTGTTCCTAATTTTTTGGTAGAGAATGTAATTAGTGCTATTGAAACGCAGTACGAGCAACAAACAGGATTAAAAGAAACGATTTACACAAGCGTACCTTCAGCTGGTGTATCACTTATAAGAGCATAAGGACAATCTAATGAAAAAAGTACTGGTAACAGGAGGCGCGGGATATATTGGCAGCCACACTGTTTTAAGCTTATTAAAAGATGGTTTTGACGTAGTAGTAATAGACGATTTAAGTAACTCGAGTCGTGAATCGCTAACTCGCGTAGAAGCGTTATCAAAGCGAAAAGTTGAATTTATTCACGCCAGTTTACTTGATAACGATAAGTTGTCTGCCACGTTTAGCGAGCATAAATTTGATTCGGTTATTCACTTTGCAGGTTTAAAAGCGGTAGGCGAATCCATAGAAAAACCACTTGAGTATTATTATACCAACTTGGTGTCTACCTTAAATTTATGCCAATGCATGCTTAAATATAATGTTGATAAACTCGTGTTTAGCTCATCAGCTACAGTTTATGGACAAGGCGCATCGGTGCCTTATACCGAAAGTTTACCTCTAGGGCGTGCAGCAAGCCCGTATGGGCAAACAAAGGTAATGATTGAGCAAATACTACAAGAAATAGTCGCCTCAAATACCGGTTTGCAAGTAGCCAGCCTGCGCTACTTTAATCCTATTGGCGCAGATATTAGCGGCCAAATAGGAGAAGACCCATTAGGTATTCCTAACAATTTAATGCCCTTTATTGCTCAAGTTGCTGTAGGTAAACGTGACAAATTAGCTATTTTTGGAGGCGATTACCCTACTGAAGACGGTACATGTGAGCGTGACTATATACACGTTAGTGATTTAGCCAATGGTCATATTAAAGCCCTTAAATGGCTTGGCGAGCAACACCACAGTCTATATGAAGCATTTAACCTAGGCACTGGTACTCCTTATTCTGTGCTTGGCATAGTAAAAGCATTTATTGAGTATACCGGAGTTGATATTAACTTTGACATTGTAAAGCGCCGAGATGGCGACTTAGCTGCCTTTTGGGCCGATTCATCTAAAGCCCAGTCTGTTTTAGGCTGGCAATGTCAATATACCCTCGCAGACATGATGAAAGACACATGGCGCTGGCAAAGTAATAACCCTAATGGCTATCCAAATGTATAACTTCCTTATGTAAAGCACTGTCTACACAAGGCGCCCTAATCCACACACAATAATAAAGGTGATTAAAATGAAACGGAGAAGTTTTTTAAAACTCAGCGCTGGTCTACTAAGTTCAAGCCTGTTAAGTGGTTGCAGCGGATTATTTGCATCATACCGAGGTGACTTAACCTCAACTGCGCCATTAGATAATACTAATTTTAGTAAGCAGGTGTGGCTTGGTAAGCATTTTTGGGGCAACAGACTACAAGATTGGCAGCGTATAGGTAATGAGCTTTTATGTACCCGAGAAGGAAAAGATTTTGAAGCGCGTACTGTATCGTTACTCACCAGGCAACTTAATGGCTCATTACAAAGTGGGCGTATAAAAGCCACCGTACGCAATTTAACACCGAATGAAGAGGGCTTTTGTGGATTTTTATTAGGAATTGGCAAAGGTGAGCTATCAGCTAAAGGTGCTGCTTTAGCACAGCGAGCTGGTGGCGAAAATGGCGGAATAATTGCCGCCTTTGACAGTTTAGGTAAATTATCATTTAGACAGTTTGATGATGAAAGCAAAGCGCTTGATTTTACTATTATTAATCGTACTCCATTTAATATACAACAATATAAAAGCGGCGATAAAATAACACTCGATTGCCATTTAGACCCAATAGATGCACACCATTTTGATATTCGTCTTGTGGCAAGTAACACAAATACAGCCCAGGAGTTAGGATTTGCAGTACTTCACAAAGTACCCGCAGAACAACTGCAAGGGGGGATTTCGTTATTAAGCTCCTCAGAGCCTTTTGTAGCAGGCGCACGTTGGGGGTTTAGTGATATTGAAACCGGTGGCGGTAAAATAACTCTAAATAATGCCAATACCTTAGGCCCGGTTATGGGGTGTATGTATAGCGTTAATAAACAGGTACTCAAGTTATCTTGTCAGTTAATGCCTATTAATATTAAAGAATTTTCACGCGTAGAGCTGCAATATAAGTTTGAAAACCAATTGGATTGGCAGCATGCAGGCACAGCAAAAATTGAAGATGGGTTTGTAGCAAGGTTTAGGTTAAGTAATTGGAACTATTTAAAACAAGCTCAATACAGAATTGTTAACCCACAAAAGCCTGAAGACACTTTATACTTTGGCACTATTGCTAAGGACCCACAAAATACTAAAGAATTCACGATTGCATTGTACTCTTGTATTATTCCTACTTCTAAAAGCTTAGACAACACACATTACACGCGCCTTATTAGCAGCGAGCGCGATTTAGGGCGTTACACCAAAGATAATATTTTATTCCCTCACACTGAGCTTGTTGAAAATGCCAATTATCATAACCCTGATATGTATGTTTTTTGTGGCGATCAGTACTATGAAACATACCCAACTCGTTATGGTCGGCACACAAAAGATGCCAAACTAGATACCTTATATAAATGGTACTTATGGTACTGGGCATTTGCCGATAGTATAAAAGATAAGCCTACACTTGTTTTAGTTGATGACCATGATGTGCTGCAAGGTAACTTGTGGGGCGATGGTGGCGATCACTCCGATATGCTAAAAGAGGAAGACGGCGGTTATAAGTGGGACAAAGACCTTGTTAGAATGATCTACCGTATGCAAAATGGGCATAATCCGGACCCTTACGATCCCACACCGATAAAATATGATATTCCGGTTAGTTATGCTGCATTTGAATATGGCGGTATTAGTTTTGCGATGGTTGAGGATCGTAAATTTAAAACGCCACCTGACTACAAAGCTAATAAGCTTGCCACAACGGGTGAGTTATTAGGTAAACGCCAAGAAGCCTTTTTAAAAGACTGGCAAACTATGCACCCGGGTAAACCTAAAATATGTATTACAGCTTCCATGTGGGGGTCGCCTCAAACCGATGAAAATGGCAAAGCATTAATAGATTACGATGCAAATGGCTACCCGGCTGATGGGCGTACACGCGCAGTAAAACTAGTAAGTGACGCTAACGCATTAGTAATTGCGGGAGATCAACACCTCGGATTGCTTGCCTATCAAGGAATCAATACTTTTGATGATGGCAGCTTGTTTTTTGCAGGCCCAGCTAGCGCAGCATTTTGGCAGCGATGGTTTGAACCCTACGCACCTTTACCAAATCAGCGAAACAACGACAAAAACACCGGTGATTTTACCGACACGTTTGGCAATAAAATGCGAGTTCTAGCGGCAGCTAACCCAAAAGTTACGCATAAACTTTTTGCTAAACAAAATACAACGTGGGGTAAGTTTTTAGCTGACAGAAACTTAAAAAGTGAAGGTTATGGAATTATTAAAATAAACCATGCAAAAAAATATTATCAATTAGAGTGCTGGGAGTGGAATACAGATCCATCAACAGAAAAGCAGTTTACTGGTTGGCCGTATATAAAAGAATTTTGATTAGGCTAGAACTATTGACGATAAACTCTGTGTAAATATTTACTTTAACACTGTTACTTAAGAGCAATTTAATGCTTACGCATTAAGTTGGTTTTTTATAATCAAATAAATATTGTTAACAAAATACAGTTGACAATTGTTTGGTTATTATATTATTGTTTACAAAAGATTAACCTGACAACATAATAATACCTTAGAAAGGGAACACACATGACAATCATCAACAAAGCGTTCAAGTTGAGCGCGATTACAGCTGCAGTACTTGCAACACAATTGGTTTACGCCAAGCAAGACGAAAGCACACAAGAAAAACCGAAAGTAGAAGCCGATATTGAAATAATTGAAGTCAGCGGGTTAGCCGCCAGTCTTAAAAAATCTATTAATGATAAGCGTTTTGCTGAAAACGTTGTTGACTCCATAAACGCTGAAGACATTGGTAAGTCCACTGATCAAAACATCGCTGATGCGCTTTCTCGTGTAACTGGTGTGTCGGTGCAATCTGTTGATGGTGAAGGTGCACGAATATCTGTGCGTGGTGCTAACTCACAACAAAACAATATTAGCATGAATGGTGTGCAATTAGGTTCTACAGGTTTTAGCCAAGGCGTAGACTTATCGCAGTATTCATCCGATATTTTATCTAAAATTGAAGTGGTAAAAACACCGAGTGCAGATCATGAAGAGGGTTCGCTAGGCGCAAATATCAATCTTTCGACTACAAAGCCGCTTGATTTAAATTATGAAATTTCCACTATGACTTTAGAAGGTAGGTACAACGATTTATCTGATAAAGAAAATTATAAAATATCGGGTACGATGTCGAAAAAGCTTTTTGACGATACCTTTGGCGTGGTTTTTACTGCAGTTAAAGAGACTAACGAATACCGAAAAGACCAATACTCTGCTACAGAGTGGACAGCAGTTCAGTCGCCTTTAGCAACAGATACAAATGGCAACGTTGTTGAAAATGCGGTAGGTATTACACCTCGTTTAGTTAATTATCAGCTTTTTGATAGTCAAAATGACCGCACCAGTATTAACTTAGGTTTGCAGTGGCGAGCAAGTGAAAACACAGAGTTTAACTTTAACGCAAACCTTGCAAAACAAGATGTTAATAACTCAATGCATGGTATTAATACGCGCTCAATGGAAACTAAAAACTTAGTTGAAGGTGAAGACCCAGGCCTTTCTGGCGTGACAGCTAAATTTACTGATCCTGAAGCTAGCTGGCGTACAATCGATTTAAAAACGAATACATTTACTAAATTTATCAACCGCTTTGGTAACGGTGGTTTAGTGCAGTCAGAAGGTGAATTTGAAAATAAAAACCAAGTTTACTCACTTGATATGAATCACGGTTTTAGTGACTCATTTTCGATGGAAGCTGGCGTTGGGTACTCTAAAACGCAGCAAATACCAGAAAACTCAGTGTACGTTGCACTGCAAAATTTTGCCAATATTAGTGCATGGAGCTTAGTAAATGTGCCACCAGAGGATATGGAGCCTGTTGGTTATGACTGTACAGCAGGCGGTCCGTGTAAATTAGTTACAGGCACCGGCTTAATTGATTACGGCGAAAACGACACTTTTGGTGACCCAACAAATCTATGGGATAACTACAGCACCACGGGATTTAATCCGGATGAGCTAAAAGCGCAGCATTTATCGTACATGGGCAGAACCCTCAACGAAGTCGAAGATGAACAAAAATCGCTCTTTGTCGATTTTGATTACGTGCTTGACACAAGCTATGTACGCTCAATTGAATTTGGTGCAAAATGGTCAAAACGTACAAAATATGTAGATGCTCAGCAAGGTGCCTTTAATAGTGTAGGCGAGGGGGTTGTAGTTATAAACCCTGCAACAGGCCAACCTGCAGTACTTGGTAGCGGTTTAAGAGATATTTCTGGTGATTTAATAACCAACGGTGAAGGGTTTCCTGTTGACGATTTTATGGCTGATTTAGGTTATGGCCGCGACAATGTAACCGATGGGTGGAATCGATTTTCGGCTTTTAAAGCATTTGAAGTAGCTTTAGGGAGTCCAGAAGTTGCTTTTGCCACAGACGATTCAAACACTCGCAATACAGAGCTAGATAACTTAGCATTTTACACCAAGCTAAATTTTGAATTAGCAGATGGACGTGTTACAGGTGATGTGGGTGTGCGTTATGTAAAAACGACTGTAGAAGTGCAAGGTGCATCGGGTGTACAGTTTGCATTTGACCCTTCAAATAATGCTCGTTTAATGGACCCATTTAAATTAGCAGAGTTGCGTGATACTAGCTTACCACTGTGTGCTGCAACGCAATTTTATGGTGCAGATTACAACGAAGAAATACGCTGGTCGAGAACCGATGGTCTAGGCTACGACACAAAAGGCACTATTGATAAATCAGACGATGTGGCTATTCCTGCTCAAGGCGCGTGTCATGATCCTAACGCTGTACGTGGTAATCCAAATGAATCTGAGTGGTGGTTATGGCGCCATTCTGATGTATCAACCGAAAAAAACTGGATATATGGCGAGCGTAAATTTGATGCAAATGGAAACTTATTACCAACAGAAGACAGAAGCTTACGCTCGTTTGCAGTAACTGGTGAGCACGACTACGATTTGTTTTTACCCAGTATCAATATTAACTACTTGCAAAGTGAAGACACCATTATTCGTTTTGCAGCATCTAAAACAATGGCTCGTCCACAAATAGATTCACTACGTCCTGGTTTTAAAGTAAGAGAAACACAATGGGGCGGTGAAAACCGTAACAACTCAATTACGCTTACCAATCCTAAACTCGATCCACTTGAATCAATAAACCTTGATTTATCATATGAATGGTATTTCAACGATTCGGGATTATTAGCAGCATCATTATTTTATAAAGACATGACAAACTTTGAAGAGTCTGAAACGATTGTTACCTACATGGATGACCTACGTGGAGTGGGACTCGAAGAGGGCGAATCTTATAACCCAGACGATTTAGTACTTATTGCAGGCCAAGATAGCTTAGAAAAATGTATGCCTAAGCGTTTTCAAGGTGGCCAGGATTATCAAAAAGAGTGGATGTATTCGGGCGACTTAGAGCAAATGTGTGCCAAATTTAACACCACCCGAATTAAAAATGGTAAAGGGGCAAGTATTAAAGGGTTAGAGCTTCAATACATGCAAACCTACGATAACTTACCGGGTATTTGGTCCGGCCTTGGCTTGCAGGCTAACTATACATATCAAGACAGTAAGTACGATCAAGAAGTATCATCGATTGATAATAATGTAAAAATTCCTTCATTGGCGGTTGCCTATACGCCAGAGCATAGCTACAACGTAACGGGTTTTTGGGAAAAAGATGGTCATCAATTACGTCTATCTTACCAAGGGACAACCGATCAGCTAGTACAACGCTCATGGGAAAACGGATCGCTGTGGGAAGAGGGACGTAAAACGCTCGACTTTTCTGCAAGTTATAAAGTAAATAACTACATGACGGTATCACTACAAGTTGCCAATGTAACCGACGAAGGCGTAAGACAATACTTTACCAGTCGTTTCTTAAATGCTGGTGGCCAAACGTTCTCCGAAGGCAGCCCGCTTGAAGGCGATGCAACTAAATCACGTACTGTTTACGCATATAAAACAGGCCGGACATTGAGACTTAATACCCGTATTAATTTCTAAATTTTTAATCTAATAAAAAGCCCGCAGCATTTCTGCGGGCTTTTTGGCTTTTGTTACTTGTCTCGTCCTGAAATGTGTTTACACATTTAGGACTTATTATGACCAAGTCAAATAATACACCGATTAAAAGAACACACCGATTAAAAGAACACAACGAGATTATTCATTAGGCTTTAAATTGCAAGTTGTCGACGCTGTAGAAAAAGGCGATATGACTTATAAACAAGCCCAAAAAATTTATTAACTGAAAGTGGAGAATCTATCTCATTTTAGAAATTGTTACTGTAGTTTTCTCATAGTGGGAAGCTCTAATCGGTTATCTAAACAAAGCTTTATATAGGGCGGGTTAAGAAAACTATCTGCAATAATACCTTTTTATAACAAGCTAGCTAAAATATTTAGTGTCTAGGTAAACATCTCTGATAATACTTGCAATTAACTTTTATCAATTTGTAACCGTTTTTAGAAAAAAAAAATGCTGATCTTTAGTAAAAAATCAAATATAGTTTGTTTACTGTTAACAATATTTGATTTGTGAGATTAAAACTATGAACAAAAACATATCTCGTCGTTCAGTCCTCAAAATGCTTGCTGCTGGTGTTGCTGCTACAGGAATTTCTGGTTGCACTAGCAGTTTTGGGACAGTGGCTTCAACAACTACCCGCGGTACTAAATCTCATCATGATAATTGGTATAAAACGTATGATAGAGTATGGCTTGGAAAACAATATTGGGCTAATCCAATGGAGGATTGGCGCGTAGTTAATGGTGCTGCTGAATGTAGAAGTAGAGGTGGTAATCGTAGTGTTCATTCACTCACTCACCAAATAGCGCATCTTGACCAATCTTTTACAATGTCGGTGCAAGTGTCTCGCTTAGAGCAAAACAGCAACGATGGTGGCGCGGGTATTCGTCTTGGTGCTAAAAGTGAATTAAATGAATACCGTAGTAATTGTTTTGTACAGCAGGGTTATGACCTTGGTATTAAAAACAACGATTTAGTGTTAGGCAATAACACCGTGCCTATATCGATTCCGATAGAGGATCAAGCTGTTACTTTAACGCTGACTGGAACACCTCAATCAGGTGCCATGGCTTTAGAGTTAACGGTTAGTTTAACGTCGTCAGGAAAAGTGATAGGTACTCTCACTCATTTGGCTGCAGCCACTGAATTATTAGGCAATGTGGCGTTGGTGAGTAACTTTTCGATTCCATCCGTCACATATGAAAATGCACCTGAAGACAAGTTGGGCGCACGATATAAATTTAGTAATTGGACCATGCAAGGTGAAGCATTTTCAGTAATAGATGAACAAGCGTTTGGTCCGATACTTTGGACTATGTATTCGTTAAACGATACATTGAGTGATGAAGGCTTTGTGATGAAGTTGAGTGCTTACACAGGGCCTATAGGTGAACAAGATAATCAGCAAATAGAACTACAAATACAGCGTGATGATCAGTGGCTCGCTATTGATTCGCAAGTCATAGACCATGATGGCTGGTTGGCGACCTTTCGTATTGCTAATTGGGATGAAACACGCGATACGCCTTTTCGGGTTGTATACCGTGAAAAACACACAGATGGTACACAAACCCCAGATATATATTCAGGGATTATAAAAGCGAACCCAGCGAGTGAAAAATTACGAATGGCCGCGCTCACGTGTCAAAATGATTATGGTTTTCCGTACCAACCTGTTGCTCAAAATGTCGAAAAACTAAACCCCGATTTGGTGTTCTTTTCTGGTGATCAAATTTATGAAAGTCATGGCGGATTTGGTGTAATTCGTACTCCAGATAATTTAGCGATTTTAAATTACTTACGCAAATTCTATCAGTTTGGCTTGGCTTTCAAAGAGGTAATGCGTAATCAACCGACAATTTGTTTGCCCGATGATCATGATGTACTCCAAGGTAATTTGTGGGGGGAAGGTGGTGCAAGGATGGAAAACATTTCCAAAGACCCTTCAGCAAGTGCATTAGGTGGTTATATTGATTCTGCACGCGTGATAAATATGATACATAAAACCACTCTCAACCATAATCCAGATCCTTATGATCCAACGCCAACTAATGGTATTAGCTCGTATTATGGCACTATGCTATATGGCGGTGTCGGTTTTGCGATTCTTGCCGACAGACAATGGAAAAGTGGCCCAGAGCGTATTAATGTTGCGGTTGGCGAAACGGGACAAGATGAAGACCCACTTTTTTATAATCCTATATTCAATCCCCCCGGCTTAGACCTGTTAGGAAACCGCCAAGAGAACTTTCTTATAAAGTGGGGTAATGATTGGCGTGGGCATAAATTAAAAGCGGTATTAAGTCAAACGGTGTTTGCTGCTATTTCTACTCATCAGCCCCTACCTGATCGCTTCTTGAAATATGATTTTGATTCGAGTGGTTGGCCTGCATCTGCACGTAACCGTGCAATTGACGCAATGCGTGACTCTATGGCGTTACATATTTGTGGAGATACCCATTTAGGTTCTTTATCGCAATATGGCGTAAACCAGCAAAGAGATAGCAATTGGGCTTTTTGTACGCCAGCTATTTCTGCCGGTTGGCCAAGATGGTGGAAACCTGATTCGATGAGCATGCCTTACCAAAACCGGCCAGCACACGGCCTTGGCGAAACTGGCGAATATAATGACACTTTCGGTAATAAGATTTATGTCTATGCGGTAGGAAATCCACAGGTTGGTAAATCCAGTAATCGTTATGTAAAGGCACATGAGAAAGGGAGTGGTTTTGGCTTTATTACATTTGATTCTAAAAAGCTGACATACACAATGGAAGCATATAAGTTTTTAATAGATATAGCCGATGGTAAAGCAAGTAATCAGTATCCAGGATGGCCAGTAACTATTCATCAACAAGAGAATAAAGGCAAAAATATATTAAGTTAACTTATATGTATTAGTTCAGACAATATCTGACAATTCAACTTGAAAAAGTGAGAGTTACCCGTTTTGATAAAGGTGTCGAATCTTTAAATCAAAACAAACAAAAAGGTAACTCTCATGTTGCACACTAACAACCCAACCATAAAACACAAAGCCGGTTTACTTAACCTTGCTGAAGAACTAGGCAATGTATCAAGAGCCTGTAAAGTCATGGGCGTATCACGAGATACATTTTATCGTTATCAAGAACTCGTTAATGAGGGGGGATTGATGCGTTAATCGAAAAGAACCACCGTACACTAAATATAAAGAATCGCGTTGACGAAGAAACAGAGCAAGCCGTCATTAAATATGCAGTTGACTATCCTGCTCACGGCCATCATAGAAGCAGCAATGAGCTTCGTAAATTAGGCGTGTTTTTTTCAGGTAGTGGTGTTCGTTCAATTGTTAGCTATACGCTTAAGGAAGAACTATAAAAAGATCTGGACGAATGGATGGATTACTACAACAATGATCGGACTCATCAAGGGAAAGTATGTTGCGGTCGAACACCACTTAAAACATCACTGGATGGAAAAACGGTTTGGGCAGAAAATAATTTAGCTCAAATCTAAACTAACAGTCATCATTAGAAAAATGGGTAACTGTCAGATCAAGCCTGAGCTAGTACATATTAAACAGGACTTACTTAAATTCTCCCACTTTTATTAGTGAGTCTACCTTAACATTAGTGAGCGTTTTTTGGCTGCCATCTCGCCATGTAATTACAACTGATGAAAGCGTATCAGCTTGTGCTAATCCAAAATGCACAATATTAAGTAAGCTTTGCGAGTGAGTAGCACTTTGTGAGCCAATAACTTGATATTGGTTCGCAGTTGCTGTTTTAATTTGTACTTTTGCACCATACGGATCAACCCCACTTTTTGAGTATCCAACTCTAATAAGGGTGAAGTGGGCGTGACTTAACTCAGTGGTATTTTTATATAAATGCCATTGGCCGTTATCTTCATCTCCGCTTAGTAGGTCGAGTTTTCCATCTAGGTTAAAGTCAAATGCGGCTCCCATATCGCCGTGTGAGTCTAAGCCACGTTCGGTATCAGCGTTGTGAGTGATTGTTGCTTTAAATTTGTAATCACCTTGGTTAATGAGTAAAACATCAGCAACTCGCTCTTTTAGTTCGCCAAAGCGATAGACCATAAAGTCTATTTTTGTGTCGTTATTAAAATCGCCGGGTACAACCCCCCAGTTATTACTGTTTGTTAATGCTGATAATTTAGATGAAATATCAACCAGCTTACCATTATCGTTACGTAGTAATACATCAGGAAGGGCGAGATTTTGTGGTTGCCAATCGCTTTGATAGTTTTTTACATTTTTGAATGATGCGCGTACATCCCATGCAAGGTTGTCGGTAAGTACCCATTCCACTCGCCATTTATTATTCCCTAAATACCCAATGTACCAGCCGGTTTTATCAAGCTTAGTTGGAAACCCTTGCGCTTTTTTCTGGCTAATGGTGGTGTTTTTACTAGGTGTATTTATTAGTTCTTTTTTCTCACCTATGTATACATCCATTTGGCTTAATAGCTTGGCACGCGGGAAGTGATAAAAGTCACTTAGTATAAGACTTCCTGAGTTTGTGTTGTCGGTAATGAGTGTTATGCCATCGTGGCTTTTATTACCTTCATCACGCAGGTCTAGCCGTTTGCTGCCTTTATTAAACGATAGACTGTTATTAGCGATAGCGTAGCTTAGCTTTCCGCGAGCAAGGTAGTAGTCCATATCGCCGTCGTTATCTATATCAGCTTGTGCAACTGCGAGCGTGCCTTTGTAGGCTTCACTATTTGCACCTAATAGATCTTTAGTAACATTGGCAAAGGTAAAGTCGTTATTACCTTGATAAATAGTTAAATCGTTGTATCCATCAAAAGCAAAAATATCGAGTATGTCATCGTTATTGTAATCGGTTAATAATACACGCTCGGCTTTTATATTTTCAAAAGTAGCTGATGGGTGATAAGTAAACTTTCCATTACCGAGATTTTCAAAAATGATATTGCGTGGTGAATTTTCGTGAATTAATTTTTCGGCGTTTACTTGTATAAAATCAAGATCACCATCGGCATCTACATCAACCCAGCGCACAGAGCGCCCGCGAGCCCCCATTTTAGATAAGCCAGCTTCAACAGTTTTATCTTCAAATTTACCATTATTGTTCTTAAGTAGTCGCTGGGGTTGAGGTGTGGTGCCATTTCCACCGCCTAGTGCAATAAGTACGTCGAGATCGCCATCGTTGTCGTAATCACCGGCCGACATCCCATGAAGATCTGCTCGTGGAAAAATATTATCTTGTAGTGTGTATGTATTATCGCCATTTGCCATAAACAACCGAATAGGAGTGGTGTCGTGATTTGTTAGTAGTAGGTCATAGTGACCATCACTGTTTATATCTGCAATGGTAGGGCCGCCATACTTCCAATTTTTTTGTGTTATTAAACCTGCTTGTTCAGATACGTCAGAAAAGACTACGTTGTTATTTGTTTTACTACTGGGCGTGTGTGTTTGTATGTTTTGACTGCATCCCGCTAAGTTTAGAGCGCTGATAATCACTACGCTAAGCGCAGATTTTTTGTTTTTAATCATTATTGTCCCTCTTTATACCATGTTAATTGTTGACAATATATGTTGATATTAAAACATACAAGTAAATTTTAATAACTATTCTTAATGCTTTTTAACGTATTGGCTTTTGCGCTCTAAAGTTATATTAAATTTTGATAGTGGCTTTACAAACAACATACCTAGGTGTAAATTGTTAACAATAAACCATATTAAGGTGTGATAGTTCACTTTGATATTCCTCGTATCGGCATTGTTTTGATGATGCTTTACTTGGTTACTATTTAATTAAACATTCTTGAAGGTATAAAAATATGCAAGCTGCACAATATATAGGTAACAAGTCATTTAACATTGTTGAAGGCACATCTATTAAACCTAAAGCGGGTGAGATTAGATTGAGTGTTGGATACGTTGGGATTTGCGGTACAGATATGCACATATACCACGGCGTAATGGATCAACGAGTGTCTATTCCGCAAACAATTGGCCATGAAATATCAGGTGTTGTTGCAGAAATAGGTGAAGGCGTTGAAGGCTTTGCTGTAGGCGAAAACGTGGTAGTACGTCCATTAGATTGGTGTGGCGATTGTCCTACGTGTAATGCAGGGCATACGCATATTTGTCAAAACTTAAAGTTTATGGGAATAGATACGCCAGGTGCTTTTCAGTCAAGCTGGACAGTTAAAGCGCGTACTTTGCATAAATTACCAGCAGGCGTTGATTTAAAACAAGGCGCATTAATAGAGCCGTTATCTGTTGCGTGCCATGATGTACGACGCTCGCGCTTACAAGCGGGTGAGAAAGTGGTTGTACTTGGTGGCGGGCCAATTGGGCAATTAGTTGCTGCGGTTGCTAAAAGTGTTGGTGCAGAAGTGCTCGTGTCTGAGCCTAACGAAAGCCGCCGTGCTTTTGCCAATGAGCTAGGTGTTAAATCGGTTAATCCCATTGAAGAAGATTTAGCTGCCTATGTAGATAGCTGGACGCAAACAAAAGGTGCAGATGTTGTATTTGAAGTATCAGGCGTAAAACCCGCAATAGAGGCTATGACCGAAATAGCAGGGCGTCGGGGTCGTATAGTCATGGTGGCTATTCACAGTGTTAAACCTGAAATCGATTTATTTCAATTCTTTTGGAAAGAGTTGGAGTTATTAGGTGCGCGCGTATACGAAGCGGCAGATTTTGATTGGGCAATAGAGTTAATTTCATCGGGCCAAATAGATCTTAAACCTTTTATTAGTTCGGTTAGTTCGTTAACTGATATTGGTAGTGCATTTTCGAGTATGAATGGAAATCCAGAAGGCATGAAAGCGCTTGTTGAATGTAATCCACAATAATAAAAATTATAAAGGTATTAAAATGAATAATATGTTAGAAAAATTTAGCTTAGAAGGCAAAGTAGCCCTTGTTACAGGTTGTAAGCGCGGTATTGGTAAAGGTATTGCACTAGGTTTAGCACAGGCTGGCGCTGATATTATTGGTGTGTCTGCAAGCTTAGAGCTTGAAGGCTCAGAAGTAGAAAAAGAAGTTAAAGCCCTTGGCCGAAACTTTAAAGCCTATCAATGTGACTTTGGTGATCGTGATGCGCTTTATTCTTTTATTAATGATGTTAAAAGCGATTTTCCTAAAATTGATATTTTAGTCAATAATGCAGGTACAATCTTACGTGCACCAGCGGCTGAGCATGGAGATGATTTATGGGATAAAGTGATTGAAGTTAACTTAAATGCTCAATTTATTTTAAGCCGCGAAATAGGCAAACAAATGATAGAGCATGGCGAGGGTAAAGTTATTTTCACGGCTTCTTTGCTCACTTTTCAAGGTGGTATTACAGTACCAGGTTACGCAGCTAGTAAAGGTGCTATTGGGCAATTGGTTATGGCGCTTTCTAACGAATGGGCAGGTAAAGGCATTAATGTAAATGCCATTGCGCCAGGTTACATTGATACCGATAACACTGAAGCATTACGCAATGACAAAGAGCGTAATGCAGCCATCTTAGCGCGCATTCCACAAGGTCGATGGGGAAATCCTGAAGACTTTAAAGGGCCCGCAGTGTTCTTGGCTTCTGAGGCTGCTAGTTATGTAAACGGCGCTATTTTATTGGTTGATGGCGGATGGATGGGGAGATAGTTCAATGAACTTCCATAATAATGTAAATTTTATAAACGGTGAATATGTTGCGTCTAAAGCGAGCGGCATCATTGAAATACTAAGCCCCTCTACGGGTAAAAAAATTGGTGAAATACCAAAAGGCTGTATAGAAGATGCGCAGTATGCACTTGAGTCAGCGAATGTAGGCCAGAAAAAGTGGGCTAAATTGACAGCTCGCACACGTCAAAATATATTGCGCGTGTTTGCTAATAAAATTCGTGAAAATAAAGATATTCTTGCACCAATGCTTGTTGCAGAGCAAGGTAAATTGCTATCAGTTGCACAAATGGAAGTCGACGTAACAGCGACTTTTATTGACTATGCATGCGACCATGCACTTACTATTGAAGGCGATATTTTACCTTCAGATAACGAAGATGAAAAAATATACATTCATAAAGTGCCACGTGGCGTAGTTGTTGGTATTACTGCGTGGAATTTTCCGCTGGCATTGGCTGGTCGTAAAATTGGACCTGCGTTGATTACAGGTAACTCTATTGTATTAAAACCTACCCAAGAAACACCTTTAGCAACCACCGAGCTGGGTCGTTTAGCAAACGAAGCGGGGATTCCTGCTGGCGTGCTAAACGTTATTAATGGATCAGGTTCTGTTGTTGGCCAAGCATTGTGTGAAAGCCCAATTACTAAAATGATCACCATGACAGGCTCTACTGCTGCAGGTAAGCAAATCTATAAAACTAGCGCAGAATACATGACGCCTGTAATGCTTGAACTTGGCGGTAAAGCCCCGATGGTTGTTATGGCAGATGCCGACCTTGATGAGGCTGTTGAAGGTGCGCTTTGGGGTCGCTTTGCTAACTGCGGGCAAGTATGTACCTGTGTTGAGCGTTTATATGTTCAAGAGTCTGTGTACGATGCATTTATGGCTAAATTTATACCAGCAGTAAAAGCACTTCGTGTTGGGGATCCTATGAACCCAGATACACAAATGGGTCCTAAATGTAATCAACGTGAAATAGACAACATTGACCACATTGTTCAACAAAGTATTCAACAAGGCGCTTCTGTCGCCACTGGTGGTAAAGTTGCTTCTGTTGAGGGTTTCGAAGGTGGTTGTTGGTACGAACCAACGTTACTTGTAGACGTTAAGCAAGATAACATTGCAGTACACGAAGAAACTTTTGGCCCAGTACTCCCTATTGTAAAAGTTAAAGATATGGATCAAGCAATACAGTACTGTAACGACAGTATTTATGGCTTAAGCGCCTATATATTCACTCAAAACTTTTTTGATATTAATAAAGCTATTAACGAATTAGAAGTGGGTGAGGTATATATTAACCGTGGTATGGGTGAGCAGCATCAAGGTTTTCATAATGGCTGGAAACAAAGTGGTTTTGGCGGTGAAGACGGTAAGTTTGGTTTAGAGCAATATCTAGAAAAGAAAACCGTTTACTTAAAAGAAAAATAATATAATTAAACAACAATCTCCCTGGGTCGTTGATTTATAAATAACAAAGCCGATAATAAATTATCGGCTTTTTATTTTGTTCATAAATTATTTTAAATTTATGCTTATGTCACCATTAGGCTTGCAGCAGCACAGGAGTATTTCGCCTTCGCGCACAAACGCCAGTGGCTCTTCGTTATACTCAACACTACCTGACACTAACGTTGCTCTACAGGCGCCGCAGTAACCTTCGCGGCATTGGAATGCAACGTCTATTTTCATGGATTCTAAGCACTGTAAAACAGAAGGGCAGCCAGTGGTAAATTCTATACACTGGCTGTTTTCTGCAAGCGTTATGCTTGCAGTAGACTTGTCACTCATTATAAATCAAAGTCACCAAATTCAGAGGCATCTACTTGCGAGTCGATTTGACCAACAAGGTATGAGCTAATTTCAGCTTCTTGTGGTGCTACTTGAACGTTATCAGACACTAACCATGAATTGATCCATGGAATAGGGTTACTGTTATTTTCAAACTGTGCTGGTAAGCCAATAGCGGTCATACGTGCGTTAGTAATGTACTCAACGTACTGACATAAAATATGCTTGTTTAGACCAATCATAGAACCATCTTTAAATAGGTACTCTGCCCATTCTTTTTCTTGCTCTGCGGCTTCTACAAACATTTTAATAGCTTCGTCGCGGCACTGAGCTGCAACAATTGCCATTTCTGGGTCGTCTTTACCGTCTTGCATAATATTTAAAATATGCTGAGTACCCGAAAGATGAAGTGCTTCATCACGCGCAATAAGCTTAATAATTTTAGCGTTACCTTCCATTAATTCACGCTCAGCAAACGCAAACGAACACGCAAAGCTTACATAAAAACGAATGGCTTCAAGAATATTTACCGACATCATGGCAAGGTAAAGTTTCTTTTTAAGTTCGAACAAATTAACGATCACTGTTTTGCCGTTAATTTCGTGTTTGCCTTCACCGTAAAGGTTGTAAAGCGACACTGAATTAATTAAGTCATCGTAGTATGTGGTTACAGCATCGGCACGTTCGCTTATTTTATCGTTGCTAACTATGTCATCAAAAATAAGTTCAGGGGCTTGCGTAACATTACGAATAATATGCGTGTACGAGCGGCTGTGAATCGTTTCACTAAATGCCCACGTTTCTATCCATGTTTCAAGCTCTGGTAACGATACAATAGGAAGTAGGGCAACGTTAGGTGAACGACCTTGTACGCTATCAAGCAAAGTTTGATATTTTAAGTTACTTAAAAATATATGCTTTTCGTGATCTGGTAATGCTTGAAAGTCTAAACGGTCTTTGCTTACATCTACTTCTTCAGGACGCCAAAAGAAAGACAGTTGCTTTTCGATTAACTTTTCAAAAATTGGGTATTTTTGTTGGTCATAACGAGATACGTTAACAGTTTGGCCAAAAAACATTGGCTCTAGCATTTGGTTATTATGGTTTCGGCTAAATGTAGTATAAGACATGTTTATCACTCAAAAAACTATCAGAAAAAGCGGGCTAAATGCCCGCTTAAAATAAAAATTAATAACTATATTTTACACGCGCCGCCTTCACAATCATCATCTTCCACTTCTGGAGTATCTTCTTGCATATCTGAGGCACCATCGCGAGTGTTGTGGTAGTACAAGGTTTTAACACCCAGTTTGTACGCAGTTAGTAAGTCTTTTAATAAGACTTGCATAGGTACTTTACCGCCTTCGAATTTATTTGGATCATAATTTGTGTTTGCCGATATAGTTTGGTCAACAAATTTCTGCATTATGCCCACAAGTTGTAAGTAACCATCGTTTGATGGAATATCCCATAATAACTCGTAGTTATTCTTTAAACGTTCGTACTCAGGCACTACTTGTTTCAAAATACCGTCTTTACTTGCTTTAACGCTAATGTGACCACGTGGTGGCTCAATACCATTTGTTGCGTTAGAGATTTGCGACGATGTTTCTGAAGGCATTAACGCACTTAGTGTTGAGTTACGCATGCCGTGCTCTTTAATGCTGGCACGTAATGTATCCCAATCAAGGTGAAGTGGTTCATCACAAATTTTATCTAAGTCACGTTTGTACGTATCTGTTGGCATAATGCCCTGTGAATACGTTGTTTCGTTAAACTTAGGACATGCACCACGTTCTTTAGCAAGCTCGTTTGATGCTTTCATTAGGTAGTACTGAATCGCTTCAAACGTTTTGTGAGTCAGTGCATTTGCGCTGCCATCTGAGTAACGCTTACCGTTTTTAGCTAAGTAGTATGCGTAGTTAATTACGCCTATGCCTAGTGTACGACGACCCATAGTCGCATTTTTTGCAGCCGGTACAGGGTAGTCTTGGAAATCAAGTAAGTTATCAAGTGCGCGCACTGCAAGTTCAGCTAGCTCTTCAAGCTCGTCTAGTGACTCAATGGCGCCTAAGTTAAACGCAGACAGTGTACAAAGTGCAATTTCGCCTTCTTCGTCGTTTACGTTGCTTAGTGGCTTAGTTGGCAATGCAATTTCTAAACATAAGTTAGATTGGCGAATAGGCGCAACTTTAGCAATGAACGGGCTGTGTGTATTACAGTGATCCACATTTTGTAAATAAATACGACCTGTACTTGCACGCTCTTGCGCAAACATAGAGAAAAGCTCAATGGCTTTAATGCGTTTTTTACGAATCGATTCGTCTTGTTCGTATTTTACGTAAAGCGCGTCAAACTCAGCTTGGTCTTCAAAAAATGCATCGTAAAGACCAGGCACATCTGATGGGCTAAATAACGTAATGTAGTCGTCTTTAATTAAACGAGAGTACATTAGTTTATTAAACTGTACGCCGTAATCTAGGTGGCGAACGCGGTTGTCGTCTACACCACGGTTATTTTTAAGTACAAGTAGATTCTCTACTTCTAAATGCCAAAGCGGGTAGAACAATGTTGCAGCGCCGCCACGTACACCACCTTGCGAACAACTTTTAACAGCTGTTTGAAAGTGCTTATAAAAAGGAATACAGCCTGTGTGGTACGCTTCGCCGTTACGGATGTGGCTACCTAGCGCACGAATTCGACCTGCGTTAATACCAATGCCCGCACGTTGTGAAACGTATTTAACGATTGCAGACGACGTAGCATTAATTGAATCAAGGCTATCGCCACACTCAATTAATACACATGAGCTAAACTGACGCGTTGGTGTACGTACACCTGCCATAATAGGCGTTGGTAGTGATATTTTAAATAACGAGACTGCATCGTAAAAACGCTTAATGTAAGAAACGCGTGTTTCACGTGGGTAGTCAGAAAATAAGCTCGCCGCTACTAAAATATATAAAAACTGTGCACTTTCGTAAATCTCACCCGATACACGGTTTTGAACAAGGTATTTACCTTCAAGCTGTTTTACAGCCGCGTAGCTAAAGTTAAGATCGCGAGAATGATCAAGATATGCATCAAGCTCGTCTAATTCTTGCTCTGTGTAATCTACTAATAAGTGAGCATCGTAGCGTTTATCGCCAACCATTTTTGTT
The DNA here is from genome assembly GCF_011378855.1 of Pseudoalteromonas sp. Z1A8. Classification (GTDB taxonomy): domain Bacteria; phylum Pseudomonadota; class Gammaproteobacteria; order Enterobacterales; family Alteromonadaceae; genus Pseudoalteromonas. Next base: position 52,591 of record NZ_WTLB01000001.1, on the reverse strand, counting down.
ACGTGGTCAAATAAACGTGGTGGCTCAAATTGACCGTACGCTTTTTTACGTAAATGGAATACAGCTAAACGTGCCGCTAGGTATTGGTAATCAGGCGATTCTTTTGAAATTTGATCTGCAGCAGCTTTAATAATGGTTTCGTGTATGTCTTTAGTACGAATACCGTCGTAAAACTGAATGTGTGATTTTAATTCAACTTGCGAAACCGATACGTTTTTTAAACCTTCGGCGGCCCATTCAATAACGCGATGGATCTTATCAAGATCAAGTGGCTCTTTACGCCCGTCACGTTTGCTTACAGATAACTGTTGGTTCATTTGCCTGTATTCCTTGGGAATTATGTATTTTGACCAATGCGTCATACCTCGCAATGGCAAGGTAAGTACTCATTTATTATAAGTTTCACCGTAATGGCGAATTTAATTGAATAACATTTGGCCACAATATCTGGTGTTGTTCAATTTAGAGATCACAAGATAGTGTGGTCTGAGTTGTTTTGCAAGGGACATAATTGCCCCTATTTGTGGATAACTTTGGGATAACGCATTTGTGTTAGTAGACACTCACCTTCGAACAATCATTTAAGTTAGAATATGCAGAAATCAACTAATGATCTGCTAAATTTACGCATTTTAAAAATAAATTCTGACTGCTTTTTTTATCGACAAGCTTTGTGTGAAAACTAACACAATCACAATATATAGTGTTTAATAATTAACATAGCACTATATATGGTTTTAATGGACTATCTAAGTTAGTTGTTTAATGTTCACGATTCAATGCTTTCAGAAATAAAAAGCATAATTAGGGGTAAGAAATAGAAATGGGCTAAAAGATAGCCCATTTAAGTTTATGCGAAGAGCATGCTACCCAGTGTAATAATTTTAAAAAGAATCATTATTACACTCTCTGAAATTTCTATAGAAATATTGAGTTTCAACTTTAGTTATCCTAAATCTGAGTTAGTCACTTGCCGATAATATAAGAATCAGTTACGCTCAAATTTCCACACTTGGGCGCTTTCCTAAATTTTAGCAAGTGTCTTTGCTAACATCATATTCAAACCTTGAGTATGGTGTTAGCCCCTCCACCTAGTTGAAATATCAATTCCATCAAAGTGTTAATAAAACTTTAATGTGGTCTGAGTTGTTTTGCAAGGGACATAATTGCCCCTGTTTGTGTATAACTTTGGGATAACGCATTTGTGTTAGTAGACGCTCACACTTAAACGACCATTTAATTAAAGGCGTTTAAAAAGTAAACTAATGTTCTGCTAAATTTGCGCATTTTAAAAATAAATTCTGACTGCTTTTTTATCGACAAGCTTTGTGTGAAAACTAACACAATCACAATATATAGTGTTTAATAATTAACATAGAACTATATATAGTTAAAACCATCAATTGGACTTTGCCAGTTAAAATCAGCATTCCAGCTGTTGGCTTCATCAATACTTGGTATGTAACCCCAAAGTGCCGTTGCAGTGTGCATACCTGCCGCTTTGCCTGCTTGTATGTCACGCTCGGCATCACCAATGTACAAACAACGGTTTGGTTTTACCCCCATAAGCTTTGCACAATGTAGTAGTGGTAGCGGTGATGGTTTGGCCTCAGCCAAGGTATCGCCACTTATGACTACACTGGCGTTTTTTAAAGCGGGGATAGCAGCCACTAAAGGATCGGTTAAAAAGCCAGGTTTGTTGGTCATGATCCCCCACTTGATCTTTTTTTGATCAAGGGCGATAAGTAACGATTCAACACCAGAGAAGCAATGCGTATGTTTTGCTATGTTTGCAGCGTACTCGTCAACTAATTGCTTAATAAGCTCGCTTTGGTGTTGTTTAGCCCATAACTTTTTAAAACCAGCCTCTAATAATGCACCTGCGCCGTTAGATGCCGCAGGGCGGTATACATCACTACTAACAGGTGTGATTTTATTACTAATAAGCACTGCGTTTAAAGCAGCGCCTAAATCATCAGCGGTATCGAGTAGGGTGCCGTCTAAATCAAATAAAAATGCATCGTACTCAATAAGAGATAGAGGGGATTGAGAGCTAGCCATTAAGCTAACTTCTCAAAATAAAGTATGTAATTTACGCTAACGTCGTTATTAAGCGTATATTGCTTTGATAGTGGGTTATAAGAAAGCCCTGTACTTGCACGTACTTTTAAACCCGCTTGCTCTGCCCATGCAATAAGTTGCGCAGGTTTAATAAACTTTTTATGGTCATGTGTGCCTTCAGGTACCATTTTTAACAGCTTTTCGGCGCCAACTATCGCGTATAAGTATGCTTTAGGCGTTTTGTTCAGCGTTGAAAAAAACACATCTGCACCTGGCTTTGCAAGTGCTGCTACTGCATGAATGATAGAAGCAGGGTCGGGTACGTGCTCAAGCATTTCCATACACGTTATTACATCAAAACGTTCTGGGTTTTGTGATGCATACTCTTCGGCAGGTACTTTTATGTAATCTACATTTACGCCTGTTTCTAAACTATGCAATTTAGCAACAGTTAAAGGCTCTTGTCCCATATCGATACCGGTTACTTTAGCACCCATACGCGCCATGCTTTGGCTTAAAATGCCGCCGCCACAGCCAACATCGAGTGTTTCTTTATCGAATAAGCCTTGCGTTTTGTTTGCTATAAAATCTAAACGTAACGGGTTAATTTCGTGAAGAGGTTTGAATTCTCCGTCTAGGTCCCACCAACGCTCTGCGATGGCTTCAAATTTTGCTATTTCTGCGTGATCTACATTTTGATGTTCGGTCATAAAATACTTCCTCGTCAATCTGAGGCCATTATATAGGGCTAAATTGATAAATCGCAAAGTTTTGCGCCTGTAAATTGAAATTAATTGTGATAGCATGGCTGTTAGTAATAATAACAAATACTCTTAATACCCAATACCGGGTTGTTGAGAGCTGATACTGAAGGAATGTGATATCAAATGACTGATCTCGCCAATGAAATTCTGCCAGTCAATATTGAAGACGAGTTAAAAAACTCCTACTTAGATTACGCAATGAGCGTAATAGTAGGACGTGCATTACCAGACGTACGTGACGGTTTAAAACCTGTTCACCGCCGCGTTTTGTTTGCAATGAACGAGCTTAGTAATGACTGGAACAAGCCTTACAAAAAATCGGCCCGTGTGGTCGGTGACGTAATCGGTAAATACCACCCACACGGCGACAGTGCAGTTTATGACACGATAGTTCGTATGGCTCAGCCATTCTCACTACGTTACATGCTTGTAGATGGCCAAGGTAACTTCGGTTCGGTTGATGGTGATTCAGCAGCGGCAATGCGTTATACAGAAGTACGTATGGCAAAAATGTCGCATGAGTTATTAGCCGATCTTGAAAAAGAAACGGTTGATTTCGTTCCTAACTACGATGGCACAGAGTTCATCCCTGATGTTTTACCAACGAAAGTTCCTAATTTATTAGTGAATGGTTCGTCGGGTATTGCAGTAGGCATGGCTACAAACATTCCACCACATAACTTAACTGAAGTTGTGAACGGGTGTTTGGCACTTATTCAAAATCCTGATTTAACTATTTTAGAGTTAATGGATTATATCCCTGGTCCTGATTTCCCAACGGCTGCAATTATCAACGGTAAGAAGGGCATCGAACAAGCCTACTTAACTGGCCGTGGTAAAGTGTACATGCGTGCACGCGCCGACGTCGAAACCGATGAAAAAACAGGCCGTGAAACAATCATCGTTCACGAAATTCCTTATCAAGTTAACAAAGCTCGCCTAATTGAAAAAATTGCTGAGCTGGTTAAAGATAAGAAAATTGAAGGTATTAGTGCGCTACGTGATGAATCAGATAAAGACGGTATGCGTATCGTTATTGAGATCAAACGTGGTGACGTAGGCGAAGTTATTTTAAATAACTTATATTCACAAACTCAGTTACAAACTGTGTTTGGTATGAATATGGTTGCTTTAATTAATAACCAACCTAAGTGTTTTAATTTAAAAGAAATGCTTGAAGAGTTTATTATTCACCGTCGTGAAGTAGTAACTCGTCGTACTGTTTTTGATTTACGCAAAGCTCGCGACCGTGCTCATACGCTTGAAGGTTTAGCGATTGCACTTGCAAACATTGACCCAATTATCGAGCTTATTCGTAAATCTCCTACACCTGCTGAAGCTAAAATTGCTTTAACAGCACGTCCGTGGGAACTAGGTCATGTACAAGGCATGCTTGAAAAAGCGGGTGAAGATAATGTAGCTCGTCCTGATTGGTTAGCTGATGATTTAGGTATTCGTGATGGTCAATATTATATTTCAGAGCAACAAGCTCAAGCAATATTAGATTTACGTTTACACAAGCTGACTGGTCTTGAACACGAAAAGATTATAAGTGAATACCAAACCTTATTAGATTTAATTGCTGATCTTTTATATATTTTGGCTACGCCTGAGCGTTTAATGGAAGTTATTCGTGACGAGCTAGTTGAAATTAAAGAGCAATATGGCGATGAGCGTCGTACAGAAATTAACGCCGCAGCTCACGATATAAGCTTAGAAGATTTAATTACTGAAGAAAACGTTGTAGTAACGCTTTCTCACGAAGGTTATGTGAAGTATCAGGCATTGTCTGATTACGAAGCGCAGCGTCGTGGTGGTAAAGGTAAGTCAGCAACGAAGATGAAAGATGAAGATTTCATTGAACGTCTGTTAGTTGCAAATACACACGATACTATTTTATGTTTCTCTACGGCCGGTCGTTTATATTGGCTTAAAGTGTATCAGTTACCACTAGCAAGTCGTGCAGCGCGCGGCAAGCCAATTGTTAACTTGTTACCACTTGAAGCTGATGAACGTATTACAGCTATATTGCCAGTACGCGAGTACGCAGAAGATAAATACATCTTTATGGCAACTGCATTTGGTACTGTTAAGAAAACACCATTAACGGCTTACAGTCGTCAACGTGCAAGCGGTATTATTGCTGTTAACTTAAATGATGGCGATAGCTTAATTGGTGTTGATATTACCGATGGTAGCAACGAAATTATGTTGTTCACTGATGCTGGTAAAGTAGTACGCTTTAAAGAAGCTGAAGAAACAACCGTTGTTGATGAAAACGGTAACCCAGTACTTGATGAAGAAGGCAACCCTGAGATTCGTTTCAAAGGTGTTCGTCCAATGGGTCGTACTGCTACAGGTGTTCGTGGTATTAAAATGCCAGACGAGCAACGCGTAGTATCGTTAATTGTACCAAAAACTGACGGTGCTATTCTAACAGTAACTGAAAATGGTTACGGTAAACGTACACAGCTTGAAGATTATCCATCTAAGAGTCGTGCAACACAAGGTGTTGTATCTATCAAGGTGAGTGAACGTAACGGTGCTGTTGTTGGTGCTGTGCAAGTTGATGACAACGATGAAATAATGATTATTTCTAATCGTGGTACCTTAGTACGAACTCGCGTTAATGAAGTTTCTACGGTTGGACGTAACACGCAAGGTGTTATTTTGATCAGAACTATTGACGGAGAGCAAGTAGTTGGTTTACAACGTATAGAAGAGATTGAAGTTACTGAGAGTGACTTAATTGATATCGAAGACGTTGAAACAGTTGATACGGTTATTGAAGAAGTAGTGGATGACAATCCTCCTTCTGAATAATTGAAATTGAAAAAGCGGCTTTAGCCGCTTTTTTTTATGTTGTTGAATAAAACTAATACAGCTTGTTTGCAGTGCGATCAGGCTTGAAATTTTTAATTACTGGAATGAGGCAAAGGTAATGAGTAAATATAATTTTTGTGCGGGACCGGCTATGCTTCCGCAAGCGGTGATGAAAAAAGCGCAAAAAGAGTTCCTAGATTGGCAAGGTTTGGGTGTTTCTGTGATGGAAATAAGCCATCGTAGTAAAGAGTTTTTAACGGTTACTGCAAAATGTGAAGCTAGCCTTCGCCGCTTAATGAATATTAGTGATGAGTTTGAAGTGTTGTTTATGCATGGTGGTGGCCGAGGACAATTTAGTGCTGTACCGCTAAACTTACACCAAGAAGGTAAAACCGCTTTTTATTGCGAAAATGGCGTATGGTCAAAAAGTGCGAGAGATGAAGCGAGTAAATTCACTCAAACGACTTTTACCGATATACGTAATGATGCTGATGGCGAGTTTTCTATTAAAGCGGTTGCTGACTGGGATTTACCAGCAGATGCAGCGTATATCCACTATTGCCCTAACGAGACCGTTGATGGCTTAGAGATTTTTGATGTACCTAGCCACCCAACAGCACCAATTGTTGCAGACATGTCGTCAACTATTTTATCGCGCGAAATAGACGTTAATAAATTTGATTTAATTTATGCCGGTGCACAAAAGAATATTGGCCCATCGGGTATATCAATCGTTATTGTACGTAAAACATTACTAGAGCGTGAAGGTTTAGCAAAACCTGGTATTTTAGATTACGCACTTGAAGCAAAGCAGGGCAGTATGTTTAATACCCCACCGACTTTTGCTTGGTATTTAGCGGCTGAAGTATTTGAATGGCTTGAAAGCAATGGTGGTGTAAAAACCATGGAAGCACAAAATATTGCTAAAGCAGATTTACTGTATGATTTTATCGATAACTCTGATTTTTATTCAAATATTGTTGCTAAGCATTGTCGCTCACGTATGAATGTTCCTTTTTGGTTGAATGATGAAAGCTTAAATAGCAAATTTGTTGCTCAATCTAACGAAGCGGGTTTACTTGCTTTGGAAGGTCACCGAATAGTGGGCGGTATGCGCGCCAGCATTTACAACGCAATGCCACTTGAAGGTGTTCAAGCACTAGTTGACTTTATGGCTGCCTTTGCAAAGGAAAATAGCTAATGGAGCAACTTCGTTTAGAGCCCATTTCTCGTGTAAACGGCACAGTTACCTTACCTGGGTCAAAAAGTTTATCAAACCGTATTTTATTATTAGCAGCGCTTGCTAGTGGTACTACTGTTGTAGAGAACTTACTTGATAGTGATGATATTCGTCATATGTTGGGTGCTCTGAAGCTTTTAGGTGTAAATGTGACACTTAATGAAGAACGCACTGTAGCCACTGTAGAGGGTGTTGGTGGTGTGTTTAAAACACCAAGTGAACCATTGTTTTTAGGTAATGCAGGCACTGCCTACCGACCTCTAACCGCTGTACTTGCTGCTGTAAGTGGTGAGTACGAGCTAATAGGCGAGCCGCGTATGGAAGAGCGTCCAATAGGGCACTTAGTTGATGCTCTACAAACGCTGGGTGGCGATGTTACCTATACAAAACATAAAGATTATCCACCACTTAAAATCGTAGGCGGCCAAATCAACGGCGGTGAAGTTGAAATTGACGGCAGTATTTCAAGTCAATTTTTAACTGCCTTGTTAATGGCAGCACCTTTATTTAACGGCGATACACATATAACTATTAAGGGTACTTTAGTATCTAAACCTTATATTGATATTACGTTAGGTGTTATGGCGCGCTTTGGTATTGATGTTGAGCACAGTGACTATGCAACTTTTAACGTTAAAGGTGGTCAACAGTATCAATCAATCGAGCGTATTATGGTTGAAGGTGATGCTTCATCGGCTTCTTATTTCGTTGCAGCCGCAGCGATTGCCGGTGGCGAGATAGAAATTAAAGGTGTTGGCGCTAAATCGGTTCAAGGTGATATTGGCTTTGCTAAAGTCATGGAGCAGGTTGGCGCTAAAATTGATTGGTATGATGAGCGTTTAGTTGTTCGCAAAGGCGAGCTTAATGGCGTAGATATAGATGCGAATGCAATTCCTGATGCAGCAATGACACTGGCAACAGTTGCTTTGTTTGCTAAAGGTAAAACCGCTATTCGTAATATTTATAACTGGCGCGTTAAAGAAACAGACCGTTTGTACGCAATGGCAACTGAGCTTAGAAAAGTAGGCGCTGAAGTTGTAGAGGGTGAGGATTTTATAGAAATCACTCCACCTGAACATTTTAATGATGTTGCTATAGATACTTACGACGATCACCGTATAGCTATGTGTTTTGCTATGGTTGCCGTAGGCGGAAAGCCAATAACGATTAATGATCCAAAATGTACTTATAAAACATTTCCTACATTTTTCAATGTTTTAGCATCAGTCAGTGAATAAGCTATTTAGAAGTAATTACAAAAGTTACACACTAATAGCAGATATATTTTAATAACTGACGTATAATGTCGCGGTTTATTTAGGTGTGCATTGCAGGAGGTTTTAAATGCAGGCGTTATTAATGCCCGTGATCACCGTTGATGGCCCAAGTGGTTCAGGTAAAGGAACTGTTTGTCGCTTGTTAGCCGACAAGTTGGGGTGGGATGTACTAGATAGTGGTGCGATTTATCGCGTTTTATCTTTAGCTGCACTTCATCACCAAATTGCATTAGACAATGAAGAAGGGCTTGTCCCTCTTGCTGCAAATTTAGATGTGCAGTTTTTGGTAGATAGCCAAACTAATGCAGGAAAAGTTATTTTAGAAGGCGAAGATGTAACGACTACTATTCGTAATGAAGAAGTAGGCGCTGCAGCGTCAAAGGTTGCAGCATTACCTCGCGTTCGTGAAGCATTATTACGCCGCCAGCGTGCATTTCGCACTGAAAATGGCTTAATCGCCGATGGTCGTGATATGGGCACTGTGGTTTTTCAAGATGCACCGTTAAAAATATATTTAACAGCAAGCGCAGAAGAGCGTGCTCGCAGACGTTTTGTTGAGTTGAATACGCGCGGTCTTGATGTTACACTAAGTGGTCTATTACAGGACATTCAAGCTCGTGATGAGCGCGATATGAATCGTGCCGTTGCTCCGCTTGTACCTGCAGAGGATGCTATTGAGATCGATACTAGCGAACTTAATGCACAGCAAGTGTTTGATAAAGTAATAACTTTATTAGATATTGCTATCTCTGAAGGTAAGCTTCCTAAACGAAGCTAAAACACATTTTATGCGCCAGCAGGATGCCAGTGCTATTTTAACAACCCCATGCAGCATGGTTGCTTATTGGTATAATATATAGAGACGTATATTCGTATGTCAGAAAATTTTGCGCAGTTATTTGAAGAAAGCTTAAAGGGTTTTGAAGCAGAGCAAGGCTCTATCGTTAAAGGTACAGTAATCTCAATCGAGAACAACATTGTACTTGTAGATGCTGGTCTTAAATCAGAAAGTGCTATCCCTGCTGAGCAGTTCAAAAATGCTGCTGGTGAACTTGAAGTTGCTGTTGGCGACGAAGTAGATGTTGCACTAGATGCAATTGAAGACGGTTTCGGTGAAACTATCCTTTCTCGTGAGAAAGCTAAGCGTCACGAAGCATGGATCCGTCTTGAGAAAGCATGTGAAGAGCAAGAAACTGTTACTGGTGTTATCAACGGTAAAGTTAAAGGCGGTTTCACAGTTGAAGTTGATTCAATCCGTGCTTTCCTACCTGGTTCACTTGTTGATGTTCGTCCAGTACGTGACACAACTCACCTTGAAGGCAAAGAGCTTGAATTTAAAGTAATCAAGCTTGACCAAAAACGTAACAACGTTGTTGTTTCACGTCGTGCAGTTATCGAATCTGAAAACTCACAAGAACGTGAAGAGCTTCTTGCTAACCTTGTTGAAGGTCAAGAAGTTAAAGGTATCGTTAAGAACCTTACTGACTACGGTGCATTCGTTGACCTTGGTGGTGTTGATGGTCTACTACACATTACTGATATGGCTTGGAAGCGTGTTAAGCACCCTTCAGAAATCGTTAATGTTGGCGACGAAATCGCAGTTAAAGTTCTTAAATTCGACAAAGATAAAACTCGTGTATCTCTAGGCCTTAAACAGCTTGGTGAAGATCCATGGGCAGCTATCGCTGGTCGTTACCCAGAAGGTTCTAAACTTTCTGGTCGTGTTACTAATCTTACAGATTACGGCTGTTTCGTGGAAATCGAAGAAGGCGTTGAAGGTTTAGTACACGTTTCTGAAATGGATTGGACTAACAAAAATATCCATCCTTCAAAAGTTGTTAGCTTAGGCGACACTGTTGAAGTTATGGTTTTAGAAATTGACGAAGAACGTCGTCGTATTTCTCTTGGTCTTAAGCAATGTATTGCTAATCCTTGGCAGGAATTTGCTCGTCTACAGAACAAAGGCGATCAAGTTACTGGTAAGATCAAATCAATCACTGACTTCGGTATCTTTATCGGTCTTGACGGTGGTATTGACGGTCTTGTACACCTTTCAGACATTTCTTGGAATACACCTGGCGAAGAAGCTGTACGTGAATTCAAGAAAGGCGACGAAATCACTGCTATCGTATTGCAAGTTGACCCAGAGCGTGAACGTATCTCTCTAGGTGTTAAGCAAATCGAAGCTGACCCATTCAATAACTACCTTGATGCAAACAAAAAAGGTGCTATTGTTAAAGGTAAAGTGACTGAAGTTGATGCGAAAGGCGCAACTGTTGAACTTATCGAAGGCGTTGAAGGTTACATCCGTGTAGCTGATATCGCTCAAGAGCGCGTTGAAGATGCAACTACTGTTGTTTCTGTAGGCGACGAGATTGAAGTTAAATACGTTGGTGTTGATCGTAAGAACCGCACTTTAAGCTTATCTGTAAAAGCTCTTTTCGAAGCAGAAGAGAAAGAAGTACTAGAGAAGCTTAAGAAAGAAGAGCCAGTGTTTGAAAACGCAATGGCAGCTGCTTTCGCAAATGCACAAAAAGACTAATATATAATTAGTTTTTAGTTGGAAGGGCATTTTTTGCCCTTCCTATATCTCTTTTTAAGGAAACGCTATGACTAAGTCAGAACTGATAGAAACACTTGCGGAACAACACGCACACGTTCCAGTGAAAGATGTTGAGAATGCTGTAAAAGAAATTCTTGAACAAATGGCCGGCTCATTATCTACTTCAGATCGTATTGAGATCAGAGGTTTTGGTAGTTTCTCTTTGCATTTCCGCGCTCCTCGCACAGGTCGTAATCCTAAGACTGGCGATACAGTTGAGCTTGAAGGAAAGCATGTACCTCATTTTAAACCAGGCAAAGAATTACGCGACCGCGTAAATGAAAGCATTGCCTAGTTAACTTAGTGGAGTAGTTACTTGTTCAAGGTATTAAAAATTATTCTGGTTGCGCTATGCCTTATCAGTGCATTTGTATTAGGGTCACAAAACCCACAGTTAGTACAAATAAATTATATTATAGCCAGTAATACACTACCTTTAGCTGTAATAATAAGTATCTGCTTTTTATTAGGTGTTTTGATTGGTTGTTTTATTAGCTTTAAATTGTTTTCGCAATTAAAGTGGCAAAACTACCGTTTAAAAAAGCAATTAGCGCCTGAAAAAGATAAGAAAAAGCTTGCCGCGAATAAAGACACCTAACTATGATTGAGCTTTTGTTTTTACTATTACCTGTTGCCGCCGGTTACGGTTGGATTATGGGTAAAAACAGTGCTAAAAACCAAGCTCATCAACTTAATCGTCAGATCACTTCTGAATATAGCAAAGGCTTAAAGTTTCTACTCGATAGAGAAGAAGATCAAGGCTTAGAGCACTTAATCAACTTACTTGAAGTGTCAGCCGACTCAGTTGAGCACTATTCTACACTTGCCACCATGTTTCGCCGAAGAGGTGAATTAGACCGCGCAATTAAAATTCATGAACTTCTATTAAAACACCCAGGCTTAAATGAACAACAAGCTGCAACTAGCCGTTTAGAACTTGCCGAAGATTACATAATGGCTGGGCTACTAGACAGTGCGGAAGAGCACTTAGTTTGGTTAGTTAAAGCAGGGCATGTAGAAGCGCTAGATCCTATTATTACTTTATACTCGCAAACCCGTGAATGGGAGAAAGGCATCAACATGTTTGAAGCCCACAGCGAGCTATTTTCAAAAGAACAACAATTTAAAGCGATTGCTAATTTTTATTGTGAGTCGGCTTTAAGTGACAGTACCCCCCAACTAATGAGAAAAGCGATTAGCTTAAATTATAAAGCCGTGCGTCCGCTGTACGAATTAGGTTTAGTTGCTTACGCAAAAGAAGATTACGTTAAAGCTATTTATTACTGGCGTGAACTTGTTACTCAATTCACTTTGTTTGCGCCGTTGTTTATTGATGAGCTTGCCCACAGTTATAAACAATTAAATTTAACGCATCAATTTCATGAATTAGTCAGTGATTTATTAGAAAAGGGCGGTGTATTAATTAAAATAAAACATTGCCAAGCCTTACTTGAACAAGGGCATACAAAACAAGCCTTTGAATTTTTAACTGATAGCTTAAAACGTCAACCTACTATTCGTGGTTTCAGTTTTTTACTGCAATTGATGGGCGATCAAAATAAAAATACCAAAGAAGTACTTAACGAAATTGATAAGCTTGTAACCTCTTATATTGCTACAAAACCTGACTTTCAATGTCAGCATTGTGGTTTTACAAGTTACACAATATATTGGAATTGCCCTTCTTGTAAGCATTGGGAAACCATTGTTCCAAGTCGAGGCTTAGACGGATTTTAATAACCCCATATTAATAATTTTACTGCCATACATTAGGATAGTCATGTCTTTCGAACACTCAAAAAAAATTCTTATAGCATTAGATTACAATGATCAAGAAGTTGCCTTAAACTTTGTTAAACAACTTTCTCCTGATACATGTCGTCTTAAAGTCGGCAAAGAAATGTTTACTTATTTTGGGCCTGCATTTGTTAAAGAGTTAATTGATTTAGGTTTTGATGTTTTTTTAGATTTAAAATTTCATGACATTCCTAATACAGTAGCTAAAGCGGTTACTGCCGCTGCGAAAATGGGTGTATGGATGGTTAACGTACATGCATCTGGTGGCTTTGAAATGATGAGTAAAGCTAAATCTGCTCTTGAGCAATTTGGTGATAAAGCGCCACTGCTTATTGCTGTTACTGTATTAACCAGCATGGATGAAACAGAACTTAAGCGTTTGGGCGTTGATAAATCGGCTCAAGAGCAAGTTATATATTTAGCTAAGCTTGCAAAGGAAGCAGGGCTTGATGGGGTTGTGTGTTCTGCGCAAGAAGCTAAAGTATTAAAAACAGAGTTAGGTGAAAGCTTTAAGCTTGTTACACCAGGTATACGTCCTGAAGGGAGTGATGCCGGCGATCAAAAGCGTATCATGACTCCTAAGCAAGCAATCGATGCAGGAAGTGATTATTTAGTTATAGGCCGACCTATTACTCAATCGGATAATCCCGTAAAAGTGCTCAACGATGTTAATAAAACCATATTATAATTTAACAAAAAGCAGCAATATAGTGCTAAAACCCTTACCTAATACGTATTTTATGTTACATTGTTAGAATAAAGACGAAGTAAGGGGTTTGTTTTGAAGTTAGTATTTGGTTCATTAATAATTATTGTTGCAGTTTTTTCGGTAAATAAATATGTTTTTTCTAATAAAGCATATGACGGTGTAACAACCGTTACAGATATAATTTCAACGTACCCAGTCGATATGTTTTATTTTAAAAAAACAATGCAAGATTATGCTCATCACCTGTGTTACAAGAATGAAGATACACTCATATCTCAGCATGTGAGTGTGAGTGAATGCATATCGAAACTTGATGATAAAAAAACAGAATGTGAAAAAAAGGTTTTTCGTTTAGCGCCACTCAATATTGAGTCGGAAGGTGAAGTTCTTGATTATTCAAGGCAATATACGCAATGTACATTACCTTACAAGTATATTTTAGGTTAATTACCAACAGATATTATTGGTAATTAAAGTCTATTATTTATGACTAAGATCTTAAGCGAATGGACTTCGCTTCAATATCTATTAACTCTTGTTTAAACAATCCACCAATCGCTTTTTTATAATTAGCTTTACTAGTAGAAAACATCTTTTTAATCGCTTCAGGTTCAGACTTATCGCCTAATGGAATAACTCCACCTTCGTTTTTAAGTTTTTGCATAATAGTTTCACCAAGGTCACTTACTTTACCCATGCCTGGTTTTTCTAGTACAACATCAATTTTTCCGTCTTCACGTACTTTTTGAATGAATCCTTTAAGCTTTTGGCCTACAAATAAGCTTTTAAATACCATATTGTAAAAAACAACACCGAAGTGCGATTCTTCAATTAATACCTTGTAGCCAATATCCGTTTTGCCAGCGACGATTAAATCCACTTCTTGTAAGTGAGTATATTGCGGCTCATCTTTAGATAAGAAACGATTAAAGTTGTTTGATGCACAAATACGTTGGCTTGCATTATCAAGGTACAAACGAACTAAATATGAATGACCCTCTTGCATGCGTGGTTTTTGTTCGTTGAACGGAGTTAGAACATCTTTTTCAAGACCCCAATCTAAAAATGCACCAATACTATTAATTTCTTTAACGCGAAGTAGGGCATATTCACCTACTTGTGCGTGTGGCTTTTTAGTTGTCGCAGTCGCTAAATTAGCATTATCTAAAAAGATAAAAACACTTATGCTATCGCCAGCTTCAAGTTCATGTTTAATTTCTTGCTTTGGTAAAAATACTTCACCTAAATCATGGCCGTCTAAGTAAGCACCTTCGTTACTCACTTCTTTTACAAATAATGTTTGTGTGGTTCCTAGGTAACTCATAATTATTCCTGCTCAGTCTTTTTTTTACGGCGCATTGGTGTATCGCCATCAATGTTCATTGGTGCTTTAATTGGTGCTGTTGGCTTTTTAGGTTTAGCTTTGCGTTTAAATACAGGCTTTTTAACAGCAGCTGCTTTTTCTTTAGATTTATCCCACGTTGCCTCAGGTTTTTTCTCTTTTAAACCTTTAAACTTAGCTTTTAAACCCTCTACGCTCGCAAATTTTAACTCGTCATTTAAAAATGCTTTAATAGCTAAATAACTTGCCCAATCTTTAGGCCCAACTAATGAAATTGCGTTACCTTTAAAACCAGCACGCCCAGTACGACCTATGCGGTGTACATACTCTTCTGCGTGTTTTGGTAAATCAAAGTTAATAACATGCGTTACGCTTAGTAAATCTAAACCACGAGACGCAACATCGGTCGTTATCAATATTTTAAAGTTTTCGCGACTAAACGAATCCATAATATCTAAACGTTTACTTTGAGTTAAATCACCAGCAAGCGCTACAGACTTGAAGCCTTTAGCATTAAGCGCTTCACTCAAGCGACTTGTGTCAGAACGTGTTGCTGTAAAGATAATACACTGGCCAACATCATCTTGATTCAAGAAATGCTCTAAAAGCGCTTCTTTATGATCAAGGTGATCGGCAAGGTATAACGTTTGTTTAATATCGCTATGTTGCTCGTTCGCCGCACTTAGCGTGATTTGCTTTGGCTTTTTTAATAGATTACGTGATAGTGCATCTACTTGAGCATGGTCAAGTGTTGCAGAAAACAATAACGTTTGACGTAAACGGTGATTAGCTTGCTCGTTAATCATTTTTAACTGCTCGGTAAAGCCTAAATCTAATATACGATCGGCTTCATCAAAAATAAGCAGTTCTAGCCCACTCAATTGTAGTGAGCGTTTTGTAATGTGATCGGCTAAACGCCCAGGTGTAGCAACTACGAATTGTGGGTCGTTTCTAAGTGCTTTTATTTGGTCATTAAAGTTTTCGCCGCCAAGTATTTTTACGGCCTTAATGGCTGTGCCTGCAATTAATAAACGCAGTTGAGTAAATACTTGCGTAGCAAGCTCACGCGTAGGAGCAACAATAAGTACACGAGGATCGCGTTTACTGAGTGCTTTTTGTTTCATAACCCTTTGTACAGCAGGTAATAAAAACGCCAAGGTTTTGCCCGACCCAGTTTTAGACTGAGCGAAAATATCATACCCCGCAAGTGCTGTAGGCACCGCATGAGCTTGAATGTCGGTGGGCTGGGTGATCCCTTGATGTGCTAATTGTGTTTCAAGGCGTGTATCAATCCCAAGATCAGTAAACTGCAATGTGTGTTTCTCCAAAATGAGCAAATTAAGTCTATAAATTTATCAGCGCATTATAGCTTACACAGATAGGTCGCTAACAGTAAAAACCAATCTATAGCGCTATTTTTTGCAATTAAATTAAAAAAGCGTAAAATACGCGCCCCATATGCGCCGGATTTACGATTCGGTAAACGCCAATACTGGCTAAAAAAGCAAAATAGGAAATAAAATGACGGCTGTCCATAAAGATAATGTAACAAATGAGCACTTTGTAGTGTGTGCGATGTATAAGTTTGTTGGTTTACCTGAATTTGAAGCTATCCGTAAGCCATTACTTGAAGTGATGGAAGCGAATGAAGTACGCGGTACATTACTACTTGCGGCTGAAGGAATAAACGGCACTGTTTCTGCAAAACGTGAAGGGATAGACAATTTACTAGCATGGCTTGATAAGCAACCAAATTTAAAAAACATCGTAACAAAAGAATCTTACGATGATGAATGCCCGTTTTATCGCACTAAAGTAAAGCTCAAAAAAGAAATTGTAACGATGGGCGTTGAGGGAATTGACCCTCTAAAAGTTGTGGGTAGCTATGTAAAACCAAAAGATTGGAATGCGCTTATTTCTGATCCAGAAGTTATTTTAATTGATACACGAAACGACTACGAAATTGAGATTGGTACTTTTCAAAATGCAGTCGATCCAAATACAACGACATTCCGTGAATTTCCACAGTGGGCAAAAGAAAACTTAGACCCTGAGAAACATAAAAAAGTAGCAATGTTTTGTACCGGCGGCATTCGCTGTGAAAAATCGACAGCCTACATGAAAGAGCAAGGTTTTGATGAGGTTTATCATCTTGAAGGCGGTATTTTAAAATACCTTGAAGAAGTGCCAAAAGAAGAAACCATGTGGGAAGGCGAATGTTTTGTATTTGATAATCGCGTTGCGGTTGATCACGACTTACAAAAAGGTTCTTATGATCAATGCCACGCGTGCCGTATGCCAATTACAGAAGAAGAAAAGTTAAAGCCTGAATACATGGAAGGTGTATCTTGTCATCATTGTATTGAGGAAGTAACAGACGAGCAACGCGCGCGATTTGCTGAACGCCAAAAGCAAATAGAACTAGCACAAGCCCGTGGTGAAGGTCATATTGGCAATGAAGCGCAAGCCGTTTTACAGCAACGTAAAGAAGCTAAAAAAGCGCAAAAAGACGCTCAGCGCGGTAAATAAATTTTTACAATAAGTATCACATTTAAAGAGTCTATCTGGGCTCTTTTTTTGTGCCCAAAATTGTGCAGTAATTGTTTTCACGCTCCGATGATAGTGTTAATCTGCAAACATATTTAGTCATTTTAATGCGCATACAGGAAGGGATTTATGCAAGCCGAACAAGTTGAAATCGCACAATTTTTAGCACAACATCCTCCTTTTGATGACTTACCTCAAAAAGCGCTTAATGAGCTAGCTCAACAAGTTGAGGTTGCTTATTTTAGAGCAAAAACTGACATTTTAAGTTTTGGACAAGACATATCTGATTTGTATGTGATTAGAAGTGGTTCTGTAGAAATGTATCGCCGAAATGGTGAGCTATACAATCGTTTGGCTATCGCAGGAATATTTGGTCAAATGGGTTTATTGATGAACCGTAAGGTGCGTTTTCCTGCAACTGCTCTTGAAGATACGTTAGTTTATTGCATAAATGTTGAACTATTCAATCGTTACTGTGATGAGTTTGATGCGTTTGCTGACTACTTTGAAACAGATGGTAATGTGCGTTTACATCAAGCTATTGTTGAACAAGCCGATGGGAATGACCTTACAACTGCGAAGGTAAAATCATTAATTCACAGAGATGTAGTCACCGTAGATGCAACGTCTACAATACAAGATATTGCAAAATTGATGACCGAAGAGGCCGTTTCGTCAGTTTTGGTAACTGATGTAAATAAACCTATAAATGATGACCCAGAAGAAGATGATGGGCAAGTCGTTGGCATAATAACCGATAGGGATTTACGCTCAAAAGTAGTGGCTAAAGGGCTTGATTTTAATACTCAAGCAAAAGAGATTATGTCGACTAACTTAGTGCTTTTAGATGCTAATGACTATATTTTCGAAGCAGTACTTGCCATGCTTAGAGATAACTTACATCATTTGCCTGTAGTACAAAAAAGACGTCCTATAGGAGTTATATCACTCTCTGATATTTTACGTTATGAATCGCAAAGCAGCTTATTACTCGTGCGCGGCATACTTGCTCAACAAACAATTGAGGATTTAGCGCATTATGCACGCCAATTACCCAATGTATTTGTACGCATGGTTAATGAAGATGCAAATTCACACATGATTGGTACTGCCATGGCGGTTATCGGGCGTACATTTAAGCAAAGATTACTCGTATTAGCTGAAGAAAAATTTGGCCCACCTCCCGTTCCTTATTGCTTTATTGCACTGGGCTCAATGGCTCGCGACGAGCAACTTATTGTAACTGATCAAGATAACGCATTAATTTTAGATGACAGTTACGACGACGAAAAACATAACGAATATTTTCAGAATATCTCAGACTTTGTGTGTGATGGCCTAGCGCAATGTGGTTATACCTATTGTGATGGCGAAATAATGGCGTCGTTTAAAAAGTGGCGTAAAACCCGCTCCGAATGGTTTGATCAATTTGCTGATTGGATTGCTCAGCCAAAACCACAAGCACTGCTTAATAGCTCTATATTTTTTGATTTAGACGGGGTGTGGGGCAAAACTAAGTGGGCTAATGAGCTTAAAATATTTATAGCGAAACAAAGTAAAGCGAATCGTATATTTCTAGCTAACATGGCAGCAAATGCAAGAAATAGAACACCACCGCTTGGCTTTTTTAAAGGCTTTGTTATGGAGCATAATGGCCAGCATAAACGTTCAATGAACTTAAAGCGAAGAGGTACAGCACCGCTTTCTGATGTTATACGCGTGCATGCGTTAGCCATTGGTTCGCGTAAACAAAATTCGTTTGAGCGTTTAGAAGATATTATTGAAGCTAAACTATTACCGCAGGGTAAAGCCCAAGATTTACGTGATGCACTTGAGTATATTGCTATGATGCGAATTCGTCATCAAGCGTGGCAAATAGAGAAGGGCGAAGAGCCTGATAATGACTTAGATCCACATTTATTGTCTCCGTTCGAGCAGCGAAATTTAAAAGAGGCGTTTGCTATTTTAGAAAAAGCACAAAGCTATTTAAAATTTAGCTACACAGCAAATTCTGGTGTGAAGTAGCCTATGAATCCACGTAATTATAAAGTACTTGATTGGCAAGCTAGATATAACGAGCTTGCCAACAACACCAAAAATAAATTGTTAAAACACTTTTATGCAGGTGCTTATAACCAAGATAAAGCCGCAGTAGAAGATGTGCCTTTTGTAGCAATGGACTTTGAAACAACAGGTTTAAATAGCCAGAACGACGATATTGTGAGTGTTGGCTTAGTGCCATTTAATTTAAAGCGTATTTATTGTAAGCACAGCCGGCATTGGGTTGTTCAACCTAGACGTAACCTGCATGAAGAGTCTATTTTAATCCATGGAATAACGCACTCTGAGGTGGATGACGCTCCTGACTTTAACCGAATTATTGAACCTTTACTTGAAGCGCTAAGTGGCAAAGTTGTCGTGGTGCATTACGCTGCAATAGAGCGCCATTTTTTAAATAATGCGTTATTACTGAGGCTTAAAGAAGGTATTGAGTTTGCACTTGTTGATACAATGGAGTTAGAAAAAAGAGCACTAAAAGCAAGGCAGGGAGTATTAGGTCGATTGTTTAACACAAAACTTGGCTCACTCAGATTAACAGATTGCCGTGCGCGTTATTCTTTGCCCGCGTATCAAAACCATAATGCATTAACAGATGCTCTTGCTACCGCTGAGCTATTACAAGCGCAGCTGAGTCATCATTACCGTGTAGATACTCCAATTTCAGAGTTGTGGGTATAATACCAATTAGATCACTTTATTAAGCGAATTGATAATCTTAAATAGTTATACCAACCTGCATAAATCTTTGATCAATTTAACGAATTAAATTTCACTATAACGTCGTTAAAAATTTTGCCTAGTTCTAGCGTGATTTTCTTAACGTTAAATAGACCCTATATATAAGCAGATTGGTATTAAACAAAAAAGCGCCGCAAAAAATTGCGGCGCTTTGTTACTAAGTAAAAGTACTACTAAGTAAAAGTGTTACCTAAAAGTATTATTTAATTGGGCGAGGCTCAGTTCGCAAACCTAAAACTAAGCTTAAACACATAAATAACAATACAATAGTGAAAGGTAAACCTGCCGATACAGAGCCAGCTTGAAGTGCTTGAATCGCTTCAGTCCCGCCTATCCAAAGTAATGCAGCGGCTACCGCACCTTGAGTAACAGCCCAAAAAATACGCTGTGGTACTGGAGCATCAATTTTGCCACCGGCAGTGATTGAATCAATTACCAAAGAACCAGAGTCCGATGACGTAATAAAAAATACTAATACTAGTACAATCGCAATAAACGATAAGATATTAGATAGAGGTAATGCATCAAACATCTGGAACATAGCCAGAGGAACTTCAGTTAAGCCATTAGCACCTAATTCACCCACACCATTAACTACTTGGTCAATAGCAATGCCTCCGTAAATCGACATCCATAAAATAGTAACAGCAGTAGGGACAAGTAATACCGCAATTAAAAATTCACGAATTGTACGACCACGTGAAACACGCGCGATAAACATACCTACGAATGGTGACCAAGAAATCCACCATGCCCAATAAGATACGGTCCAACCGTGCATCCAAGTTTCATCTTCACGACCATGAGGATTACTTAGTGGAATTATATTTTCTATATAGCCCATAACAGTAGTCGGGATATTACCTACAGAAACAGCAAAGCCTACTAAAAAAACAAAGATAAGCAAAACTAAGGCGATTAGCATATTGGCATTACTAAGTACCTTAACGCCGCCATCAATCCCACGAACTACTGAAACAATAGCTAAAAGTGAAACACCTATAATGACTAAGATTTGCGAACCAACTCCGCCTGAGGTACCAAATACATGGTCTATACCTGCAGAAGCTTGCTGTGCCCCAAGCCCTAAAGAAGTAGCAAGACCAAACAGGGTTGCAAGCACGGCTAAAATGTCGATAAGGTGACCTGGCCAGCCCCATGCTCTATCACCTAAAATAGGATAAAAGATAGAACGAATAGAAAGCGGTAAGCCTTTATTATAAGTAAAAAATGCAAGTGAAAGCCCGACAACTGCATAAATAGCCCACGGGTGAAGGCCCCAGTGGAACATAGTCGCACCCATTGCTACTTTTGCTGCCTCGGGTGTATTAGGTGTTACGTTCAGTGGTGTTTCAAACCAGCCTGTATAATATGCGAGTGGTTCAGCAACGCCCCAAAACATTAAGCCAATACCCATACCAGCAGCAAATAACATAGCTAGCCATGAAATACGTGAATGAGTCGGTTTAGCATCATCACCACCTAAACGAATGTTACCGTAAGGTGAAACAATAAGCGCTAAACAAAAAACAACGAAAAAATTAGCAGCCCACATAAATAAGGCGTCAAAGTTATTGATGATATCTGTTTTTATACCATCAAGCGCAGATTTAGCCGTTTGTGGATCGGTAACAAGAATGGCGATTAAAAAAATGACAATCAGTCCGGCACTTATGCCGAAAACAGAGTTATGTATATCAAGTCCCCATTTTTGTACGTTGTCTTGACCTACAGTGTAGTCTGTACTGTCAATACTATATTTGTCATGATTTTCCTTCATGCAATACCTCTTTAGTTGTCCTAACAAGCCGAAAATAAATTCGGCGTCATATCGAATTACATTAGCCTTTAAATATTAAGTAAAAGTAATACCGTAATTATTTGAAGACTAACTAATTTGAAGAGTGATCATACAGCTAGTAGTGTATGAGTTAAATATTAAATGTAAATGAATTTGTATTTAAATCGCTGTTTATATGGCCAAATTCATGATTCTTTTGTTTAAAAGCTCTAAAATTATAAATTCAGTGAACGTTAAAAATTAGTTTGCTATTAAAAGTATTAATTTACTTGGTTAAGTAAAAAAAGATCACTTTTAAGCAACTTAATTGATGCTTAAATATTAGAGCTTGTTGACCTTTTAGGATTAAAATTTTTTCTATTTAGGAGCAGTTTAATCGATCCTAGGTTTGTAACCTAACGGTGCGGTTACAAACCTGCGTTATTCTACATGCTCAAATACACATGAGAATAATTAAAAACTGAGCAGCAAAGAGCAAATTTCTCTCTAGGGCTAGTATAAATTTATAAGCTGAGAAGCATCTTTAATCAAGTTGTAATATGAATATGATTTAACACAGTACTGGGCTATATTTTATAAATAGATAGGAAAAGGATTAATACTATTATGCGTGAATGCGCTTTAAACAATACCAATCAAACCGAACTTGTGAAACGCTTTTGCAGCGTTAGAAGCGAAAGTTTGGCTATTATTGAACCTCTCACTTTAGAAGATTGCCAGCTACAAGCTATGGCAGATGTCAGTCCAAGCAAATGGCATTTAGCGCACACCACCTGGTTTTTTGAAACGTTTTTACTTAGCGTTCATTGTAAACAGTACACAGTGTTTAATCCTCATTATAAAATGCTTTTTAATTCTTACTACAATGGTATTGGAGAGCAATTTAAGCGCGTCAACCGAGGTAGTTTATCCAGACCTGGTTTAGATGAAGTGTTAGCTTATAGAAAGCATGTAGATAGCTGCATTATTGAATTGCTTAAGAGCGAAGTTAGTCCACAAATTAAAGATATTATTGATCTTGGATTAAACCACGAGCAACAGCATCAAGAGCTGATGCTTATGGACATCAAATATAACTTTTCAGTAAACCCATTATTTCCACAATATCAAACATCACTTTTAACTAATCAAAATAAACCAATTCATATTAAGCCTCTTAATTTTATAAACTTTGAGCAAGCCATTATTAATATAGGCACAAATGCCGACGACGAATTTGCATATGATAACGAGCTACCTAAGCACCAAGTATTAATTCATCCATTTAGCTTTGCTAACAGGTTAGTCACTAATGGTGAATATTTAGAGTTTATAAATACCGGTGGATATAGCGACCCACAGTATTGGCTGAGCGATGGTTGGGCAAACATTCAAAATAACAAATTAACACAGCCATTATATTGGCATTGCATAAATAACGAATGGTTTGAGTTTACACACTATGG
Source organism: Pseudoalteromonas sp. Z1A8 (assembly GCF_011378855.1). GTDB lineage: Bacteria > Pseudomonadota > Gammaproteobacteria > Enterobacterales > Alteromonadaceae > Pseudoalteromonas. The sequence continues at coordinate 29,384 of NZ_WTLB01000001.1, read as the reverse complement.
GTTGCAGCCTCTTAATTTAAATGCACCCATCTGCCATGTTAGTTATTTTGAGGCCAGTGCCTATGCTAATTTTGTAAAAGCGCGTTTGCCTACAGAGTTCGAATGGGAATATGCGGCTAAGAACGATGATTTGGTTGAAGCAGAAGAACGTTATCTCACACCTCAACTAGCAAAAGGTGATACTAAAATAAGTCAGTTAACTGATTCATGCTGGCAATGGACGAACAGTGCATATTTACCATACCCCGGTTTTAAACCTATTGAAGGAGTAGCAGGGGAATACAATGGTAAGTTTATGAATAACCAAATGGTATTACGCGGCGGGTGTGTGTTTACCCCTCAAAACCATTTACGACAAACATACCGTAATTTTTATTACCCGCACCAAGCGTGGATGTGCAGCGGAATTAGACTAGCTAAGGATATAGTATGAGCCAAATAACAGCGATTAAGCAAAGCAACATAACCGACACTGAATTTTTAAATGATGTGATAAGCGGATTAACTCAACAACAAAAAACGCTTCCGTGTAAATATTTTTATGATGATAAAGGTGCTGCATTATTTGAGCAAATAACAACACTGCAAGAATATTATGTAACACGCACAGAGCTTTCTATATTAGAGCAACACTCGAAGTCAATTGCTCAAATGCTACCTGAAAACCTTTCTATTATAGAGCCAGGCTGTGGCTCTGGTAAAAAAGTAGCGTATTTACTAGCGCATATGGAAAACGTAAAAACCTTTGTTCCATTTGAAATATCTGAAGAAATGCTTAGTTACTCACTTGCACATTTGTCGCCGTTGTTTCCTGAACTTACAATTTCACCTCTACTAGGCGATTTTACGCATAGCCAAATGGTTAAGCAGTTAACCAAAGATACCACTTTAGACAGTCAAACTAACTTAGTGTATTTTCCGGGGTCGACTCTTGGTAATTTTGCTCCAGTAAAAGCGATTGAAATTATGAATAATTTCCATCGGTTATGTGGTGTAAACGGGTATGTGTTAATTGGCATTGATTTAGTCAAAGAGCGCCAAGTGCTACTTGATGCCTACAATGATAAAGCGGGAGTCACCGCTGCGTTTAATAAAAATTTACTGGAACGTATTAATAACGAGCTAAATGGCACATTTAACGTAGATAACTTTAGCCATGAGTCACGCTTTAACGAGCAACATAGCCGTATTGAAATGCATTTAGTAAGTAATTGTACTCAAAGTGTGATTATAAACGATCAGCAAATAGACTTTATAGAAGGTGAAAGCATTCATACAGAAAACTCTCATAAGTACACGCTTGAGTCGTTTAAGCAGCTTGCAGCGCAGGCTAATTTAAAGTTAGAGCAAACGTGGCAAGACGACAGTAACTATTTTGCTTTGTGCTTATTAAGGCCTCTTTAAACAGTTACTTATCATATGATTTAGTAAATCAAAACTTTAGCATTGTTAAATTCATAGTTTAGCAGTGCGCCATTATTTGATTGTTGGATAAGTTTGGCTTTATTTAAACCGTACAGTCTAAAAAGCAATGGGGCAATAACCGATAGAGCAGAGCCAGTAGCACTGTCTTCATTAACACCAAACTGAGGGGCAAAGTATCTAAAATGCGCTATGGCACTTTTTTTGTCTATATTTTGTATATTAAGCGCAATAACTGCATTTTTATGGGCTTTACTCAAAGCTTTAAAATCAAAGTGTAAGCTTTTTAAGTCCTGCTTTTCATCGGATTTTTTTTCAAGTTCTTTATCGAATTCTTTATCGAATTCTTCATCAAATTCTTTATTAAATAATACAACCGTGTAACCGTTTTTATCACCGGTGCTATAGGCTGCTTTTATTGCTAATGAAAACACGTTTTGTAACTCATCTTTAGCTAATTTGCTTTTTTGTGGCTCTATGCTTTTTAGTAATAGCTGAGCGCGTTGTTTTTTTTCTTTTATAGTAAAACGCTCATGACTCATTGAGATAAACGCTTTAGGGCAATAACCAAAATGCTTTATCAAAAAATTAGCGGCTGCTAAAGTGCCATGCCCGCAGCGTTTAATTTCACTTGTTTGATTAAACCAACGAATTTTACAATGACGTTTAGTTATTTCATTTTGATTTAAAAATACGGTAGCAGGGTGAATTGATTGTGATGCAATATATTGCATTTTTTTTGATGTTAACCCATTTTCATAAATAACAATTAAGGCGCTTGAGCCTTTTAAGTTATTTGCAGGGCTAAAAAAAACAGATTGGGTGTAAGTGTACTTTATAAAGCGCAGCGTGAGCCATAAAGGCCTACGCTGCGATATACAAAAAGTGTTAACCTTTGCTTGCATATGCGTCGTTATGAACGCCTGCAGCACGACCTGATGGATCAGCGTTGTTTTGGAACGATGCGTCCCATGCAAGTGCTTCAGGAGTCGAGCACGCTACCGATTTACCATGTGGTACACATTTAGCTGATGCATCACCTGGGAAATGCTCTTCAAAAATTGCACGATAGTAGTATGCTTCTTTTGAATCTGGCGTATTAATGGGGTATTTAAATTTTGCATTTGCAAGCTCTTGATCGCTTACTTGCTCGTTTACAAACTCTTTTAACGTATCAATCCAGCTGTAGCCAACACCGTCTGAAAATTGCTCTTTTTGACGCCATAAAACTTCATCAGGCAAGTAGCCTTCAAAGCCTTCACGTAAAATGTGTTTTTCAATTTTTCCATCTTTACACATTTTAGCTTCAGGGTTGATACGCATAGCAACATCAACAAATTCTTTATCAAGAAACGGTACACGTGCTTCTACGCCCCATGCCGCCATTGATTTATTAGCACGTAAACAGTCAAACATATGCAGTTTTGATACTTTACGGTTTAACTCTTCATGAAACTCTTGTGCGTTTGGCGCTTTATGGAAGTATAAGTAACCACCAAATAGCTCATCAGCACCTTCACCCGATAACACCATTTTAATACCCATGGCTTTAATTTGGCGAGCCATTAGGTACATAGGTGTAGAGGCACGAATTGTTGTTACATCGTACGTTTCAATGTGGTAAATCACTTCACGAAGTGCATCAATGCCTTCTTGAATAGTAAAAATGATAGGGTGGTGAATAGTACCAATCATGTCAGCTACTTTTTGTGCAGCCGCTAAATCTGGCGAGCCCTCAAGGCCTACTGAAAAAGAATGAAGCTTAGGCCACCATGCATCACTTTCGTCGTTATCTTCAATACGTTTTGCGGCAAAGCGCTGCGTAATAGCAGAGATAACTGATGAGTCTAAGCCACCAGAAAGTAATACACCGTAAGGCACGTCACACATTAATTGACGTTTAACGGCCGCTTCTAATGCATCTTTAACGTCTTGCGCTTCTGCGCTATTATCTTTAACTGCATCAAATGTTTCCCAATCACGTTTGTAATAAGGCGTCATTTTGCCATCTTTGCTGTACAGGTAATGCCCTGGTGGAAATTCTTCAATGTGCTTACAAATTGGAGAAAGTGCTTTTAGCTCAGAAGCAACATAAAAGTTACCGTGCTCGTCGTGCCCTGTGTAAAGCGGGATAATACCAATATGGTCACGGCCAATTAAGTAGGCGTCGTTTTCTTCGTCGTATAAACAAAATGCAAAAATGCCGTTTAGGTCATCTAAAAAGTCAGGCCCTTTTTGTTTATATAGCGCTAAAATAACTTCACAGTCTGATTGAGTTTGAAAAGTAAAATCAACGTCTAACTCTGCTGCAAGTTCTTTATGATTATAAATCTCGCCATTAACCGCTAAAATATTTGTTTTTTCTGGGTTGTATAAAGGCTGTGCACCGCTTGATACACCAACAATAGCTAAACGCTCATGTACTAAAATAGCTTTTTCAGATGCATATACACCAGACCAATCCGGACCACGGTGTCTAAGCAGCTTTGACATTTCAATTGCTTGGGTACGCAATTGAGTGGGATCAGATTTAATATCTAATACCCCAAAAATTGAACACATAGTAACTCCTCATTCCTATTATGTGTGCAGCAGAGCTAATTTGCTGTACTGCGAAACCTTGTTTTATCAGAAAAAATTACTCAAGTCACATAGCTTTTACAATTAATTAAGAATAATTTATGCACCAACTTAGATGTAACTGCACCAAAATGGTTAATGCGTGGTGCCTGCTGCTATTTTTACATCACTATTGTTGTTCAAAGCTTGTGCGATCATGACCTTTAAAGCGTTAATAATGGTTTCTTCACTCATGCTTGGTGCGCCATTGTGGTGCACCGCTTGGCTTGGTAAATAAGGGACATGTACTAAGCCACCTTTCATCACCGCGCAGTGATCGTTTATATAATGCATAAGGCCATACATAACGTGATTACACACATAGGTGCCTGCCGTATTTGAAATAGCAGCAGGGATATTACTGTTGTGCAATGCTTGTAACATGCGCTTTATGGGTAAGTTTGTGAAATAGGCATCAGGGCCATTTTTTTCAATTTGCGTATCGATAGGCTGCTTACCTGCATTGTCTTTAATGCGTGCATCGTCAACGTTTATTGCAATACGCTCGATTGATATTTCACTTCGCCCACCAGCTTGTCCTATACACAAAACAACCGCCGGGTTATGCGACTCAATGGCGTTTATAAGCTGACTGATAGACGTATTAAACTCACAGGCAAGTTCTAGTGTGCATATTTTGTGTTTCATGATGATAGTTTCATCAAGTTTTTGCACTGCTTGCCAAGAAGGATTGATAGTTTCGCCACCAAAAGGAGCAAAACCGGTTATTAATACACACGGCATAGTAGAAGTTGATTTAGTCATTAAACACCAAGCTATACATTAAAATAATATTAACGGCGAGTAAGGTAACTGCCGTCGGAATTTGGGCCTTTATTACATGGTACTTATCTTTTAAGTCTAGGGCGTGTTGATTCTAGAATATTTTATAGGTTATTTTTAAGTGCAAGGCTCAATTGATGTAGGTGCCCGTCAAGTTTCTGCTTTGCCTTTGCGGCTTCTTCAAACGTTACATATTTAAATTCAACTGTATCTAAAGGTCTAAATTGTGCAAATTGATGTAAGTCGGCTTCAATAACTGTTCCTAAAAGAGGATATCCCCCAGTGGTTTGTCCATCGTTAAGTAGCACTATAGGATCACCATTTGGTGGTAGTTGAATGCTCCCAGGACTTACACCCAGTGATGGCAAAGAGTGCGAATGCACCAAGCTATTCTTATTATGCTCAAGCCTTACGCCCATTCGATTACTGTTAGTACTGACTTTGAATGCAGTTGCTGCAAAGGTATCCAATAATGGCTTACCCAGTAAGTTAGCGTGAGGGCTTGGGTACAAGCGTATAAGTTTGCGCTGAGGTGGAGCAATTGCACCTACTTTTATAAACTCTCCATAATAAGGAGTAATAGGTATTTCATCATCTGTGGTGAGAGCTCTACCTTGAATACCACCAAAACATGCATTTAAATCTGTAGATTTAGAGCCCATAACCTCAGTATTTTGTATACCGCCTTTCACCGCTAAATAAGCTCTTAAGCCCGCTCTACCTGTAGCAAAGCTAAGCACTTGCTTGTTTTTTACTGCGTATGTCCAACCAGGGTAAATTATTTGCCCATCAAGGGTTGCTTGCAAATCGGCACCATGAAGTGCAATGACTGTATCGCAGGTGAATTCAAGTTCGCACAAACCAACGGTTATTTCTAAAACGGCATCATTGTCGTTATTGTTAAGTAATCTATTAGCAATTATTTGCGCAAAGGGGTCTAAGCTGCCCGCTTTGCTTACACCTAAATGGCGGTAGCCAACACGGCCAAAATCCTGAATTGTAAGCAATACACCACTTTTAAGGATTTTAATCATGAGTTGCTCCTTTATTAACTAGCGGAACAAATTCAAGCGTATCGCCAGGTTGAATTAAACAAGGTTGCGCAGAGGTTGAATCAAACAAAGAGGTATTTGTATTGCCTATTATGTGCCAACCGCCTGGCGTATCCGCAGGGTAAATTCCGGTTTGCGCAGCACCTATCGCAACAGAGCCTTTAGGAACCCTAACACGTGGCTCATCACGCCTTGGGGTATGTAATTGCTCATCTAAGCCGTGAAGGTAGGCAAAGCCGGGCTGAAAGCCTAAAAATAATACGTGGTACTTGGCTTTACTATGAATATTAATAACCTCATCAGCGCTTAAATTATGATAGTTAGCCACGTAATTAATATCCTCGCCATTGTATGTGGTTTCAATTAAGTGATGCTGCCCCTTAAAAGTACTGCTTTTAATGTCATCCCACAGCGAGGGTAGCACTTGTAGCCACTTATTTAAGTGTTTATCAGATTTTAAATAAAGAGTGAGCGAGTTCATAGCTGGGACTAAATCGGTAAATTCATCAGTGCTTTTACAGTGGTTGGTTAAAGCCCAAATTTTCTTTTGAATGGAGAGTTTATCTTTTGCGTCTAAATGCGATGCATCAAACAGTAAGCTACTGTTTGTTAATGCATAAATATGAGGAGTTGGCTTCATTAAATAAACCTATTAGTACAACATAATTTAAACGTAACACAGTTTTATTAATTTATTTACACCATTGCGACTAAGTGGTTATTTTTATTTGCTCAGCTTGGTTTAAGAGTGTTTTTATATTTAATTAATCGTATTTAACTTATTGAAGACCAAAACTAAATGCACTTCGTACTAAATAAGTAATTAGGTTGAAATGAAAATTAAGGTAAGGAGGTCTTAATTAGCACGCACTTGTTTAAGAGGTACATTATGAAACACCAGCATTTATTATATTTATCAGGCGCTGCTATTATATTTAGCGCAGGCAGCTTTGCTTTATCTATGGAAAAGGTCGAGCACAGCAATATAGAAGCCACCATGCATGTAGAAACCATTGTACTTGGATCAGGTTGTTTTTGGGGGGCTGAAAAACGCTACGAAGCGCTTAATGGCGTTATTGATGCTGAGTCGGGTTATGCCGACGGCAATGGCTTTAAAGCAACATACAGAAACATTACTGATCAGTCTCGTCGCTTTGACGAAAACAACTATGCTGAAGTTGTACAGGTTATGTATAACAGTAATATAATTTCGGCTGAAGATTTACTAAAAAACTATTTTGAAAGCCACGATCCTACGCAAAAAAATCGCCAAGGTAACGACATTGGTACGCAATATCGCTCAATTGTATTAACCACTACCGATGCGCAAGCTAAAGTAGCTGAGCAAGTTAAATCGCAATATCAGCAGCTTTTAACTGATGCGAGCTACGGCAAAATCGAAACGGTTATTAAACCACTTACAGGTTTTGTATCGGCAGAAGAGTATCACCAAAATTATCTACAAAAGAACCCTAATGGCTATTGTCCTGATCATTCAACAGGCGTTGTTTTTAATAAAAAACCCGTAGAAAAAGTCGATAACAGTGACTTACTCGCAGGTAAGCAGATCCTAGTCTTAGATTCACGTGAATACTGCCCATACTGTGAAAAATTTAAAAAAACAGTCGCAAATGATTACAAAGGGACTATACCAATGTCGTTTCGCTATGCTGACCAGCTTAAAGGTTTAACTATTAAGTCAGCCACGTGGGCAACACCGACTATTTTGTTTTTAGAAAATGGCATTGAAGTATATGGGCGTCAAGGTTATGCAACACCTGAAGAATTTTATAAAGCATTGGGTGCATTTAAGTTAGGTAAAAGTGACGCTTATAAAGTCGCATTTGATGCAAGAACAGATAGACCTTACTGTAAAGAGTACAAGGAGTTTAAAAATACACCTGATGGCACTTTTGTTGATAAATTAAGTGGAGAGCCACTATTTGATACACGTGATAGATTTAATTCAGGCACTGGTTGGTTGTCGTTTAAGCACCCAGTAAAAAGTAGTGTAACGCAGCATGACGATAGCAGCTGGGGAATAACACGTATTGAGCTTCGCTCTAAAAGTACAGGTATTCATCTTGGTCATTTATTCCCAGGAGAAGGCCCTAGAGGCACAGACCGCTACTGTATAAACGCAACAGTACTCGATTTTGTACCAAGAGATAAAAGCTAAACCTTTTACTTTGTAAAGCCTGATTTTAATCAGGCTTTTTTTTTGCATAAAATAAAATAGATTTATCATATTTTTTGCAAATTTGTTAAAATTAAAGCGTTCAGCTACACATCAATCAATAATATTACTTAGGTTATAAATGAATCAATTTATAAAAATAACAACGCAGTTAATGTATTTGCCTTTAGCTTTATTAATTTTTATAACCGATGCTAAGTCGGCAACGCACTATGTCGTCGGCGTAGAGAATATAGAGTATCTACCTTACTTTGATGGTAGTGGAGCTGATAACAGCGACTATTATGGCTTCAGTGAAGAGTTGCTAACTTTGTTTGCACAGCAGCACGACTTTAAATTTGAGTTTTACACGCTGCCAATTAATCGTCTTTATAAAGAATTTATTGATCACCATCATGTTGATTTTAAATATCCAGATAATCCTCAATGGAAACCAAGTTATAAAGCTTCCTTTGATGATTTAAATGAAATTATTTATTTGCAGCCAACCGTTGTTACTAAAACGGGTATTGCGAGTTTAAATAAAAATATCACTATTGATGAATGCGTTAGTTTTGCAACGGTGAGAGGGTTTACGTCTCAAAGCTTTAAACCTTTAATGAATAACGAAAACGTTGAGCTAATTGAAACAGCTAATGTAATGGAATTAATAGAGATGCTTTTGAAAGAGCGAGTGGAGTGTATTTACATATCTAACGATGTATTAAACTATAATATCGTTAAATACTTTAAATTAACTCGACCCGTTTATTTTCAAAACGAATTGCCGACAGATTTACAAGCCTTTTTATTATCGTCCATTGACTACCCTGAGGTAGTTAAGAAATTTGATACATTTTTACTTTCACATAAAGCGCAGATGCGTAAATTAAAAAAAGAATATCAAATAAAAAATTAACTAAAAAAGCCCCGTAAGTTATAACTTACGGGGCTTTTTACAAAGGTATTTAACCCGTATATAGCTATATTATGTATGTGGTTTAATAATAAAAACAGTTCAAGCCAAGTCACCACCTAACTTGAACCATTTTTCACACTGACAACATCTTCACACACAATATAAAGATTCTGTTTGCTACGCTCTCAAAGCATTTGTATTGCATATCATGTGGTTTGAGCCAAGAATAAAAACAGTTCAAGCCAAGTCACCACCTAACTTGAACCATTTTTCACACTGACAACATCTTCACACACAATATAAAGATTCTTTTCACTGCAAGGTTTGAGTCACTAAAACTCAAAAGGTTGCATTTATTACTCTTAATAAACAATTAAACTTAACTGTTTCGAGCCGATAAAGTAACTTTAATATTTAACTCTATTTTCGACAAACGATAAAAATAAAACCAATGAGTGAAAAAAATTTAACTATAGACTTTAGTCTAAACTGTGGTTTTAATAGATTGTATTTTAAAGAAATTACTGAAAAATAATACCAATTCCATTAAGTATGTGATCTACATTTTACGCCGAAAAAATAATTCAGTTCTAGGCGTAAATTGATGTAAATGGTTGTTCCCTTTGCGAAATTTACAACAAAGAAATGGGTTGTTTTAGCAAGTAAAATAGATCAGCTATTTATTGGAGGTGGTATAAAGTGAGGTTTAGGATTTAGACGAACCATAAATACAACACACAATGGCTGTATTAATAAGTTCGCCTAATAGAGAGTTACTCTTGAATTTTTCTAAATGTGCTTACAACCCACTTCGCAAATAAATCAAGCGGGTGATTAGGTGTGCTTGATTCGTGCTGCACTAAATAATACTTATCTTTAGTTGTTAAAGGCTGTTCAAATAACTTATAAAGCCACTGCTCATCTAACCAACTTTGACTGATAGGCAGTGGAATAAGTGCAATCCCCATACCCTGTTGTGCAGCACGTGCTACACCAAACATACTATCTATTTGAATAATTTGAGAAGGAGAGAAGTCATCAATTCCTGCTTTTTCGGCCCACTGATGCCATGCCCAAGGGCGAGCTTTGTGTAGTATTAGCGGAACTTGATTAAGCGCTTGACGGTGATCGTCCCTCCACTGATCGAGCAGCTTTTTATTACATGCAGGGATATATTCAAGATTAAATAGCTCTGTTGCAGAACCTTCAGTGGGTTTACTCGATGATAATACAATAGATAAATCGCTATGACGGGTTATTTCTTTACGTGTTTTAAGCGTATCCATTTGCAGGTTTATATTAGGGTGCTCTGACGTCCACTCACTTAATTTAGGCATGAGTAGTTCGCTGGCAAAAAACTCAGGCAACGTAATCGTCAAATTTGTATTTTGCTGCATCTGACTAAACTCATTAATGGTGCCTTCTAACATAGTGATAATTGGGGACACAGCATCAAAAAAGTTTTTACCCGCAGTGGTTAAACTAATTGAACGCGTTTTACGTTGAAAAAGTTCAATACCAAGTTGTTCTTCAAGTTGTTTTATTTGGTGGCTCACTGCCGAAGGTGTTAAGTACAGTTCATTAGCTGCATGCTTAAAACTTAGGCTTCTTGCTGCAAAGCAAAAAGAGCGAAGGCCACGAATAGGAGTTTGCATGTTTTCCAGTATTAAGTTGTTTATATAGCCTAGTATAGGCAAAAATCGAACCAATTAGTAATTACAATAATATCAATAAGTTAAAAATATTAACAGCGTAAATTCACAAAAGTGGTGCATCATTAAAGCATAGTAGTGCAAATGTTCTAACTAACTAATCATCTATTTATGCAACTATTATAGATAAAAATTTACTACAGATGTATGAACAAGACTAAAAATAAGTAAAAAAGACAAAAAAAATCCCTCGTGAGAGGGATTTTGGGTAACTCAGCGCCATTGGCACTGGGAATGAGGTCGGTACAGGGTAAAGCGTTATTTTAAGTTAATTTGTTAAAAGTTCTTAAAAAACCATTTCTGGTACTTCACCGTCAACAAGTAATTTACCTGCTGTTTTACTAATGATTTCATCAACAGTTACGCCCGGAGCGCGTTCTAATAGATGAAATGCGCCGTCTTTAACTTCTAATACGGCTAAATCTGTTACTATTTTTTTAACGCAATTAACGCCAGTAAGCGGTAAAGAGCAGGCCTCTAGTAATTTAGAGTCACCATGCTTACTTGCATGGGTCATAGTAACAATAATATTTTTTGCGCCAGCGACTAAATCCATCGCGCCACCCATGCCTTTAATCAGCTTTTTAGGGATCATCCACGATGCGATGTTGCCGTTCTGGTCAACTTCAAATGCACCCAGAACAGTTAAGTCTACATGACCACCCCGTATCATGGCAAAACTATCTGCACTATTAAATATGGCTGCACCTTTGGCAGCTGTCACGGTTTCTTTACCCGCGTTAATCATATCGGCATCAAGCTCTGCTTTAGTAGGGTACGGGCCCATGCCTAAAAGGCCATTTTCGGACTGTAACATAACTTCAATATCATCCGGTACATAGTTTGCGACGAGTGTCGGAATTCCTATGCCCAAATTTACGTAATAGCCGTCTTGAAGTTCTTGTGCAACGCGCATTGCAACTTGTTCACGTGATAATGCCATAATTATGCTCCTGCTTAATCTCGTGTTGTTACACGTTCAATGCGTTTTTCAAAGTTGCCTTTAATAACGCGATTTACAAAAATACCCGGGGTATGAATTTGGCTTGGTTCAAGCTCACCCGGCTCTACAATTTCTTCTACTTCGGCAACGGTAATTTTACCCGCCGTTGCTGCCATTGGATTAAAGTTCATGGCGGTGTGTCTAAACACTAAATTGCCATAACGATCGGCTTTCCATGCTTTAACAATAGCAAATTCACCTGTTATAGACTCTTCTAAAATATACGGGCGGCCATTAAATTCTTTTACGTCTTTACCTTCAGCCACTGGAGTACCGTAACCTGTAGCGGTGTAAAACGCAGGGATACCCGCGCCACCAGCACGCATTTTTTCAGCAAGTGTTCCTTGTGGCGTAAGTTCTACATCAATTTCGCCACTTAATAACTGCTGCTCGAATAGGGCGTTTTCGCCAACGTATGAGGCAACTACTTTTTTAATTTGTTTGTCTTGTAATAAAATACCTAAACCAAAGTCATCAACACCACAGTTATTAGATACCACGGTTAAGTCTTTTGTTTGCATGTGCTTAATTTGTTTAATTAAGCCCTCAGGGATACCACATAAACCAAAACCACCGGCAATAATAGTATCGCCGTCTTTTAATCCTTCCATTGCAGCTTCGTAACTAGAAACTACTTTATCAAAACCGGCCATGAGTCTCTCCTCATTGTGTGCTATTTGTTGTTAACTATCTTGTATTAGTAGTGAGTTATCATTTTATAAGATAGCTATTTAGTGTGTAGTGCCACAGATACTTTGCTCACAGGTTGCTTACCAAGTGCTTTGGTTATCTCCCATCCAGCATCACTTAACCTTTGTAAATCAATTCCATGTTCAATGCCAAGCCCTTGCAGTAAGTAAACTACATCTTCGGTGGCAACATTTCCTGACGCACCCTTAGCATAAGGGCAACCACCAAGGCCTGCAACTGCCGCGTCAACCGTTGCTATACCTAGGTTTAAGGCTGCGTAAATATTTGTGAGCGCTTGGCCGTAAGTATCGTGAAAATGCACGGCCAACTTGGTTTTATCAATGTGTGTTAAAAGTAATTCTATTAGCTGCGTTACTTTTTTAGCAGTGCCAACACCTATGGTATCGCCAAGGCTTACTTCGTAACAGCCTAAATCTAATAGTTTTTGCGATACACTCAGTACTGCTAGTGGGTCTATATCACCCTCGTAAGGGCAACCTAGCACACAGCTTACATAACCACGTACGCGGATATTATTCGCTTTAGCAAACGCCATTACTTCACTAAAACGCTCAATACTTTCATCTATTGAGCAGTTTATATTTTTTTGACAAAACGACTCACTCGCAGCTGTAAATATAGCAAACTCTTTAATGCCAACAGCGTGCGCTGCTTGCGCACCTTTTAAGTTAGGTGTAAGGGCACTTAAATTCACATCAGGTAAATCAAGGGCTGATATTACATCAGCCGAGTCTGCCATTTGTGGCACCCACTTAGGGGATACAAACGCGCCGGCTTCAATGTTTTTTAAACCTGCAGCACTTAGCGCATTAATAAGCGCTACTTTATCCGCTGTACTGACTGTTTTTTCGTTTTGAAGGCCGTCTCGCGCGCCAACTTCAACAATACGGACTTTACTCGGAAAAGCACTCATTATGCACCTTCCTCAGTCGTATCTTCGACTATCGCAAGCAGGGCACCATGCGTTACCAATTCACCTTCACCAAAACAGTAGCTTTTTAAAATACCGTCGTGAGGCGCGTTAAGCGTGTATTCCATTTTCATGGCTTCAATAATAACAACCGCATCGCCTTTGGTAATTGTGCTGCCAATGTCAATTAAGTGTTTTACTACCGTGCCATTGAGCGGGGCGGCAAGTGGAAGTGCTTCGCTTTCGTGCGAACTAATATAATGTTTATCAACTAGTTCAAGCTTAGTTTGCAGTGCTTTATTCATCACTGTCACACTATTAGCTACTGTACTATTGCCAACGGTATTATTACCTACCGTATTATTATCTACCGTAGTTACGTGTGCGCTGTGTTTTTCGCCGTTAATAAATACACTACACAGACCATTATTTAATGTGCCTTGTAAGTTAAATACGTGCTCGTTATGCGTAATACTATAGCCCGCTGTGGTTTTTATAGCGCTTAGCTGTAAATCGGCAAAAGGGACTTTAATTACTTGCGGCGCATTGAGTGTAAAACCACTCAGTTGTTGCCAAGGGCTTGCACTGTTTTGCGAATTTTGGGTGTCACTTAACGATTCTAAATATGCAAACGCACCAATAAGTTGGCTTGCTTGCAACAGCTGCTCATCAACCGCTACTAACGAGTCACCTTGCTCTGCAATAAAGTGCGTACTGGGCGCACCTTGTTTAAACGTAGGGTGGCTTGCTAAATTATGTAAAAAACCAATGTTAGTGCTAAAACCCGCTAAATGAAATTGCTCAAGGGCGTGTTGTAAACGGCCCAGTGCTTGTTCGCGATTATCGTCGTGCACAATCAGCTTTGCAATCATCGGGTCGTAAAATGGGCTGATTTCATCGCCTTGTGCAATACCTGTATCAATGCGTACAAATTCACTGTTAAGCGGTGTATGCAGTGCTTCAATAGTGCCCGAGCACGGGATAAAGTCGTTAGCTGGATCTTCTGCGTATATGCGCGCTTCAAAGCTATGGCCCTGCAATTGAATATCACTTTGTGCCAGTGGCAATGTTTGCCCACCCGCAATATTAATTTGCCAATTGACTAAATCTACACCGGTTACCATTTCGGTCACTGGGTGCTCTACTTGTAGGCGCGTATTCATTTCCATAAAGAAAAATTCATCGCCACACAGTAAAAACTCAACCGTACCTGCACCTCGATAATTTATTGCAAGCGCACAGCGTACAGCCGCTTCGCCCATTTCTTTACGTAGCTCGTCAGATAAACCCGGAGCAGGGGCTTCTTCAATTACTTTTTGATGACGGCGTTGCAAAGAACAATCACGATCGCCTAAATAAACACAGTTACCGTGGTTATCTGCAAATACTTGTACTTCAACATGGCGAGGCTGGTTTACGTAGCGCTCAAGCAATACTAAATCGTTACCAAAACCGGCAATAGCTTCACGTTGCGCACCTTGTAGTGCACTCATAAAGTCTTTTGCTTTTTCAACTACGCGCATGCCTTTACCACCGCCACCAAAGGCGGCTTTAATAAGTACAGGGTAGCCAATTTTTTCAGCTTCACTTTGTAAAAAAGCAGGATCTTGTTTATCACCGTAATAACCAGGTACTAAAGGCACATTAGCAGCTGCCATTATTTCTTTAGCGCGGGTTTTAGACCCCATTGCTTCAATACTGCTTGCTGGTGGCCCTACAAAAGCAATATTGTTCGCTTCGCAGGCTTTAGCAAATTCGCTGTTTTCAGATAAAAAACCATACCCCGGGTGAATACAATCAGCGCCGCAGTCTTTAGCTACTTGTAAAATTTTGTCTGCCACTAAATACGAGTCTTTACTTGGCGCAGCGCCAATATGGTAAGCCTCGTCAGCCATTTTTACGTGCTGGGCATTTTTGTCTGCATCAGAATAAACCGCGACCGTGGTTAAGCCCATTTGTTTTGCGCTGCGCATTACGCGGCACGCAATTTCTCCACGATTGGCAATCAGTATTTTTTGTAATCGTTGTGTGTTCATAATTAATCCTACAGTTGCCAAGCGGGTGGGCGTTTATCAAAAAAGGCAGTTAGCCCTTCTTGACCTTCTTCAGATACGCGAATTTTTGCAATACGCTCAGCGGTAAGCTCAATGAGTTCATCGGTAATCGGCTTATTTGCTACATCGTTAATTAATGCTTTGGCGGCTTTTACTGCTATAGGTCCGTTATCAATAAGTGTTTGCAGCATGTTATCGAGTGCACAGTCTAAGTTACCGGTTACTTGATGAATTAAACCCAGTTGCTTAGCTGTATGTGCATCAAATACCTCAGCCGTTAAAAAATATCTGCGAGCAGCGCGTTCACCAATGGCTTTAATTACATACGGGCTAATAACAGCCGGAATAAGGCCAAGCTTTACTTCGCTTAAACAAAATTGCGCGTCGTCTTTACTAAGGGCTATGTCGCAACAGGCTATTAAGCCCAGTGCACCACCAAAAGCAGCGCCTTGTACGGCGCAAATTGTAGGATGGGGCGAGCTTGCTAATACCTGCATTAATTTAGCTAATTGCATTGAGTCAGCTAAATTATCGGCGTAGTTGTTATCCGCCATCGACTTCATCCAGGCTAAATCGGCACCGGCTGAAAAATGCTTACCTTCAGTTTTCAAAACCAAAGCGCGAATATCAAGCGTATTTGCATGTTCAATACACTGAATAAGTTCGTGTATTACTTCACTGTTAAATGCGTTTCTTTTTTCTGGGCGGCTTAACACAAGTACAGCCACATTAGATTTTGTTATTTGTAGTGTTACTGACATTTTGCGCTCCGGTTACATTCTAAATACGCCAAATTTCGAATCACGTTTTGGTGCGTTGTTCGCAGCCGTTAACGCAAGCCCTAATACATTACGCGTATCGGCAGGGTCTATAATGCCGTCATCCCACAAGCGGGCGCTGGCGTAATACGGATGACCTTGCTCTTCGTACTGATCAATAATTGGCTTTTTAAAGTCACTGATTTCTTGCTCGCTCATGCTTTGACCTTTGCGTGCTAAACCATCTTGTTTAACTTGCGCCATTACACCGGCTGCTTGCTCGCCGCCCATTACCGAAATACGGGCATTAGGCCACATCCACATCATGGTAGGTTCAAATGCACGGCCACACATTCCGTAGTTACCTGCGCCGTAAGAGCCACCAATAAGTACTGTAAATTTAGGCACATCAGCACACGAAACCGCCATCACCATTTTAGCGCCGTGCTTAGCAATGCCTTCGGCTTCGTATTTTTTACCCACCATAAAGCCAGTAATGTTTTGTAAAAATACCAAAGGAATATTGCGCTGAGCACACAGCTGAATAAAGTGCGCGCCTTTTTGCGCCGACTCACTAAATAAAATACCGTTATTAGCCACTATGCCAACCGGGTTGCCATAAATGCTGGCAAAACCCGTTACCAGCGTTTCACCAAAGTAGCGTTTAAATTCATCAAATGATGAGTCGTCCACTGTGCGCGCTATTACTTCGCGTACATCAAACGGCTTTTTAAGGTCGGTGCCTACAATGCCGTAAAGCTCGTTAATATCATAACGAGGTGGCTTTACATCCTCTAGAAGAGGGGCTGTAGGACGTGTGTAATTAATACGCTCAATACATTGGCGCGCAATAGACAGCGCATGCTCATCGTTTTCAGCAAAGTGGTCAGCCACACCCGACACTTTACAGTGCACATCGGCGCCGCCAAGTTCTTCGGCTGTTACTTCTTCGCCTGTTGCTGCTTTTACAAGCGGCGGGCCGGCTAAAAATATAGTGCCTTGATCTTTTACAATAATGCTTTCATCGGCCATTGCAGGTACGTACGCACCACCTGCGGTACATAAACCCATTACTACAGCAATTTGTGGAATGCCTTTGCCCGACATACGGGCTTGATTGTAAAAAATACGACCAAAATGCAGCTTGTCTGGAAATACATCGTCTTGCTCTGGCAGGTTTGCACCGCCCGAATCAACCAAATAAATACACGGTAAGTGGCAACGCTCTGCAATGTCTTGTGCACGTAAATGCTTTTTAACGGTAAGCGGAAAATACGTACCGCCTTTAACCGTGGCATCGTTTGCAATAATCATGCACTCAATGCCTTTAACACGGCCAATACCGGCTACAACACCTGCGCACGGTATAGCTTGTTCGTACACACCAAATGCCGCAAATTGCGAAATTTCTAAAAACGGTGAGCCTTCGTCAATTAACGTACTTATACGGTCGCGTACAAATAACTTACCACGGCCTTCGTGGCGCTCTTTTAATGCGGCGCCTCCGCCTTGGCTAATAGTGGCTACTTTACTGCGTAAATCATCCACCAGCGTCGACATGTTTTTATGGTTTTGCACAAACGTTGGATCGTGAGGATTAACGCTCGATTTTAAAATCGTCATGGTTTAATCCTTAACGGCTTTCAGTGAAAAGTTCGCGACCAATAAGCATGCGGCGTATTTCAGATGTACCTGCGCCAATTTCGTATAGTTTGGCATCACGAAGTAGGCGGCCTGTGGCGTATTCGTTTATGTAGCCATTGCCACCTAAAATTTGAATCGCATCTAGTGCCATTTTAGTTGCAAGCTCTGCGGCGTATAAAATTGCACCGGCGGCATCTTTACGGGTTGTTTCACCTCGGTCACAAGAGCGAGCTACCGTGTATACGTATGAGCGCGCAGCATTCATTTGTGTATACATGTCGGCTACTTTGCCCTGAATTAACTGAAATTGACCAATAGGGGTGTCAAACTGTTTACGCTCGTGAATATACGGTACTACTATATCCATACACGCTTGCATTATGCCAAGCGGGCCTGCTGCAAGTACTACGCGTTCATAATCAAGGCCACTCATAAGTACTTTAACGCCTTCGTTTAAGTTACCTAAAATGTTTTCCTCTGGTACTTCGCAGTTTTCAAATACCAGCTCACAAGTGTTTGAGCCACGCATGCCCAGTTTGTCTAGCTTTTGCGCTGTTGAAAACCCTGGAAAGTCACTCTCAACAATAAACGCGGTAATACCTTTAGCGCCGGCATCTAAATCTGTTTTAGCGTAAATAACTAACGTATGTGCGTCTGGGCCATTGGTGATCCACATTTTATTGCCGTTTAAAATGTACTTATCGCCTTTTTTCTCAGCTTTAAGTTTCATTGATACAACGTCAGAGCCTGCATTAGGCTCGCTCATTGCAAGGGCACCAATGTGCTCACCACTAATAAGCTTAGGTAAGTATTTTTCTTTTTGAGCTTGTGACCCGTTACGGTTAATTTGATTAACACACAGGTTTGAATGCGCGCCATAGCTTAGGCCAATAGAGGCACTTGCGCGGCTAATTTCTTCCATAGCAATAACATGTTCTAAGTAACCTAATCCTGCGCCGCCTAACTCTTCAGATACGGTCATACCCAGTACGCCCATTTCGCCCATTTGAGTCCAAAGTTGATTTGGAAAAGCGTTATCTAAGTCAGTTTTTTCAGCAAGTGGGGCAATTTCCTGACTCGCAAAACTATTTACGTGGTCGCGGATCATATCGGCGGTTTCGCCTAGGCCAAAGTTCATTTCTTTATATAGTGAAATAGTGCTCATGATTCATTCCTGTGTGTCGTCAGTGTGTTGTTATTCTTAAAATAGGCTACTTACTCGTCTATTTTGTTAAGTGTGTCTCTGCAGCGGCGTTCGGCCGTCACTAATTCCATAAGAACAACTTTAATGTCGTCCATTTGTTGAGATAGATCAGACTTTTTATCAGCTATTAAATCAAGCATGGTAACCAGCTGCTTAGCGCTCGACTTATCAGCGTCGTACAGTTCAAACAAACGGCCGGTTTCGGCAAGCGTAAAGCCCAATCGTTTACCACGTAATATTAGTTTTAATCGCACTTTGTCGCGTTTTGAATAAATACGGGTTTGACCATTACGGTCTGGCGTTATTAGCCCTTGGTCTTCGTAAAAGCGAATAGAACGGGTAGTAATGTCAAATTCTTTAGCGAGTTCGCTAATGCTAAATGTTTGTTCATTACTGGTCGGCATTTTGGCTGAGCTTGCAAAGTTTGTTTGATTATCTGGTTTCATAGTTGTATTTACCTCATTCGAATAACTCCAATATAAGTGAAGTTTACGTAAAGGTAAAGCTTGGCGTGATTTGAAGCTATTTATAAAGGAGTGTTGGTGTGAAATGTCAAATTATATACTTAGAATTCAATAAGTTAATTTTATTTGCTTGATGCAGCCTAACAGCTGGAAAATAATGCTTACACTTTTAAAACTAAAAATTAAGCTGTTTTTAGTTGACGTTGGCGTAAACGTTAGTATTGTGTGTAGGTATTAAATAATAAATGAATACTAAATTAATAGAGCAAATATACTAACAATTATTTGCATTAAATTACAACGGAGTTAGTTATGACTTTAGAATCAGTGGTAATTGTAGCAGCAAAACGCACCCCAATGGGTGGTTTTATGGGAGCGTTAAGTGATGCGCAGTCTACCGAGCTTGGCGCTACCGCCATTGCCAGTGCACTTGCACAAACTGGTTTAGCTAATAATGCAATAGACGAAGTAATTATGGGTTGTGTATTACCAGCAGGCCTTGGGCAAGCACCCGCACGCCAAGCAATGTTAAAAGCAGGGCTTGCACTTAGCACCGGTGCTACAACAATTAACAAAGTATGTGGCTCTGGTTTAAAAGCGGCCATGCTTGCAAACGATTTAATTAAAGCAGGCTCTATTCAATCAGCTATTGCCGGTGGTATGGAAAGCATGACTAACGCACCGTACTTTATTCCAAAAGCGCGTGGCGGAATGCGTATGGGCCACGGCGAAATAAAAGATCACATGATGAGCGATGGCCTTGAAGATGCTTACGACAACAAAGCAATGGGCTGTTTTGCACAAGACACCGCCGACGAATACGGCATTGGCCGCGAGCAAATGGATACGTTTGCACTGGGCTCATTAAGTAAAGCAAAAGCAGCAATACAAAACGGCAGTTTTGATAACGAAGTTGCCCCGCACACAATGCAAACACGCAAAGGCGATGTAACAGTATCGATAGACGAGCAACCAGGTAACGCCCGCCCAGAAAAAATCCCTACCTTACGTGCAGCCTTTAAAAAAGACGGCACCATTACAGCGGCTAATTCATCGTCAATTTCAGACGGTGGCGCAGCGCTTGTATTAATGAGCGAATCAAAAGCAAAAGAGCAGGGCTTAACACCGCTTTGTAAAATTGTAGCGCACAGCACGCATTCTCAAAAACCAAGTGAATTTACAGTAGCGCCAGTAGGCGCAATAAGCAGCGTGCTTGAAAAAGCAGGTTGGGCTGTAAACGACGTTGACCTTTGGGAAATTAACGAAGCATTTGCCATGGTAACCATGCTTGCTATTAACGAGTTAAAACTCGATGAAAGCAAAGTAAACGTAAATGGCGGCGCATGTGCACTTGGCCACCCAATTGGTGCAAGCGGCGCGCGTATTTTAGTAACGCTTATTCATGCCCTTAAAAATCGAGGCCTTAAAAAAGGTATCGCGTCTTTATGTATTGGTGGCGGTGAAGCGGTTGCTATGGCCGTAGAAGCATATTAACTAGGTATTTAATAGTTATAAGAAAGCTGTACGAATAACTATAAAAGCGCTGCACTAATAATACTAACAAAGCGGCGCTACCAATTTTAAAAGAGAACACACAACTCACACACTAGGATTTAATCATGCACCAAGTACCACTACTTATTAATGGCGAATTTATTCAATCAGCATCAAAAGAGCTTATCGATGTTATAAACCCAGCAACTCAAGAAGTACTTGCACAAGTGCCATGTACCACCGAGTCAGAAATGGACGCGGCAATTGCCTCAGCTTCTGAGACGTTTAAAACATGGAAAGACGTACCTATTACAGAACGTGCTCGCATTATGATGAAGTACGCGGCGCTATTAAAAGAACATCACGATGAGCTTGCTACTATTATTTGCCACGAATTGGGTAAAACATTTGAAGATGCAAAAGGCGATGTGTGGCGTGGCATTGAAGTAGTAGAACAAGCAGCTAATGCTCCATCATTAATGATGGGTGAAACAATGGAAAACGTAGCGCGTAAAATCGATACGTATTCTTACATGCAGCCACTTGGCGTATGTGCGGGCGTTACTCCGTTTAACTTCCCTGCGATGATCCCACTTTGGATGTTCCCGCTGGCTATTGTGTGTGGTAACACCTTTATTTTAAAACCGTCTGAACAAGATCCTCTTACACCTATGCGCTTAGCCGAGCTATTTATTGAAGCCGGCGCACCAAAAGGCGTATTACAAGTTGTTCACGGTACAAAACCACAAGTAGACCGCCTATTAGAAGATAAAGCAGTGCGTGCTATTTCGTTTGTTGGTTCGTGTGGTGTAGGTGCTTATATATATTCTAAAGGCACACAAAATCTTAAACGTGTGCAAGCCTGTGTTGGCGCTAAAAACCATATGGTTATTATGCCTGATGCAAGTAAATCGCACGTTGTAAATAACCTAGTTGGTGCATCGGTCGGTGCTGCTGGCCAGCGCTGTATGGGTATTTCGGTTGCTGTATTTGTAGGCCAAGCGAGCGAATGGGTAGACGAAATTAAAGCAGGCTTTGAAAATGTACGCCCAGGTGTATGGGATGATGCAAATGCGGCATACGGTCCACAAACATCAAAAGCAGCAAAAGCACGTATTTTATCGCTTATTGCTGGTGGTAAAGAGCAAGGCGCTACCTGTTTAATTGATGGCTCTGACTTTACAGTTGAAGGGTACGAGCAAGGTAACTGGGTTGGCCCAACGTTATTTACCGATGTAACCAAAGAGATGGATTTATACAAAGAAGAAATATTTGGCCCAGTACTAGCGTGTATGTTTGTAGACACGCTTGATGAAGCAATCGCACTTATTAACGACAGCCCTTACGGTAACGGTACCTCGTTATTTACCTCAAGCGGCGCAGTAGCTCGTAAATTTCAACACGAAATTGAAGTAGGGCAAGTAGGTATTAATGTGCCAATTCCGGTGCCACTTCCGTTCTTTTCGTTCACTGGTTGGAAAGGCTCGTTTTACGGCGATACGCACACGTACGGTAAGCAAGGTATTCGTTTTTACACAGAAACTAAAACGATTACCTCACGTTGGTTTGAAGACGATATTGCTTCGGGTCCAAATATGAGCATTAACTTAAAATAATCGTAATTAAAAAATGAGTAAATAAAAGAATAACTAATAATAAAGATGGGCGCGAAGGCTACTTCACACACAACACACATAAACCTTCGCCGCTCGTCACGATATCCCCGTAACGGGAAACGCTAACAACACAACTAACATAACTTACACAATTAAAGAGGTCTAACATGGACTTTAACTTATCTGAAGATCAACAAGCCTTTGCGCAAACAGCACGACAATTTGCCGAGTCAGAACTCGCACCTTATGCAGCAAAATGGGACCGCGAACATATTTTTCCTAAAGACACGATTAAAGCAGCAGGCGAGCTTGGTTTTTGTGGTTTATACACGCCAGAGGAAGCGGGCGGCCTTGGTTTATCACGTTTAGATTCGAGCATTATTTTTGAGCAGCTTGCAATGGGCTGTACAGCAACCACGGCCATGTTGACCATTCATAATATGGCAACGTGGATGGTAGCAAGTTTTGGTACCGATGCAGTTAAAGACCAATACGTAGAGCAATTAGTAATGGGCGAGTTACTTGCCTCTTATTGTTTAACAGAGCCAGGCTCGGGCTCAGACGCCGCATCACTTAAAACAAAAGCTGTGCTTGAGGGCGATGAGTACGTTATTAACGGCTCAAAAATGTTTATATCGGGCGCTGGCGAAACCGAAGTATTAGTGGTAATGGCACGTACAGGCGGCGAAGGCGCTGCGGGTATTTCGGCATTTGTAGTCCCTGCCGACGCAAAAGGCGTTGAATACGGTAAAGCAGAAGAAAAAATGGGTTGGAACGCACAACCTACACGCCTAATTAGCTTTGAAGATGTACGCATTCCTGCGCACAACTTATTAGGGGCTGAGGGCGAAGGCTTTAAATTTGCGATGCAAGGCCTTGATGGCGGTCGAATTAACATTGCCACATGTTCAATTGGTACAGCGCAAGCGGCACTTAATACCGCCCGTGAATATTTAAAAGAACGCACGCAATTTGGTAAGCCACTCGCTGCGTTTCAAGCGCTGCAATTTAAAATTGCCGATATGAACACCGAGCTGGTAGCTGCGCGCCAAATGGTTAGGCTTGCTGCATTTAAACTAGATAATAACGACGTCGAAAAAACCACTTACTGCGCCATGGCTAAACGCTTTGCTACCGATGTTGGTTTTACCGTGTGTAACGACGCGCTGCAAATTCATGGTGGTTACGGTTACATAAAAGAATACCCGCTTGAACGTCATGTACGTGACGTACGCGTTCATCAAATTTTAGAAGGCACTAACGAAATCATGCGTGTAATTATAGCGCGCCGTATTTTAGCAGAGTCAGCAAGCGACGTTTTATAAGGAGCAATGTATGTCAGAATCTAAATCTAATCCAAGTATTGAACTTACAACCGAAGGTCATGTTGCTATTTTAACGATGTCTAATCCGCCAGCAAACACCTGGACAAAAGACACCCTAGTTGATTTAAAAAATACCGTTAACGAGCTAAACAATAATAAAAATATTTATGCCTTAGTACTGACTGGCGAAGGCGAGAAGTTTTTTAGCGCTGGTGCCGACCTAAACGTATTTGTAGGTGGGGATAAAGGCGTAGCCGCCGACATGTCGCGTGTATTTGGTGAAGCATTTGAAGCACTTACTAATTTTAGAGGTGTGTCGGTTGCTGCCATAAACGGTTATGCAATGGGCGGCGGTTTAGAAGTAGCGCTTGCGTGCGATTTACGTATAGCGGAAGAGCAAGCACAAATGGCCCTGCCTGAAGCTAAAGTTGGGTTATTACCCTGTGCGGGTGGTACACAAAATTTAGCATGGCTTGTAGGCGAAGGCTGGGCAAAGCGCATGATTTTATGCGGCGAGCGCTTAAAAGCTGATAAAGCCCTGCAAATTGGCTTAGTAGAAGAAGTAGTACCACAGGGTGAAAGCTTTGCGGCAGCACTAAAACTTGCTAACCAAGTGGCCGATCAAAGCCCCACCTCAGTTGCAGCATGTAAAACATTGATTCAAAAAGGGCGCCATCAACCAATGGCAAGTGTATTGCCTCTTGAGCGCGAGTTATTTGTTGGTTTATTTGACACAGAAGATCAACAAGAAGGCGTAAATGCCTTTTTAGAAAAACGCCGTGCTAACTGGGTAAACGGCTAATGAGTGCTTTAACATTATTAAATAGCGCCGATGAACCCGTGGTATTTGAAACCGCAACCGCAGAAAACGGCAGTTTAATTGGGCTTATTACACTCAATGCGCCAAAAGCCTTAAACGCACTTAATTTTGAGATGATCAAATTACTTGAACCGCAATTGCGTACTTGGGCAACCGATACCCGCATTGCCATGGTCATCCTTAAGGGCGCAGGCGATAAAGCATTTTGTGCAGGCGGCGATGTTGTAAGCCTTCATCATGCAATGGCGCAAGGTAAACCAACAAGCTTAGTTGAAGAGTTTTTTACGCTTGAGTACAAGCTTGATTATCTTATTCATACCTTTGATAAACCTATCCTCGTTTGGGGTAACGGCATAGTAATGGGCGGCGGTTTAGGGTTAATGGCTGGTGCTAGCCACCGCGTCGTAACTGAAAAATCACGCATTGCCATGCCAGAGCAAACCATTGGTTTATACCCAGATGTAGGCGGCAGTTACTTTTTACATAAAATGCCACAAAGTGTCGGGTTATTTTTAGGGCTAACATCGGCCTCTATAAACTGCGAAGACGCACGTTTTGTATCGCTTAGCGATCACTTTATCGATAGCAATAAATATGATGCCATGCTTGCACAAATTTTAACTGCCAAGTGGGGCAAAACTGCAAGCCTAAATCATGAGCGTTTAACCGATTTACTCACCGATTTAGATAACCAGTCGGCGCGTATGCCCAAAGGCAACGTAAAAGCTAACCTAAAAACGATTCAAAAACTGGGTGAGTTTACAACCTTGCAGGAGCAAGTTGATTATATTTTAGGGTTAACCACTGACGATAAATGGCTACAACGCGCTCAAAAATCACTTAAGCATGGCTGCCCACTAAGCTGTGCACTGGTTAGTGAGCAATTAAAAATAAGCCAAGGCAAAAGCTTATTAGCGTGTTTTAAAATGGAACTGGGTATGTCGGTACGCGCTGGCGAAGTAGGTGAGTTTCAAGAAGGCGTAAGAGCGCTACTAATAGATAAAGACGGTGCGCCAAATTGGCAATACAAAACACTTAGTGATGTACCACAAACAATAATAGATAGCTTTTTTGCTAACCGCTTTGGCGAAAATCACCCGCTCAATGAGCTTGCTGTTAAATAAAATTGGTATCTAAAAGGAACAACTATGAGTAAATTAAACATAGGTTTTATTGGTTTAGGTAATATGGGCGGCCCAATGGCGGCTAACTTAATTAAAGCTGGGCATACTGTTAGCGTGTTCGATTTAAACCAGTCGGTCGTAAATGAGCTTGCAAGCAAAGGTGCAAAAGCAGCGGTTGATGCAAAGCACTGTGCAACTAATGCTGACGTGCTTATTAGCATGTTACCTGCGGGCAAACATGTTAAATCGCTTTACTTAGGTAATAACGACGACAGCGGTTTAATTAACGTGCTGAGCAAAAGTACATTAGTAATTGACTGCTCTACAATAGATGCAGAGTCAGCTCGTATTGTAGGCAGTGCGCTTGGCGATCAGGGCATAAACTTTGTAGATGCACCGGTGTCGGGCGGCGTTGCAGGCGCAACTGCAGGCACACTTACCTTTATTGTAGGCGGCGAAAAAGCAGCGTTTGATAAAGCAAATACAGTGCTTAGTGATATGGGTAAAAACATATTTCATGCAGGCGATATTGGCGCAGGGCAAGTTGCCAAAATATGTAACAACATGCTACTTAGCATTTTAATGGCAGGCACCAGCGAAGCACTACAAATGGGCATCAATAACGGCCTCGATCCTAAAGTACTTAGCGACATAATGACCGCAAGTTCTGGCCGTAACTGGACGCTTGAACTTTATAATCCTTGTCCAGGTGTAATGGACGGTGCACCTGCAAGTAACGGTTATAAACCAGGCTTTATGGTTGATTTAATGGCTAAAGACTTAGGGCTTGCCATGGAAGCCGCGCAGCAAAGTAATTCAACAACCCCAATGGGTTCAATGGCTAAAAATTTATACACTATGCTACAGCACCAAGGTGCGGGTAGTGATGACTTTAGTGCTATTTTTAAACTGTTTTCTAAGTAGGAGCAACGCGTGGAAATTAAAAATAACACGGTAGTAATAACCGGTGGCGCACAAGGTTTAGGCTTTGCAATGGCGCAAAAGTTTGCTCTTATGGGGGCAAATATCGCTTTAATAGATATGGCACAAGACTTATTAAACACCGCATGCGAGCAACTTATGCAACTAATGCAGCTTGAAGGTGTAACTAGCAATATAAAAGGGTATGCCGCAAACGTAACAAATGAGAGCGAAGTAGAAAACGTATTTAATACCATTAACAGCGATTTTGGTCACATTGGCGTCCTTATAAACAACGCCGGTATTTTACGCGATGGCATGTTTATAAAAGCAAAAGACGGTAAAGTCGTTAAAAAAATGTCTCTTGAGCAATTTCAATCAGTGATTGATGTAAACCTGACAGGTGTGTTTTTAGCAGGGCGCGAAGCGGCAAGCCACATGATTGAATCAGGTAAAGGCGGCGTAATCGTTAATATGTCGAGCGTAGCGCGAGCAGGTAACATAGGCCAAACAAACTACGCGGCATCAAAAGCAGGCGTAGTGGCACTTACCACCACATGGGCTAAAGAACTTGGTCGTTTTGGTATACGTGTAGGCGCTATTGCACCAGGTGTAATAAGCACCGCCATGACCGACGCCATGAAGCCCGAAGCCAAACAGCGTATGCTTGCAGTAACGCCAGTCGGGCGCTTAGGCGAAAGCGACGAAATTGCGCATACTGCACAATACATAATCGAAAACGACTTTTTTACCGGTCGCGTGGTTGAAATAGACGGCGGTATTCGTTTGTAAACCGAACTGAATTAAGGTTTATTTAAAAAGCATGGCGCTTGTGGGCTGTGCTTTTTTGTTTTAAATAGGGAAGTTTATAATCTTGAAAAGGACTGATAACGGCATTGGCATTTTTTTGTAGTACATGGGTATATATTTGTGTGGTACGTACGTCACTGTGACCTAGTTGTGTTTGTACTGTACGTATATCAGCGCCGCTTTGCAGCAAATGCGTAGCGAAAGAGTTACGCATACTCTTACTAATATTTGCATCAAAAGCGGCTTTTTTAACAGCGCGTTGTAATTGCTTTTCATCAATATGATGGCGCCTTAATTGTTTACTCTCGGGATCAAGACTTAATTTATGTGATGAAAATAAATATTGCCAGCCCAGCTGCTTATTATGGTTTGGATATTTTTTACATAACAAATGCGGCATATAAGCGCCGCTATATAAGGGGTTTTTCAGATCTAATTGCAGGTAACTATCAACTAATTGTATTTGAGAACGTAATTGCGGTATGAGCTCTACTGCAAGCGTTACAACACGATTTTTACCTCCTTTGCCATCCCAAATTCGAATGCAGTTATAGTCAAAGTCAATATCGTGAACTCGTAAACGCAGTACCTCCATTAATCGCATACCACTGCCATAAAGTAATCCACAGGGTAAATAATGCTTTGCTACACAGTGTTTAAATAGCGCTGAAACTTCTGTTTGAGTAAGCACAACGGGTAGTTTTCTTGGGCGTTCACTTTTTACAAAGTCTAATGATAATGAAAGGGGGCTCTTAATTATTTCTTTATATAGGAAACTTAGCGCATTTAGTGCCTGCGCTTGTGTGCCTTGCGCTACGTTTTGCGAGTTTACTAAATGGTTCAAATACGATTCTACTTGAGTGTCTCCCATAGAGCTTGGGTGCTGCATATTATTAAAGCGGATATAGCTAGCTATCCAAAAAAGATAAGCTTCAATAGTGCTCTTTGCATACCGTTTGCTATACATATGGTCTTTAATCATGGTTAGAAAGAGAGATTTCATAAATGATATTCAACTTTTAAAAACGTACTGTATATATAGACAGTTGTTCGTGTTTTGTCCAATAACATTATTAAAAGTCGTTTTGGTGTATTTTAACAACAATAACTTTACAAAATACGTAATTACCTGTTTACATAGAAGTTGTTTAGTGGAATTATTAAGCAATGTAATATACGCCGTTTTGGGGTGTTATAAACCCCCAAAGTGGTGTTCAATAAGCTGTTATGTGTATTTATGATTGATCGAACTTCCCGAAATAGATTAGCCGAACTTATCCGTAGTTTAAGCTCTGGTCAAATATCAAATGATGAATTTGAAGACTTAATTCCTGAATCAGATGATGATGCAATACGACAAGTTTTTTCTCATGGTGCTTGGTGCCTTTATAGCGATATGAAAGAATATAAGCTTAGAGGTAAGGATGCCTTATCAAACGAAACAAAATCAATTGTTGCTAGATGGGTATTGTACCTAAAAACAGATATTGAGTACAATTGGCCATCTACAACATTTAAAGAAGACTTTTTAAAATGTATTTCTTTGGGTTTCTTTGGTCAGAGCACTCTTGATAAATGGCAGGAATATGGTGAAGTAAGTTTATGGCCATTTCCAAATATAGATTGCTTTCAAAAGGCTAAAAAAGAAAACGGATATTTGGGCGTATAATACACATAACAAGACGTTCAAACGGACAAAAAACAGTTGGCTGTTTCACTCCGTTCACAATTTTAGCCAACAATTTTTTGCCGCTTAACGTGGCGTTGAGGCTGTAGAATTACTCTTTCTAGGAACGTATTCTACTATTTTCAATTGATTGCTTTTTAACCTTGAATCCATTCA